>JAFAYQ010000020.1 GCA_019240215.1 Actinomycetota bacterium | reverse complement strand
AGGTACGGGATGTAGCCGTAGACCAGGCCGAGCACCACCGCCACCGACTTGCCGCCCAGCCAGTTGACCGGGTGGGCGGTCGAGGTCAGGCCGACGAAGGCCAGCGCCTTGTTGACGTAGCCGTTGGCCTGCAGCAGGTCGATCCAGGCCAGCATCCGCATCATGTAGCTGATCCAGAACGGGGCGACCAGCAGCAGCAGGAACAGGCCCTTGCGGCGGCCGGCGAACCGGGCCACGAAGTAGGCGGCCGGGTAGCCGATGACCAGGCACAGCAGCGACGCGACGGCGACGTAGATGATCGTCCGGACGATGATCGGGCCCGCGAACGAGGTGCTGCCGGCGATGTCCTTGGCCACGTCGATGACGTTGGCCAGGCTCCAGCCGAACGGATTCCAGACCGCGATCGGCGTCTCGTACAGCCGGTTCAGCTGGCCCATCCCGATGGCCAGCACCGCGTAGAACGGCACGATGAACAGCAGCACCAGCCAGAGCAGGCCGGGCGCGGCCAGCGCCATCCAGAACAGGTTGCGGGGCCGGCCCCGGTGCCGGCGGACGGCGGCCGTGGCGGGGCGCTGGGCGGGGAGCTGCTGGGTCGTCATCGGCACCGCCTAAATTCCGTTGCTGACCACGAGCCAGGCCTGCTGCCAGAGCGCGTCCGCGTCGACCGGGAGCTGCAGCTCGGCCACGCCCCGGCGGAAGTAGGACGGCAGCACCACCGTCGACAGCAGCGCCTTGGGCAGGATCTGCTCCTTGACCAGGACCTGGGGGGTGACCCCGGTCAGCGGCTGCATATAGCCGTTGAAGCTGATGTTGTTGAGGACGTTGGGCAGGTCGAGGAAGTAGTTGAGGAACTGGTGCGCGAGCACCGGGTGGGTGGCAGAGCGCAGGATCACGTTGGTGTCGTTGGCGACCGGGCCGCGCCCGTCGGCCGGGAACCAGTAGCCGACGGTGTCGACGCTGACGCCCTTGGGCATGTACGAGCCAGCCGCGGCCATGTCACCGGACCAGGCGTGGTGGATCCAGGTCTCGGCCGTCGGGACCTCGGTGTAGTCGTTGTTGTCGATCCGCACGTTGACCGTGCTGGTCAGCTCCTCCAGCGACCGCCGGGAGCGGGTGATCTGGCCGCGGTCGGTGGTGTTGAGGTCGTAGAGCCCGTTCTTCATCAGCCCGAGGCTGATGCCCTCGCGGTAGTCGTCGAGGATCGCGGTCTTGCCCTTGTACTTGGGGTTCCACAGCAGCGACCACGGGTTCTTCATCGTGTACGGGTTCTCCGAGACCAGGTCCTTCCGCCACGAGATGCCGGTGGTGTAGATCGTGTACGGCACCGTGTAGCGCCAGCCGCGGTCGTAGTACGGGTTGCTGAAGTCCGGCCAGGCCTGGCTGATGTTCGGCAGGTAGGAGTGGTTCAGCGGCTGGAGCACCCCGGACTGGATGAGCGGGCCGAGCGTGTCGACGGTGGCGCCGACCAGTACGTCGTAGCTGAGGCCGCTGCGCAGCTTGGCCAGCGCCTCGTTCATCGTGTTGAACGTGGTGATCTGGACCTTGCACTTGTACTTCTTGGCGAAGCTGTTGACCACGTCCTGGTTGATGTACGCGACCCAGGTGTAGACCTGCAGGGTCGCGTCCGGCTCCGGCTCCAGGTTGCTCGCGATGGCCGCGTTGCCGCTGGTGACCGGCCAGGTCACCGGGTGGTTGGGGCGGGGCAGGGGCACCGCGCCGGACCCGGCCAGGGCGGGCGCGCACGCCTCCAGCAGCGTCCCGGTCCCGAGGGCGGCGAGCCCGGCGCCCGCCCCGCGCAGGAAGTTGCGCCGGGTCAGCGGCGGCGTTCGCGGGTGGGCCATCGGTCACCTCGTTCCCTGCGGGGGTCCCTCTCCGGGGGTCGGGCTGCGCGCGTCCTTCGCTTTAACTTTGACTGAACGTTCCGTCAAAGTTAGAGGTACTCCGGGCCGGTCGGGAACGCAAGGCTTTCCGGTAAAAGATGCGTTTCGCCCATCTTTAAAAGGGGGTGACGGCGGGGCGTCCCCGGGGGGTGCGGAGCTGGCCCGGCCCAGGCGTGGGAGCAGGTCGGGCCGGTGGCCCGGGCCGGTCAGACCATCACGGCGCCGCCGGCGATGTCGAGGACGTGGCCGGTGATCCAGCCGGACTCGGCCGAAGCCAGGAAGACCGCGGCGGCGGCGACGTCCTCCGGCGTGCCGAGCCGCCGCAGCGGGTGGAACTCGGCCAGCTTGACCTGCAGGTCGGCCGGGATCCGGGCCTGGTTGTGCTCGGTCATGATGGTCTCCGGGGCCAGGCAGTTGACCCGGATCCCGTCCGGCCCGGCCTGGGCCGCCACGTCCTGGGTCAGCAGCTCGATGCCGGCCTTGGCGGCCGCGTACGGGATCGGCGACCGGGGGTCGGCCCGGCGGCCGGCCGCCGACGACATCGTGATGATCGCGCCGTGGCCGCGTTCCTTCATCCCGGGCAGGAAGCACTTGAGGGTCAGGAACGTGGCCAGCAGGTTGACGTCCACGGTGGCCCGCCAGGCCTGCTCGGAGATGTCCTCCAGCAGCCCGGGCGGGGCCAGGCTGGCGCCGGCGTTGGCGACCAGCACGTCGACCGGCCCGAGGTGGTCCCCGAGCTGCTGCCGGACCGCCTCGAGGTCGGCCAGGGACGTCACGTCGCCGGTGGTGGCGACGGCCCGGCCGCCGCCGGCCTTGATCTCACCGGCCACGGCAGCGACCGCGTCGGCCTTCCGGCCGTGCACGGCGACGGCCGCCCCCTGGCGGGCGAACTCGATGGCGATGGCCCGCCCGATACCGCGGGAACTGCCGGTGACCAGGGCGACCTGGCCGTCGAGGGCGCTCACGACGCGCTCCCGGCGGCGGCCTGGCCGGGGATGGGCGGGGCGCCCGGCGTGCCGGCCACGAAGCTCATGTGGTTGGCGGCCAGCTGCCAGCCGCGGTCCCCGCTGGTCAGGATCAGGGTGACCCGGAGCACGCCCGGCACCGGGTGGCCCTGGTAGCTGGCCTCGGTGTGGTTGGTGGCGGTGACGACGGCGACCGGGCCGAGGGGGCGGACGGCGGGCTCGTCCACGCTGAAGGCCTCGTAGTGCAGGTCGCCGCCGCGGTGACGGCCCAGCCAGGCCGCCTTGGGCAGGATGAACCCGAGCGGGCCGACCGCGGTGTAGTCGTCGGTCAGCAGGCGGTCGAGAGTGTCGGTGTCCCCGGTCAGCTCGGCCCGGGACCAGTCTTGGAGGAAGGTGTCGATGGAATCGCTCATGCGGTTAGAATTAGTCAAGTCGACTAGAAAGTCAAAAGAATTTGAGTAAACCTCCTCCTCCGATCGCCCGGCTGGCGCCGCTGCTGCCCCAGCTGGTGCTGGCGTTCCAGCGCCGGGCGGGCGAGCTGCCCGCCGCCCTCGAGGACGCGGGCCGGCTGGGCCAGCGCCACGTGGGCATGCTGGTCATGCTGGCCATCAGCGGTCCGCTGAGCGTGTCCGAGCTGGCCCAGCGGACCGGCATGACCGTCGCCCACGCCAGCCTGGTGGTGGGCGAGCTGGCCAAGGCCGGGCTGGTCGAGCGGGATCACGACCCGGCCGACCGGCGCCGGATCCTGGTGTCGCTGGCGGCCGCCGCCCAGCCCGCGGTAGCCCAGATGCGGCAGCGCCAGGCCGAGCCGGTGCTGCGTTTCCTGGGTGAGCTGAGCGATGACGAGGCGGAGACGTTCATCGCCCAGCTCGGCCGGCTGCTCAGCCTGCTGCGCGACCGCTGACGCCGCCCGCGGCGCGCCCGCGGCGCGCCCGCGGCGACCTAAATGTACTTGACCGGTATTTAAGTCCGGTTTGAGCGCAGTATCCAGATAGTGCCGAAACAACTCTTGTACCTTTATTCAGACCTAAAGTCTGTATATGAACATATTTTGGGTAAACCTGAAGCGAGCTGTTGGCGTCTTCATGTAGAACGTAGTCAAGCGCGCCCGGAAGAGAGTGATCACCATGCAGAATGAAAAGTGTTCCTACTGCCGCAAGTGGAAGATTGAGTGCGACCACTGCCGGGGCAGAGGCTATTTTGACCTATCCCCATTCGGGACGGGCGATTGTGATCGCTGCGACGGCAAGGGAATCAAATGCCCCGATGCCTGGAAGAGCAGCAACTGCAAGTAAGTCCGGAGCCGAATTAGTCAGCCAGGCCTACTCAAGCCTGGCTTACGCGCGACAGCAAGTCCTGCGACGGGAGAGAATAGTATGCGTTTGATCATCCACCGTAACTACGAGGCGCCGTCCCGAAAGGACAAGTATCCATCACCGTATCAATTCTGGGCTCGTCTGGAGCTGTCCGACGAGGAAGCTAAGATCGTCGAGCAGTACCATCTGGAGGACCACGTACTCACACAATCGCAGGTTTCCCGGGACACGATAGGTTCGCTGATACGCGGCTGCCATGAGACCGCATCCAGCCTGAACCTCCTAATGGGTAATGAGCAAGCTCTCCGGGGCGCATGCGAGGATCTACCTGCGCTCTTCGGTTATTGCCGCTCTTTCGGCGAGAACATTGTCCTGGAATACTCCGCCTGAGATGACGCCGCCGATCTTACGGCGGAAGACGCACGGCCACATCCCTTCCCGTAGACCCGTGCAGTCGCTGCTCAGACGGCCACGGCGGCGGCGAACCGGCGGAAGTTGGCCACCAGCAGGTCGATGTCGGCCTCGTCGTGCTGGACCGAGATCAGCCACTGCTCGATCTTGCCCCAGGGTGGCAGGAACACCCCGCCGTTGTGCTGGAACAGCCAGTGGGCGTGGCTGTAGCGGTCGTCGACGCCGAGGAAGCCGCGGTAGTCGCGAACCGGCTCGGGCCGGAACACCACGCAGCCCTTGGCGCCGACCGCGACCACGTGGGCGGCCAGGCCGTACTCGGCGATGGCGGCCTCGATGCCGGTGACCGCCCGGGCCCGCAGCGCGTCGATGGTGGCGTAGGCGGCCGGGGTGACGACCTCGGTGAGCATGGCGCGGGCGGCCGCCATGGCCAGCGGGTTGCCGTTGAAGGTGCCGACGATCTCATACCCGCCGCTGGCCACGTGGTCCATGACCGCCTCGGAGCCGCCGACCGCGGCGACCGCGACCCCGCCGCCGAGCGCCTTGGCCAGGCAGATGATGTCGGGGGTGACGCCGGACAGGCCGGTGACCCCGGCCGGGCCGCTGGTGAACCCGGTCTTGACCTCATCGAACGTCAGCAGCGCGCCGCGTGAGTGGAGCAGGTCCTTCAGGCCGGCCAGGTAGCCGGGCGCGGGGGTGATGATGCCCGCGTTCATCATGATCGGCTCGACGATCATGCCCGCCACCTGACCGGGGTGCTCGTCCAGCAGCCGCCGCACGCCGTCCAGGTCGTTGAAGCTGGCCACCAGCGTGAGCTGGACGATGGCGGCCGGGATGCCGCTGCTGGCGGCGGCCGAGGCCGGCCGGGCGGCCGGGCCCATGTCCTCGGGCTCGGGCATGACCGAGACCTGGACCGAGTCGTGGTGGCCGTGGTAGCCGCCCTCGACCTTGATGATCAGGTCGCGGCCGGTGATCGAGCGCATCAGGTGGACGGCGTCCATCGTCGCCTCGGTGCCGGAGTTGCCGAACCGCCACTGCGGCAGGCCGAACCGGCGGGTGAGCTCCTCGGCCACCGCGATCGCGTTCTCGGTCGGCTGGGCAAAGTGAGTACCGCACCCGACCTGCTGCTGGACCGCCCGGACGATGGCCGGGTGGGCGTGCCCGGCCAGGGAGGCGCCGTAGCCCCCGTGCAGGTCGACGTAGGCGTGGCCGTCGACGTCAAAGACCTTCGAGCCCTGGCCGTGACTCAGCCAGACCGGCTGGGGGGCGGTGATCTGCCAGCTGGAGGTGACCCCGCCCGCCAGCGCGCCCTGGGCGGTGCGGGCCAGCCGGGCCGAGCCGGGCTGGCGGGCCACGAAGATGGCCTCCTGCTCGGCGATGATCGCGGCCAGTTTGTCGTCCTGATCGGAGGTTGCCGGTGCTTCGATGCCCTGGTTGACCGTCACGGTCGGCTCCTTGGTTTGACTGAACATTCAGTCTAATTCGGGAACCGGGGCGGCGGGAAGCGGGGACGTGGGCGGGGGGAAGCGGGGACGTGGGCGGGGGTAAGCGGGGACGTGGGGCCAGGTTCGCCAGGGCGGTGTAGGGCGGCATGACCTGGACATAATGGCGGGCATGGGATGGCGGTACGGAACTTTGCTGCGCGACGGGCTGCTGGCCGGGCTGGCGGCCACCACCGCGATGAACCTCGGTTACTGGGCCGAACGGCGGATCCGGCGGAACGTCGAGGGGCCGCTGGACTACGACGACAGCAACGTGCCGGCCCTGGTCGCGGCCAAGATCCTGCGCCAGTCCGACCTCAGCGACGACGCCTCGTTCCGGCTTGGGCTGGCGGTGCACTGGGGCTACGGGTCGCTGTTCGGGTTGACCGCGGTGCCCCTGCACCGCAAGTTCGGGGCGGTCCCGGCCACCGCCATCTACTGGGGCGGGATGATGGCGTTCGCCTGTGTGATGTTCCCGGTGCTGGGCGACACTCCCCCGCCCTGGCGCTGGCGCAGCGACGTGATCGTGACCAGCGCGTTCCAGCACCTGGTGTACGCCGGGACCACGGCCGTGGTGCTGCGGGCGCTGACCCGGCGGCAGCGGGACGCTGACCCGGATGTGACGCTTGCGGGTGACGAGGACCACGTGGCCAGTGGGACTTCTGGGGCTGATGGGGTTTCTGGGAGTGCGGGGGCTGGTGCTGGTGGGGTTTCTGGGAGCGCGGGGGCTCCGAGGGTTGAGGGGACGGTGTGAACGGGGCGGAGGCGCTGGCCCGCACGCTGGCCGGGGCCGGGGTGGAAGTGTGCTTCGCCAACCCCGGGACATCCGAGATCCATCTGGTCGCGGCGCTGGACAAGACGCCGGAGCTACAGGGAGTGCTGTGCCTGTTCGAGGGGGTGGCGACCGGGGCGGCCGACGGGTTCGGGCGGATGACCGGGTGGCCGGCCGCGACCCTGCTGCACCTCGGGCCGGGGCTCGGCAACGGGCTGGCCGGGCTGCACAACGCCCGCCGGGCGCGCACGCCGCTGGTCAACGTGATCGGTGACCACGCCACCTACCACAAGCGCTTCGACGCACCGCTGGAGTCCGACATCGACGCGCTGGCGGGCACGGTGTCGGGCTGGCAGCGCCGCCCGCTGCGGGCCGCCGACCTGGCCGACGACGCGGCCCAGGCGATCGCGACGGCGGCCACCGGCACGATCGCCACGCTGATCGTGCCCGCCGACGTGTCCTGGGCGGACGGCGCCGGGCCGGCCGCGCCGCTCCCGGTCCGGCCGCCGTCACCGGCCCCGGAACCGGTCCTGGCGGAGGCCGCCGCGCTGCTGGGCGGCGACGAGCCGGCCGTGATCCTGCTGGGCGGGGACGCGCTGCGGCGCCCCGGGCTGGAGGCGGCCAGCCGGATCGCGGCCGCCACCGGCGCCCGGCTGCTGGCCGAGACGTTCCCGGCCCGGATGGAGCGCGGGGCCGGGCTGCCCCGGGTGGGCAGGCTGGCCTACCTGGCCGAGATGGCGGCTCCGCAGCTGGCCGGGACCCGGCACCTGATCCTGGCCGGGGCCAGCGCCCCGGTGTCGTTCTTCGCCTACCCGGACCAGGCCAGCTCGCTGGTGCCGGGCGGCTGCCAGGTGCATCAGCTGGCCGGGCCCGGTGACGACGTGGCCGCGGCGCTGGCGGCGCTGGCCGACCGGGTGGCGGCCGACGCCAAGCCCGCGGCCGAACCACCGGCCCGGCCCGAGGTGCCGGACGGCGGGCTGGACGCGGGCACGGCGGCGGCCGTGATCGGGGCGCTGCTGCCGGAGGGCGCGATCGTCAGCGACGAATCCAACACCTCGGGCCTGGGGCTGGGCGGGGCGACGGCGGGGGCGCCGCCGCACGACTGGCTCACGGTGACCGGCGGAGCGATCGGGCACGGGCTGCCGATGGCGGTCGGGGCGGCCGTGGCCTGCCCGGACCGGCCGGTGCTGGCGCTGGAGTCCGACGGCAGTGCGATGTACACGATCTCGGCCCTGTGGACCTGCGCCCGCCAGGGCCTGGACGTGACCACCGTGCTGTTCAGCAACCGGTCCTACGCGATCCTCGGCCTGGAGCTGGAGCGGGCGGTGTCCGGGACCGGGGCGGCGGCCCACGACCTGCTGGACCTGTCACGGCCGGCGCTGGACTTCACCGCGATCGCGGGCGGGATGGGGGTGCCGGCCCGGCGGGCGACCACCGCGGGTGAGTTCGCGGCGGCGTTGCGGGCGGCGCTGGCCGAGCCGGGGCCGCACCTGATCGAAGCGGCACTGCCGTAGGACCGGTCGATGGACGACTTCGATCTCGACTGGTTCCTCAGCGCGGCGGCCGAGCTGCTGGCCATTCCGTCGACGGCCGACCAGCCGGCCGAGCTGGAGCGGGCGCTGGATTATGTGCTGGAGTTCGTCGGGCCAGACTTCGAGGTCACCCGGTTCGAGAGCGGCGGCAAGCCCAGTGCCCTGGTCTACGCCGGCCGGACGTCGCCACCCGAGGAGGTGCCATTCAGTCTCATCCTGAACGGGCACCTCGACGTGGTGCCCGCCGCCGCCGGGCAGTTCCGCCCGCGCCGGGACGGCTACCGGCTCTACGCGCGCGGCGCCCAGGACATGAAGATCTCGGCGCTGGCCGAGGCACTGGCGTTCCGCCAACTGGCGGCCGCGCTGCCGTATCCGGTGGCGCTGCAGCTGGTCACCGACGAGGAGGTCGGCGGCCGCAACGGCACCCGCTACCAGCTGGAACGCGGGGTGCGGGGCCAGTTCGTGATCATCGGGGAGACCAGCCGGCTGCGCATCGTCACCGACTCCAAGGGCATGCTCGGGGTGACGCTGCGGGCGACCGGGCGCGGGGCGCACAGCGCCTACCAGTGGTTCGGCGACAACGCGCTGGTCAAGCTGGTGGGCAGCGTGGAGCGGGTGCTGGCCCGCTATCCGGTGGCGACGGCCGAGGAGTGGCGGACCACGGTCAACCTGGCCCGGATCGACACCCCGAACCAGGCCCGCAACCAGATCCCGGCCGCCGCCGAAGCGTGGCTGGACATCCGGTTCCCGTCCGAGGATCACGACTTCAGCGGCCGGTCGGCATCTGAAGTCGCCGCCTACCTGCAGACGTTCTGCGAGCCGGGGGTGACCGCGGTGGTCGACTCGCTGGATGCCCCGCACCACACCGACCGGGACCGGCCGGAGATCGGGCGGCTGCGGGCGGCCGCCCTGGCTCAGGGCTACCAGCCCGATTTCCTGCGCAAGCACGGGGCGGGCGACGGGCGCTTCTACGGGGCGCTCGGCATCGCGGCGGTGGCGTTCGGGGTCGGTGGCGACGGGCAGCACGGGGCCGACGAGTACGCCGAGATCAGCACGATCGAGCCGTACTACCGGGCGCTGCGGCAGTTCCTGGCCGGCCCGGGTCAGCTGTTCTGTCCGCGCTAGCCGGCGGCGCGGGCCTGCTGCCAGGCTTCGCTGGCGCCGGACCAGGTGTCGTAGCGGTCCTGGACGTCGAGCAGGCTCTCGGGGGTGGCCTCGCCTTTCACGATCCGGGCCAGGTGGCGGAAGTACTCGAACCGCTCGACACCGGGGGTGATCACGATCAGCAGGTCGGCATCGGCGCCCCGGGCGGCCGCGAACGCGTGCGGCAGGCCGGGCGGGGCGAAGGCCAGGTCACCTTGGTGGGCCTCGGTGACCTGGTCGCCGATGAGCAGCTGGACGGTGCCGCCGAGCACGTAGAACAGCTCACCGGATTTGGCGTGGTGGTGCGGATGAGCCCCGTCGATGCCGTCCAGCAGGGTGACCCGCTGGGTGCTGAGCAGGCCGCCGGTGGCTGAGCTGTCGGCCAGCAGCCGGATGCGGCGGCCGGGCTCGGCGATCTGCTCGGAGTCGTCGGCGCGAACCAGAATCGCGCCCTGAGCATCAGGGGTCACGTGTGTCATAAGGGCCCTTTCTGACTGGCGTTACCGGTGGGGCTAGCGGGGCTGCCGGGTGGAGGTGGTGGAGCCCAGGTCGATCCAGAAGCGGTCTTCGTGGCCGGCGCGGCCGTCGGGGACGCCGCCATTGGCCAGGATCACCCGGCGGGACGGCTCGTTGTCGGCGTCGCAGGTCACCAGGACCTGACCCAGGCCGAGGGCGCGGCATTCGTTCAGGCCGGCCGCCAGCATCCGGGTCGCGTGGCCCTGGCGGCGCCAGGGCGGCACCACGTGGTAGCCGATGTGGCCGCCGACCTGGGCCAGTTCCGGGGTCAGCTGGTGCCGGACGACCAGCGTGCCCAGGTAGTCGCGGCCGGCGACATACCAGAACACGGTGGACGGGACGCCCCAGCGGGTGCGAACGCCGCGGCGTTCGCGCACGTAGGCGTCGAAGTCGCCGGCCGCCTGCTCCAGCGAGTCGAGCGGGGTGCCGCTGGCCAGGGCGTCGGCCCGCTCACCGGCCAGGTAGGAGTCCCGGACCAGGGTGGTCGGCCAGCTCAGGCGGGGCGTCTCGGCCAGCGGCGCGGGCGGGAGCGGCGCGGGTTGATCACTCACCCCGACAGTGTGCGTCAGCCAGAGCCGCGCTGGCCTTTTAATTATCGGCGGCGAGAGGCGGATGGGAGACGTGGCATTTCGTGCGATTCGGGTTATTGTCCTTGGCGTAGCCGTAAATTCGCGTCCTTGACGATGGAGCGTGGTCGTGATGAGGCGGAGCCGTTGGGCTGTGTTGGTATTGGCGGCGCTGGGCCTGGTCCTGGGACTGGCGGCGCCTGCCCTGGCCGGACCAAGTCAGAGCCAATCGGGCCCGAGCTCGGGTGGGTGCGGCTCGTCGGGGTCGGTGACCACGGTCAACGGCACGCTGGCGGACGGGGCGACCTACGAGATCCAGTGCCCGGCTGGGGCCTGGAACGGGACGTTGTTCCTGTACAGCCACGGCTACGTGACCCCCGGGGCGGCCAACCCGGCTCAGGACGCCGGCGACCCGGTCACCGCCAGCTGGATGCTCGGTCACGGTTACGCGCTGGCCGGCTCCTCCTACGCCAGCACCGGGTGGGCGATCCAGCAGGCGCTGCCGGACCAGGTGAGCACGATCGGGGTGTTCGACAAGACCTACCGGACGCCGTCGCGGACGATCGCCTGGGGGCACTCGCTGGGCGGGATCATCACCGCCGGGCTCATCCAGCAGTACCCGGGCCTGTTCAGCGGCGCGCTGCCGATGTGCGGGGTGCTGTCCGGCGGGGTGGCCACCTGGAACACCGCGCTCGACTCGGCCTTCGGGTTCCAGCAGCTGATCGACCCCTCGGTCCAGGTCGTCAACATCACCAACCCGGCCGCCAACCTGACCGGGGCCGAGACGGCGGCGGCCGCCGCCCAGCAGACCCCGCAGGGCCGGGCCCGGCTGGCGCTGGCGGCGGCGCTGGATGACACCCCCGGCTGGTTCACGCCGCTGTCGGCCGAGCCGGCCGCCAGTGACGTCACCGCCCAGGAAGCCAACCAGTACGAGTGGGACAGCCAGATCGACTTCCCGTTCGTGTTCGACTTCCGGGCCGAGCTGGAGGCGCGAGCGGGCGGCAACCCGTCCTGGAACACCGGCGTCAACTACTTCGCCCAGTTCAGCAAGTCGGCCGACCGCAGTGAGGTGGCGGCCCTGTACAAGGCGGCCGGGCTGAACCTGTCGGCCGACCTGAGCAAGCTGAACTCGGCCGCGCGGATCAGCGCCAACCCGGCCTCGGTGAAGTACCTGGCCCAGAACATCAGCTTCGACGGGAAGCTGTCGATGCCGGTGCTGACCATGCACACCACCGGCGACGGCCTCGTGGTGCCGGAGAACGAGCAGGCCTACCGGCAGGTCGTCGACCGGGCGGGCGACGGCGCCAAGCTGGCCCAGATCTTCGTGCACCGGGCCGGGCACTGCGCGTTCACCCCGGCCGAGACCATCACCGCCGTGCAGACGCTGATCAACCGGCTGGACAGCCGCCACTGGGACTACGCGGCGCTGTCGCCGGGGCAGCTCAACAGCGAGGCGGCCCGCCTGGGGGCCACCTACAACATCTACGAGTCCGGCAGCACGGTGGTGCCGACCGGGCCGGAGTTCACCCGTTACCAGCCGCCGGTCTATCCGCGGCCGTTCGATCTGTCGTTGCGCTGGTGAGGCCGGCCGCGGACTGGGCTTCGGCTCGTTCGCGGCAGGCCCTTAGCGCGGTGATCTGGTCTCCGGCCACCGTCAGCACGAAGTAGGTGCGGTCGGCGGCCGGCCGGGCTCGGTGCTGGTCCAGGCCCGGGATGTGCAGGACGAGCAGGACGCGCTCGCCACGGGCGGCGATCTCCTCGATGCTCGGGGTCAGGCCCTGGAGCGTCTGGCGCTGCAGGGCCTTCCGGAGCTGGGCTCGTCCGTGGCAGACCGCGGGCTCCGGGTCGGGAGAGCTAGGATCAAGGAAGGTCCAGGTCAGGTCGGGGTCGACGTGCTCCAGCAGGCCTTCGAGGTCGCCCCGCGTGTAGGCGTCGAAGGCGGTGCGTACCAGGGCCTCGGCGGTTTGCTCGGTCATGGCCTCCTCCTGGTGGCGGGTCTGGGTCCATCATGCCCGCGGACACTGACATGCTTGCCTCATGAAGTACGGAGTCGTCTACCACACGGGCTTTTTCGGCATCGAGCCCGAGCAGGTCACCGCGGTCGCCCGGCACGCCGAGGAGTGCGGGTTCGAGTCGTTCTTCACCACCGAGCACATCGCCCTGTACCCGGGGGTGAAGCTGGGCCTGACGCCGATCGCGCCCGACACCCCGATCGCCGACCCGCTCGAGGTGCTGAGCTTCGTGGCCGCGGTCACCGAGCGGCTGCTGCTGGGCACGTCGGTGCTGCTGCTGCCGTTCCACCAGCCGGTGGTGCTGGCCAAGCGGCTGGCCACCATCGACCAGCTGTCCCGGGGCCGGATGCGGCTGTTCGGGATCGGGGTCGGCGCGCTGGCCAAGGAGGCGGAGGCGGCCGGGGTCGACTTCCACACCCGCGGCCGCCGGGCCGACGAGGCCATTGACGTGCTGCGCCTGCTGTGGGCCGGGGACGCCGACGGGGTCAGTTACGACGGGGAGTTCTACTCGTTCACCGACCTGTGCAGCTACCCCAAGCCGTATCAGGCCAGCACGCTGCCGATCCACGTCGGCGGGTCGAGCCCGGCCGCCGCCCGCCGGGCCGGCCTGCGCGGCGACGGCTATTTCCCCGGCGGCGGGGTGACCGACGAGCAGCGGACGGCCCAGGTGGCGCTGATGCGCGAGACGGCCCGGGCGGCGGGACGGGACGGGGACGCGCTGGAGTACACGCGGTGGGGGAACATCGCGATGACCGTGGACGATGTGGCGGGCCTGGCGGCTGAGGGGGTCGATCGGCTCATTGTCAGCCCGGCCAGCGCGGATCTGGCGGAGCAGAAGAAGCAGCTCAGCGACTTCGCGGAGGCGCACGGGCTCCGGCAGGCGTAACCTCTCGCGGTGGCCGAGCTGGCGGACTATCTGGAGCTGGCGCCCGGCCAGGCGCACCGGAACCAGTCCCTTCCCTGGCCAGGCTGTTCTCCCGTCCCTCGTCCAGCGTGCTGGTCAAGATGTCCAACCTCGACGGGGCGCGGGCAAATGGCGGTAAGTGGGACGTGCGGGCGGGCGCCAGACTGCGTGAAGATCCTGCCCTCTTCGCCCGCATCTATCGGATGATCCTGTACGCCGCCCGGGCCGCCCGCGACGCGCTCAAGGGTGACCTTTCAGAAAAGAGACCGAGCGGATCCTGCTGGCGGCCGCCCGCGTCGGCCGGCATCTGTTCGCGCGAGGAGTGCTGGCCAACTGCGACGGGCAATGCGTCTTCTGCGGCCTGAAACCCGGCTCGTTCGGCGCCAAGCGCATACTCCTGGCCGGGCACATCAAGCCATGGAAAGACAGTACGCCAGTTGACCGCCGGCGGGTTTGCCTTACCTCGGGGGACGGAGGCCGTCGGCGATGATGGCGAACAGGCGGTCGCGGAGGGCGGGGTCGAGCGGGGTGGCGGGGTCCGGGGCGGCCTGGTGGAGGGTGGCGAACATGCCCTTGAACAGGATGATCAGGTCGGGGGCGCTGATGCCGGGGCGGACCGCGCCGGCCGCTTGAGCACCGGTGAGCAGACGGTCGAGGGCGGAGCGGACCGCGTCGGAAAGGGCACCGGGGATGGCGATGGCGTCGGGCAGGTCGCGTTTGTCGGTGGCTTCGGTGGCGATGCGTTCCAGGAAGCCGAAGAAGGCGGGGCCGGGCTCGGCGCTGGCCGCGCGCGCCTCGGCGTCGGCCACCAGGTCGGTCACGCGGGCGGTGATCACGGCCTCGAACAGGGCTTCCTTGGACGGGAAGTGCCGGTACACGGTGCCCGCGCCGACCCCGGCGCGGGCGGCGATCTCGTCCAGGGGCACGTCGTAGCCGGACTGGGCGAAGGCGTCGCGGGCGGCCCGCAGCACCTTCTCGCGGTTGCGACGGGCGTCGGCCCGCAGCTTGGGCTCGGCGGGGGCGGTGGGCGCGGGCTGGCCGACGGCTGGCTTCGGGCCCGATTGCGGCTCAGGCATTGCTAACCGGGGCGCGCGTTCCGTATCTTGGGAGAGAGCTAAGCGGGGTCATCGTTCCGATTATAGGAGGGCGTAATGGCGGAGGGCCGGGAGGACGCGCGGACGGCGGCGGCGCGGGGCGCGGAGACGGGGGCGGAGGCGCGCGGCCCAGGAGCCAGGAGCGGCGCGGAGTCGACGCAGGCGCGGGGCGCGAAGGAGACCGAGGTCGAGGGCCTGGTGCGGAGTCCGCGGGCGGTGGCGGAACTGGTGCGGCGGATGGTGGCGGGCGAAGACGTGGGGTTCGGGGACCTGTTCGCGGAGGAGGCGGTGTTCGCTTATCCGTTCGCGGGGCCGGGGCACCCGACGGAGCTGGTGGGGCGGGAGGCGATCCGGGCGTTCTTCGGCGGGCACGGGGACGTGCGGACGCTGTTCCGGATGGACGGGGTGGACGCGGTGATCCGGGAGACCGACGACCCGGAGGTGGTGGTGACCGAGATCCGGCACCACGGCTGGTCGCACGTGCACGACGCGCCCTACGAGCACACCGCGGTCGGGGTGATCCGGGTCCGGGACGGGCTGATCGTGCGCTACGACGACTACATGAACCCGATCGCGCTGGCTCACATGCTCGGGAGGACTGACGACCTGGTGGCGGCGCTGAGCGAGGCCCATCGCCCATCGCGGCGGCCGTCGGCGTCGCTACGATGACCTGGGCTGACGCCGGATCGGCGGGAGGAGACCGATGGAGACGCTGCTGCCTGGCATCACCGCGCGACGGGTGCCGACCGATCGGCTGACGGTGACCGTGCTCGAGGCGACCGGGCGGACCGGTCCCCCGGTGCTGTTCGTGCACGGCAACGTGTCGTCCTCGCTGTTCTGGCAGCCGACGATGCTGGCGCTGCCGGCCGGGTTCCGGGCGCTGGCGGTCGACCTGCGCGGGTTCGGGGACACCGACCCGGAGCCGGTCCACGCCACCCGCGGGCTGCGCGACTACGCCGACGACGTGGCCGCCACCATCGAGGCGCTCGGGCTGGACGGTGTGCACCTGGTCGGCTGGAGCATGGGCGGCGGGGTCGTCCTGCAGTACCTGGCCGACCGGCCCGGCGACCACCGGGCCGCCTCGCTGACGCTGGTCGATCCGGTGTCGCCGTTCGGGTTCGGCGGCACCCGGGGGCCCGAGGGTACGCTGTGCGACCCGTCCGGGGCCGGGTCCGGCGGCGGGACCGGCAACCCGGGGTTCATCGCCCGGCTGGCGGCCGGCGACCGGAGCGGCGACGACCCGCTGTCACCGCGCAACGTGCTGCTGGCCCACTACGTCAAGCCGCCGTTCGTGCCCGAGCACCTGGACATCTACGTCGAATCGATGCTGTCGACCCGGCTGGGCGACGACCACTACCCGGGCGACTCGCGGATGGTCGAGGCCTGGCCGTCGATCGCGCCGGGCGACCGCGGCGTGCTCAACACGATGGCGCCGACCCACTTCCGGATCGAGGACCTGTCCGGGGTCAGCCCCAAGCCGCCGATCCTGTGGCTGCGCGGCGCCGACGATGTGATCGTGTCCGACACGTCGCTGTACGACCTGGCCTATCTGGGCTCGCTGGCGGTGATCCCGGGCTGGCCGGGCGCCGGCCGCTGGCCGCCGCAGCCGATGCTGGCCCAGACCCGGACGGTGCTGGACGGTTATGCGGCCGCGGGCGGGCGGTACCAGGAGATGGTCATCGCCGACTCGGGGCACGGGCCGCACCTGGACCAGCCGGAGAAGTTCATGGCCGCGCTGGGTGAGCATCTGAACGAGGCCTGATGGGCTGGTGAGGCTCGTGGGGCGGGTGAGGCTTCGGGAGTTGCGGGCCCTGTGGGTTCCGGGCGGTGGGGTCCCGGGGATTGGTGTGACGCTGGGCTGGCGGGTCGGCTGCCGTTAGCGCAGGGTCGAGGCCGGGCTGATCTCCCAGATCGTCCACAGCGGGCGGTAACCCTGCTGGCTCCAGAACGGGACCGACCGGGGGTTGGTCACGGTGTGGTGGAGCAGGGTGACGGCCACCCCGGCGGCGGCCGCTTCGGTATGGAAGCGGGCGGTCAGGGCAGCACCGATCCCGCCGCCCCGTTCGGTGGGGCTGACGCCGGTCAGGAGGTTGTAGGCGACCGGGGCGCGGGCGGTCAGGCCGGCGATCCAGCCGGCGTCGGCCGGGCGCTGGGCGTGCAGGACGCCGACCGGGCGACCGTCACGTTCGGCCAGCCAGACCCAGGGCTCGTCGGCGGCCAGGGCGGGGGCCGCCTCCTGGCGGAGCGCGTCGGTTGTCCAGGGACGGTCGATGACCTGGCCGAAGTTGGCGTCGTAGCGGACCACCTCGTGCTCGAGGCCGATCACGGCTTCGAGGTCGGCCGGGGCGGCCCGGCGGATCCGCACGCCGGGAGGCAGGTCGCCCCCCTCCCCCAACGCCGCCCGGCCGGTGCGCACGGCTACCACCGCCATCGGCTGCAGGCCGTGGCGGACCAGGGCGCGCACGCCGGCGACGTCGCGGCTCGGCCACGACAGGTTCACCGAGGTGTCCGGGTCGTCGAGGTCGAGGCCATCCTGCGCGGTCAGGTGGTCGTGCCAGGCCGACAGCAGCTCATCGAGGGCGCCGCCCACGTCCGGGCCCGCCACCCGGGCGGTCAGCCCGAACCGCTGGGCGGTCCCCCAGCACAGCTCCAGCGTGCCCGCCTCGCCGATCCAGTGGCCGCAGCCGGCCACCGCGGTCGGGGCGCCGGGCGGGCCGGCCGTGAACCGCTCGCCACCGGCCGCGATCGGGAACGACGGATCCGGCAGCACCGGGTCGAGCGCCTGCCAGCGCCGACTGACCTGGGCGAGGACCTCCTGGTCGCCCGATTCACCCTGCGCCGCTGTCATGACCGCCTCCATGTCGCTGCGTTCCGGCGAGCAGCCTACTGACGTGACGCGAGACAAGGCCTGATTTTTCAGTAATGCAGTGTTGCCCCGTAATCGCCCTTTAAGGAAAATAAGGGCGCGAACACAACCTAAAAAGCTCATGCTGAGGGGTACAAAAATTGGCTAAGCCCTCCGTCCTGAACAGAAACGCACGGTCGGGGGGTGAGCTGGAACCCAACGCGATCGGGGTCACCGAGGACACGATCATCGGGATGGCGTCGTCCGCCCCGGCCGCCTCGGTCGGGCTGACCCTGGCGGCGCTGGCGGCGGCGACGGCCTACGGCAGCGGGCCGATCATCATCCTGATCGCGATCCCGATGCTCATCATCGCCAACGCCTACCGCAAGCTCAACATGTGGAACGCCAGTGCGGGGGCGTCGTTCGAGTGGGTCGGCCGGGCCATCAATCCCTACCTCGGGTTCCTGACCGGCTGGCTGATGGTGGCCGCCTACGTGCTGGGGACGCTTTCCGGGGTGGAGGTGCTGGCGCCGTCGGTGCTGGCCGTGTTTGGCTCCAATTCGACCGCGACCTGGGGAAACATCGGGCTCGACACCGCCCTCGGGCTGATCATGATCGTTATTGCGGTGGTCGGCATCAAGCTCACGGCCCGGACCCAGATCGGAATGGCGCTGGTCGAGTACGCCATTCTCATTGTGTTCGCCATTATCGGGTTCGCGTTCGTGCTCGGCCATCACCACGGTTCGGTCCCGATCACCTCGGGCTGGGCCAGCACCGGCGGGGTGGGCGGAAAGGGCAGCGCGACGGCCGGGTTCCTCATTGCCGTGTTCATGTTCACCGGCTGGGACGGCGCCATTTACGTCAACGAGGAAACGCAGCGGCGGCGGGTCAACCCGGGCCGGGCGGTGCTGATCGCGGTCGCCCTGCTGGCGGTGGTGTACTTCGTGGCCACCGTCGGCCTCCAGGGGGTCGTGCCGGCCAAGGCGCTGCAGGCCAACGCGGCCGACGCGCCGGTCTACGTGGCCCAGGTCATCGGCGGGGGCGCCGCCGCCAAGGCGATGGCGCTGTCGATCGCGCTGTCGGCCATCGCCAGCACCGGGGCCGGCATCGTGGTCACCGCCCGGATCGTGATGGACATGGCCAACCGCCGGGTGCTGCCGCCGACGCTGGGGCTGATCAACCGCCGGTTCTCCACCCCCGCCATCGCCAGCGTCGTCGTGGGCCTGCTGGTCGTGATCCTGACCTGGATCTACCTGCTGGCTACGTCGGTCCAGAACGCGTTCGACGACGTGGTGGCGATCACCGGGCTGCTGTTCTCGGTGTTCTACGTGCTGACCGCGGTGGCCACGATCGTGTACTACCGGCGGCGGCTGGCCAACCCCAAGGACGCGATCCTGCTCGGGATCCTGCCGCTCGCCTCGGCCGGCTTCCTGGTCTGGATCGTGGTCAAGTCGGTCCAGCAGGCGCCGTCGTCGCAGCGCTGGTCGCTGATCGGCATCGTGCTGGCCGGGGTGGTGCTGATGTTCGTGGCCCGGTTCGTGTTGCGGTCGGACTTCTTCCGGGCGCCGCTGGAGTCCAGTTCGCGGGAGGAGACCCCGGTCGAGGGGTGAGACTGGGCCGGATTGATCCGGGCCCAGCCTGGGAAGCGCCAGGCCGGGCCCGGAGGCTTTAGCCGCCGACCGGCGGCGGGGCCGCTAGCCGAGCAGACGGCCTTCCTCCACCACGACCTTGTCGTCGACCCGGATCGTGCAGCCTCGGAGCGGGATGTCGAGGTGGTTGTAGGTGTCGCGGCCCATGAACGGGTGCGGGCCGGTCGAGAACAGGAAGTTGCCGGCCATGGCGCGAGCGTCCATGCCCATGTTGGATTCCTTGTCGTACATGGACAGCGAGAACCAGTCGGCCGTCTTCATCAGGCCCCAGCCCATGTGCGACAGGTAGTAGGCCTCCTCGTCGTCGGCGTCCTCGAGGAACATCTCCAGCAGCCGGGCGTCGGCGCCGCCCTTGATGTCGGCGATGCGCCCGTCGGTGATGCTGAGGGTGACCGGCTCCTGCACATAGGTCTTGAACGGCAGCAGCACGTCGCCGGGGGCCAGCACGATCGTGCCGCGCGAGGTCAGCGGCCACGACACCACCATCAGCGACGGCCAGTGGTCCCAGCGGCCGGGGTCGTCGGCGAACCCGCACTGGTAGCCGGGGTGGCCGTTGTCCAGCGAGGCGACCAGGTCGGTGCCGGCCGCCGAGGTCACCACCAGCTCCTTACCGCCGCGCAGCAGCTCGACGGCCTCCTTGGCCCGCAGCTTGTCCTCGGGCTGGCCGATGTTGCGGGCGAGCACCTCCGGCGCGTCGGCCACGAAGATGACCCGGGTGCCGTGCTGGAGGATCTGCTTGAGCAGGGTGGTGTGGATGAAGCCCTCGTTGGTCAGGTCGACCACGATGTCAGCCTCGAACATCAGCTGCTGGGCCAGCGGGTTGGCGTCGACCGAGAGCAGGCCGGCGCCCGACCCGGTCCGCACCGACGGCAGCGGGACCGGGGAGCCGCCCGGCACGGTGGCCTGGATGACGTGCGCGCCGAGGCTCTTGGCGGCCCCGAACGCGGCCGCCACGTACTCGGCCCGGCTGGACGGCTCGGCCAGCACGACCAGCGATTCACCGGGCTTGACGGCGCACAGCTGCAGTTCACGGCGGAAAAGGTCGGTCAGGTCGGCGGCGGTCAGATCGGTCACGGCGTCCTTCTTTCGTCGGGAAACGAGGTGAGGCCAAGCGCGTAGTGGGGGCCGGGCATGCGGCCGACCGGACGGACGGCGGCGACGTCGACGTGGAACCAGTCGTCGAACACGCCGGGGGCGGCGTGCAGGCCGACGACCTCACCGACCACGCCGACGTCGGTTCCGAGCGGGTACAGCTGGCGCAGCTCGCACTCCAGCGCGAGTGGGGCGGCCGCCACCCGGAACGGCCGGACCCGCTGGCAGGGGGCCCGGTCCAGGCCGGCCAGGTCGAACTCGCCGGTGGCGGCCGGGACCTCGGCCGAGGAGTCGATCATCTTCGCCAGCAGGTCCTCGCTGACCACGTTGACCACGAACTCGCCGGTGGCGCGGATGTTGGCCAGGGTGTCCTTCTCGGCGGCCGGGGGGTTGGCGGTGGCGGGAGGTTGGCCGACCGGAGGGCGGGCGTCGGGGCCGATCGACAGGAACAGCATCGGCGGCTGGCGGGAGGCGACCGTGAAGAACGAGAACGGCGCGAGGTTGTCGATCCCGTCCGGACTGCGGGTCGACACCCAGGCGATTGGGCGTGGCAGCACGGCCGAGGTGAGGACCTTGTAGGCCTCGGCCGCGCTGAGCTCGTCCATCCGGTGATGGACGCCGCTGCCGGTGGTGGTGGGGCTGGCCGGGCTGGCCGGGGTGGCCGGGCTCATCAGGAGGCGCCCCCCTCCGTCTTGGCCAGGAAGTCGAGGGTCAGGTCGGCGAAGGCCTGCGGCTTCTCCAGGAACGGGGCGTGCCCGGCCCCCTCGATCAGGCACAGCGGCGCGTCCGGCAGCAGCCGGTGCACCGCCTCGCCGACGCTGGGCGGCACCCAGCAGTCCTCGGCCCCCCAGATCAGCAAGGTCGGCTTGTGCTGGGCGGCGAAGGCCTCCCCCACCAGGTCGTCGTTCAGGTGATCGGCGACGTACTGGTCGATCGTGGCCAGCGCCTCGCGGGCGCCCGGCGAGGTGTTGATCAGGTACTCCTCGCGGGCCCAGGCGTCGGTGACCAGCGCCTGGTCGTGGACGACGAACTCGAGCTTGGCGCGCACGCCCTCGGGGGTGATTCGCAAGGCGGTGGCGGTGTCGCGGGCGATCTGGGCGGTCCGCGGGACCAGCCCGACGGCCGCGTTGAGGATCACCCGGCGGACCGGGATCAGCTTGCGGGCGACCATGGTGGCCACCACGTGACCGCCCAGCGAGGTGCCGACCGGGGTCACGTCGGTCAGCCCCCGGTCGCGGACGAAGTCGGCCAGGAACTGCGCGAAGGCCGGTGTGCCGTAGGGATAGCCGATGGTCTTGGCGGCGAAGCCGTGACCGGGATTGTCGACCGCGAACACGTGGTACCCGGCCGCCGCCAGCTGCGGCATCACCGCCCGGAAGCGGTCGGCCCGGGAGCCGGCCCCGTGCACCAGCAGCAGGACCGGGCCGTCGGTGCCCGCCTCCAGGACCCGGGTCAGTACCCGGCCGGCCTGGAAGGGGTAACTGATGATGGGGGCGTCGGTCACGCCGGCTCCCCGGAGACCGTGGGCGTGATCGAGAGGCCAGCGGTCCCGGCCAGCTCGGGCTCGGCGTCCTCGTGGCCGGCCGGCGCGGCGACCCGGTCCCGCCAGCAGAAGGCGCTGTAGAGCACCGAGCCGACGACCAGCCCGACGATCCAGGAGGTGTCGCCGCCGTCGAACCAGTGCTTGCACAGAGGGCCGACGTAGAAGCCGAGGTTGCAGAACGGCAGCTCGGCCAGGAAGGCGACCACGAACGCGGTCATGCCCCGCCAGTTCACCATCCCGTAGGGGCCGTGCGGGTTGAACATGTCCGCCAGCCGGTACTGACCCTTCTTGATCAGGTAGAAGTCGACCAGGTTGACCGCCGACCAGGGCACCAGCAGGATCAGCAGCACGTTGAGGGCGTCGGTGAACGTGCTGTAGAAGTTGCCCGCATACAGGAACGACGCCCACAGGGCGATACCGGTGATCGGGATCAGCGCCACCGTCCGGGCAGTGCGGCTGCTGCGCGCCTTGGCCTGGCCGGACCGGAACGAGGCTTCGATGCTGAGGCCGGTGTTGAGCCCGGCGTACAGGTTGACCGAGCCCTGCAGCACGAACACCAGCAGCAGCACGATGCAGGCGATGTAACTGAACCAGCGGCCGAAGCCGCCGGTGACCTGGAAGAACAGGCCGGTGGTGTTGGCGCTGTAGTGGCCGATGCTGGTCAGGTAGGCGCCCAGGAAGAACATCCACATGGCCGACAGCCCGATCCCGACCGAGGTGGACAGGCCGGTGCCGACCATCGATGACTTCTTGGGCAGGTAGCGGGCGTAGTCGGCCACGTAGGGGCCGTAGCCGGCCTGGAAGACGAAGCCGAGCGAGACCACGGCCAGGAACATGCCCAGGCTGAAGTGGCCGTGGGTCCAGGCGATGGCGCTGGGGTGGGCGATGCCGGTGTGGTTGATCACCAGCACCGTGAAGATGCCGAAGATGACCACCGCGACGACCGCCAGCCACTTGCCGACCAGGTGCGAGACGTCGTAGCCGAACAGCGCGACGAGGGCCGAGGCGACGGTCAGCAGCACCACCATCAGGTTCACGCTGACGCCGAACACGGCGTGGGCGACGATGCCGCCGAGCGACGGCCCGGCCGCGAAGAACACGATGTAGGCGACCTCGGCGATCAGCATCGGCAGAACCGCGCCGCCGTAACCGAACTGGGCCCGGCTCTGGATCATCTGCGGCAGGCCGAGCTTGGGGCCCTGGGCCGCGTGGAAGGCGGCGATGAACGTGCCCAGGGTGGTGCCGACGACCATGCCGACCAGGGTCCAGACGAACGGGAACCCGGCCAGCACCATCAGCGAGGCGGCGGCGAAGGTCGAGTAGACGGTGTTGGCCCCGAACCAGAACGTGGCCAGGTCGCGGACCCGCCCGTGCCGCTCTTCCTGGGGGATGTAGTCGATGCTGTGGCTTTCGATGGAAAAGGTGCTGGCCGTGTCTCTGCTGGCCGTTTCTGCGGTCATGGCGACTTCCTTAGATGTGCCGGAAAGAGCGAAATCGTCAGGCCAGCTGCCGCTGCAGCTCGGCGAGGTCCCAGTAGTCACGGGTCTCGGTGATGCCGTCAGCACCGAGCTCGAAGGTGTGCACCCCGGTCAGCACCGCTTCCCGGTCGCCGTCGCGGCCGGCCGGGATCAGCCGCATCTGGTAGACGGCGGCGTGCTGGCGGCGGCCGACCAGCAACGGCGCCGGCGTCCAGCTGAGCGATCCGAACGAGGCGAAGAAGCGCTGCAGGCCGGCCAGGATCTGGTCCCGGCCCTCGCTACGAGCGCCGGTCGCCATGTCCAGGTGCGCGCCATTTTTGGCGTAAAGGGCGGCCGCGGCGGTGGCGTCCCCGGCGTTGTAGGCGTCGTAGAACCCCCGGACTATCTGCTCCGGAGCAGGGGCGCTCATGAGACCGACACGTACTGGCGCTGCCAGTAGATGAGGGGCTGGACGGCGGCGCCGGGCACCACCGCCTCGACCTGCCCGATCATCAGCAAGTGGTCGTTGAGCTCGACCGTCCGGACCAGCGAGCACTCCAAGGTGGCGAGCGCGCCGCCACGGTGGCCGTCCTCGCCGAGCAGCTCGTCGAGGAACTTGGGGGTTCCGGCCGCCGAGCCGTGGGCGGCCAGCTCCTGCTGGTCGGCCGACAGCAGGTTGATCTCGAACGCCTGCTGGTCGAGGATCGAGCGGGCGGTGACCGTGCGGCTCTGGATGCTGACCGCGACCAGCGGCGGCTCGGCCGAGATCGCGCAGCAGGCGGTGACGGTCAGGCCCCACGGCCGGCCGCCCACGCGGGAGGTGACCAGCACGACGCCGCCGGCCAGGTGGCTCATGACTTCTCGGAAGACTTGGCTGCTGACCCCGGCCGCGTCCGCGGCGGCCGGGGTCGGGCGAGTCGTCTGCATTCGGCTGGCTCCCCTACTCCCTCTGGCTTACTTGGCTTACTGGTGGTTACTCGTAGGGCAGGCCGGCCAGGTCACGCGCCATGCCCACCATCCGGTCACGGTCGAACTCGCGGTACAGCCGCTCGCGGATGAACGGCGCGGGCGTGGAGTTGACGTTCTCGAACACGGCCGTGCGGCCAGCCAGCGAGGAAGCGGTGAGGTCCCAGACGAAGTTCATCAGCCGGTTCTTGTCGCGGGCGGTGACGCCGTGCCCGGGCAGCAGCTGCTCCAGGTACTCGCCGACCTCGTCGCTGTCGAAGGCGGCCCGCGGGAACCGCATCACCAGGCCCTGCCCGCACAGCTCCTGGAGGATGTGGATGATCCGCGGGTAGTGGTCGATGGAGTGCAGGCGGCCGGCGGTGAGGAAGTTGATGTCGGCCCCGAACACGCCGCCTTCGGTCAGGTAACCCTGGTTCTCGGCGGTCAGCACGAACGCCTTGAGCGTCTGGGCGTAGGCGATGACCTCGGTCACCATGTTGCGGACCTGCGGGATCTTGGTGGTGCCGAGGAACTCGGTGATGAGCTGGGCCACGCCCACGAAGATCTCGGCCTTGACCCACATCCGGGTCAGCACGTGCCAGTGGCCCCACTGCGAGCAGGGCCCGTACAGCTTGAGCAGCTCGGTGTCGCCGACGTTGAACACCCGCTCGTTGGGGATGAAGGCGTTGTCGAAGACGATGAACTGGTCGGCTTCCTCGCCCTTGTAGCCGAGCGGGTGGTCGAACGGGTCGGCCCCGGGGCTGGAGACCGCTTCCCGGCAGATCAGCTTGACGCCGGGATTGTCGACCCGGGTGGCGGCCCACACGCAGGCCTCGGGCGGCAGGTCCGGGCGCAGCAGGTTGGTGAACAGGATCTCGTCGGCCTGGGCGGCGATCGAGCCGACCGACTTGGCGCCGGACACGACGATGCCGTCGTCGGTCTGGCCGACGATGCGCAGCAGGCCGGCGGTGCCGCCGGACGGGCCGGACCGGTCGTTCTGCGGGTCGGCCAGCACCTCGGCGGCGATGATGTTGGTGTCGCGGCCGTGCTTCATGTACTTCGCGATGTTCTCGGCGAAGTCGTGGTTGTTCTTCGAGAACGCGGCGGGCGAGCGCTTGAACAGCGGCGACCGGGAGTACATGCCCAGCGCGATCAGCGGGGAAAGGTCCGGCGGGCGGCCGAACGTGCCGGCCGTCTTGAAGCTGGTGTACTCGATCAGCTGGCGGCGGTCCTGCAGCTCCGCGAGCGTGCGCGGGATCTGCCAGCTGCGGCTGTAGCGCTCCCCGGTCTCGGGATCGGTCAGCGTGAGCACGTCGCGGTACTCGGGGTTGAACTGGTCGTCGAACATCGTCCCCATCAGGTCGATGCCCGGACCGAGCGTCGGCTCCTGGGTCACGTCGGCGACCTTGTGGTCGGCGACCCAGACGCTGCGGCTGTCCCGCAGGTCGTTCTTGTACTGGGCGCCGTCGCGCAGATGACTCTGCGTTGTGGAGTCCACAGGCTCGATCGTTGCGGTCATCGCGGTTCCTAACCTTGACGATTGTGGGCGGCTCAAGTGACAAACTCGCAAACGTTTGCCAGTAGCGACGATGGTGCCTGGCAAAAAAGTTGCTGTCAATAGGCCGACGTAACGAGCACGTAAACCATCCAAAATTTGACGCGGGCGAAGACTTTGGCGTCGTTGACTAGGAGTATCTGCACGTTAATGTAGGTATTCAAGGTCTGGCCAGATCTCGGGCGCCTGTGATACCAAGGATTTGCGGGCACACCAGCTGGCCCTGAGAGTCAGGCTTCCCCTTTCCTTTTACCGACCCTGGGAGCGCTGCGGATGTCCGTAACGCAAACGTTTGCGAGTTCGACCGACCCTGAGGGGGGTTCTGGGCCCGACGGCCGGGCCGAACCGGGCGGGAGTTCCGGGGGCCGTGGAAGCACTGAGTGGCGCGGGAGCTCCGGCGTGAACGGGAATTCCGGGTTGGCTGGGGCTATCGCGTCGGCCGAGGGAACCGGCCTGGCCGAGGAGATCGAGCCCGGGCCGCCGACTGGGCCTGCGTTCGTGCTCGGCACCGAGGTGGCAGTGCCCAGGCGGGCGTTCGGGCCGCTGCGGAGTGTCCGGCTGGCGGTCAAGGATGTGTTCGACGTGGCCGGGTTGCGAACCGGGTGCGGAAATCCGGCCCGGCTGGCGGCCGCCCGCCCCGCAGGTGAGCACGCGGACGTGGTCGGGGCGCTGCTGCAGGCGGGCGCGGCGTTCGTCGGCAAGACCGTGTCGGACGAGTTCGCGTTCAGCATGGCGGGCACCAACGTGCATTACGGCACGCCGCCCAACCCGCGGGCGCCCGGCCGCATCCCCGGTGGGTCGTCCAGCGGCTCGGCTTCGGCGGTGGCCTCCGGCGCCTGCGACCTGGCGCTCGGGACCGACACCGGCGGGTCGATCCGGGTGCCCGCCTCCTACTGCGGGATCGCCGGCTTCCGGCCGACCCACGGGCGGATCTCGGTGGCGGGCATGGAGCCGCTGGCCCCCAGCTTCGACACGATCGGCCTGATGGCCCGCGACCCGGTCCTGCTGCGGGACGCCTGGCTGGTCCTGGACGCGCACGCGCGGGTGGCCAGCTACCCGGCCCCCGGCCCCACCCGGGACGCGGACACGGTCATCATCACCCCCCAGCTGTGGCAGCAGGCCGACCCCGAGCTGACCACCCGCAGCCAACGAGCCCTGCGCGACCTGGCCGGCCAGGCCGGGCTGCGGGTGGAAACTTCCCCGCTCGACCCGCGGCTGGACCCGGCCGCGCTGCGGGACAGCTTCCACGTGCTCGAACTGGCCGAGGTGTGGACCGCGCTGGGCGACTGGGTCGGCCAGGCCCGGCCGACGATGGGGCCCGGAGTGGCCGCCCGTTTCGCGGCCGCCGCGGCCATCGGGCCGGAGCAGGTCGCCCGCGCCCAGACCGTCCGCGACCAGGCCCGGCGGGCACTGGTGGCGCTGCTGCGGCCGGGCGCGTTGCTGGCCTACCCGTCCACCTTCGGGGTGGCGCCGCCGGCCCGGCTGCCGCGGGCGGCCAAGGACCAGCTGCGGCTGCGCACCCAGCGGCTGACCGTGATGGCCAGCATGACCGGGGCTCCGGCGCTCAGCCTGCCGCTGGCGACCGACGGCCGCTACCCCTGCGGCGTCGACCTGCTGGGGCTGCCGGGCGACGACGAGATCATCCTCGACGTGCCGGTCCGCGCCCAGGCGGGCCCGCCGCTGGCGGTAGAAGCCGAGGTCACCGGCACCGCCGTCTGAGCTGCAATCGTTTCCGGGCCGACCGGGCCGGCCGGGGCGGTCAGCGGCGGGGGGCTCGTGGTTTGCCGATATAGGTGACCGCGGCCGGGTTGGAAGACTCACGGGCCATGAACTCCGGCGCGTGCCGGATCGAGTGGCACTCGTCGCCGTTCTGGATCTTCTTGAGCATGTCGACGGCGGTGCGGCCGATCAGCGTGTGCGGGCTGCGCACGCTGGTCAGCGGAACCTGCAGGTCACGGCAGAGCGGGATGTCGTTGAAGCCGACCACCGCGATGTCGTGGCCGACCCGCAGGCCGCGGTCGCGTAGCACCCCCAGCACCCCGATGGCGGCGAAGTCGTTGGTGGCGAAGATGGCGGTCGGCGGGCGGCGGCTGTCCAGCAGCATGGTCGCCCCCCGGCGGCCGCCCTCGACGTCGAACCCGGTCTGCACCACCCGCTGGGCGGGCACCTCGATGCCCAGCTGGCGCAGGCCCTGGCGGCAGCCGGTGACCCGGTCGAGGGCGGTGCTGGCGTGCATCTCGCCCGCCACGATGCCGACGTCGGTATGGCCGAGCTGGCCCAGGTGCATGCCGACCATGTGGCCGCCCAGACGGTCGTCGCAGGTCGAGGACGGGTAACCGTCGCTCCGGCGGTTGACCAACACCAGCGGGACGTTGAACGCCTTGATCTGCTCGAGGCCGGTGCCGTCGACGTGGGCGTCGCCCAGGATCAGCCCGTTGACCCGTCGGGCGATCAGCGACCGGACCCGCAGCAGCTGCTCGGCCGGGTCATCGTGGGTGTTGGCCACAAACGTGTCGAGGCCCGAGCGGCTGGCTTCTTCCTCGATCGCGTCGTACATCTCGGCCAGCACGATGTCGGTCAGCCGGGGCACCAGCACCCCGATCGTGCTGCTGCGGGCGGTGCGCAGGGCGGCCGCGTTGCGGTCGGGCACGTAGCCGAGCTCGGCCGCGATCCGGCGGATGCGCATGGCTTGGGCGCTGACCCGGCGCTCATCCGGCCGCTGCTGCAACGAACGCGATACCGTGGACGGGTGGACCCCGGCCTGATCCGCGATCGTTTGCAAGGTGACGACGGAGTCGGGTCGCTTGACCATGTTCACCTGTTTCTCGAAGGCACGAACGTCCTGGATGCGCGAGCGCGCACTGGGGAGAGCCCCGCTGACCGCAATGGTTCTGGGCCGACCATACCAACGGCAACACGATCAAGGCCAGATGTGACGAGGTGAGGGGGTGTCTGGGGTTCGCGCGGGCTGGGCGGGCTCGCAGGGCCGGGCGGCCGACAGGGCTGAGGTGGCTCGGGCCCCGGGGCTCGGCGGGCGGGTCAGAACTGGAGGACGGCGGCGCCGTCCACGCGGCCGGCCTTGAGGTCGGCGAGGGCCTGGTCGGCCTCGGTGAAGGGGTACGGGGTGGTGGTGACCTTGAGCTTGAGCCGTTCGGCGAGGGTCAGGAACTCCTGGGCGTCGCCGCGGGTGTTGGCGGTGACGCTGCGCAGGTTGCGCTCCTGGAACAGGTGCTTTTCGTAGTTCAGGGACGGGATGTCGCTCAGGTAGATGCCGGCCACCGACAGGGTGCCGTTCCGGTCGAGGGCGGCCAGCGCGGCCGGGACCATCTCCCCCACCGGGGCGAACAGGATGGCCGAGTCGAGCGGCACCGGGGCCGGGTCGAAGGAGTGCTGGACCGACGCGGCGCCCAGGCTGCGGGCCAGCTCGCGGGCGGACCCGCCGCGGGTGAACACGTGCACCTGGGCGCCCTGGGCGATCGCGACCTGGGCGGCCAGGTGGGCCGACCCGCCGAACCCCCAGATGCCGAGGGTGCCGCCCGGCGGGACCTCGGCCCGGACCAGCGCCCGGTAGCCGATGATGCCCGCGCACAGCAGCGGGGCGACCTCGGTGTCGCTGAACCCGTCCGGCAGCGGGTGGGCGAAGGCGTCGGCCACGATCACGTAGTCGGCGTAGCCGCCGTTGATGTCCCAGCCGGTGTAGGTCGAGCCGGGACAGAGGTTCTCCTGGCCCCGGCGGCAGAACTTGCAGGACCCGTCGACGCCGGCCAGCCAGGCCGCCCCGACCCGGTCACCCACGCTGAACCGGGTGGTGCCGGGGCCGGTGGCGGTGACCCGGCCCACGATCTCGTGACCGGGCGTGGTCCGCGGGTGATGCGGCGGCAGGTCGCCCTCGGCCAGGTGCAGGTCGGTGCGGCACACCCCGCAGGCGATCAGCTTGAGCTGCAGCTGACCGGGGCCGGGCTCGGGTACCGGCCGGTCGTCGGTCAGTTCCAGCGGCCCCTCGGTGATCGGCCCGGGCTTGGCCACTACCCATGCGCGCATGAGGCCACGTTACGGCCACGGCAGCTGACGGCCACCGCCGCGGGGGGCAGACTGGTCTGCAACAATCGTTCGCATTTGTCGGGCCGGGGGAAACGGCCTCATCGCACTCATGCTCAGGAAGGCCACCATGGATCGCGAGGAACGACGGCAGTTCGTCCGGGACCACCGGACCTGCATCTTCGGCTACAACCGGAAGAACGACGGGCCCGCCATGACCGTCGTGTACTACATCGTCGACGGCGACGAACTGCTGGTTTCGACGATGGCCGACCGGGCCAAGGCCAAGGCGGTGCAGCGCGATCCGCACGTCAGCCTGTGCGTGCTCGACGAGAACTGGCCCCTCACCTACCTGCAGGTCTACGGCACGGCCGAGCTGGATCCCGACCCCGAGCACGCCAGCCAGCTGATGCGGAAGGTCACCGAGCTGATGGCGGGCCAGCCGATGCCGGACGAGAAGTACCCCGCGATCCAGAAGATGTGCGCCGAGGAGAAGCGGGTGGTGCTGCGGATCATCCCCTACGCCACCTTCGAGACCCCGCCGCGGCACGTCTACCAGGCCGACGACCTCGACACGCTGACCCACTTCACGTCCAAGAGCCAGGCCTGGTAGGCCCGCCGCCTAAGGGACGAGCCATAGATTCGGGAAGACTTTTTTACAAATGCTGCCTAAAAGGCTTCCCGAATCGGGAGCCGCACAAGCTGCAGGGCCACACGGGGCGCGTGTGACTCAGGGGGCAAGGGGGCGCGCGTCGCACACGGCGGGCGGCGGTGATGCGGCGCGGTGATGCGCGGGCCGGGCGCGGAGGGGCAACCGGAGTACGGCGGGATGCTGGCCGGTCACGGTGAGGAAAACCAACGGAACGTCGAGGACCCGGGCGCACCTTGTGGTGGCGGGGGTGTGCGGTCCTCGCCGGAACGTCGAGGGCCCGGGCGCAGCTTGTGGTGGCGGGGGTGTGCGGGCCTCACCGGAACGTCGAGGGCCGGGGGGCACTCCGTGGTGAGGAGAGCCCCCGGGCCTCGCCGGTCGGCTAGTAGTGCAGGTGGGACTGCCAGTCGGCCGGGACGCGGTCCTCGGGGCCGGGGGTGGTCTGGTCGAGCGGGTGGTGGTCGGGGGCGGCCAGCTCGGGGCCGCGCTCGTAGAGCTGGTTGTCGGGGTAGCTCCAGAACCAGGACTCGTGCGGCTCGAAGCTCTGGATGACCGGGTGGCCGGTGTCCTTGGCGTGGTGGCTGGCGTGCTGGGCCGGGGAGGAGTCGCAGCAGCCGACGTGGCCGCACTGGGCGCAGCGGCGCAGGTGGAACCACCAGCCACCGGCAGCGTCGCATTCGGCGCAGCCGGGGCCGCTGGGGGCAACCGACGGGTCGACGCCGGGGATCTCGCTCATGTGCTCTCCTGCTCCTGGTTGTCGCCTGGCCGGCCGGTCTCGGGGCGGGACTCCCCCGGCGCCGCGACCGGGCTGTCGTCGGGGTTCTGGGCGGTGAGCGGCAGCCAGACCTTGAACTTGGTGTCACCGGGCTCGGAGGTCAGGTTGATCTCGCCGTGGTGCTTCTTGACCACGATCCGCCAGGAGATGTCGAGCCCCAGCCCGGTGCCCTCGCCGACCGGCTTGGTGGTGAAGAACGGGTCGAAGATACGCCCCTGGATCTCCTTGGGGATACCCGACCCGGTGTCGCCGAACTCGACCAGCAGCTGGTCGCGGTCGTGGGCGGTGCGGATGGTGAGGGTGCCGTGGTGGTCCATGGCCGACACCGCGTTGTCGATCAGGTTCGTCCACACCTGGTTGAGCTCGGCCGCGTAGGCCGGGATCGTGGGCAGCGTGCGGTCGTAGTCCTTGACGATGGTGATGTCGGGGCCGATCTTGGCGGCCAGCATGACCAGCGTGCTGTCCAGCAGGTCGTGCACGTCGACCTCCTGGTAGGGGGCCCGGTCGAGCTGGGAGTACTGCTTGGCCGCGCCCACCAGGTGCATGATCCGGCCGGTCGAGTCCTGGATCTCGTTCATCAGCAGCTCGGTCTCGACCGTGTAGGTCAGCCAGCGGATGGCGCCGTCCATGTCGTCGGCCTCGACGATGTCGGCCACCTGGTCCAGCCAGGCGGTGTCGAGACCGGCCTGGACCAGCGTCGGGGCCAGGTCGTAGGGGCCGCTCACCCCGTAGCCGTCCAGCCAGTCGGCCACCGCGTCCTCGGCGTCGGAAGCCTCCATCGGGCCCAGCACCGGCGCCTTGGCCACCCGCTCGACCGCCCGCTCCTGCAGCTCCATCAGGCCCTCGAGCACGTCGCCCTGGTAGGGGTGCTTGGAGATCTTGGTGAGCTTGTGGCGCATCCCGGCCACCCGGTCGCGCAGCGAGGAGGTGGCGCGGACGGCGGCCGCGGCCGGGTTGTTGAGCTCGTGGGTCAGGCCGGCCGACAGCGAGCCGAGGGCCAGCAGCCGCTCGCGCTGGCTGATCGCCCGCTGGGTCGCACTGACCCCGAAGAACGCCCCCTCCAGGAGGTGCACCGCCATCGGGAACCAGGTGGTCATCATCTCGGCGAAGCACTCAGCCCCGAGCACGAAGAACCGGGACGGCACCGTGACCCGCAGCGAGCTGTTGTAGGTCTTGGCCGCCCGCTCCCCCAGGTAGGACTGGAACGCGCCCGCGTACACGCCCCGGTTGGAGGTGCGGTTCACCTCGATGTCGTCCGCGCCGACCCGGCGGTACATCACCAGGGTGCCCTCGAGCAGCACGTAGAAGCAGGTGGCGGGGTCACCTTCGGTGTAGACCGGGCCCGGCTGGTAGGTCTCAATGCGGCCTTCGCGGCACAGCCAGCCGAGCTGGTCGTCGTTGAGCTTCTCGAACAGGAACAGGGTCTTCAGTTCGGCCGGGTCGCAGGTCGTGGTCTCGGTCGCACCGGTCTCGTTGGCACTGCTCTCGTTGGCACTGGTCTCGGTCACAGCTTCTCCAGATAACGGTGCACCAGCATGACGGCCATGGCGCCCTCGCCGACGGCGGAGGCGACCCGCTTGGCGGATTCGGAGCGCACGTCGCCGGCCACGAACACGCCGGGCACGCTGGCCTCTAGGTGATAAGGCATTCGGTCGAGCGGCCATTCCGTGGGCGGCTCGCCGTCCACCGTCAGGTCCGGGCCGGTGAGCACGAACCCGTGGTTGTCGCGTTCCAGCACGCCGTCCAGCCAGCTGGTCAGCGGGGCGGCGCCGATGAACACGAACAGGTGCTGGGCGGGCACGTCCTCGGTCTCGCCGGTGTTGGCGTCGCGCAGGGTGAGGCCCTCCAGGTGGCCGTCGCCGCGGGCGCCGATGACCTCGGTGCAGGTGCGGACGGTGATGTTGGGGACGTTGTCAACCTGTTCGATCAGGTAGTGCGACATCGACTTTTCCAGCGACGGGCCGCGGACCAGCAACGTCACCGACTTGGCCCCGCGGGCCAGGTAGACCGCGGCCTGGCCGGCCGAGTTGGCCCCGCCGACGATGTAGACGTCGTTGTCGGCGCAGGCGGCCGCCTCGGTCAGGGCCGAGCCGTAGTAGACGCCGGCCCCGGTGAACTCCTCCAGGCCGGGCGCCCTGAGCTGCCGGTAGGTGACCCCGGTGGTGAGGATGACGCTGTGGGCGTCGAGCTTGGAGCCGTCGGAGAACTTGACCGTGCGGGCCGAGCCGTTGATCTCCAGCCCGGTCACCTCGCGGGTGGTCAGCACCTCGGCCCCGAACTTGGCCGCCTGCAGCCGGGCCCGGGTGGTGAGCTGGGCTCCGGACACGCCGTCGGGGAAGCCCAGGTAGTTCTCGATGCGGGAGCTCTGCCCGGCCTGCCCGCCGGTCGCGGTCCGCTCCAGCAGCACCGTCCGCAGACCCTCGGAGGCCCCGTAGAGGGCAGCGCCGAGGCCGGCCGGGCCGCCGCCGACCACGATCAGGTCGTAGAAGTCGGTCGACGGGTCGGTGGCGAGGCCGACCTTGCTGGCCAGCTCGGCGTCGGTCGGGGCGACCAGCACCTCGTGCTCGAGGGTGATGACGACCGGCAGCTGCAGGCCGTCCTGGTCGGCCGCCTCCAGCATCCGCTTGCCCTCGGGCTCGTCGGTGGAGTACCAGCGGTAGGGGACCTGGTTGCGGGCCAGGAACTCGCGCACCTCGGACGAGCGCGCGTTCCAGCGGTGGCCGATGACCTTGATCTCCGGCACCAGGTGGTGGTCGGAGGTCTTCCAGGTGTCGAGCAGCGTGTCGACCACCGGGTAGAGCTTCTCCTCGGGCGGGTCCCAGGGCTTGAGCAGGTAGTGATCGAGGTCGACGACGTTGATCGCGTCGATGGCGGCGCTGGTGTCGGCGTAGGCGGTGAGCAGCACCCGGCGGGCGCCGGGGTAGATGTCCATGGCCTGCTCGAGGAACTCGACGCCGTTCATGTTGGGCATCCGGTAGTCGGCCAGGATCACCGCGACCTGGTCGCCGCGGAGCTTCAGCTCACGCAGCGCCTCCAGGGCGGACTGGCCGGACTCGGCGCGGACGATGCGGTACTCGCCGGCGTACTTGCGCCGCAGGTCGCGGGCGACCGCCCGGGAAACGTCGGGGTCGTCGTCGACGGTGATGATCGCGGTCCGCGCGTTCTCGGTCGGGGCGTTGGGCGCGGTCAAGGGCATGAATGCTCCGTAAGGTCGGCTGGTCCAGGCGGAGGTTTCGGCGCACGGAACCCCCGTTCAGGGCGCATGCAGACATCGTAGGTTCCCGCTGGGTGGAATGTCCCCCCGTGATTTCCGCTAGTCGCGTAACGGGCCTGCTCACCGGGGGCAGTGGTCCTCCCCGGTCATGGTGCGCCCGGTTCGCCGGGTCGCGACAGGCCTGTTAAGGTGACCGATTGTGCACATCACGCCGGTTATCTCTCCGCCCGCCGCTTAGGCGGGCCGTACCGAACACCGCCGCGCCGGGAGCTGACGCCCCGCCGCCTGCGGTGGTGCTGGTGTTGCCGCCCGCATACGGGTCCCATCAGCACTCGGTGTGCGGAGAACTGTCGTGTCGTCTTCTTCTTCTTCTGTTTCTGTTTCGGCTGGCCTGCCTGCCGGGCGTGGCCTTTTCTGCCTGGCGGTGGCCGGGGTCGCCTGGGGTACCGCCGGGGCGGCGGCCGGGCTCATCTACCAATTCAGCGATCTCGGGGCGATCAGCGTCTCGTTCTGGCGGAACGCCGCCGGCCTGGTCCTGCTGACGCTGTTCCAGCTGGCCCGCCGGCGAGGCCTGGGGCTGCGCGGGCTCCGGCGGCGGGAACTGCTGGTCCGGCTGGCGACCGGGTTCGGGCTGGCCGTGTTCCAGACCGCCTACTTCGGCGCCGTCCAGGTCACCGGGCTGGCGATCGGCACCGTGGTCACCTTGGGGGCGGGCCCGCTGCTGATCGCGGCCGGGGCCCGGCTGCTGCTGCACGAACGGCTGCCCCGGGGGGGCGTGACCGCGATGGCGGCCGCGCTGGGCGGCCTGATGGTGCTGGTGCTCGGCAACCCGGCCGGGGCGGTGCGCCCGCTCGGCGTGCTGCTGGCGCTGCTGTCGGCGGCCGGCTACGCGGGGGCCTCGCTGGTCGCCCGCTGGGCCGGCCGCACCGGCGGCGACGACCCGGTGACGGTCACCGCCTGGGCGTTCGGGATCGGCGCGGTCCTGCTGCTGCCGCTCGCGCTGGCGACCGGGCTGCTGCCGCACTCCGCGCACCCGGTCGCGGTGCTGACGGTGCTCGGGTACCTGGCGGCGGTGCCGACCGCGCTGGCCTACCCGCTCTACTTCGCCGGGGCGGCCACCGTACGGGCGGCCACTGCGTCCGTGATCATGCTGATCGAGCCGGTCAGCGCGGCCGGGCTGGGGGTGGTGCTGTTCGGCGAGCCCGTCACAGTGGCCAGCTTTTGCGGCGGGGTGCTGCTGCTGGCGGCGGCCACGTCGCTGGCTCTGGCCGACCTGCGCTCAGGACGCGGGCGGCGGGTCGTCGGCCGGGCTGGCCGGGCTGGCCGGGCCGGCCGGGTTCGGCGGGGTCTCGGTATGGGTGAGGTTGTGGACGAGTGCCTCGCGCACCTGGTCGATCAGGCTGCGGTCGCGCTGCATGCCCAGCAGCTCCCAGGACCGGCCGATGCCCACGCTGAACATCGCGTAGATGAAGGCGGCGGTGTAGCTGGACTGGCTGGCGGTGCTCATGTGCGGCCACAGCCCGACGATCAGCTGGGCCGCGTACATGACGATGATGAAGCCCATGAACGTGGACCAGCGCCGGGACAGCTCGACCTGGCCCCGGACCAGCCAGATCCGGCGGGACAGGTTGACGCTGCTGATCAGGCCGAGCGCGCCGAAGATGACCGCACCGTACTGCAGGCCGGCGCCCGGCTGGAGGCCGATGAGCGAGACGAACAGGGCGTCGAGGAGCGCGGTGAAGGCGGTGCCGGCCACCGCCCGGTGCTCGACCGAGCGCTCGTCCCGGTTGCGCTCGGGCTGGATCGACAGGGCCACGAACAGCAGGCCGATGAGGGCACCGGCCACGGTCGCCGAGCCCGCGAAGAAGTCGTTGTACGAGTTCACGGCGACTAGCCTGCCGGTCGGCAGGCCAGCTCGCTACTTGGCTCGGGCATCTCCGCCCACAGCGGACGGAGATCCCGGGCCGATCAGGGGTTCTTGAACGCGTCCTTGACGTTCTTGCCGGCGTCCTTGACCTGCTCGCCGACCTGCTTGGTGTTGCCGGCCACGCGGTCGCCGCGGCCTTCGGCCTCCAGCCGCGGGTTGTCGGTGGCCCGGCCCGCCCCTTCCTTGGCCTTGCCCTTACCTACCTGCAGCTTGTTCTTGAGCTTGTCGAATGCACCCATACCGGCTCTTTGCCCCTCTTTGGGGTCTTCATGCGGATGGGGTACCGCTGTTTTGCCGTGCGACAAGTGTTGGGACGGAGACCGGGATCTCGCCGCCGAGGTGGTGGCCGCCGGCCAGGGGAAGGTCGTCGCCGCTCCAGAACCGGCCGGGGTCGTACCAGCTGGTCTGGTGGCGGCCGTCCAGCAGGCCCATGGCCTGGTAGGTGACGGCCAGCACCTCGGCGCAGTAGGCGCTCTCCAGCTCGGACGGGGTCAGTGCTAGCCGAGTTAGGGCCAGCCGGACGGGCACCCGGCCGCGCAGCCAACGGGAGGCGAGGGCGGCGGTGGACGGGAACGGGGTGCCGTCGAGCCGGGCGATCGTGCGCAGCACCCCGTCCTCGGCCTCCGGGCCGGTCGGCGGTTCCAGCTGCCGCAGCCAGGCCCGCTGGCCGTAGCGCTGGGCCCACACGGTCACCGCCGCCCGCAGGTCGTGCAGCTGGACGCCGCGGTGGCGGTCGCCCGACCACACGTCGGGCAGCGACCGGCCCAGCTCGGCGTGCCACAGCAGCGGCGGCAGGTCCTCCAGCACCACCGCCATGCCGACGTGGTTGACCGGGCTGTTGGTGGCGACCTGGATGGCCCGGTCGGCCGGCTTGTGCCCGCGGAACAGCCACAGGTCGCCGGTGCGGGTGAAACCGGCCGCGTCGTCGAGGGTTACGGCCCGGTCCGGCGTGATCTTGTTCGGCACGGTCGTAGCCTAGGCGGGTGCAGTGGTCGAGCGGACGTACCTGGAAGATCCTGGGCCTGGCCGGTTTCGCGGGCGTGGCCGCCACCGGGGTGGTGGTGGTCCGGGCCGAGCGGCGCCGCCGGGCCTACAGCCCGGACGAGATCCGCGCCCGGCTGCACGAGCGGGTGGCCGAGCTGGACGGCCAAGACGGTGCTGGCCAGCAGCTCGACGGTCAGGGGAGGCGCTCGCCTGCGTAGATCGCCATCGCGTCGCGCTGGTAGGCGGCCAGGCCGGGCGTGATCTTGTCGTAGTTGGCCCGGAACCGCTCGTCGTCGACGTACAGCTGGCCGAGGTTGCGGTAGGCGGCGGCGTTCGGGGTCCAGTAGCGAGCCACCCAGCGGTAGTGCCGGTCGACCTCGGCCTGGACCTCGGGGTCAGCGGCCGCCTTACCCGCCGTCATCAGCTCGGCCATCCGGATCATCTGGGCGGTCAGCTCCTGCTGCTCGGCCTCCTGCTGCTCCGCTGTCCGGCCCCGCACCACCGGCTGGGCCTGCTCGTACTGGTCGGGCCAGCGCGCGCGGGCCTCGTCGTCGTAGTCGGCCGGGTTGAGGCCTGCGAACAGGTTCTCCGGGCGGTTGATCGGCGGGCTCATCGATGAGTTCCCTTCCAGTTCGGTGATGGTGCGGGCCACGGTGGCGGCCAGCCCGGCCAGCCGCCTGCTTTCGGCCAGCAGCCGGGCCCGGTGCCGGCGCAGGGCAGTCACCGTGTCCGGGCCGGACCCGATCGCGGTGGCGATGTCCGGCAGGCCGACCCCCAGCTCGCGCAGCAGCAGAATTTGCTGGAGCCGCAGCAACTGGGCCGTCTCGTAGTACCGGTGACCGTTGTCGTGCACGTAGGCCGGGGTCAGCAGGCCAATCGCGTCGTAGTGCCGCAGGGTGCGGGTGGTGACGCCGGACATCCGGGCCACCTCAGCGATCGACCAGGCCATGGGCCGACGATAGGAGTTGACGTAACGTCAACGTCAACCTCATTTGTCGATGCCGTGGGCAGGAGCTGCAGTGGGTGAACTCAAGGTGGAGGTGGACCCGGCCGAGGTGGGGCTGGACCCGGACCGGCTGGACCGGATCGGGCGCCACTTCGGGCGCTACGTGGACGACGAGCGGCTGGCCGGCTGGCTGATCACGGTCAACCGGCGCGGGCGGCTCGCCTACGTGGCCCGGTCCGGGGTCCGCGACCTGGCCGCCGGCCGGCCGGTCGAGACCGACACCGTGTGGCGCATTTATTCGATGAGCAAGCCGATCACCGCGGTGGCCGCGATGATCCTGTGGGAGGAGGGCGGTTTCGAGCTGAACGACCCGGTCGCCACCCTGATCCCGTCGTTCGCCGACGTCCGGGTGTTCACCGGCGGGACCGACGTCCGCAACGTCACCGTGCCCGCGGCCGAGCCGATGCGGATCTGGCACCTGCTCACCCACACCTCCGGGCTCACCTACGGGTTCCTGCGCTCGCACCCGGTCGACGGGATCTACCGGGCCCGCGGCTACGAGTGGGCCTGGCCGCCCGGGACCGACCTGGCCACCGCCTGCGACGCCTGGGCCGGCATGCCGCTGCTGTTCCAGCCCGGTTCGGAGTGGAACTACTCGGTGTCGACCGACGTGCTCGGCCGGGTGGTCGAGGTGGTGTCGGGCCAGCGGCTGGACGAGTTCCTGGCCGACCGGGTGTTCGGCCCGCTGGGCATGACCGACACCGCGTTCCACACCAGCGACGCCGGCCGGCTGGCCACCCTGTACGCGCTGGGCGGGGACGGCCAGCTGGCCGAGATCGGCGCGATGGGGGCGGCCGCGCTGACCGAGCCGAGCCTGCACAGCGGGGGCGGCGGGCTGGTGTCGACCGCGGCCGACTACGACCGGTTCACCCAGATGCTGCTGAACCGGCCGGGCAGCCCGGGCGGGGAGCTGGACGGGGTGCGGCTGCTGGGCCCGCGCACGGTCGCCTACATGAGCCGCAACCATCTGCCCGGGAACCAGGACCTGGAGCTGTTCGGGCGGCCGCTGTACGCCGAGACCCCGTTCCGGGGCACCGGCTTCGGGCTCGGGCTGGCGGTCAACCTCGACCCGGTGGGCGGCAAGGTGCCGACCTCGGCGGGCGAGCTGTCCTGGGGCGGAGCGGCCAGCACCGCGTTCTGGGTCGACCCGGCCGAGGAGCTGACCGCGTCGTTCTTCACCCAGCTGATGCCCTCGAACGCCTACCCGATCCGGTCGCAGCTGCGGCAGCTGGTCTACCAGGCGATAGTGGACTAGAGCTCGCCGCGTTGGCGGAGCTGCTCGCGGAAGTCGTCCAGCGCCTCGTCCTGGTCCGGCCCGAGGTCGTCCAGCACCACCATCTCGGTGCCGGTCCAGTAGGCGCCCGCGTACTCGCCGTCCGGCTCGGTCTCGACCAGCAGGAAGTTGTGCGAGATCTTGATGTGATCGTGCACCTCCTCCCAGCTGGTGCCGGGCGGCACCAGGCCGATCGAAGGCGGCTCGCTGTCGTCGTAACTCAGTCCGTCGAGCACGGGGGCACGGTAACCGGGATGGCCGGAGTCACGTGTCTCAATTTGCTGCGCCGGGGTCCTGGGCGGGCCAGTGCTCGGCGTCCCAGCGGGCCTGGATCGCGGGGTAGATCTTCTCGTGGTCGTCCGGCAGCTGGCTCTTGACCCGCCGGGTCCGCTCGCCGGCCAGCACTTCGACCTGGTTCGCCTCGACCGCGTCGAGGATCTGCCGGACCACGTCCAGCGGGTCCAGCTTGGGCAGGCCACGGGCCAGCTCGGTCACCATCTCGGTGTCGATGAACCCGGCGTGCACCCCGACCACCAGCGTGCCCTGGTGGGCCAGTTCGATGCGGACCCCGTTGGTCAGCGACCATTCGGCCGCCTTGGATGCGCCGTAGCTGCCGTTGTCGGGGTTGGTGAAGAAGCTGGTCACCGACAGCAGGTTGACGATCGCGCCGCCGTGGTTGGCCGCCAGGGCCGGCGCGAACGCCCGGCACATGGCCAGCGTGCCCAGGTAGTTGGTCTCGATCTCCAGCCGGGCACCGTCCATGGTCGGCGCGGCCAGGAACGGGCTGCTGGTCATCACGCCGGCGTTGTTGATCAGCAGGTTCACGTCGGCGCAACGTTCGGCGGCCGCCGCCACCTGCTCCGGCTTGGTGATGTCGAGCCCGACCGCGATCCCGGATCCGTCGAGCCGGGCCGGGTCGCGGGCGGCGGCGTAGACGGTCTTCGCACCCCGGCGGGTCAGCTCCTGGACGAACACCTGACCCAGGCCACGTCCGGCCCCGGTCACCAGGGCCACCGAATCGGCGATCTGCATGGTCCCTATCTTGGGGGCCGGGTCACAGGTTGCGGAGGCTGGGTCACAAGTTGCGGAGGCTGGGTCACAGGTTGCGGGGGCCGGGGCCCTCGTTGCCGAGCACGTCGCCCGGGTTGGCGAGCTGGCAGCTGCCGATCGACAGGCAGCCGCAGCCGATGCAGCCGGTCAGCTTGTCGCGCAGGTTCTGCAGCTGGCGGATGCGGTCGTCGAGGTCGTCGCGCCAGGCGGCCGACAGCCGGGCCCAGTCGGCCGGGGTCGGCGTGCGGCCGGCCGGCAGCGTGGCCAGCGCGCCCCTGATCTTGGCGAGCGGGATGCCGACCCGCTGGGAGGCGCGGATGAACGCGACCCGGCGCAGCATCTCACGCTTGTAGCGGCGCTGGTTGCCAGTGGTCCGGCGGGCCATGATCAGGCCCTGGGCCTCGTAGAAGTGCAGCGCGGAGATGGCCACCCCGCTGCGCTCGGCCAGCTGCCCCGCGGTCAGCTCGCGGGTCCTGGTCGGGATCTGAGTCACGGCGCCCCCTGGCGGCCCTGGGCGCCCGCCGCCCGGCTTGACCTCAACATTAGTTGAGGTTTTACGGTGATCGGCATGGCACTGAACCAGGCGGAGCAGAAGTTCCTGGCCACGTACCACCTCGGGCGGCTGGCCACGGTCGGCCCCGACGGCGGCCCCCAGGTCAAACCGGTCGGGTTCGCCTACAACGACGAGCTCGGCACGATCGACATCTACGGCTTCAACATGGCCCAGAGCGCCAAGTACCGCAACGTGGGGCGCCAGCCGCTGGTGGCGCTGGAAGTGGACAACCCGGCCGGTTACGGGGCCGAGGCGCAGTTCCTGGAGATCCGCGGGGTGGCGGAGACCGTGACCGGCGGGGCGCCGCCGTTCCCGGGCGGGGCGGCCGAGCTCATCCGTATCCACCCACGGCGGGTGCTCGGGCTCAACCTCGACCCCGGCCGGCCCGGCCTGCAGGTCCGCGACATGGAGGCGGTGGTCTGATGAGCGGCGTCATCGAGGTGCGGGAGTTCGGCGGGCCGGAGGTGCTGCGGCCGGCCGAGGTACCGGACCCGGAGCCGGGGCCGGACTCGGTGGTGGTGGCCGCCGCCGTCGCCGACGTGCTGTTCATCGACACCGCGATCCGGGCCGGCCGGGCCACCCAGTGGTTCCCGGTCCGGCCGCCCTACGTGCCCGGCACCGCGGTGGCCGGGACCGTGCGGGCGGCGGGGCCCGAGGTGGACGCCAGCCTGATCGGGCAGCGGGTGGTGGCCCAGACCGGGGGCGGGGGCGGCACCGGTGGCTACGCCGAGCGGGCGGTGGTGACGGCCGGGCAGCTGGTGCCGGTGCCGGACGGGGTCAGCCTGGCCGACGCGATCGGGGTGAAGAGCGACGGGGCGACCGCGCTCGGCCTGATGGCCGCCACCGGGGTGCGGCCCGGTGACTGGGTACTGGTCCTGGGGGCGGCCGGAGGCCTCGGGCTGCTGCTGACCCAGCTCGCCCGGGCGGCGGGCGGCCACGTGGTGGCGGCGCTGCGGCTGTCGGGGGCGACGGCGGCCGAGCAGAAGGCGGCCCGGGTCCGGGCGGCCGGGGCCGAGGCCGTGATCGACTACTCCGACCCCGGCTGGGCCGGGCGGGTGACCGCGGTGACCGGCGGATGCGGGCCGGCAGTGGTGTTCGACGGTGTCGGCGGCTCGCTCGGGGTGGCCGCGTTCGCGATCACCGCGGGCGGCGGCCGGTTCTCGGCCCACGGGGCCCCGAGCGGCGGGTTCGCCCCGGTCGACCGGGGCGATGCTGCTCGCCGGGGCATCACCGTGCAGGGCATCGAGCAGGTGCAGTTCCCGCCCGGGGTGCACGAAAAGCTCACCGCCCAGGCGCTGGCCGAGGTGGCGGCCGGCCGGCTGCGGCCGGTCATCGGCCAGACCTACCCGCTGGCGCAGGCGGCCGACGCGCACCGCGGCCTGGAGGCCCGGACCGCGGTCGGCAAGACGTTGCTGATCATCGACGAGGAGGCGGCATGAGGCCGGCCCTGGCGGACAAGGGCGTTTCCGAGGAGGACGCCGCCGTCGCGGTGGCGGCGCTGGTCGCGGAGCTGCAGGAAGGGCTGGACGCCCGCGACGCCGGCGTCTACAACCGGCATTTCGCGGCCGACATCCTGTGGGGCAGCCCGTTCGGGGCGACGGTCGAGGGTTACCAGACCCTGCACTCCATCCATCAGCGGCTGAACGCGAAGCAGCGCGGCGGGCCGTCTTCCCGGTACGAGGTCGCGTCGATCGTCTCCCCCGCCCCCGACGTGATCGTGACCCAGGTGCGGCGGGTGGCGATCGGCCCCGGCGGCGAGCCGGTCCCGCCCCAGCCGCCCGCGGCCGACGGGAGCGGGACGTTCTCGGAGATGGCCCTCTATGTTCTGGTCCACCGGGATGGGGACTGGTGGCTGGCGGCCGGGCAGAACACGCTGGTACTGCCGCCACCGCGGAACTGATCGGCGGGTCAACTGTTCTGGGTGGCGATGGCGGCGCTGAGGATGGTGGCGAAGGCGGTCCAGGCGATCTCGGGGGTGGCCAGGGCGGCGGCGGTTGGGTCGGCGCGGCGGGCGACGGTGGCGTAACGGGCCATGACCGCGCAGAGCAGGGCCGAGTTGAGGGTGGCGGCCCAGTAGCGGCGGGCGCCGAACTCGAGCGGGACATAGCCGCTGCGCAGCAGCACCGCCAGCGCCCACCAGGCCAGCGCGCTCTGGGCGTGCGGGACCTCGGGGCCAGCGACGCGCCGGGTTCGCCACAGGCGCCAGGCCGAGGTGGCGGTGGTCAGGTTCAGGCCGGTCCACACCACCGGGAAGACCGGGCCGGGCGGGGCAAACGCAGGCTGGCGGAACTCCCGGTACTGGTCCCGGGGGCCGCGCCGGGCGACGCGCTGGCCAGCCCAGGCCGACGCGCCCTGGGCCGCGGCGTAGACGCCGGCCAGGGCGGCCCAGGAGGCGGGGTCGCGCCAGTTGCGGTTACTCATCGCGGTGGACCGTGCCGGGGGCGAACGCGGGCAGGCAGACCGAGATGTAGTCCGCGCCGTCGGGGCCGGGGGTGCTGTAGCGGACCCACTCCCCCGCGCGGGTGAGGACGCCCTGATCGGCCTGGACGGTGAGCTGGCCGCCCTCATAGTCGACGACGACGGCGCCGTGCAGGACGATCGTGTACTCGTCGAACTCGGGGCGCTGGCCGGGCTCGGACCAGCCGGACGGGCTGCGCATGTGGGCGATGCTGACCCCGGCCTCGCCGGTGTTCACCCGGCCGGCGAACTCGTCGATGAGCTTGGGCGGCTCCCCGGCCGCGGTGACCCGGCTCGGGCCGTCAATCAGTTGGGGCATCTGGCCAGTATCGCGGTCAGCTGCTGGCCGAGGCCGGCCGGGGCGGTCAGCCGGTTGTCGACGGTGTGGTGCGGGGCCCGCGGTTCGCGGTCCAGGTGCATGCGGGCGGCGAACGCGGCGAAGTCGGCGATCTTCCCGGTGTCGCGGGGCGAGGCGCGGCCGGCCAGGCGCTGGCGCAGGGTCTCGGCGTCGGCGCGGACCCAGAGCAGGCGGACCGGGTCCCCGCCCAGGTCCCGGACCCAATCCTGCCAGCGGGCGGCGTCGTGGATCTGCTGGGTGAACGGGCCCGACAGCAGCACCGGGCAGCCGAACGAGCGGATCTCCCGGGCGGTGGCGGTCATGCCGTCGTACTCGTGCCGCTTGACGTGATCGTCGTACCACGGGCCCTCGCGTTCCCCGGGCGGGCGGCGGCCGGCGGCCAAGGTGGCGGCCACGAACGGCCCGTACATCGTGTCCTTGTCCAGCAGCGCCGGGACCGGCCGGAGCCGGGCCAGCAGCAGCCGGGCGACCGCGGTCTTGCCCGCGCCCGGCGGGCCGGCCACCACCCACACCACCCCGTGCTCCATGCGGCGAGGATACGGCCGGCGGTGGCAGCCCTTTATCCATGGCAGAAAAGGTGGGAAATTTGTCATTGCGGTCACGTGGCGAGCGCGGCAGCATAGCCAGGGTGATGAGCCGCGACGTGCTGATCGTCCTGTTCGACCAGGTGCAGAGCCTGGACGTGACCGGGCCGCTGGAGGTGTTCGCGGGCGCGAACAGCGTGGTCGGCCCGGCCGGCGACGGTACCGCCTACGAGATCAGGACGGCCAGCGTGGGCGGCGGTCCGGTCCGGACCGGGAGCGGGCTGCGGATCGCGCCCGACCTCGACCTGGCCGGCCTCCCGGCCCCGCACACGCTGATCGTGCCGGGCGGGCCCGGCACCCGGGAACCGGCGCCGGAGCTGGTGGACTGGCTGCGCGCGACCGGGGCGGCGGCCGACCGGATCGTGTCGGTCTGCACCGGGGCGTTCCGGCTGGCCGAGGCGGGACTGCTGGCCGGCCGCCAGGCGACCACCCACTGGGCCAACTGCGCGCGGCTGGCCGAGCGGTACCCGGACGTGACCGTGCGGCCGGAGCCGATCTTCGTCCGCGACGGGAACGTGGCCACCTCGGCCGGGGTCACCGCGGGCATCGACCTGGCGCTGACGCTGGTCGAGGACGACCACGGCCGGGACACGGCGCTGGCGGTCGCGCGCCACCTGGTCGTGTTCCTGCGGCGGCCGGGCAACCAGACCCAGTTCAGCGCCCACCTGCACGCCCAGCTGGCCCAGCGCCAGCCGCTGCGCGACGTGCAGCACTGGATCGCCGAGCACCCGGGCGCCGACCTGTCGGTCGACGTGCTGGCCGAGCGGGTGCGGCTGTCGCCGCGGCAGTTCGCGCGGGCGTTCGCGGCCGAGACCGGCATGCCGCCGGGCCGCTACGTGGACCGGGTGCGGCTGGAGGCCGCCCGGCGGCTGCTCGAGGACAGCCGCGACGGGATCGAGCAGATCTCGCGGGCCTGCGGCTACCGCAGCCCCGAAACCATGCGCCGGGCGTTCCAGCAGGCGCTGCACGTGTCCCCGGCCGAGTACCGGCGACGCTTTTAGAAAGGGTCCCCCATGCAGATCGCGATCGTGCTGTTCCCCAAGATCACCGTGCTCGACGCCATCGGGCCCTACCAGGTGCTGAACCACCTGCCCGGGGCCGAGGTGGTGTTCGTGGCCGAGCAGGCCGGGCCGGTCCGGGACGAGACCGGCGACCTCGGCCTGGTGGCCGACGCGGCCCTGGCCGAGGTGACCCGGCCGGACGTGGTGCTGGTGCCGGGCGGGCCGGGCAGCGACGCCCTGGTGGGCGACTCCGCCAGTGCGCAGGCGGCCGGCGACTGGCTGCGGGCGGTGGACCAGACCACGACCTGGACCACCTCGGTCTGCACCGGGTCGCTGGTGCTGGCGGCGGCCGGGCTGCTGACCGGGCGGCGGGCCACCTCGCACTGGCTCGCGCTGGAGCAGCTGGCCCAGCTGGGGGCGGTGGCGGCCAGCGAGCGGGTGGTGTTCGACGGCAAGTACGTGACCGCGGCGGGCGTCTCGGCCGGGATCGACATGGCGCTGACCTTGGCCGGGCGGCTGGCGGGCGACGAGGTCGCGCAGGCCACCCAGCTGATGCTGGAGTACGACCCGCAGCCGCCGTACACGGCCGGTTCGCCGCGGACCGCGCCGCCCGCGATCGTGGCCCGGATGCGGGCCGGGAGCCGGTTCCCGCAGCCGGCCAGCCCGCCAGCCGGCCCGCCGGTCACGAGTTCCGCACGGTGACCTGGGCGGACGGATAGCCGGAGGCGCCGTTGGGGATGGTGTCGGCCTGGACGGCGGTCTGGGTGTAGCCGGTCGCGTCGGTGGCGCGGGCCTCGAGCCCGTGCGGGCCGGGGAGCGCGTCCCACTCCCACCGCCACTGCCGCCAGGTGTCGATGCCGGGCACGGCGGCCAGCCGGGCCTGCTGCCAGGGACCGCCGTCGACCCGGACCTCGACGGCGGCGATGCCCTTGTGCTGGGCCCACGCCACCCCGGCGACCGCGGTCCGGCCGGGCCGCAGCGACGCCCCGGCGGCCGGCACGTCGATCCGGGACTCGGTCTTGATCGGGGCCTGCTGGGCCCAGCCGCGCTGCACCCAGAAGGCCCGGGCCGCGGCGAACGTGGTCACCTCGATGTCGGTGACCCACTTGGTGGCGGACACGTATCCGTACAGCCCGGGCACCACCAGCCGGGCCGGGAAACCGTGCTCGACGGGCAGCGGCGAACCGTTCATGGCCACCGCCAGCAGCGCGTCGCGGCCGTCGAGGACGACCGTCAGCGGGGTGCCCGAGGTGAACCCGTCCACCGACGTGCACAGCAACTGGTCGGCGCCGGCCTGCGGGCGGGCCAGCCGGATCAAGGCGGCCAGGTCGGCGCCCAGCCAGCGGGCGTTCCCCACGTACGGTCCCCCGACCGGATTGGAAACGCAGGTTAGTGTGATCCACGCCTCAGTCAGCGGGCGCCGCAGCAGGTCGGCGAAGGTGAGCACCACCTCACGGCCTACCAGCCCGTGGATCCGCAGGCGCCAGTCGGCCGGTGCGAGCTGCGGGGCGACCAGGGTGGTATCGACCCGGTAGAACGTGCGGTCGGGGGTGACAAACGGGCTGAGACCGGGCACGCCCAGGTTGCGGCCGGCTGGCAGCGGGGGCGCGGGTATCGCGGGCCGGGGGAACCGCAGCGCATCGCGGGCGGAGGCGATGTTGTGCTCGTTGATCAGGTTCCGGCCGGCCAGGTCGCCGGCCGCCGCGATACCGGCGGTCACGCCGCCGTAGGCCAGAAACCGGCGCCGCGCGGGCCAGCGGGACCGTTCGGCGGCGGCCGCGCCGGGGGCGGGCGCGAAGTAGGCCGGGCCGGAACGGACGGCGGGCCGGGGGGTGAACTGGTCTGGGGCTTCCGGGGCCTGCGGGGTGTCCGAGGCCTGCGGGGTGTCCGAGGCCTGTGGGGTATCCGAGGCCTGTGGGGTGTGCGGGGCTTCTGGGGCAGGAGGGCTGGGAGGCGAGCCGGTGGGGCCGAGCGCGGCGGTGGCGCGAGCCAGGAAGGTCAGCGCGATCGCCCCGGCCAAGGCGCCCGCGAGCGTCGGGACCACGTAGCCGACGGTGGCGGTGGGCCGGGTCAGGGCGGCGGCCAGGCCAACCCCGGCGAACACGGCCAGCGCCGCCAGGCCGGCCGCCAGGCGGCGGGCGGCCAGGACCCCGGCGGCCGCCGCGTACAGGGCCAGCAGCACCAGGATGCCGCCGACGAGCACGGTCTTGTCGTCCGCGCCGAAGGCGCTGATCGCGAACTCCTTGACCCCGGCGGGCGCCAGATCGATGGCGGCCTGCCCGACCGCGATCACCGGCGAGCTCTGGGGAACTCCCAGACCGGCCGCGAACTGGGCGACGCCGATCGCGGCGGCCGCCGCCAGCAGGCCGGCCAGCGCCCCGGGCAGCGCCCCCGACTGGCGGCTCCCGGGCGGAGCGGCCTCGTCGGCGGGCCCGGCGGAGGTGGTCATTTATATAGCTTGGCTCACCAACCTGGCTGAGTAGCATCGGGAGCCATGGCTGAAGCTGGGATCACTCGCCGATTCAACGTCCGGGTTCCGCTGCGGGACGGAGTGACGCTGGCGGCCGACGTGGTGCGGCCCGCCCAGCCGCCCGCGCCCGCCGTGCTGATGCGCACCCCCTACGGGCGGGGCGGCGAACGGCAGGCCAAGCGGGCCGAGTACTTCGCCAAGGCCGGCTACGCGTTCGTCACCATGGACGTGCGCGGCCGCGGCGACTCCGACGGCCGGTTCGAGCCGTACCGCAACGACGGGCCGGACGGGGCCGACGTCATCGGCTGGATCGCGGCCCAGGACTGGTGCGACGGGGCGGTGGCCACCTTCGGCGGCAGCTACCCGGGCCGGATCCAGTGGCTGACCGCGCTGCACCAGCCGCCCGCGCTGGCGGCGATGGTGTGCCTGGTCACCCCCAGCGATCCGTTCGTGGAGTGGCCGACCGGGGTGCCCGACCTGATGCACATCCACTGGTTCCGGATGACCGACGGCCGGGCCGTCCAGTACACCGCCGACACCGACTGGATGAAGGTGTACGCGCACCGGCCGCTGCTGACGATGGACGAGGCGGCCGGGTTCGTCTCGGCCAACTGGCGCGAGGAGGTCCGGCACACCACCCTCGACGAGTGGTGGGAGCCGCTGCGCTACCAGCACCGGATCGGTGAGGTCGACGTCCCGGTGCTGCACATCTCCGGCTGGTACGACGACGAGGAGATCGGGACCCCGGCCAACTTCGCGGCGCTGACGGCGGCCGGGCGGGCGGGCCAGCGGCTGCTGATGGGGCCGTGGGGGCACGCGGTCAACACCACCCGTCAGCTCGGCGACATCGACTTCGGGCCGGACGCGCTGATCGACCTGGACGCCTACGTGCTGGCGTTCCTGGATGAGCATGTGCGCGGGGAAAAACCTGAAAGGGTCCCCGATCCGGTGCGGATCTTCGTGATGGGGGCCGGCGAGTGGCGGGACGAGACCGCCTGGCCGCCCGCGAGCGCTGCCACCCACGTGTTCCACCTGGCCAGCGACGGGCGGGCCAACAGCCGGTTCGGGGACGGGCGGCTGCAGACCGGGCCGGTCACCGAGGAACAGCCGCCGGACGAGTGGGGGCACGACCCGGACCGGCCGGTGCCGTTCATCACCGGCGAGGGCAGCGGCCAGATCGGCGGCCCCGACGACTACCTGGGGGTCGAGGGCCGCGGCGACGTGCTCGTCTACAGCACCGAACCGCTGACCAGCGGGCTCGAGCTGATCGGGCCGGTCACGCTGGTGGCGCACGTGGCCACCTCGGCGGCCGACACCGACATCACCGCCAAACTGATCGACGTGCACCCGAGCGGATTCGCGCAGCGGCTGTGCGACGGCCTGATCCGGCTGCGTTTCCGGCACGGGCCTGAAAAAGCCGAGCCGGTGACGCCGGGCGAGGTCTACGAGGTGCGGGTGGTCATGTGGGACACCTGCGTCCGGCTGGAGGCCGGGCACCGGGTCCGGGTCGAGGTCGCGTCGTCGGCGTTCCCCAAGTTCGACGTCAACCTGGGCACCGGCGGGGACATGTACACCGAGACCGAGGGCGTGCAGGCCAGCAACCGGATCTGGCACACCCCCGACCGGCCATCGCGGCTGATCATCAACGACCGAGCCTGAGGCGGTAGGCAGCTCAGGCCCGGGTGGCCTGGGCGGCTTCGCGGGCGCGGCGGAGGACCAGGTCACGTTCGGGGCCGTTGCGGGTCAGTTCGGCGGCGCGCTCGAACGCGGCCTGGGCCTCGGCGGGCCGGTTCAGCTTCATCAGCAGGTCGCCGCGCACGCTGGCCAGCAGGTGATAGTCGCGCAGCGACGGTTCGGACGCGAGCTGGTCGGCCAGGTCCAGCCCGGCCTGCGGGCCGGCCGCCATCGACAGCGCCACCGCCCGGTTCAGCTCCACCACCGGGGAGGGCATGACCTGGGCGAGGGTGGTGTAGAGGTCGGTGATCTGGACCCAGTCGGTGTCGTCGGCGTGGAACGCGCGGGCGTGGCAGGCGGCGATGGCGGCCTGCAGGGCGTAGGGGCCGGGGGTCGCCTCGGCGGGGCCGGCTTCAGCGGGGCCGGCGGCGGCGGTGAGCTGGTCGGCGCGGGCCAGGGCGGCCAGGCCGCGGCTGATCAGCAGCCGGTCCCAGCGGTTGCGGTCCTGGTCGAGCAGCAGCACCGGCCGGCCGCCGGGGCCGGTGCGGGCGGCCAGCCGCGAGGACTGGATCTCCATCAGCGCCACCAGGCCGTGCACCTCGGCCTCGGCCGGGGCCAGCTGAGCCAGCAACCGGCCCAGCCGGAGCGCTTCGTGACACAGGTCGGGCCGGGTCCAGTCGGTGCCCGCGGTGGCCGAGTAGCCCTCGTTGAAGATCAGGTAGAGCGCCTCCAGCACCGACGACAGCCGGGCCGGGCGCTGGCGGCGGTCCGGGGTCGCGAACGGCACCCGGGCCTCGGCCAGGGTCTTTTTGGCGCGGACGACGCGCTGGGCGATGGTCGGCTCCGGCACCAGGTAGGCGCGGGCGATCTCGGCCGTGGTCAGCCCGCCCAGCAGCCGCAGCGTCAGCGCCACCCGGGCGGGTACCGCCAGCACCGGGTGGCAGGCGGTGAAGATCAGCCGCAGCATGTCGTCGTCGATCTCGTCGCCGGCCGCCAGCTCGGGATCGGGCCCGGTGGGCGGGCCGGCCGTCTCCAGCTCGCGGCCGAGCTGGGCGTAGCGCTGCTCGAGTTCGCGGTTGCGCCGGAACAAGTCGATCGCCCGGCGCTTGGCCACCGTGGTCAGCCAGGCGCCGGGCCGGGCCGGCACCCCGTCCCGGGGCCACTGTTCCAGCGCCGCGACCACGGCGTCCTGGGCCAGCTCCTCGGCCAGGCCGACGTCGCCGGTATAGCGGGCCAGGGTGGCCACCACCCGGGCCCATTCCATCCGGACCACGGTGTCAACGGCGTGGTGATCGGGGCGGGGACGGGCAGCGGGCACGCCCCGATGACACCACCCCGGCCAGCGCCCGAGCAACCCGGCTGGCCGGGGTGGCCCCCGTCGTGCGCGGGGCGGGTCAGCCGAGGACGGTGCGGATGGTGGTCTCGCCCGGCCCGGCCAGGGCCAGGAACCGCTTGGTCCACTCGACCGCCTCGGCCCGATCCCGGCACTCCAGCAGCGCCCAGCCGCCGATCAGCTCCTTGGCCTCGGTGAACGGGCCATCGAGGACGGTGAAGTCGGTGCCGTCGTACTGCACCTTGACCCCGTCGTTGAGCGGGCCGACCCCGCCGGTGGCCAGAATCACGCCCGCCTTGGTGGCCTCCTCGATGAGCTCGCCCATCTGGGCGAACTCTTCCTGGGTGGGCGGGGCCATCGGCGCGTTCGGGTCGCCCAGGGTGTATCCGAGAAACTTCATGCTGCGCTCCTTGTGATGGTGTGGCTCGGCCACGTGGTCCGGCCTCGTGGTCCGGCTTCCTTGCCCATGCGTCGAACGGGGCGGGGTCAGATCGACACCCGGTCAGGATTATTTTCCGGCCGCCGGGGTTGCGGCCGGGGAACACGGCGGCGGCTGCTAGCGTTGCTGATCGAGGCGGCACTGATGCTGCCTGTCCGCGGGACTCGTGCCCGCCGGTCGCTTGTGTGAGCAGTCCGCTGATGGGCGAACCTCCGGTTCGCCCCAGTCGTCGACGTCTCTGACATGACGCGGCCCCCGAATCAGCGATGGAGTTCATGCATGCCTGACAATGCACGCCGCCGGCGCGCGCCTGCCCACCAGCCCTCCCCGTCGCCCGCCGGGCGCGGGCAGGAGGGTCGCCGAGGCGGGTCCGAGGCTGGCGGCCGCCGGGGCGGCGGCCAACCGGGCCGCCGCAACGGCCCCCGCCGTCCGCGTACCCCGCGGCCGGTCCGCCCGGCCCAGCCCGAACCGTACGCCGAGCTTGACCAGGCGCTGTCCGACGCGGCCGCGCTGCCCGAGCCCGCCACCCAGGACTTCGCCGCCCTGGGCCTGCCCGAGCGGCTGATCGCTGAGCTGGCGGCCCGCGAGATCGAGGCCCCGTTCGCGATCCAGCGCCGGGCGCTGCCGGACGCGCTGGCCGGCCGGGACGTGCTCGGCCGCGCCCAGACCGGCTCGGGCAAGACGCTGGCGTTCGGCCTGCCGCTGCTGACCCGGCTGGCGGGCGACCACGAGGGGAGCGGGCGGCGCCGGCCGAAGGCGCCCCGCGCGCTGGTGCTGGTGCCCACCCGCGAGCTGGCCCAGCAGGTGGCGGACGTGCTCGGGCCGCTCGGCCGGGCCATCGGGGTGACGGTGATGACCGTCTACGGCGGCGTCACCTACACCCGGCAGATCAGCCGCCTGCGGGACGGCGTCGACCTGGTGGTGGCCACCCCCGGCCGCCTCATCGACCTGCTCGACCAGCACGCCTGCACGCTCGACGAGATCGAGATCACCGTGCTGGACGAGGCCGACCACATGGCCGACCTCGGGTTCCTGCCCGCGGTGACCCGGATCCTGGACGCGACCCCGGCGGGCGGGCAGCGGATGCTGTTCTCGGCCACCCTCGACCGCCGCGTCGGCCAGCTGGTGACCAAGTACCTGAGCGAGCCGGCCCTGCACGCGGTCGCGCCCCGGCAGGAGACGGCCACGCTGGCCGAGCACCGGGTGCTGGTACTCCCCAGCCACGAGGAGAAGCTGGCGGTCGCGATCAGGCTGGCCAGCCGCCCGGCCCGGACGCTGTTCTTCGTCCGCACCAAGCACGGGGCTGACCGGCTGGCCCGGCAGCTGACCCGGGCCGGGGTGGCGGCCGAGGCCATCCACGGCAACCGCACCCAGAAGCAGCGGCAGCGGGCGCTGGACGCGTTCGCCCTCGGCCACCCGCGGGTGCTGGTCGCCACCGACGTGGCCGCCCGCGGCATCCACGTGGACGACGTCGAGCTGGTCGTGCACTTCGACCCGCCCAACGACCACAAGGACTACCTGCACCGGTCCGGGCGGACCGCCCGGGCCGGGGCCTCCGGCCTGGTGGTGACGCTGGCCGACGAGAGCCAGCTGCGCGAGCTGCAGCTCATGCACCGGGCGGCCGACGTGACCGCCAGCCGTCACTACGTGGACGCCCGTCACCAGCTGGTCGAGGAGATCGCGACGACCGGTACGCCGGTGCCGCCTGCGCCGCCCGCTCCCCCGGCTTCGGCCCGGGGCGGGTCTGGGTCCGGCGGGTCGGGCTCTGGCTCGGGGCGGCCGGGGCGCGGGCCGCGCGGAAATGGGCAGCGCGGCCAGGGGTCGCGGCGGCCGCGGGCCGGTGAGGCCGGCGGCGCCGGTCATCGCGGACCCCGGCGCGGGAACGCCGGGCACTCCAACCGGACCCGGACGCCGCGGCCGGACGCAGCCTGAGGCGGCCTGGGGCGGCCGGGGGCGGCTCGGCGTAGCCTGGGCGGGTGAGCACCCCGTTCCCGGAGCCGACCGACCTGGCCGCGTCGCGGGCCGAGGTGTTCCTGCGTTACCTGGACTTCTTCCGCGACCGGGCGATCGGCAAGCTGCGCGGGCTGCCGCCGACCGAGCTGTACGAGAGCCGGCTGATGTCCGGGTGGGCCCCGATCGAGCTGCTCAAACACCTCCGGTACACGGAGATGCGCTGGCTGGAGTGGGGTTTCGAGGGCCGCGACATCGCCGACGTGTGGGGTGAGCGGCAGGACGGGCGCTGGCACGTCGGCCCCGATGAGTCGCTGGGCGACCTGAGCGCGGCCCTGCTGGCCCAGGGCGAGCGGACCCGGGCGCTGGTCGGCCGTCACGACCTGGAGGACGTCGGCCAGCCCGGGGAACGGTGGGGCGACGGCAACAAGCCGCCGACGCTCGAGCGGGTGCTGTTCCACCTGCTGCAGGAGTACGCCCGGCACGTGGGCCAGCTCGACATCGTGAGCGAGATCTCGGGCGGCCCGCTCGGCGAGTAGCGGTCAGGCGGAGGCGGCCAGCGCCTCGCGGACCAGGCCGGCCAGGCCGCGGGGCCACACCTTCTCGGTGGTGGTGTCCAGCTCCGCCAGCGGCCACCAGCGCCAGGCGGCGATGTGGTCGCTGGCGTGCATGGCCTCGACGCCGCGGATCTCCCGCTCGGGCGGGCTGGTCCGGGCCAGGTAGAGCCGTTCGCGCTGGCGGACCAGGCGGCCGCCGTACTCCATCGTCAGCTCCCGCCGGGTCACCTCGTCGAGCAGCGGGATGTCGGTCCAGCCGGTCTCCTCGGCCAGCTCGCGCAGGGCGCCAGCCCGGAAGTCCTCGCCCTCGTTGAGCCCGCCGCCGGGGGTGGCCCAGTGGCTGCCGTTAGGCGGCTCGTCGTCGTAGCGCATGAGCAGTACCCGGCAGTCCGGGTCGAGCAGGATGACGCGGGCCGCAAACCGCTCGGGCAGCATCCCCTTATTGTGCCAGGGCGGCCGTCAACCGTTGAAAAGGTCCGCGAGCGCGTGGGGGGCGCCGGCGCCGAAGATGAGCTCGACGGTCTCGCGGGCCGCGATCGCTTCGGCGTGACTTCGCGGGAACATCACCGTCTCGTAGGCGGCGAGCGCCGCTTCGGTGTCGCCGGGGTGGGCGGCGATCGCCTGGGCGAGTTCGGCGCCGTCGAGCATGGCGAGGTTGGCGCCTTCACCACCGGGAACGGTGACGTGTCCGGCGTCGCCGATGAGGGTCACCCCGGGAACCCGGGGCCACCGGTGCCCGGTGGGAAGCTGGTAAATGCTGCGCAGGACCGGCGCGGTGTCGCTGTGGGCGATGAGCGCGGTGAGCTCGGGTGCCCAGCCGTCGAACTCGGCGGCGATGACGGCCCGGGTGGCGTCGGCGTCGGTGAAGCCGATGCGGTCGAACCATTCGGCCGGCCGGGGCACGACGACGTAGGAGTGGATGACGTGGCCGGCCTCGCGGTGGGCGAGGAAGCCCTTCCCGGGCTCCAGGGCGTACAGCGCGCCGTCTCCGACCACGGCGGCCGATGCGGGGTGCCGGCGGTCTACGTCCTGCAGGTAGGTGTCGATATAGGTCATCCCCGCGTAGGCCGGCTCCTGGCCCGAGACCAGCGGCCGGACCCTGGACCAGGTGCCGTCCGCGCCGACCAGCAGTTCGGTGGCGACGGCCGAACCGTCGGCGAACGTGAGTTCGTGCCTGCCGTCGCCGGCCACGGTCGCAGCGGCCACCTTCTTCCCCCACTGCACCGTGCCCGCGGGCAGCGAGTCGAGCAGGACCCGGCGGATGTCGCCGCGCAGCGCCTCCGGCTTCGCCATCGATCCGTCGTCGGGCACTTCGCCGAGAATCACCGCGTGCCGGTCGGCCACCCGCTGCGCGGCACCACCGTGGTGAAGGATGGACCGGTACTCCTTTTCCAGGCCGGCCAGCTGGATGGCCAGCTGCCCGTTGTGCTCGTGCAGGTCGAGCTGGCCACCCTGGGTCCGGGTCGTGGCCGATGCCTCCGCCTCGTAGACGGTGACGGGGACGTGGTGCAGCTGCAGCACGCGGGCCAGGGTCAGCCCGCCCAGGCCGGCGCCGACGATGGTGACCGAAGCCGTCATGGAATGCCTCCTGAACTATGGACCGGTGGTCCAATCACGGGATCAGTTTGGACCGATGGTCCAAACATGTCAAAATGGCTCCATGACGACCCCGGCAACGCACCGGCCGCGGCGGGCAGACGCGTTGTCGCGGGAGCGGATCGTCGAGGCCGCGATCGAGATCCTGGACCGCAGCGGCGAGCAGGCGCTTACCGTCCGGGCCTTGACCAGCCATCTCTCGACCGGCCGGGGCGCGATCTACTATCGCGTCGCGGGTATGGATGACCTCTTGGCCGCGGCCGCGGACGAGGTCATCCGGGCCGTAACCGATCGAGCGGCCGGCGATGGCGACCCTGATTCGGCGCTCCGCAGCCTCTCGCTCGGCATCTTCGACGCGATCGACGCCCACCCGTGGGTCGGCTCCCAGCTCGCTCGTGAACCCCTCCAGCCGGCCGTGCTGCGGATCTGGAAGTGCATCGGCGTGCAACTGTGGGAGCTCGGGGTCAGGGGTTCAGCGACGGCGGACGCCGGAGGCGCCTTGGCGAACTACATCTTCGGGTCGGCGGCCCAGTTCGCGGCCGGGGCGCGCCGAGCACGCAACCAGGCCGAGCGCCGGCGCTACCTGGACGCATTGGCGACCGCCTGGACGGAACAGGACGCTGGCCACATCGTCCGCGAAGCAGCAGCCGAGCTTCGCGATCACGACGACCGGCACCAGTTTCTGGCCGGCGTCGACATTTTCCTCAGCGGGATCAAGGCCAGGGCCAAGTGAACGGGCGCCGAGAAGCCCCAGCCCATCAGGGGCCGGGGCTTCTCGGTCGGGTCAGGGGCGCGGCGTTACTGGCAGGGCTTCTTCGGGGTCGTCTTCCTGGTCAGCTGCGGCTGCTGCGCCTTCTTGGGGGCCGGCTTCTTGCGAGGCTGCGGGACGGGCGGGCGGAAGCTCATGTAATACCCCTTTAAATATGTGGTGCGGCCGGCCGGTCCTTCCGGCCTGGCAGATGCGAAGTTAGCCGCGCCAGTTCTCATCCTTTTCTCGCGAAGATGCAGGTCGGCGGAGGATTTCCCGGCGGCCGGGCGCGGGCAGAGGCGACGCTGGGTGGGCTCAGAAGCAACCCTCAGGCAGCCGGCGAGCCTCTGTGCGGGTCATGCCGGACGGCCCGGAATTGGCTCGAATTGAGACCTGGGCGGGGCGGCCAACGGGCCAGGGTGGGTGTCTATGACGGACGAACAGGCTCAGGACGCGCAGCACCCGGGTGAGCAGACACTGACCGTGGGACTGGAGCTGCCTTCGGCACAGGTGCTGGCCGACCAGATCGCCACCATTCAGGACCTGCAGTTCGTCATGGAGTGCTGCAAACGCCTGCTGTCGGAGCTGTCCAGCCCGGAAGCAGAGCGGGACCCGGTGATCCCGCAGGCGCTCTGGTCGGCCGCGCTGACCGCCTACGACCGGTCGTTCGCCAAGGGCAAGAAGTTCGGGCTGACCCTGGACGACGTGAAGGCGCTGCCGCTCGAAGGCCAGGTGCTGAAGTTCCACGAGTGGCTGGAGAACGAGCGCAACATCCTCGGCCGCCACCCCACCAACCCGTTCCTGGAGGCCCGGGTGGGCGCGGTGCTGGCCGACCCCGAGCAGGGCGACCGCGAGGTGCGGGGCGTCACCGTGCTGTCGGCCAGCCACATCCTGGTCGACGGGGCCGGCGTCCGCCAGCTCGGAGCGCTCGCCTCCGAGCTGGCCAAGCAGACCGCCGAGAAGGCACAGAAGCAGGAGAGCGTGGTGTCGGCCGACGCCCAGCAGCTCGGCCTGGACAAGCTCTACACCATGACCCCGCTGCTGGTCGGCGCGCCCAGCGACGACTCCGAGGAGCCGGAGGGGTCCGAGGGGTCCTCGCCGGAGCCGGCCGACAGCAGCGGCGGGTAGTGGCCCGCCAGCCAGTCGCGCAGCAGGGCCAGCCGCGCCTGGTTGTCGTCGTGGCCGGTGACGATCGGGGCCGAGTTGTAGGGGCTGGCGTCGGAGCTGCGGCGCAGCTTCACGTACAGCCCTGAGGCGTCGATCGCGTAGCGCTCCATGTCGTCCTGGAGCGCCCCGATCACGGTGATGTTGCGGTCCCGGCCGATCCGCTCGAACAGCGCCACCGCCTCGGTGCGGTGCTGCTTGCCGAGGTTGCGGCCGAGCTCGTCGAGGACCAGCAGCAGCGGCCGGTCGGTGCCGCCCGCCAGCGCGGCCGCGCACACCAGCTTGACCGCCTTCTCGTCCATCTGGGCGGTGTTGCCGCGCAGGTTGTACGGCGACATCCGCTGGCCCTCGGCCCGCCGCCACTTGGGGGTGACGGTCCAGCGCCACGGCTTGTCGGGCTCGGCGGGCGGCTCCGGCTCGGGGAAGTCGAGCGTCGCCCCGTAGCCGCCGTACTCCTGGTCGAGCCGGTCGAACTGGGTCGCGACCTTCTTGAGCTTGGCCTTGATGCCCTCGGCGACCGAGGCGCGGTGGGCGGCGGCCGCCTGGGCGGCCTCGCGCAGGCCCTTGCGGGCCGCCTCCAGGTCGGCACTGCGCTCGGCCCGCTGGCGGGTGATCCGCTGCCGCTGGTACTCGTCCTCCTGCTCGGTCTGGGCCAGGTAGGTGCGCAGCGACCGGTGCAGCACCGGGAACGCCTCGCCCTGACCGGCCAGACCGCGGCTCCAGCGCACGTCGGACCGCAGCCCGGCGATCTCGCGGGGGATCTCGTCCTCGGGCGTGCCGCGCGGGAAGCAGCGGGTCAGTACGTCGTCGAGCTCGGCGCAGCAGGTCGAGGTCCACTCCTGCTCGCTCCAGCGGCCCTCGTCGCCGGGCAGCGCCAGCAGGTGGGCGCGGGCCTCGTCGGCGCGGCCGCCGAACGCGGTCAGCCGGGCCGGCAGGTCGATCGCGGCCTGCCGGGTGGTGAGGTCGGCCCGGGCGGTGGCGTTGCGCTGCTGCCGGTCCTCGAGCCGGTCGGCGTCGGCCCGCAACCGCTCGGCCTGCTGGGTGCGGGTCTGCACGGCGGCCAGCATCTCGGCGTGCTGCTGGCGGGCGGCGCGCACGGCCGGCTCCAGCTCGGCTCGCTGGGCGGCCAGGTCGCCGAGGCTCTCGCGCAGGCCGCCGATGTCCTCCCACAGGGCTTCGGCCCGCTGGGCGGCACCGGCAGCGGTAACCCGGGCGCGGGCGACCGTGAGCTGGCTGCGGGCGTGCTGGACGGATTCCTCGGCCTCGCGCAGGCGGGCGGTGGCGGAGTTGACGCGGTCGCGGGCCTTTTCGACCCGGGCCGCGTGGCCGGTCAGCGGGCTGGCGAACCCGCCCGCGACCCAGACCCGGGCGGCGGTGTCGGTCGCCTCGGCCGGGTCGCCCGCCCGCTCGGCCAGACTGGCCAGGAAGCCGGCGACCGGCAGGTCCTCGACGCTGCTGGCGGGCAGGCCGCTCGCTGGCGGGGCTGGCGGGGCTGTGGTAGAGGAGGTTTTGGTGGTTTTTGAGGCGCGTGATTTTTGGGAGGCGGCGGGGTCGGCCAGGACCAGGGTCGAGCCCGGCAGGCCGGCCAGCAGGTCGCGGGCCTGGGCGGCGTCGGCGGCGGGGACCACCACCGCTTCGCGGTAGGGGTGCAGGCGTGGCTCCCAGGCGGGCCGCTGGTCGGGCTCGAGCACCACGCTGTCCAGCAGCGGGACCGCCCGCAGGCCGGCCGCGCGCAGCCGCTGCAGCTGGCCGGCGGCCAGGTCGTCGCCCTGCTCGGCGCCGGCCAGGGCACCCGCGGCGTCGGTCAGCTCGTGCTGGCGGGCGCCGCAGGCCTGCAGCGCCTCCTCCAGCCTGGTGTTGGCGGCGTTCTCCTCGGCAGCGGCCTGGGCCGGGTCGCGGCCGTCGGCCGCCCGGGCCTCTTCAAGCAGAGCGGTGCGCTGGCGGGTCTTGTCCTCGACGTCGCGGACGGTGGTCCGTTCCTCGACCTCGAGGGCCCGGTCGCGCTCCGACATCTCCTTCCACTTACGTTCGGCGGCGGTGCAGTAGCTCTGGAACGCCTCGTCGTTCTGCAGGTCGCGGAGCTGCTCGCGCAGCCGGCCGGCCTCGGCCGCCCGTTCCTCCCACTCGGCCGCCAGGCGGCTGATCTCGCTGCCGAGGCTGGCCAGCTCGTGCTCGCCGTCGACCACCAGCCGGGCGCAGCGGCCCTGCCAGAGGGCACCGGCCCGCTCGATCGCAGCCCGGGCCCCGGCCCGCTGGGCGATGCCGGCCTCGATGATGCGGGTCTCGCCCTCCCACTGCTCCAGGTCGGCCCGGGCCCGCTGTTCCTCCTCGCGCCGGGCGTGCTCGGTGGTGCGGGACGCCCGTTCCTGTTCCATCTCCCGGTCGACGCCGGTCAGAGCGGCGATCGCGTCGAAGATCCGGGCCGGGCTGAGCTCGTTCAGCGGCTGGGCCAGCAGGTTGGCGGTGGCGCTGGCCCGCACCGAGGTGGACAGGAACGACACGCAGCGCACGTGCCGCCCGTAGAGGACCTCGCCCAGCCGGTTGGCGTGGATGTCGTGACGGCCGTTGCGGCGGGGCAGCTCGGCCCACATCCCGTCGGCGGCCGCCACCCGGTCGGCGTCGCTGGCGGCGGCGGGCACGTACAGCTCGCCGGCCCAGCGCAGGTCGATGTAGGGGGCCTTGCGGTTGATCCGCAGCCACACGGTCAGGGCCGAGGTCGCCAGCGCCTCCGGGGTGGCCGCCCCGTGCTCGGTGAACACGCCGATCACGTAGCCGTGGTCGGCGTTGCCCCAGCGCCCGTCGGCGGCGGCGATCTCGGCGGTGAACAGCAGCTCGGCCGCGTCCGGGGCGCCGCTGCTCCAGCGCCACTGCTCGTCGCCGGACAGCAGGCTGATGCCGGCGATGAACGAGGACTTGCCGGCCCCGTTGGAGTCCTTGGGGCCCTGCCCGGCCACGGTGACCAGGCCGCCGGAGACCATCGGGACCGGGTGCGCGGACAGCCGGGAGATGTTGATCAGCTGGATGCCGGTCAGCACCCGGCCGCCCACCACGTCGGTGCTGTCGCCGGGGCTGGTCGCGGGCCCGTCGCCGCTGAAGCGGGGGGCGTCCTCGGTCACGATGTCTCCTTCTCAGCGGCGGGGGCCCGGCGGCGGCGGATCGCGGCCGCCAGCGGGGTGTCCGGCCCGGCCGCCAGGATCAGCTCCTCCTGCAGGCGGCGCCGGGCGGTCTCGGTCAGCCGGTGGAACTGCGGCCCGGGCAGGTAGGCGGTGTTCTGCGGGACGGTCCCGGGCCGCAGCCGGGCCGGCACCACCCGGACCAGGCCGGCCGCCCGCAGCCGGCCGAGGCTCTGCCGCAGCTCGCCGCGGGGCAGCTGGGTGCGGCGCTGCAGTTCCTCGATCGGGGTCGGGGTGCCGTCCACCCAGGAGTCGCCGGACAGCGTGCCCTCGGTGCGCGGGATCGCCACCGAGTGGATCAGCACCAGCGTGAGCACCGCCCGGTCGGCCAGCGGCAGCGGGTTGCCACCGTCGGCGGTCAGCCGTTCGGCCACGTCGTCGCGGTAGCCGGACGTCCACTGGCCGGGGCCGGCCCGGACCAGGGTCCGGCCGATCAGGTGGAGCATCTCGGCCACGCTGCGACGCAACGTTGCGTCTCGCAGGCCGGCCGCGACCGCTTCCGGCACCGGTTCGGGGCTGTGCTCGACGGCGGCGAACGCGGCCAGGATCTCGTCCCGCTGCCGCTCCCCCAGGTCGGCCAGGACCGGTTCGAAGATCGAGGTCATGGGGCGGCCTCCGGGGCCGGCGGGGCCGGCTGCGGGCCGGGCATGGTGCGCCAGAGCTGGCGGAGGGTGCTCAGGTCGCTGCCGCTCCAGAGCGCGACCCGGGGCCCGAGCCGGATGGTGTCGGCCGTCTCGTCCCACAGCAGCCAGCCGGCCTGGTCCAGGCGGCGCAGGGCGGCGACCGCCGAGCGCCGGTGCGCCATCTCATCGCGGGGGCCGGTCAGCTCGCCGAACACGGCCAGCACGGGCGCCGACCCGGCGGTCACGCCCGGCCAGATCGGGGCCAGCGGGTCCGGCCAGCAGCAGCGCAGCACCGCGGCCAGCAGCCGGGCGGTGTCGTTGGGCTGTTCCAGCAGCGGGCCGGCCAGGCCCATCTCGGCCAGCACGCGGGCGTCGGCGGTCTCCGGCACCTGCGGCACCAGCCAGGCGCCGTCGCCGGACGGTTCCGGCAGGCGCAGCATGCCGGCCGGGGCGGGGGTACCGACCGGGACCCGGAGCGGGCCGCCGGCCCGGGCCCGCGCCCAGGCCAGCGCGGTCTCGTCGGGGCCGGTCATGGCTGGGTCTCGGTGCGGGTGAGGCGGCCGGGGGTGACCCAGGCGGGGCTGGCGGCCTCGGCCACGTCCAGACCCTCGGCCCAGGTCAGGGCGTAGGGCAGGGCCGGGTCGTGGTGGGCGGCGGTCAGCTGGGCGAGCAGGCGGCGGGCGGCCGCCCAGTCGGGAGCCATCCGCAGCACCTCGTTGACCTCCACGAAGTCTCGGGTGGCGAGCAGGTCTTCGACGGTGGCGCGGATCGTGTCCTGGTCGGTGGCGGGGCTGGTCTCGGTCGGATCAGCGTCGCCGACCGGGCGCGGGGGCGGCATCCGGGCGGTGTCGGGGCGGCCGCCGGTCTCGACCGCCTCGGTCATCACCTGAGGGTCGAACCAGGGGGCGGGGGCGTCGAACACGAACCCGTCCAGCACCGCGCCGAGCCGCTCGGTGTCGGCGGTGCGGGCGAACGTGCGCCACTCCTCGGCCGGCAGCAGACCCAGCGCCCGGGTCGTACCGGCCCGCTCGATCAGGCGGGCGGCAGCGGCGTCGATCGCGTCCCGGTAGGCGGCCAGCCCGGCCCGCAGCCACTGGCACTCGCGGTCGAGCGACGGCCAGCGCTCCAGCACGGTCGCGTGCACCTTCTCGGCCCGCCTGATGAGCGCCTCGTTGCCCCACAGGAGCTGGGCGTTCTCCCGCAGCTGGACGACGTCGGCGCCGAGCGACATGATCGACAGCTCGTTGGCGATGAGCCGGAACACCTGGGTGAGCCGTTCGACCGAGGCGCGGCCGTCGGCGTCGGTGGCGGTGGCGGCCGACACGCTCTCGTGCTCCAGCGACAGCAGCTGGTGAAGCTCGGACTGGCCGCCGCGCTCGGCGATGCGGCGCAGGAACAGCAGCATGATGTAGGGCGCGAAGGCGGCCCGGTAGTAGCGCTCGTTGGGCCGCTCGAACACCTTGGTGACGGCGCCGTAGCCCTTGAGCACCTCGAACCGGCGGCTGACGGTCGGCTCCGGGAACGCCCGGCAGGCGTTGCGGACCTGTTCCTCGGTCAGCCCGTCGCTGCCGGAGGCGGCGAACGCGGACAAGATCGCCTCGTCCACGTCCAGCAGCTGCGGGGACAGGATCATCTTCTCGGCCTCGCGGGCCAGCACCGCGAACGCCTGCCGGTAGACCCGCAGCACGGCTGCCTCGCCCGCCAGATCATCGAGCCCCTGCTGGACCAGGCCGTCGTCGGTCACGTTCTCCTCCCCCGGACTCAAACCACTGACGTTATCGCCTACCGGTGACAGCAAAAGGCGGATGGCGAGGATCACCATCCGCCTTTGCTTGGCGAAGCGTTGGGGGGTCTGGGGGGCTTGACCCCCGAGGGGGCGCTGTATGGGTCAGCTGGGGCGTCGTCGAGGGATGGCGCACCAGTGGTTGAAGCAGGGGCGGCACATCTTCGTCACCTGGTTGATCGTGGTGTAGGCGCCGCACCGGAAACAGTAACCGTCGTACATTCGGGGACCTCAGAGCAGTGGTTCTTCGTTCCCTCGTACAGCACGCCGACGGGTCAGGTATTCCCGCGGATCTCGCCGGTTTCGTCCTCCAGCTGGGCGCGCAGCAGGAGCGTGACCCAGGTCCGGTAGGGCGCCCAGTTCTGGCTGAGTTTTTCCAGGTCAGAAGCTGACGGTGGCGCGGGCAGCCCGTAGGCCAGAGTCACCGCGCGGGCCAGCCGGGTCTCGTTGCGGGGAATGCGGTCGGGCTCACCGGCGCCGCGCAGCAGGGTCAGCTCGGCGGCGAACGGGCCGATACCGGGCAGCGCGGTCAGCCCGGCCAGCGCCTCGTCGTACGGCTGGGCCCGCAGGTGCGCGGCGTCGAGCCGGCCGTCCAGGGCGGCCCGGGCCAGCGACCGGAGCCACTCGGGCTTGCGGCCGGACAGCCCGGGAAATTCAGCCAGGGTGGCCAGCCGGTCCGGGGCCGGGAACGCCGGCACGGTGTGATCGCCGAACGAGACCGCCTGCCCGAGCCGTTCGGCCAGCCGGGCCTTGATCGCGGAGGCCTGGCGAATGCGGAGGCGCTGGCCGATGATGGCCCAGGCCGCCGCCTCGTAGGGGGACCAGAAACCGACCGGGCGCAGACCGGGGTAGCGGCGCTGCAGGCCGGCCACCACCGGGTCCCGCTCCCCCACCGCCGCGAAGCCGGACCCGTCCACGTCCAGGGACAAGATCCGCTGCACCTGGGCCCGGATCGCCGCGGTCAGCTCCGGGGAAGGATCGGCCGGCCAGAGAATCTCGCCGGTCACACCGCCCGGGGTCCCGTCGACCCGGATCCCGGCCGTGGTCCAGCTCCCCTCGACCGGGAACGCCAGCTCCAGCGGCTCGTCCGCGGTCGCGGTGTACCCGGCCGGGGTGAAGCCCTCCAGGAACCGGGTGCTGGCGGCCAGGGAGAACGGCCCCTGGGCGGTCAGCCGGAACGCGGTCACGACCGGGTCCTCAGCCGTGCAGGGTGACGACGTAGCCGTCCGGGTCGGCGAAGGCGAACGTCCGGCCGAAGGGGCCGTCAAACGGCGCGGTGACGATAGGTACCTCGTGTTTGACCAGGTCGTCGTGCAGTTGGTCGACATCTTCGGCCTTGAGCCACAGGGCAACCCCCCAGCCGGGCCGGCTGGTGGCGTCCAGGTCCACTACGGGCTCGCGGATGGCGAACGGTATCGGCTCGGTGGTGAACACCACTGCTCCGGGCGGCGAAGCCGACGCCCGGGTCAGCCCGAGCCGTTCGGTGTAGAAACGGGCGGAGGTCTCCAGGTCCCGTACCTGGAGCGCGACGAAGTCCGGTCCGGTGACAGCCATGGCGTGTCTCCCCTTTTAAAATGAATATCAGGTAGGCTTACAACATATCAGGCAGACTGATATTGTCAACCAGGGGTTGGCGTGGGTGGCCTGAATGACCGCTCAAGTAAGGGAGGACAGCGTGACCGACAGCACCGAGCGGCCGGGGTGGCTGCTGAAGCGGGCGCAGGACGCGCTCAACGCGGCGATGACGGCGGCGCTGCGCGAGCACGGGGCCACGCTGCCCGAATACGCGGTGCTGACCGCGCTGGCCGAGCAGCCGGGGCTGTCCAACGCCGACCTGGCCCGGCGCACGTTCGTCACCCCGCAGACCATGAACCAGGTGCTGCGGGAGCTGGAGCACCGGGGCTGGGTCAGCCGGCATCCGCACCCGGAGCACGGGCGGATCCGGCAGGCCGAGCTGACCGGAGACGGCCGCCAGGCGCTGGGCGGCGGCCAGCAGGCGGTGGACGCGGTCGAGGAACGGATGCTGGCCGGGCTGAGCCCGGCCCAGCGTGATCAGCTGGTGGCCGGCCTGCGGAGCTGTATCGCCAACCTCACCCCAGGGTGAAGGGGTCGCGGGTCTGGCCGCTGAGCTCGACCCAGACCGACTTGTTCTCGGTGTAGGCGTTGACCGCGTCGACGCCGTTCTCGCGGCCGAGGCCGGAGGACTTGTAGCCGCCGAACGGGACGCTGGGGGCGACCACCCGGTAGGCGTTGATCCAGACGGTGCCCGCCTTGATCCGGGCCGCGACCCGGTGGGCCCGGCGCACGTCGTTGGTCCAGACCGAGCCGGCCAGCCCGTAGGGGGGGTCGTTGGCCAGCTTGACCGCCTCGTCCTCGGTGGTGAACGTGTAGGCCGACAGCACCGGCCCGAACACCTCCTCGCGGACCACGGTCGAGGCCGGGCCGACCCCGGTCAGCACCGTGGGCTGCACGAAGTAGCCGCCCAGGCCGGAGTCGGCCACCCCGCCGTAGGCGACGGTGGCGCCCTCGGCCTTGGCCGTTTCGAGGTAACCCAGCACCTTGCGGTACTGGGGGCCGTTGGCGACCGGGCCCATCTCGGTCTCCGGGTCGTTGGGGTCGCCGAGCTTGATCCGGGACGCCCGCTCGGCCACCAGCCGGACCAGTTCGTCGTGCACGTCGGCGTGCACCACCAGCCGGGAGCCGGCCATGCAGGTCTGCCCGGTGGCGGCGAACACCCCGGCCACCACGCCGTTGGCGGCGGCCGCGAGGTCGGCGTCGGCGAACACCACCTGGGGGGATTTGCCGCCCAGCTCGAGGGTGACCGGGTTGAGGTTCTCGGCGGCGGCGTGGGCGACCGCCCGGCCGGTGGCGGTCGAGCCGGTGAACGCCACCTTGTCCACCCCCGGGTGGCCGGCCAGCGCCGCCCCGGTCTCGCGGGACGACCCGGTCACCACGTTGACCACGCCGGGCGGGAAGCCGGCCTGCTCGATCAGCTCGGCGAAGCCGAGGGTGGAGGCGGGCGCGTGCTCGGACGGCTTGATCACCACCGTGCAGCCGGCCGCCAGGGCGGGAGCCAGCTTCCAGGTCATCAGCAGCAGCGGGGAGTTCCAGGGGGTGATCGCGGCCACCACCCCGACCGGCTCGCGCCGGGTGTAGACCAGGTAGTTGGGATTGGGCGACGGGATCTGGCGGCCTTCGAGCTTGTCGGCCAGGCCGGCGTAGTACTGGTACCAGCCGCCCAGCCCGTTGAGCTGGCCGATCATCTCCCGGTAGAGCTTGCCCGAGTCGTTCACCTCGAGCCGGGCCAGCCGGTCGGCGTTGACCGTGATCAGGTCGCCCAGCAGCCGCATCAGGCGGGCCCGGCCGAACCCGGTCATCGTCCCCCACTCGCCGTCGAGGGCGCCCCGGGCGGCCTGCACGGCGGCGTCGACGTCCTCGGGGCCGCCGTCGGGGATCAGTGCCCACGGCTGACCGGTGAACGGGTTCTCCGATTCGAACGTGCGCCCGGAGATGGCGTCGACCGCCTTCCCCTCGATCAGCATCCGGAACTGCTCAAGCTGCTCTGTCATCGGGGTCTCCCGCTCGCTTCCGGGGCGCAGGCGCCGCTGCCGGCCACCTTGTTATTCACTCCCGGGCGCACCGGTAGCGTCAACCCATGCCCACTCCCCTGGTGCCGGACGGCCGGCCGCTGACCGGCCGCTGGCTGCGGCTCGAACCGCTGACCGAAGACGACCTCGACGAGCTCTACCCGGTGCTGGCCGACCCCGAGGTCTACCGGCAGGGCTACGTCATGCACCACCGGCCGGAATCGCTGGACGACGGCCGCGACCTGGGCCGCCGGATGTTCCTGCGCGGGCAGGGTGAGGCCGACGGCCGGGGCGGCGGGCGCACCGCCTACGCGATCCGGCTGGCGGGCGACAGCGAGCTGGGCCCGGCCGGCACCCTGGTCGGTACCTCCTCGCTGCTGGAAGCGGACGTGCACAACGAGAGCACCCACGTCGGGGCCACCCTGTACGGGTCGCGCTGGTGGGGTACCCCGGTCAACGCCGAGGCCAAGCTGCTGCTGCTCGGGCACTGCTTCGAGGACCTCGGGTACGGCCGGGTCAAGATCCAGACCGACCGGCTGAACGGGCGGTCGCAAGCGGCCATCGCCAAGCTCGGCGCCCAGCGCGAGGGGGTGCTCCGGCGCCACAGCAAACGCGAGGACGGAACGTTCCGGGACCTGGTGGTGTTCAGTGTGCTGACCGACGAGTGGCCTGGCGTCAAGGCCGGGCTGATCGAGCGCCTGGACGGCGCGGCAACGAAGCAGCGGGAGGCCTGACATGAAGATCGCAGTGATCGGGACCGGGAACATCGGCGGGACGCTGGGGGCCAAGTGGCAGGCGGCCGGGCACGAGGTGACGTACGGCTCGCGCCAGGCCGGCGGGGACGGCGCGGGTGCACCGCAGGAAGGGCCGGGCGGGGCGCCGCTGCGGAGCATCGGTGCGGCCGTGGCCGACGCCGACGTGGTGGTGCTGGCGATACCCGGCCAAGCGGTGACCTCGGTGGTGGCCGAGCATGGGACGGCGCTGGATGGCAAGGTGGTGGTGGACGCGGCCAATCGGATGGGGGCGAGCCACACCGACAGCCAGGAAGCGATCAGGACGTGCGGGCCGCGGGTGCAGTACGTGCGGGCGTTCAACATCTACGGCTGGGAGAACTTCGCCGACCCCCGGCCCGGCACCACGTTGTTCTTCGCCGCCGATCCGGCCGCGCGCGAGGCCGCCGAGGAGCTGATCACCGCGGTCGGCCTGGAGCCCGCCTACGTGGGCGACGCGGACGCCACCGGCACCGTGAACGGCCTGATGCCGGTGTGGTTCGCGCTGGTGCAGCAGCACGGCGGCGAGCGCCGGGTGGCGCTGCGGCTAGTCGACTGAGGGGCCCGGCAGGTAGCGGCTGATGGCGTCGGCGACCGCGTCCGGGCGTTCGCGGGGGATGAAGTGGCCGGTGCCGGGGAGTTCGACGCGGTCGTAGGCGGCGGCGAACATGTCGGCGTTGCCGCGGCTGGCGGCCGCGATCTCGCAGCCGTCGTCGAGGCCGTACAGGAAGGTGGCGGGGACCTCGATGCGGGGCCACTGGTCGAGCCGGGCCTGGGCGGCGGCGTAGCGCGGGCGGCCAGGGGCGGCGCCGGTGCCGTGCCGGTAATAGTGCACGACCGCCTCGATGAACTGGGCGTTCTCGGTGGTGGCGCGGAGCACCGCCCGCAGGTCGGTCTCCGGCAGCACGAGCGACGGTGACCAGTCGGCCCAGCAGCGGCGGATGAACGCGGCCGGGTGCATGGCGAACCGCTCGGCTCCCGCGTCGGTGCACAGCCAGTACCGGTACCAGGCCCGTTCGGCCTCGGTGAACCGCTCGGCCGCGTTCAGGTGGTGCAGCGGGCCGTAGGCGGTGGCCATCGTGACCAGGGCCGTTACCCGCTCGGGGGCCAGCACCGCGGCCGCGTGCACGGTGCGGGCGCCCCAGTCGTGGCCGGCCAGCACCACCCGGTCCAGCCCGAGCCCGTCCAGCAGCTCGAGCAGGTCGGTGGCGAGCGCAGCGACCTGGGCCCCGCCCGCCTCGTCCCAGGCCTCCGGGCGGACCCGGCTGCCGCCGTAACCGCGCAGGTACGGGCGGACGATGCGCAGTCCGGGGGGCAGCCGGGGCACGACCTGCTCCCAGGTGGCGGGAATGTCGGGGAAACCGTGCACCAGCACCACCGGGGACCCGGCCGGGTCGCCGTCCTCCAGGTACTCGAGGTCAGCGACCGGGGTCTGGATCAGTGGCACCCGACCACCTTAAACAGAAGGGCCCGCCCCGTCGGGGGCGGGCCCTTCCTGGGTCGCGCAGTTGGTTACCAGCGGCTGGCGGCGGCGGCCAGCTCGGGCACGAAGTAGGCGCCGTTGACCGTGCCCACCCCGGAGGCGAGGTCGTAGCCCTTGCCCGCGCGGTAGCCCTTGACCGTGTACAGCTTCCCGTTCTGAGTGAACGAGACGGTGTTGTTGCCGGAGGTCACGTCCACGATGCCGGGCGCGTGGGCGGCCGACAGCGCGTACAGGGCCGGGTTGACCACGCCGAGCCCGTGGCCGGCCACCTGGTCGGCCAGGGTCACCACGGCCGAGAACAGCGGGGTGGCCTCGCTGGTGCCGCAGGTCGGGTACCAGCCGGCGGGCTGGCCGCCGAAGCTCTGGTAGACGTCAACCGCGCCGTTGCAGGCCCCGCTCATCGAGATGTCGGGCACGCCGCGGGTGGCGCCGGTCACGTTCTTCACGCCGTCCTGGTAGGACGGGCGGGCGAAGAAGATCGACTTGCCGCCCCCGCCGGCCAGCGGGTTGGGGCCGTTGTCACCGAAGATGAACTGGTTGGTGGCGACGCTGTAGGTGTCGTTCCAGACCGTGTCGGGCGAGGTGCGCTGGCCGGCCGCGTTCAGGTGCAGCTGGGTGCCGCCGACCGCGGTGACCAGCGGGTCGGTCGGCGGCCATTCGCTGGTCGGGTACAGGTAATAGGTGGAGCCGTCGTTCTCGGTGTTGGCCGCGCCGGAGTCACCGGTGGCGGACGTCACCGTCACGTGGTGGGCCGCCGCGTTCTCGAAGGCGGCGCGCAGCGGGGCCAGCGTCTTGTAGTGGCCGAACGTCTGCTCGGTGGCGCTGAAGCTCTGGCTGATCACGTTGGCCAGGTGGTGGTCGATCACGTAGTTCTCGGCCGTGACGATCTGCGGGAAGCCAACCGTGCCCTCGGTCTCCGAGACCGGGGTCTCGACCAGCAGGATGTTGGCGCCGGGGGCGATCGTGTGCGCGTACTCCACGTCCAGCGTGGTCTCACCGGCCCAGCCGACCATGTCCGCGTTGTTGGGGTCGTACGGCGGCACCTTGCCCGCGGGCTGGATCACGTTGAAGGAGGGGGGCGCCGGCAGGCTGAACGTCTTGTCGAACGTGGCCAGGTCGGCCTTGATCGTCGGTGACCCGAACGAGTCGACGATCGCGATCGTCTGGCCGCGCCCGGTCACGCCCCGCTGGTACAGCGGGTCCAGGTTGTAGGCGGCCTGGATCTGGCTGGGCTCGTAACAGGCGATCGAGAACGACGCTTCGCAGACCGCGGTGGTCGGCGGCTGGCTGGTCACGTGCTTCGCGTGCAGCAGCCCGGGCACGAGCGAACTCAAAGCCTGGCTGGTGTGGCTGGCCTGAGTCGTGCTGGCCGAACTGGTCGACGCGACCGCCGTTCCGGCGGACACGCCGGCTACGGCGGCGGTCAAGGCGAACGCGCCTACCGCCGCCGAGACTCTCCGTGCCTTGGGCATGCCTCTCCCCCAACAGTTATGTACGGTTGCGGCACGACACTAGCACTCAGTAATGAACTGCGATCAAGGTGTCATGACGCGAAATTTGTTTGCTTTACCAATATTTTCCGAGAGCGGCCAGCTCGGGCACGAAGTACTGTGCGTCGACCGTGCCGACCCCCGAGGCCAGGTCGTAGCCGGGCCTGGCCTTGAACCCGGTCACCGTGTGCAGGGCGTGACCCTGGGTGTAGGAGACCGTGTTGTTGCCCGCGGTGACATCGACGATGCCGCGGGCGTGCTGCGCTTCCAGCTGGTAGATCAGCGGGTTGATCACGCCGAGGGAGTGCCCGGCCACCTGGCCGGCCAGCGCCACCACCCCGGCGAACAGCGGCGTTGCCTCGCTGGTGCCGCAGGTCGGGTACCAGCCGGCCGCCTGGCCAGGGAAGCTGCTGTAGACGTCGACGGCGCCGTTGCAGGCGGCGCTCATCGAGATGTCGGGCACGCCGCGGTGGTCGCCGACCACGTTGGACACGCCGCCCTGGTAGGCCGGACGGCCGAAGTAGACCGACTCGCCGCCCCCGCCCGCCAGCGGGTTGGGGCCCGCGTCGCCGTCCAGGTACTCGTTGGCGCTCCGGTTGTAGGTGTCGTTCCAGACCGAGTCGGGTGCGGTCCGGGCGCCGCTGGCGTCCAGGTGCAGCTGGGTCCCGCCGACCGCGGTGACCAGCGGGTCGCTGGCCGGCCAGGACGTCACCGGGTACGGGTAGTAGGTCGACTGGTTGAGGCCGACGTCGGCCGCGCCGGCGTCGCCGGCCGCCGACAGCACCGTCACATGGTGCAGCTCGGCGTTCTCGAAGGCGGACCGCAGCGAGTCGATGGCGGCCCGGCCGGGGAACGTCTGCTCGGTGGCGCCGAAGCTCTGGCTGATCACCCCGGCCAGGTGGTGGTCGATCACGTAGTTCTCGGCCCGGGTAATCTGCGGGAACCCGGTCTCGCCCTCGGACTCGGCCACCGGCGTCTCGACCAGCAGCAGGCGGGCGCGGGGGGCGACCACGTGGGCGTACTCGACGTCCAGGGTGGTCTCGGCCGCCCAGCCGACCATCTGGGCGCTGGCCTGGTGGTACGGCGGCACCCGGCCGGCCGGCTGGATGATGCGCAGCGACGGCGGGCCCGGCAGCCCGGCCTCGCGGTCGAAGGTGGCCAGGTCGCGGCCGATGGTGGGCGAGCCGAACGAGTCGACGATGGCGATCGTGGTGCCCTGGCCCTGCACGCCGCCCCGGTACAGGGCAGGCAGCCCGTAGGCGGTCTCCAGCTGGCGTGGCTGGTAGCAGGCGACGCGGTAGTTCTGCTGGCAGAAGGCGGTGGTGGGCGGGGCGCTGCTGCGGTGCACGGTGCGGGCGCGAGCCATCGCGGTCACCGGGCGGGCCGGGCCGGTGGCGGCGGTCCCGCTGGCCGCGGTGAGCGCGACGGCGGTGAGCGCGCACACCCCCGCGGCCACGCCGGCCGTTCGCACCAGACGCATCTCATCCCCCAGGAAAAAGGCCTTCACCGGAGTACGGAGAGTAGCGGAATGCGCCGGGGTTAGATACGAAGCGTAGCGAGGGGCTGGATCACGATCCGGCGTCGGAACTCGGCACGACTCGGCCGACCCCGGAGGTAAAAGGGGCAAATTACCCAGAATCGAATGAACTAATCAGAAAAATAATTATCGATTTGCTAAAAGGCCCGAAAGGGTCCGGGCGACCGCTCCCGGTACCGGCGCTGAAACACGGACCGGGTTTCCGGGGAAAAGCCGGAAGGCCGGGCATGGGCCCGGCCTTCGGGGGCGTCAGAATCGATCGTCGAAGCCGTCAGCGCCCCAAGGGCAGGGCCGGCTTTGCTGACCGCCAGGCGGGCCCCGGCGCGCCGTCAGGCGCCGAGGTCCCGCCGCACGCGGCTGTCACTCGAACGCGGCTACCAATAGTGCCTGCGACCACCCACTGCGTGGCCAAGCGCTCCCAGTAGCAGGAGGATCAGGCCGATCACCAAGATGATGATGCCGATCGTCCACAGAATCGCGATCTTGAGCAAGAAGCCCACTATCAGGATGATGAGTCCCAGAATGATCATGATAACTCCTGTCGCCTCGGGCACTTTCACAATCACAGTCGATTGCGTGCCAGAAGGCGTGTTCCCGGTGAAATCGAAGGGAAACGCGGGAGTGCGCATCGACTTTTCTGAAGGGCCGCTGGAGTCTGGGCGGCGGTGACGGCTTCCTCCAGTATGCGCCAGGTCAGCGCTCAGGCAAATCGGGGGTCGAGATGCGGTCAAGAAGGGCGGGTGGCGCTCTGCACGACCTCGGCACACAGGACCGCGAGCTTGCGCCGCTCGGACCGGGCCTGGGCCCGCAGCTGCTCGAACGCGGCCCGGGGGGTGATCCCGTGCCGCCCGACCAGCACGCCCTTGGCCTGCTCGATGATCTGCCGGGAGTCGAGCGCGCCCTGCAGCTGGGTGGCCAGCTCAGACTGCTGCTGGCCCTGCATCATGCTCGCGATCAGCAGCGCGGCCAGGTCGGTAAAGGCCAGCAGGGCCAGCTCGCCCTCGGCTGACCAGGGGCGGGACTTCTCGGAGACCACGGCCACGACGCCCACCGCGTCCTGGTTGTAGGGCAGCGGGCTGGCCAGCACCGCCCGGACCCGGCGGGACACCGCCGCCCCGCTGAATTTGGGCCAGCGGTGGTCGGCGGTCAGGTCCTCGGCCCCGACCAGCTGCTTGTCCTCGTAGGCGGCGATACACGGGCCCTCGGAGTGCTCGATCTGCAGCTCCTCCAGGTGTGCGAGCCGCTCGTCGGAGGCGGCCACGCTGCGCAGCAGCTGCTCGGAGTCGGCCAGCATGAGGCCCGCGCCATCCACGTCGAACATGGTGTGGGTGGTGCGCACGATCTCATGCAGCGCGTCCTCGATCCGCATCTCGCCGAAGCGGAACCGGCCGAGCTCGCCGAGGGCGGCTCGCACCTGCGCCAGGTCAGCATTCACGGCACGACTTTAGCCAGGTTTTTTTCCGATTCCGGCGTTCCGGGCCAGCCGAGCCGGTTCAATACGAGTCACTTCACGCCCACTCGTCACGTTCCACCAATTTCATACAGGAGCCCAACCATGCGTAGTGCGCCGACCCGCGCGGCCACGTTCGCGACCAGGGTGGCGCTGATCCCGCTGGCGGTGCCGTTGGCGCTGGCCGTGCTGGCGGGGTGCAGTTCGCCGCGTCACCCGCTCTCGACCTCGGCCGGGGCACCAAAGGCGGCCGCGCCATCAGCGGCGACGGCGGGCGGCGGGACCGGGACCGGGACCGGGTCCGCTTCCGCGAGCACCGCGCCCGCAGCGGCCCCCACGCCGGCCGGGACGGCGGCCAGCGGGAGGCCGGCGGCGGCGGGCGGGAGCGCGGCGGCGGCCGCCCCGGCCCACCGGGGCTCGGTGACGGTGGCCGAGGCCCGGCCGGTGCTGGCGCACGGCACCGCGGCGGCCGCGGTGACCTGCCAGACGTCCAGTTCGGTGTACGTGGCGCTGGTCAGCAAGGCCGAGACGGGTGGGTACAGCCACTCGTTCACAGTGCGGGTGGCCGGCTACCACGGGCCCGGCCGCTACCGCGGCACGCTGAGCGCCACCGTCAGCGGCGCCCAGGGCCCGGTGGTCGCGCTGACGGGGGTGGCCGACCCGGCGGTGACGCTGACCGGAAACGGCGGCACGTTCACCATCAACACCACCGGCACCGGAGACCACTCGCTGGACGCCACCGTCAGCTGGGTCTGCCCATAATCCCGGCCTGGGTTTTCGGGGGCGCAGCTCAGCAGTTCTGGGCGGCCGGGTACTGGGGGCGCAGGCCGGGCAGCAGCGCCCGCAGCTGGTCCCAGGGGAACTGGGCCGGGGGCGGGGCCGGGGCGTCCCCGCGCGGCTGGCCGGAGGCCGACGGCAGCTGGTTCGGGTCGAACAGCAGGGTCACGCCCCACTCGCGCAGCGCGCCGATGCTGCGGACGAACACCGGGTGGGAGGCCAGCGCCGCGTTCGGCCAGGGGACGGCGATCATCGGCAGGCCCAGCCCGATCGCCTCGTTGAGCAGGCCGAGCGCGAGCGTGTCGCTGATGCCCTGGGCCCACTTGTTGACCGTGTTGAACGTGGCCGGCGCGATGACCAGCGCGTCCGGTGGCGGCAGGACGTCGGGCTCATCCGGGCGCTTGTAGCGGGTGCGGACCGGGTGGCCGGTCAGCCCGGACAGGTTCCCGGCGTCGATGAACTTGGCCCCGTCGGGAGTGGCGATCACGCACACGTCCCAGCCCTGGGCCTGGGCGTCGCGCACGAACTCGGGCAGCTGGCCGGCCGGGTAGGCGCCGCACGCGACGAGATAGAGCACGGGGCGCAAATCCTCGGGCACGGCGGTCCTTCCGGTCTGACCGGCCGGTCCGGCCGACGGTCACAGATAGCTGAGGGTTAGCACACTATTCCTGGTCACCCGGGGCTGCTGACGCCTCCCGATCCTTGATGACATCGTTAAAGAGGTGCCGGTTGGCCGGCCGGTCAGGAAGCGGCGAGGATCGCGTCACTGACCTGGCTGGGGTGGCGGGCGCGGTCCAGGCCGGCCGGGAGACGGCCGGTCAGATAGGCGACGGCCAGCCGCCGGGTGGGGTCGGCCCAGGCCACGCAGGCGTTGCTGCCGTTGTGGCCGAACGTCAGCCGGCTGCTGCGGTCCCCCATCGGGTGGCTGGTGGCCCGGCCGGGCACCGGGCCACCGAGCTGGAAACCGTGTGACCAGCGGATACGGAGCTTGAGGAACTGGTCGAGCTCGCCCTCGCTGGAGGGCCGGGTGGCCTCGGCGAGGGTGCCGGGACGCAGCACCCGGGCGCCGTCCAGTTCCCCGTCGTGCAGCAGCGCCTGATAGAAGCGGGCCACGTCGCGGGCGGTGGCCGAGATGCCGGCGGCCGGGATGACCGCCTGCCGGGTGATCCGCCGGTTGGCCACCGCCTGGGTGAGCCGCCCGGGCGCCCCGTCCCCGCGGACGCCGACGTGCCGGGCCCAAAGCCGGGACGGCAGGCCCAGGTGGGTGTCGGCCAGGCCGAGCGGCGTCAGGAAAGCCTGATCGAGCACCGCGGGCAGCGGGCGGCCGGTGACCCGCTGGACGAGTTCGCCGAGAATGAAGCCGTAGCTGACGAAGTGGTAGGCGGGACCGCCGCCGGCCGGATGGCGGGGCCTGGCCCGCTCGATGGCGCGGACCGAGCGGCGCCAGCTGCTCATGGTCAGCGCGTCGCCGAGGGCTCCGTGGATGACCGGCAGCCCGGACCGGTGCTGGAGCACGTGGCGGACGGTGATCTCGGCCTTGCCGTGCTGACCGAACTCGGGCCAGTAGGCGGCCACCGGCCGGTCGAGGCTGACCGCGCCGTGGGCGGCCAGCCGGTGCACCAGCAGCGCGACGAACGGCTTGCTGGCCGAGAACAGCCAGAACAGGTCGTCCGGGCGGCAGTTAACGGCCAGGTCGAGGACGATCCGGTCGTCCTCGATCACGCAGAGCTGGGCGGGCACGCCGCGGGCGCGGACCAGTTCAGCCGCGGCCGCCAGCCCGCTCGCAGTGCTACTCCCTGGGCTGCTCACTGGGCTGCTCACTGGGCTGCTCACTGGGAGCGGCGGCCCTGCAGAGCAGCGCGGACGGGTTCGGGCAGCGGCTTGAGCGCCTCCCGCAGGGTGACGCCGGACAGCCGGGCGACGCGCGGCTCCAGCCAGCTGGCCACCAGGTCCGGGCGTTTCTTGCCGGTCTCGCGCAGCACCCAGCCGATGGCCTTGCGGATGAAGAACTCCTTCTCGTCCAGCATCTGGTCGGCGTAGCGGGCGAACCGGCCGAAGTCACCCTCGCCCCGGCGCAGCGCCACCATCAGCGCGAGCAGGGCCGAGCGGCGGATCCAGAAGTCGGGGTCGGCCGCCCACCGGTCGAGCACCTCGTTCAGCTCCGGGTAGCGCTCGACCAGGGGTCCCATCAGGTCGCTGGCCAGGCTGTCGACCAGCGCCCAGCCGCCGGCCTGGCGGAGGATCCGCTCGAGCTGGGGAACGTCGGCCGGCCCGAGCAGGTCCGGGTGCTGGATCAGCAGCATCTGGGCCGCCATCCGGCACTCGTAGTGCGGGCGGGCCCACAGGGCGGCGGCCAGCGCGGTCAGCTCGTCGTGGCCGAGGTCGGGGTGGGCCCGGCCCCAGCCGCGGACGATGGCGCGGGCGGCCGGGACCCCGGCGCCGAAGAAGTCCAGCTCGCTTTTCAGGTAGGCCTTCTCGGCGACGGCCCGTCCGGGCTGGCCGGCCGCGCGCAGCTCGGCCGTGATCTGGTCGGCCGCGGCGGTGCTGGCGGCGGCCGCTTTGGCCGGGGCGGCGCTGGCCGGCGCCGCGGCGGGCGGACGGGCGGCGGTCGGTGGCATGGTTCCAGGGTGACACGGCGGCCGGCGGGCGGGCCCCGGACCTGGCGTTGACCGCCCACGCAATTCCGTAGGGCAATAACATTTTTCGCCGGTGCGGGGTGCACGTACGAGACCACGGCCGGTAGCGTGAGGCTCATGGTCCGAGGCAACCCGTCGAACCGTAACCCCGGCGAGGCCGGCACAAGTGGCCGGGTACGACCGGGTGCCCGGCAGCAGGAAGTGCTGGCCCAGTTCGAGGCCGCCATCGCCGGGATGGACACCCGCCAGATCCAGCTCGGGCTCAGGCACTTGCTTGGGCAGCCGGCCGGAGGGTCTGATGAGGCCAGCGAGGCACGTGGGGTTCGTGAGGCTGCTGGGGCTCGTGGGACTGGTGTGGTGGAGGATGAGGACGCGGGCGTTGTAGAGGGCGCGGGTGTTATAGAGGGCGCCGGCGCGGACGAGGGTGCGGGCGCCGGCGAAGGCGAGGGCGTGGACGAGGGCGCCGGCGCGGGCGGAGGCACGGGCGCCGACGAAGGCACGGGTGCGGGTGCGCGCGGAGGCGCGGACGAGGGGCCGGCGGCGGTGGCCGGGTTCGGGGCGGTCACCTCGTTCCGGGCGCGGCCGCTGATCGATCTCGGGGAGGTGCCGGGCCCGGTCGTCCAGCTGCTGATCGCGGTGCGCACGCCGAGCGCCCGGCGGCAGATGGAACGGCTGATCAGCGAGGCCGACCTGCCTCGCACGAACACCGTCGGCATCGCCACCATGGCCCGGATGGTGTGGCCGTACTCGTGGCTGCTGGACCGGGTCGGCGACGACGGCGTCAAGCTGACCGACGCGGGCCACCTGCCGCCGGCGGCGGTGGCGGCGGTGATCGACGAGCTGAACCTCGCGGCCGAGGGGATCGCCCCGGTCAGCCGGGAGAACCAGGCGCCGCCGGTGGTCCAGCTGCGGCAGACGGCCCAGGCGACCGGGCTGGTGCAGAAGAACCGGGGCCGGCTCGAGCTGACCGCCCGGGGCGCGGCGCTGCGCCGCGACCCGGCCGCGCTGTGGTGGCACCTGGCCGAGCAGCTGCCGGTCCGCTCGGCCGCGTTCAGCGAGGTACCGCCGGGGATGATCCTGCTCGCCTGCGTGGCGGCCCGGTTCACCGACACCCTGGAGGTCACCGTCGCCCGGATGCTGACCGCGATCGGCTGGATGAACCCCGACGGCAGCCCGCTGACCGGGGCCGAGGCGGCCGCCGCGATCAGCGGCACCCGGGCGGTGCTGCGGTGGCTGGGGGCGCTGCCGGCCAGGCCGCCGGGCCGGACCGGCCAGCCGGGCCCGGCCGACCTGCCCTACCCGCCGCCGGAAGGGGTCGCGTTCGCCCGCGCCGCCCTCAGCCGCTGGCCGGGCAGCGGGCACGGCTAACCCGCCGGCGGCCGCCACCGCTCGCGCAGCAGCCAGGCGGCTGCCTTGGGCTGGCGGTCGCGGGTGAACACGCCCTTGTGGTTGCCGCCGGGCCGGTGCACGGCCTCGGCGGTGGCGAAGTCGGCGAAGTTCCACACGTGCGCGCCGATCACCTCGGGGACCCGGTCGAACACCCGCAGCGCGGCCGCGATCAGCGCCACCTGATACTCCTCGGACCACATGGTGGCGGGCAGCGCGTGCAGGCCGGCCAGCGCGTCGGCCCCGAACTCGGTGATGATGATCGGCTTGCCGTACCGGGCCCAGGCCTGCAGTTCGTCGGTCAGGTCCTGCTCGGCGGCGGCCAGATCGCCGGGGCTGGCGTACCAGCCGTAGTAGCGGTTGACGCAGATCAGGTCGAACAGGTCGGTGACCACGTCGGCGGCGGGCGGGGCGGTGGCCACGTTGGCGAAACAGACCGGCCGGGTCGGGTCGAGTTCGCGGGTAGCCGCCACCAGCGGGGCGAAGTAGGGGCGGGCGGCCTGCTCGGCGGTGTCCGGCTCGTTGGCGATCGACCAGGCGATCACGCACGGGTGGTTGCGGTCGCGGGCGATCAGCTCGGTGATCGCCGCCCGGTGGGCAGCGGCGGCGGCCGGGCCGATCCGGTCCGGGGCGAACGTCCGGGCACCCGGGTCGCCCATGTGACCGAGGCTCAGGTGCAGGCCGACGGCCGGGGTCTCGCCGATGACCAGCAGGCCCTGGCGGTCGGCGTAGTCGAGGACCTCCTCGGCGTACGGGTAGTGCGAGGTGCGGAAGGAGTTGGCGCCGATCCACTCGAGCAGCGCGAAGTCGCGGACCAGGCGGGCATCGTCGTGGCCTTTGCCGCGCAGGGCGCCGTCCTCGTGCATCCCGAACCCGCGTAGCTGGACCGGCTGGCCGTTGAGCAGTAGCCGGTCGCCCGCCACCGCGACCGTGCGGACGCCGACCGGCAACGAGTACCGGTCCTCGCCGTGGGCCAGGTCCAGCTGGTAGAGGTAGGGGTCGCCGGGGTGCCAGGGGCGGGCGGACGGGACCGGCAGCTCCCCGGTGAGCCCGGTGGTTCGGGCCAGCTCGGCGCCGTCGGCGGCCCGCAGTACCGCTGAGGTCGGGGCCTGGGTTTCCTGGGCACCAGCGCCGGCGTTGACGACCTCGGCCTGGTAGCGCACCAGGCCGCGGCCGGACGCCGGGTCGAAGCCGGTGCGGACGGTCACGGCGTCCAGGTAGCTGGGCGGGGTGCAGTACAGCCACACCGACCGGTGCAGCCCGGCGTAGTTGTAGAAGTCGTGGAACCAGCGCTGGGTGCGGCGGCCGTCCGCGTGCTCGGTGATGACCCCGGGCGGGATCGTCTCCATGGTCAGCTCGTTGCCGACCCGGATCGTGACCCGCAGCGGCTGGCCGAACTCGACCAGGTCGGTGATGTCGGCCTCGAACGGCACGTAGCCGCCCGCATGGTCGGCCACCCTTTCAGTATTTGCCCAGACAGTGCCGTGGTGGGTAGCCGCATCACAGCGGAGGACGACGCGGCGGCCCGCCCAGGACCCCGGCACCCACGCGTCACGCTGGTACCAGACGTCACCCACGTAGTCGCGCTCGCCGGGCTCGGTGACGAGATCGTTATAGCTGGCCGGAACCGGCATTTCCCGGCCGCCGGCCAGCGGCCCGGCCCACCAGCCGGTGGCCTCACCCTCGGCAAACGGGTCGAACCGAAACCGCCAGAGCCCGTCCAGCCGCTGGTACTCCCGGCTGCTGCTCGGCCGCGGGGTGAGCATCAAACACCACTCCCAGTCTTGACACGTCACTTACGACACGCCTTAAATCAGACCATAAATTTAGAGGAAACGCCTCACAGAAGAGGTTCTGCCCGTGCGTATTACCCGTGTCTCCGCCGTTGCCGCGGCCGCCGCCTCCGTGTGCGTGCTCGCGGCCGCCTGCGGTGGTGGATCGTCGTCCGGCGGAAGCGGTGGCGGTTCGGCCGGCTCGACCAAGAACGCCACCATCACCTACTGGGCCAGCAACCAGGGCGCCAGCCTGCAGGCCGACTACAACACGCTCAACCCGGAGCTCAAGAAGTTCAAGCAGCAGACCGGGATCACGGTGAAACTGCAGGTCATCGGCTGGGCCGACCTGCTCAACCGGATCCTGGCGGCGACCACCTCGGGCCAGGGCCCGGACGTGGTCAACATCGGCAACACCTGGTCGGCGTCGTTGCAGGCGACCGGGGCGTTCCTGCCGTTCGACAGCAACACGATCAGCCAGGTCGGCGGGACCAGCCACTTCCTGGCCTCGGCGATGGGCTCGACCGGCGCGGCCGGCCAGACCCCGACAGCGGTGCCGATCTACTCGCTGGCCTACGGCCTTTACTACAACAAGGCCGAGTTCAAGGCGGCCGGCATCGCCAATCCGCCCGCCACCTGGGACGAGATGGTGGCCGACGGCAAGAAGCTCACCAAGGGCGGGAACTACGGGCTGGCCATCGAGGGCGCCAACCCGTCGGAGAACATCCACAACGTGTTCATCTTGTCCAAGCAGAAGGGCGGCAGCTTCTTCGACGCCTCGGGCAATCCGACGTTCACCACCGCCGCCAACGTGGCGGCCGTGCAGCAGTGGGTCAACTTCATGGCGACCGACAAGATCGTGAACCCCGGGGACGCCGAGTACGACCAGAACCAGTCGCTGTCGGACTTCGCCAAGGGCAAGGCGGCCATGCTGCTGTGGCAGGCGGCCGGCACCACGCTCAAGGCGGACGGGATGGCGCCGGACGCCTACGGGGTGGCGGCCCCGCCGGTCGAGTCGGGCACGCCGAGCGCGTCCAATCCGGACTCGATGGTGGCCGGGATCAACATCGCGGTGTTCAAGGGGTCCAAGAACCAGGCGGCCGCGCTCAAGTTCGTCAAGTTCATGACCAGCCAGTCCGAGTCGACCGTGCTGAACGGCAAGTACGGCTCGATTCCGCCGGTCAAGGCGGCGCTGGCGGCCACCCCGCCCGCCAACCAGGAGCAGACCGTGCTGCGCGACGTGCTCAGCAACAGCGCGGTGGCCCTCCCCCAGGTCCCCAAGGAAGCCCAGTTCGAGACCACGGTCGGGGCGGCCGTGAAGAACCTGTTCGCGGACGCGGCGGCCGGTAAGCCGGTCAGCGCGGCCACGGTCAAGCAGCAGCTGGCCAGCGCCCAGGCGCAGATGGCGGGCTAGGCGGGTTACGTGACGGTCAGTATCCGCCACGACGCGCCCTCGGCCGGTTCCGACACCGGCCGGGGGCGCGCGCCCGACCCCGGGCGGCGTTCCAGCCGGCTGTGGCAGCGGGTCCGCAAGGGTGGCCTGCCGTATCTGTTCCTGCTGCCCGCGCTGCTCCTCGAGCTGCTCATCCACTTCATCCCGATGATCTTCGGGATCCTGATCAGCTTCAAGCAGCTGACGCTGTTCTTCATCCGTAACTGGCAGGGCGCGCCCTGGGCGGGCTGGAGCAACTACCACGTCGCGGTCGACTTCCACGCGGCGATCGGCAGCGCGCTGCTGCACTCGTTCTGGGTCACCTGCGCGTTCACCGTGCTCGCGGTCGGCTTGTCCTGGCTGTTCGGGACGGTGGCGGCGATCTTGACCCAGGACACGTTCCGGGGTCGGGCGGTGCTGCGGACGATCTTCCTGACGCCGTTCGCGCTGCCGGTCTACGCCTCGGTCATCGTCTGGGCGTTCATGTTCCAGTACAACAACGGCCTGGTGAACCAGCTGCTGCACAACACCCTGGGCATCACCAGCAAGCCGTCGTTCTGGCTGATCGGCCACAACAGCTTCTTCGCGCTGGTCATCATCTCGATCTGGCGCAACTGGCCGTTCGCGTTCTTGTGCGTGATGGCCGGGCTGCAGGGCATCCCGCGCGACCTGTACGAGGCCTCGGCCATCGACGGGGCCGGGATCTGGCAGCAGATCAGGAAGATCACCATGCCGTCGCTGCGGGCGGTCAACCAGGTGCTGGTGCTGGTGCTCTTCCTGTGGACGTTCAACGACTTCACCACGCCGTTCGTGCTGTTCGGATCCTCGGCGCCCAGTCCGGCCGACGTTATCTCGATCCACATCTACCAGGCCTCGTTCATCACCTGGAACTTCGGCGAGGGCTCGGCCATGTCGGTCCTGATGCTGCTGTTCCTGCTGGTGGTGACGGCCGCGTACCTGCTGGTCACGTCGAGGAGGAGCAGCAATGGCTAAGCGCCGCGGCCTGATGGCGCCGCCGCCGTCCTTTTTGTGGACCCGGCGGATCGTGCTGACCCTGCTGGCGCTGTTCGCGCTGGTCCCGGTGTACGTGATGATCAGCAGCTCGGTGAAGCCGCTGCAGGACGTGACCAGCACGTTCCGCTGGATCCCGACCCCGCTGACGCTGGCCCCGTACCACGACATCTGGTACACGGTCCCGCTCGCCCGCTACTTCCTGAACTCGCTGATCGTGTCGGCCTCGGCCGCGGTGCTGTCGGTGGCGGTGGCGGTGTTCGCCGCCTACGCGGTCAGCCGGTACGGGTTCCGGGGCAAGCGGATCTTCACCACCGCGGTGCTGTCGACCCAGATGTTCCCGGGGATCTTGTTCGCGCTGCCGCTGTTCCTGATCTTTGTCAGCATCGGCAACGCGACCGGGATTCCGCTGTTCGGCTCGCGCGGCGGCCTGATCATCACCTACCTGACGTTCTCGCTGCCGTTCGCGATCTGGATGCTGACCAGCTACTTCGAGTCGGTGCCGAAGGCGCTGGACGAGGCGGCCCTGGTCGACGGCTGCGGGCCGGTGCGGGCGCTGTTCCGGGTGGTGATCCCGGCCGCGCTGCCCGGCATCGTGGCGGTGACGATCTACGCGTTCATGACCGCGTGGGGCGAGGTGCTGTTCGCCTCGGTGATGACCAACAACACGACCCGCACGCTGGCGGTCGGGCTGGCGGACTACTCCACCCAGAACAACGTGTACTGGAACCAGATCATGGCCGCCTCGCTGGTCGTGAGTGTGCCGGTGGTGGCGGGGTTCCTGATCATGCAGCGGTACCTGGTGGCCGGGCTGACGTCCGGCGCCGTGAAGTGACCTGAACTGAACCCGGCCGGCGGCGCCCACGAAGGCCGCCGGCCACAGCAGAAGGGCGGTCGATGGACGACCTCAGCATGCTCCCCGACGGCTTCACCTGGGGTGTCGCGACCTCGGCGTACCAGATCGAGGGGGCGGTGGCCGAGGACGGCCGGAGCCCGTCGATCTGGGACACGTTCTCCCACACCCCCGGCAAGGTGGCGGGCGGGGACACCGGCGACGTCGCCTGCGACAGCTACCACCGCTGGCCCGAGGACCTCGGGCTGATGAAGGACCTCGGGGTCGGCGCCTACCGGTTCTCGGTCGCCTGGCCGCGGGTGGTGCCGGGCGGGCGCGGGCCGGTCAACCAGGCCGGGCTCGACTACTACGACCGGCTGGTGGACGCGCTGCTGGCCGCCGGGATCAGCCCGTTCGCCACCCTGTTCCACTGGGACCTGCCGCAGGCCCTGCAGGACCGGGGCGGCTGGGCCGCCCGCGACACCGCGGCCGCGCTGGCCGATTACGCGGCGGTGGTGGCCGGTCGGCTGGGCGACCGGGTGACGAACTGGGTCACGGTCAACGAGCCCCGCTGCGCGGCCTGGATCGGCCACCTGGAAGGGCGGCACGCGCCTGGCCTGGCTGACATCGATGTCGCCGTGCCTGCCTCGTTCCACCTGCTGCTCGGGCACGGGCTGGCCACCCAGGCGGTCCGGGCGGCCGTCCCCGGGGCCCGGGTCGGGCTGGTCAACGTGCTGCACACCTGCGAGGCGGCGTCGGACCGGCCGGAGGACGTGGCCGCCACCGCGCGGTTCGACGGGCACGTCAACCGATGGTGGCTCGATCCGATCGCCGGGCGCGGTTTCCCGGCCGACATGCAGCGGGTGTACGGGATCGACCTGCCGGAGCGGGCGGGCGATCTGGAGGTGATCGCCAGCCCACTGGACTTCCTGGGGGCGAACTACTACTCCCCCGTGGTGATCGCTGACGACCCGGGCGGGCCGGTGCCGTACGCCCGCGAGGCCGGAGTGTCGCCGGACGGGGTGGCGCGGACGATGCTGGGCTGGGAGATCCGGGCGGCCGGGCTGGAGCAGGTGCTGGTCCGGCTGAGTGAGGAGTACGGCGCCCGCGAGCTGTACGTCACCGAGAACGGGTCGGCCTGGCCCGACCAGCCCGGCCCGGACGGGCAGGTGCACGACCCCGGGCGGGTCCGGTATCTGGAGGAGCACCTGGCCGCCTGCGGCCGGGCGGTCCAGCGGGGCGCGCCGCTGGCCGGCTACTTCGCCTGGTCGCTGCTGGACAACTTCGAGTGGGACTACGGGTACGACGCGCGGTTCGGGCTGGTGTACGTGGATTACGGGACTCAGCAGCGGGTGGTGAAGGACAGCGGGCGGCGTTACGCGGAGATCATCGCCGGGCAGCGTCAGGCTGCCTTCCGGGCGGAGGCCACCCGGCGGGAGGCGGAGCCGCTGACCGGCTGATCATTACGTTAAAGCGGGCACTTAATATAAGAGATGTATGAGCCGGGAAGGCGGTGGCCTGGGCCTGAGCGAAGGGGGATCCATGCCGGAACGACGGCGATGGACAGTACGCGACCTGCGACGGGACAACCGGTCGGTGCTGCTCTGGTCCCTCTACTTCGACCAGCCCTGCAGCCGTCAGGACCTGTCCGAGACGACCGGGCTCAGCTCGGCCTCGGTCAGCAACGTGATCCGGGAGCTGATCGCCGAGGGCATCGTGGTCGAGGCCGGTTCGGTCGACTCCGACGGCGGGCGCCCACGGGTGCTGCTGGAGACCAACCCCGACTACGGCTACGTGATCGGCATCGACGTCGGCGAGACCCGGGTCCGGGCCGAGCTGTTCGACCTCACCATGAACCTGCGGGCCACCGCGGATTACCCGTTCGAGCCGCGCGAGCACGGCGTCGACGTGGTCGTCGACCGCATCCTGGCCTGCCTGCGGACGGTGCTGGCCGACAGCGGGGTGCCGCCCGAGGCGATCCTCGGCGTCGGGATCGGTGTCCCCGGGGTGGTCGAGCACGGCCCCGAGGCGCTGCTGTTCGCGCAGACCTACGGCTGGGACGCGGTGCCGCTCGAGCGGCTGCTGCGGGCCGGCACCGACCTGCCACTGTTCATCGAGAACGGCGCCAACACGCTGGGCCAGGCCGAGCTGTGGTTCGGCGCGGGCCAGGGCACCCGGCACGGGGTGGTCTGCCTGATCGGTTCCGGGGTGGGCGCGTCGATCATCGGCCACGGCGTGGCCGAACGGTCCGGCAGCTCGGCCGCCACCGAGTGGGGCCACACCACGATCATGGTCGGTGGCCGCGACTGCCGCTGCGGGTCGCTCGGTTGCCTGGAGGCGTACGTGGGGGCCGAGGCCATCCTCGACCGTTACGCCCAGTCCGGCGGCCCGGCCCTGCCCGACGGCGACGAGGAAACGGCGCTGGCCGCGCTGGTGGAGCTGGCCGAGACGGTGCCCGAGGCGGCCCACGTGCTCGATGAGACCGCGCTCTACCTGGGGGCGGGCATCGCCGACCTGATCAACCTGTTCGGCCCCGACCAGATCATCCTCGGCGGCTGGGCCGGGCTCCTGCTCGGCCGGCGGCTGCTGCCCGCGATCCGGTCCTCGGCCCACGAGCACGCCCTCAGCCACGCATTCGCGGAGACCACGATCACGGTCGGCCGGATCGGGCCGGACGCGGTCGCGCGGGGAGCGGCGACGCTGCCGATTCAGGCGTTCCTGACCGGGTCGGCGGTGCCGGCCGGGCGGCGCCGGGACATCGCCGGGCACGCAGGCTGACGGTCGTCACGGTGCTCGGCGTTTGCGCTGGGCGGCGGGCGTGACCGTTTGCGGGCCGCGCGCGTGACCGGTGCGGAGCGGCGGGCGTGACCGGTGCGGAGCGGCGCGCGTGACCGGTGCGGAGCGGCGCGCGTGACCGTTTTCCCCTGAATATCTTGATCTACGACGCTTTATGGGGCCGATGCCCTATCGTGATCTGCTGATACGTGGTGAGCGCGGGGCTTCCAGGTGTCTCGTGATGTTGCTGTGCCATGGCTGCTGCAGTGGGCCGGGCCCAGCCGTCCCGGGACGGCCACGGATCGTCGACCGAACGACGATACGAGGTAGGGGCTATGCCGACGGGACATTCGCTGCACCGCAGCCCGAAACCGCGTGACAACTCGCGGGGGCTGCTCGCGCGGTCCCGCTACTGGTGGGCGCTGGCGGCGGTGCCGGTGGTGGCCGGGGCCGGCCTGTACGTGGCGGTGGCCCCCAGCGGCGGCGGCGCCGCCACCCAGGCCCAGGAGCGGGTGACAACCGTGCACCCGTCCCATTCGGCGACAGCCGCGCCCAACTCGGCGACCGACGTCCAGGTCTCGTCCCGGTGCAGCGTCGAAGGCGCCGCCAGCACCGGATCGGGCACGTCGGCGGCCTGCTCGGTCGGGGCCGCGGGCATCGCCCACCTCCCCGGCGGCGGCTCCGGGCGGCCGCACCCGAAGGCATCGGCGTCGTCCGCGTCGGCTTCGGCTTCGGCGTCCGCCCCAGGCTCGATGCCGTCGGCCTCAGCCTCGGCCTCGGGTTCGGCCGGCGCCCCGTCGGGCGGGAGTGGCGCGGGCGGCGGCGCCCAGCAGGGCGAACCGGCCGACGAGGTGCTGGCGCTGATCAACCAGGCCCGCAGCCAGAACGGCCTGCCCGCGCTGACGTTCTCGGCCGGCCTCGACCAGAGCGCCTCCCAGCACAACTCGACCATGGCGGCCGGCTGCGGCCTGTCCCACCAGTGCCCGGGCGAGCCCGCCATCGGTGACCGCGAGACCGCGGCCGGAGTGCACTGGACCGCGGCGGGCGAGAACATCGGCGAGGAAGGCCCGGTCTCCGACACCACCGCCGCCATCGCCCAGGCCGGGGTCGCCCTGACCCAGGACATGCTCAACGAGCAGCCCCCCAACGACGGCCACCGGCTGAACATCCTGTCCACCTCGTACACCCACATCGGCATCGCGGTGTACCGGGACAGCAAGGGCACCGTCTGGCTCACCCAGGACTTCTCCAACTAGGAAGCTGGTGCCGACCGGGCTGGCGTGACTCCTGAGCCCGGCGGGCCTGATGGGGCAAGCGTGAGTGTGACACAAGTGGCCTTTAGAGCCTCAGGTGATCCATGCAGTCGGCGCCTCCCGGGATCTCCGGGTTCGGGAAGACTTTTATGTAGCATTTGCACAAAAGTCTTCCCGAACCGAAAGTACACACACAGGGCTGAGGCGCGTGGGGCTCGTGTTATTTGGGAGTTGAGCGGGGTGCGTCGCGCGTACTGCGGGCGAGCTGGGCCATCCCGGAGCCGGAAAGGTCCCGCCGGAGGCGGGAAGCGGTGATGAGGGGCCGGGATGAGCAGGACCGGGACCGGAACGGGGGCCGGAGTACGGCGGGATACTGGCCGGTCACGGGAGATAAGAGTGAGAGGCGGCGCGGCGGACGCCGGGGCGCGCGAGGCGCGGGACGCGGCGGGAGCGTGAGCCCGGTACGCGGGCGGGAGCGTGAGCCCGGTACGCGGGCGGCAGCGTGAGCCCGGTACGCGGGCGGCAGCGTGAGCCCGGTACGCGGGCGGCAGCGTGAGCCCGGTACGCGGGCGGCAGCGTGAGCCCGGTACGCGGGCGGCAGCG
>JAFAYQ010000059.1 GCA_019240215.1 Actinomycetota bacterium | reverse complement strand
ACCTGGCCCGGCTCGGCCACGGCCGGCTGTTCCAGGCCGCCACCTACCGGGACATCGCCCCCGCCCTGAGTACGCTCTTCAGTTCCTGACCTGGTTCGAGGAGGACCCATGTCCGTTGTCGTCGTCGCCACCATCACCCCCAAGCCCGAATACCGGGACGAGGTCATCGCCGCGATGAAGCAGGCGATACCGCTGGTCCACGCCGAGGACGGCTGTGAGCTGTACGCGCTGCACGCCGACGACGACCAGCTGGTGATGGTCGAGCGCTGGACCTCCGCCGACGCGCTGAAGAAGCACGGCACCGAAGCGCCCGCGATGCGCGACTTCAACGCGGCCATCGGTGACAAGCTGGCCGCCCCGACCGTGGTCCTCCGGCTCGACGCGATCCCGGCCGGCGACCAGGCCAAGGGCCAGCTTTTGTGACCCAGCTCGGCGCGCTGACCTCACCCGAGGTCGCCGAGCTGGCGGCGGCCGGGGCGGTGCTGGCGGTGCCGGTCGGCTCGACCGAGCAGCACGGGCCGCACCTGCCGCTGGCCACCGACGCCGACCTGGCGGTGGCGCTCTGTACCCAGCTGGGCGCCCAGCTGGATTCCCCGGTGGTGGTGGCCCCGCTGGTGCCCTACGGTTCGAGCGGTGAGCACGAGGGGTTCGCGGGCACGATCTCCATCGGCCAGCAGGCGACCGAACTGCTGCTGACCGAGCTGGGCCGGTCCGCCACCGCCACCTTCGCCCGGGTGCTGCTGGTCTCCACCCACGGCGGCAACACCGAGGCGGTCCGCCGGGCGGTGGCCCGGCTGCGGGCCGAATCCCGCGACGTGTCGGTCTGGTTCCCGCGCTGGCCGGGCGACGCCCACGCGGGCCGGTCGGAGACCTCGCTGCAGCTCGCGCTGGCCCCCGCCACCGTCCGCCGGGACCGGGCCGAGGCCGGCAACACCACCCCGATCGCCGAGCTGATGCCCGCCCTGCGGACCGCCGCGGTCAAGGGCGTCAGCCCTAACGGCGTCCTCGGCGACCCGGCCGGTGCATCTGCTCGCGAAGGCGAGCAGCTGTTCACCGCCCTGCTGGCCGACCTCACCGACTACCTGAACAGGTGGCCCGATGGCCGTCCCTGAGTCCCTCACTCCCCACCAGAACCAGGCCCCCGCGCCCCCCGATCCAGCCGAGCCCCACCAAGCCCCCGCACCCCACCAAGCCCCTGCGCCCCAGCAAGCCCCTGCGCCCCAGCAAGCCCTTGCGCCCCACCAAGCCCCCGCGCCCCATCAGTCACACGAGCCTCGTGTGGCGCTGGTGACCGGGGCGGCGCGTGGGATCGGCGCTGCCACTGTCGCCACCCTGGCCGCAGCCGGCTGGCGGGTGATGGTGGTCGACCTGGCCGCCGGCGACCCCGACCTGCCCTACGCCCTCGGCACCCGGGCCGAGCTGGAGAAGGTCGCAGCCGACGCCGGCCCGGAGGTGGCTATCGCCGAGGCCGACGTCCGCGACGTGGACGCCCTCGCCCGGGCGGTCGCGGCCACCGAAGAGCGCTGGGGTCACCTCGACGCCGCCCTGGCGGTGGCCGGGGTCATCGCCGGCGGGGTGCCGGCCTGGGAGGTGCCGCCCGGCCGCGAGCAGGCGGTCATCGACATCGACCTGAACGGCGTCATCAACCTGGCTCGGGTCGCGATCCCGGCCCTGCTGCGCCACCCCGAGCCCCGGCACGGCCGGTTCCTGGCCGTGGCCTCGGCCGCCGCCACCCGCGGGCTGCCGATGCTGGCCGCCTACTGCGCGGCCAAGGCCGGGGTGGCCGGGTTCATCCGCGCGCTCGGGGCCGAACTGCGCGACAGCGGCGTCACCGCCAACGCGGTCAGCCCCGGCTCGACCGCCACCCCGACCCTCGACGAGAGCGCCCGCCTGTACGGGCTGCCGTCGGCCGCTGCGTTCGCCGCCCAGCAGCCGCTCGGCCGCCTGCTCGAGCCCCGCGAGGTCGCGGCCGTGCTCGCGTTCCTGGCCGGGGACGGCGCCAGCGCGATGACCGGCGCCGTCATCCCGGTCGACGGCGGCCTGGCCCTCTAACTCCGGGCCGGCCCTTTAATCATTGGCGATCTGGTCCAGCTCGGCCAGCGCGTCGGCCGGCAGCTCGAGCCCGGCCCCGGCCACGTTGTCGCGCAGGTGGGCGACCGACGAGGTGCCGGGGATCAGCAGCATGTTCGGCGACCGCTGCAGCAGCCAGGCCAGCGCGACCGCCAGCGGGGTGGTCTCCAGCCGCTTGGCCACTGCCTCCAGCTCACCGGACTGCAGCGGGGAGAACCCGCCCAGCGGGAAGTAGGGCACGAACGCGATGCCCTGCCGTGCGGTCAGGTCGACCAGGTCATCGTCGCCCCGGTGGGCGATGTTGTACATGTTCTGGATGCACACGACCGGCGCGATCGCCTGCGCCTCGGCCAGCTGTTCGGCGTTGACCGTGCTGATGCCCAGGTGCCGGATCAGCCCCTGCTCCCGCAGCTCGGCCAGCGTGCTGAACTGCTCGGCGATCGAGCCTGGCTCGGCGCCCTCGAACCCGCCCATCCGCAGGTTCACGATGTCGAGTGCGTCGAGGCCCAGGTGGTCCAGGTTGTCGTGCACCTGCTGCCGCAGTTCCTCCGGGCTGCGCGCGGGCGGCCACCCGCCCTGCTCGTCGCGCCGGGCCCCGACCTTGGTCACGATGTGCAGGTCGTCCGGGTAGGGCGACAGCGCCTCACGGATGATCTCATTGGTCACGTACGGGCCGTAGTAGTCGGACGTGTCGATGTGGTTGATGCCAAGCTCGACCGCCGTCCGCAGCACCGCTATCGCTTCGGCCCGGTCCTTGGGCGGCCCGAACACGTGCGGCCCGGCCAGCTGCATGGCGCCGTACCCGACCCGGGTCAGCTCGAAGTCGCCAACCGGGTACCGGCCCCCGGGAAGTTGCTGGGTAGTCATGAATTCCTTTCTGCCCGGACGCGGTTGCCCCCGGACCACTCCACTCTGCCGCCGGGCCCCCTACCCAGCCAGCCCCCCAATCTTCCTGGGACGGCCAGGACCAGTCTCCGATGAAGTTGCCGCGCCGCCGCAGTCACAACCTAGGAGCCAACACCAGAGGAGGACCCATGACGAATCCGGTCGTGCACTTCGAGATCATCGGCCAGGACCCGCAAAAGCTCCGGGACTATTTCGCTGAGCTGTTCGGCTGGCGGTTCGACACCAGTGCCCCGGTCGCGGAGGCGGTGTCCGAGCCGTCCGACTACGGCTTCATCGACCGCGTCACGACTCCCGACGGGGGCGGCATCCCCGGCGGTATCGGCGGCGGCGCCCGTTACCCGAGCCACACGATCTTCTACGTCGGCGTCCCCGACGTCGAGGCCGCGCTGGCCAAAGCCGAGCGTCTGGGTGGTAAACGTCAGCTGGGCCCCGCACGGGCCCCGACCGGCCTGGTGATCGGCCACTTCACCGACCCCGAGGGCAACCTCATCGGTGTCGCCGGGCCCGCCTGAGTCCCGCTGGCCGTTTATTTACCGTGACCGGCCAGCATCTGCCGTACTCCGGTGGCCCGCTCCGGTCCCGGGCCCGCTCACTGCGCCCGCCCTTCACCGCTGCCTGCCCCGGTCCCGGGCCCGGTCATCCGACGCACCCCTCACTGCTGCCCGCCCCCGTCGGCCATCCTTGCTGATAACAGCAAGAAGCGGATTCCCGCCTCTGCGGCCGTCCGTCTTCCGGCAACCCGCCGCCCACTCAATCTGATAACAGCAAGAAGCGCGCCCGCCCTCAAACCCTGGACACCTAGGACTCCGATGCCTAGAATTTCGAGGTATGAATCGTGAACGGATCAAGGGGCACCTCGACCTGCTGCTGCTGTCGGTGCTGGCGGCCGGCCCGGCCCACGGGTACGCGATCATCGCCGCCCTCCGGGAACGCAGCGACGGCACCTTCGACCTGCCGGAGGGCACGATCTACCCGGCTTTGCACCGGCTCGAGGACGCCCGGTTGCTGGCCAGCTCGTGGGCGGCGGGGGAGGGCCGCCGGCGGCGGGTCTACGCGCTGACCGACCTCGGGGCCGAGGCGCTGGCGGCCGAACGGACCGAGTGGAACCGCTTCGCCACTGGTGTCCGGGCGGTCGTGGGCGGTCTGGCATGAGCCCCGACCGGCCCACCGGCCCCATCGACCCTGTCGAGGACTACCTGGATCAGCTCTATGTCAGCCTTCATACCACCCCGCGCCAGGCCCGTCGCATCCTCGCCGAGGCCGAGGACCATCTGCGCGAAGCGACCGCTGTCGGCGTCGAGGCGGGCCTGTCCGAGCGGGAGGCGCAGGAGGCGGCGGTCTCCAGCTTCGGCTCGGTCCGGGCTGTGGTCCGCGCCCACGCCAGGCGCGTCCCGCCGGTGGCGGTGCTGGGCGAGCTGGTCATGAGCGCCTGGAAGCTGACCTCGATCGCGGTGCTGGCGGTGGCCGGCAGCGGCCTCGTCGCCTTCGCCATGAACGAGATCCTCGGACCCCGGTTCGTCGGCGGCAACCCGTCCCCGGCCGACCGGGCGCTCTCCCTGTCCGCGTGCACTTACTGGATGAACATCTGGACCCACGCCCAGAGCTGCAGCCAGGCCGCCATGCTCGAGACCAGCAGCGACGCGGTCACCCTGCGCCTGCTCACGCTGATACCAGGCCTGGTCCTGCTCGGTGGCTACCTGCTCGCCCGCCGCTACCAGCGCCAGCGCGGCTGGCGCGCTGACCTGCTGCCGGAGGCGTTCGTCCCGACCGTGGCGGCCTGCCTGTTCGGCGGACTCACGGTCGGCCTGACCTACCTCGGGACCGCCACCTCGATGCCGGTCACCACCAACGGCGGCCCCGGCGTCTTCCTGTCGGCCGCCGTGGTCACGCTGCTGATCACGATCGGGTTCGTGCCCGCGCTGCGCCGCGCCTTGCTCCGCCACGCCTACGGCTGAAATTTCCTCTCCGAGCCATGGTGCTGACCACGTTTGACCCGTTCGTGCAGTTCGAGCGCCAGTTCAACCGGCTCGCCCAGCGCCCCGGCGGCGGTGCCGGGATGCCGATGGACGCGGTGCGGCGGGACGGCGAGGTTGCGCTCCGCTTCGACCTGCCGGGTGTCGACCCGGCGCCGATCGACGTGACCGTGGACCGCGGCGTGCTGACGGTGACCGCCAAGCGGGACGAGGAGTACGCCGCGGGCGACAAGCTGTTCATCCGCGAGCGGGTCACGGGGACCTTCACCCGCCGCGTCCGCCTGTCCGACGCGCTCGACAGCGCCGCGGTCGAGGCGTCCTTCAACAGCTGACTCGGTGCTACCCGGCCTGGTCGGCCCGTGCGGGTGATCACCGCACCGGGCCGGCCAGGCTTTATCGTGTGGGCAGCAGGAAGGAGGACCGATGCGGCTACCCATGCTGGACGACGAGCACACGCCGTTCTGCACCGTCGGCCAGGTCTTCTCGATGCTGGCCATCCAGCAGGCGCTGCTCCGCCGCATCGACGACCAGCAGGCCGTGTCGCCGGAGCGGTCGGCCGGCGGCCAGCGCCGGTACAGCCGTCATGACATCGTGCGCGTGCAGCAGGTGGTAATCATGATGGGCGAGGGGATGACGTTGCCCGCCATCCGCCGGATCATCGAGCTGGAGCAGCAACTCGCGCAGGTCACCCGGGAGCGGGACGAGCTCGCCCGCCAGCTGGCCGCGTACCGCCGGCTCGACCCCGAATGAGGAAGGGGCCGCTGTGACGCCGTTGCCTGCCGCCGAGCTGCACCTGCACATCGAGGGCACGCTCGAGCCGGAGCTGCTGGTCGCGCTGGCCGCCCGTAACGGGGTGGCGCTGGCCACCACCGACCTGGCCGAGCTGCGGGCCCGCTACCGGTTCGCCGACCTGCAGTCGTTCCTCGACATCTATTACGCCAGCCTGCCGGTGCTGCGTACCGACCAGGACTTCTACGACCTTGCGGCCGCCTATCTGGAGCGGGCGGCGGCGGCCGGGGTGCGCCGGGCGGAGATCTTCTTCGACCCGCAGACCCACCTGGGCTACGGCGTGCCGCTGGCCACCGTGTTCGCAGGCCTGTCCGGCGCCCTGGCCGACGCGCGGGCCCGGCACGGGCTGTCGGCCGACCTGATTGTGTGCTTCCTGCGCAACCTGGGGGCCGAGGCGGCCGACGAGACGCTGACCGCCGCGCTGCCGTTCCGCGACCAGTTCATCGGCGTCGGCCTCGACTCGACCGAGGTCGGCTACCCGCCGTCGCTGTTCAAGGCGGTGTTCGCGCGGGCCGCGGCCGAAGGCCTGCACCGGGTGGCCCACGCCGGTGAGGAGGGCGGCCCGGACTACGTCTGGGAGGCCCTCGACCTGCTCGGGGTGGAGCGCATCGACCACGGCATCCGCGCCATGGAGGACCCGGCCCTGGTCCAGCGGCTGCGGGCCGACCAGGTCCCGCTGACCGTGTGCCCGCTGTCCAACGTGGCCCTGCGGGCGGTGAACTCGATGGCCGAGCACCCGCTGCCGGCCATGCTGGAGGCGGGCCTGCGGGTCACCCTCAACAGCGACGACCCGGCCTACTTCGGCGGCTACCTGGACGACAACGTGGCCGCCGTCGGCCGCGAGCTCGGCCTCGGCCCCGAGCAGTTCGCGGTGCTGGCCCGTAACTCGTTCGACGCCTGTTTCGCGCCCGCGGCTGACAAGCGGCGCTGGAAGGCCGAGGTCGACGCCGCCCTGGCCGGTGCCGTCCAGCACTGAATCTGCGTAGTGGGTCGCGCGGCGGCCGTGGCCCGGGTTACGTTGCCAGCGGTGAGCCTCGTTGGCGCTGCCCACCAGCTACACACTTGCGTTTGCGAGGGCTCACCGCGTGTCGCTTTCGCGGTATTAGGCCAGGAGATTGGCCGTTTACAGCGAGGCAATTGCGAGAGAGAATCGCGCTTAGTGTCGCTCCAATGGCGCAGCGCGACGACCCGGCACCGGCTCGAGCAGCAGGAAGAGAGCGACCGATGGTCTGCTACGCCCCCAGTACCGGCACTCTCGCGTTGATCGGCGTCAGTATCTACCTCCTGTGGCACAAGATGATCGGCCACGTGCTGGGCATGTTCGGCACCGTGCTGGAGATCGCCTTCATCCTCGGCGTCGAGGTCGCCGCCGCCATCGCCCTGGTCTGGCTCACCCGCCACATCCGCCGTCGCCGGGCCGCGACCGGCGCCTGCACCACCTGCCGTTTCCGCTGCCAGCAGGCCCTCGCCGCCCGCCCCAACCTCCTGGTCAACGTGGTCGACCGCCGGGTCCCGGCACCCGCTCGCCCCGCCCTCACCTGCCACCCGGCCGCCCCGCTGCTGCCCGCCCCGGTCACCAGCGCCGTCCGCCACCTGCGCCCGGTCCTGACCCGGCTGCACCCCGCGCTCCCCGCGCTCCCGGCCCGGCCCCCGGGCATCGCCCGGCTCGGCTCGGAGCCGGCGTTGTTCGCCCGCGACTACGGCGTCCCGCCCGTCGCCCGCCACGCTCGTCCGGCCCGTTCCGCCCATCCGGCGCCCCTCCCCGTCGTCCTGGGTGCCCCGGTCGCCGCGGATGCCCCAGCCGCTCCGGTCCCAGCCACCTCGGCCACCCCAGTCGCATCGGCCACCCCGGTCGCATCGGCCACCCCGGTCGCATCAGCCGCCCCGGTCGTATCAGCCGCCCCACCGGCCCCGGCCGCCACCCCGGTCACCGCCCGCACCCGGGCCCGGCTGCCCTGGGGCCCCAGCCCGGCCCGGTTCACCGGACCGGTCCCGGCCCCGTTCTCGGTTCGCGGCCCGATCCATGCCCCGGTCTCACCGCTGCCCCCGTCGGCCACCCGGGTTTCGTCCCCCACCCCGGCCCCGGCCGCCGAACCGGAAGTGGTCGACGTGGACGGCTACGTCATCACCCCGGACGGCGTCGACACCGCCGACTCAGCCGCCCCGCTGCCCGGCTGAGCCGCCGCCTCGGCCGGGCTGGCCGCCGTCCCGCTGGCCGCCGAGTGGCCCCCGCTCACCCGGCGGGCCGGGCCGCCCGGTCGGCCACCGCCCGGACCTCGCGGGCGATCGTCGGCCAGAGCGGCTCGGGCAGGTCGTGGCCCACGCCCGGCAAGATCACCAGCCGCGCACCGGGTATCGCCCGGGCGGTGGCACGGGCCGCGCTGACCCGCAGGATCGGGTCGTGGTCGCCGTGCAGGACCAGCGTCGGCTGCTTCAGCTCGCGCAGCTTGGGGCCATGCCAGGATGCGCCCGCCTGCCGGGCCTGGGCCTCGGTGTCCCGCGGACCGGCGTCCACCTCGCGCTCGATCCACTCGCGGGCCGCCTGCTCGTCGAACGGGTAGGCGGGCGAGGCGACGCCCCGGGCCACCGCCAGCGCCGCCTGGATGTCGCCCTCGCGCCCGGCCGGGAACTTGGTCCGGGCCAGCTTGGCCAGCAGCCCGAACCGCACGTAGCGGCCGGCCGCCAGCCCCGCGGCGTCGCTGGGGATGGCCGCGTCCGAGGTCACGCTCAGCACCCGGTCCGGGTGCCGCAGCGCCACCCGCTGAGCGATCAGCCCGCCCAGCGAGGCGCCGAACACGTGCGCCCGCGCCCAGCCGAGCGCGTCCAGCACCGCCACCGCGTCGTCGGTCATGTCCTCGGAGGTGTAGACGCTCCGCCGCCGGGCCACCGCCGCGAACGGGTTGCGCGGGCCGGTGCCCGGCATCCGGGTGGACTGCCCGGCGTCCCGCTGGTCGTAGCGGGCGACCGCGAACCCCTGGCCGGCGAACTCCCGCGCCAGCCCGGTCGGCCACCAGAACCGGGACACCCCGAGCCCCATGATCAGCAGCAGCGGATCCCCGTCCGCCCCCACCAGCTGGTCGTAGGCGATCCGCACCACCCCGTTGCGGGCGTACTCGGTCCCCGTCCAGGCCTCCTCCCACGACCCCGCCCCGCCCGCTCCCGCCGCTCCGGTCCCATCGACCGCCGCCCCGGCCGGCCCGGCCCCGTCGGTTCCCGCCGCCTCGGCCGGCCCAGGCCCGTCGGCTCCCGCTGCCTCGGCCGGCCCAGGCCCGTCGGTTCGCGCCCCCTCGGCCGGCCCAGCCTCGCCCGCTCCCGCCGCCTCGGCCGGCCCAGCGCTGTCGCCCGCCACTCCTGCCCCCGTCGCCTCAGCCATCCCATCCTCCATGTATTGCGATCACTGTTCGCTGTAACCACAGCCTAGTTACTGAGTACAGTGTTCGCAATGGAAAAGCCGTCTAGCATCTGGTTGCGCCCGGAACGGTCCGCCCGCGGCCCGGTCCCCGAGCACAGCCGGGCCGAGATCGCCCGGGCCGCCGTGACCCTGGCCGACCAGGGCGGCCTGGTCGCGGTGACCATGCGCTCGGTGGCGGCCGCGATCGGGACCGGCCCGGCTTCGCTGTACCGCTACGTGGACACCCGCGACGAGATCCTCGAGCTGATGACCGACTACGTGGCCGGAGAGTACCGCTTCGCCCCAGCCACGCCGGCCACGCCGGCCACGCCGGCCACGCCGGGTGGCCCCGTACCAGGGCTGCTCGGGCTGGCCCGCCAGGCCCGCCAGATCTTCGCCCGCCACCCGTGGCTGATCGACCTGACCTCAGCCGGCCGCCTGCCCGGGCCGAACGCCATCGCCTTCACCGAGCAGGTCCTCGCGATCCTCGGCGGCACCGCGCTGACCAGCACCGAACGGCTGGAGACGGTCGGCCTGTTCACCGGCCTGGTCCGGCTGCTGGCCCGGGCTGAAGCCGACCAGCGGCAGGCCGGGCAGCAACTGGCGCAGTGGCAGACCGCGCTCGGCGGCTACCTGTTCGGCGTCGTGGCCGACGGCCGTCACCCCTACCTGGCGGCCGCCCTGGCCGACCAGGTTTCCGCGCCCCCGGCCGCGACCACAACCGCCGGCTCGTCCCGCTCCGACGACGAGTTGTTCGAGCGCACCCTGACCCGGATCCTCACCAGCCTGCTGGGACCGGCAGGATCGCAGGTGTGAACTCCACCGACCCCGGCACCACGCTCACCCGCCCGGACACCGTGCTGTTCGACCTGGACGGCACCCTGGTCGACTCGGGACCGACGATCCTGGCCGCGCTGCGCAAGGCATTCGCCGAAGAGGGCCTGCCCCCGCTGCCACCGGAAGTCGAGCCGACGCTGCTCGGGCCGCCGTTCTACCGGGCGCTGCCCCCGCTGATCGGCGACGATGCCGAACGGGTGACCCAGACCTACCGCCGGATCTACGTGACCGAGGGCTTTGCTTACCGGGCCGAGCCCTACCCGGGGACCGAGGCGCTGCTCGACGGCCTGGCCCGGCTGGACGTGCGGCTGGCCGTCGCGACCAGCAAGCTGGAGACATCGGCGGTCGCGGTGCTGGAGCACGTGGGGCTGGCAGGCCGGTTCGCGACCGTCTGCGGCGACACCCCGGACGAGGGCCGCCCGTCCAAAAGCGCGATCATCGCCGAGGCGCTGCGCCGTATCGGGCGGTCCCCGGAGATGGCGATGGTCGGTGACCGCCGCTACGACGTGGCGGGCGCGATCGATCAGGGGCTGCCGTGCATCGGCGCGGGCTGGGGCTACGGCGAACCGGGCGAACTGGAAGCGGCCGGCGCGCTGGCGGTCATGTCCACCCCAGCCGCCCTGGCCGCCGCCTGGCGCCTCGCGTGACCGGTCGTCACACCGCTTCGGCCGAGCGCGGCGCCGACGTCGCCCAGCGGATCGCGCCCACCACCGCCTGGCCGGCCGGGCGGACCAGGGCCGCCTCGGCGCCCGGCAGCCACGGCAGCCGCAGCGGCCAGCGCGCCCAGCCGGGCAGCAGCGACACCGCCGCCCCGGCCAGCAGGCCGTACGGCGGCCGGGCGATCACCGGCAGCGGCGGGTTCAGCAGCAGGAACCGGGCGGCCGCGCGGGCCTCCGGCGTGCTGGCCAGCTCGCCCCGGTAGGCCTCGACCCGCGCCCGCAGGTCCCGCTCGGTCAGCGGCGGGTCGGGCACCCCCAGCGCCGCCCCGATCCGGGCCACGTCGGCCACGTAACCGTCCCGGCCGGCCTGGTCCAGCGGCTCGGCCCCGAACCGGGTGTGGGCCCGCAGGAAGCTGTCCGCCTCGGCGATGTGCACCCAGGTCAGCAGCTCCGGGGCGGACGCCGCGTACGGGCGGCCGTCGGCCGCCACCCCGGTCACCCGCTGGTGGATCGACCGGACCCGGCCGATGGTGGCCTGGGCGTCGCTGACCCGGCCGAACGTGGTGACCGCGAGGAAATAGCTGGTCCGCTGGAGCCGCCCCCACGGGTCACCCTTGTACCCCGAACGCCCGGCCACCGCGGCCATCGCCAGCGGGTGCAGCGACTGCAGCAGCAGCGCCCGCAGCCCGCCCACGAACATCGACGAGTCGCCGTGCACCCGCCGGATCGGCCGGTCGTCGGCGAACCAGCGCTCGCCGTCGGAGGCGAAGATCACCTCGTGGTGAGCGGGGCCCTCCGGCCCGGCCACCCGCTGGAAGATCGACGTCCCCACCCGGCCGCGCATCCGGTCCGCTGTGTTGTGCCATCCTACCTCGCCATTATGAGCCGGCCGCCGTGATAGGAAGACAGGGCCACTGCCGGGCCCCGCCGAGGGGGACGAAACGAACGGGAGAGACATGGCCGACGAAACGCAGTTCACCATCGGCGCCCGCGTCCACGGCCAGGACGGCGTGACCGGCCGGCTGATCTGGGTGGTGGCCGATCGTGCCCGTAACCCGTGGATCATCACCCAGCTGGTGGTGGAGCCCACCCACCGGACCGGGCTGGGCCGGTTCGTGCCGCTGAACCTGGTGACCGGCGTGGACGCCGGCGGCGACATCACGATCAGCTGCACCGCCGACCAGTTCGAACAGCTCGAGTCGGCCGAGGAGACCCAGTACGTGCCGGGCAGCGGCGCCTACCCGCTGTTCGGGCCGACCCAGTTCCTGGCCGCGCCCTACTACACCAGCGACGTCAGCATCGCCGGGGACGAGGTGCCGTTCACCGCCGCCACCGTGACCGCCGACGCCCCGCTGCCCAACGAGGCCGACGTGGCCGTGCACGCGGTGCCGGTGGAGGCCACCGACGGCCGCATCGGTGAGGTCGAAGGCCTGGTCATCGACCCGGCCACCCACCAGGTCACGCACGTGCTGCTGCGCGAGGGGCACCTGTGGGGCCGCAAGGACGTCGCCGTCCCGCTGTCCGCGGTCCGCGACTTCGACCGAGCAGACACCGAGCCCGACGTGCTGCGGGTCAGCCTGACCAAACAGGAAGTCGGTGACCTGCCCGAGGTCCCGGTCGGCCGCGCGCGCCGGTAGCCGGCGGTGACCTTCCCGCCGCCCTCGGCCGCCGCCCAGCCCGGCCGCCGGTTGGTGGTGATCGGCGCCGGGGTGCTGGGCGTGTGCCTGACCGCCCGGCTGGCCGAGGCGGCCGGCCCCGGCGTCGCGGTGACGCTGCTGGAGCAGGCCCGGCCCGGGCACGCCGCCACCCGGTCGAGCTTCGCCTGGCTGAACGCCAACAACAAGACCCCGCGCGCCTACCACGACCTGAACCACGCCGGCCTGCGGGCCTGGTCCGCGCTGGCCGGCGCCGGCGCCCAAGACCGCCCGGACTGGTACCGGCCGTCGGGCAACCTGGAGTGGGCGGACACCCCGCAGGCCGCCGCCGAGCTGACCGCCCGGGCCGGCCGCCTGGCCGACTGGGGCTACCCGGCCCACCTGATCAGCCCGGCCGCCGCCGCCGAGCTGGAGCCGGCGCTGCGGCTGCCGCCGACGGTGACGGCGGTGGCCTGGTTCCCCGAAGAGGGCTACCTGCTGACCGAGCCGATGGTGGCCGACCTGGCCGGACGGGCCGCCCGGGCCGGCGCCACCGTGCTGAGCGGCGAGCCCGGCCGGGTGACCGGGGTGGACGTGGCGGGCGGGGCGGTCCGGGCCGTGCGCACCGCTACCGGCCAGGTCATCCCGGCCGACGTGGTGGTCTGCTGCGCGGGCCGCTGGGTGCCGGAGCTGGCCGCGCTGGCCGGCTCGGCCGCCTCCATCCCGCTGGTCCCGTGGGCGCTGCCCGGCGCCGAGGCCCCGGGCCTGGTCGTGCTGGCGGGCCCGGTGACCGCGGCCGCCGCCGGCCGCGGCGGTCCCGCCCGGATGGTGCACTCGCCCGGCGTGCACTTCCGCCCGCACGGGGGCGGCCAGGTGCACCTGGAGGCCCCCGACGTCCACGCCGACCTGCACACCGGCGAACCGGCCCTCGGCGACCTGGCCACCGAGCTGCTGGCCCGGGCCCGGGCGGTGGCCAGCGGCCTGGACACCGCCGAGGTGACCGGCTACCGGGTGTGCGTGCGCCCGATGCCGGCCGACGGGCATTCGATCGTCGGCTGGCTGCCCGCCCCCGGCGGCCTCTACGTGGCGGTCACCCACAGCGGCGTCACCCTCGGTGCCCACCTGGCCGAGCTGATGGCCAGCGAGCTGCTGGCCGGGGCGGACCGCGCCGAGCTGGCGCCCTACCGGCCCGGCCGCTTCCCGGCCGCCCCGTCCCCGGCTCCGTCGTAGGCTGAGCCCACGGGAGGTGCCCATGCCGGACGCAGACCACCAGCCCACGGGGACCAGCCGGGCCGACCAGACCGTCGCCGAGTGGCGGCTGGCGGCCGAGAACCACGACGCCGCCCGGGCCATCGCCTGCCTGGCCGGCAACGTGGTGCTGATCTCCCCGCTGACCGCCCAGTTCACCTTCGACGGCCGCGACCGGGTCGGCGACGTGATGATCGCCGCCTTCCAGGTCATCGACAACATCCGTTTCCACACCGAGGTCGGTGACGACCGCACCCGGGCCTTGTTTTACAACGCCCGCTGCGGCCGCCAGGCGCTCGAGGAAGCTCAGCTGCTGCGCTTCAACCACGACGGCCTGATCACCGAGATCACCCTGTTCGGGCGGCCGCTGCCCGGGCTGACGGCGGTGATGCGGCGGATCGTGCCGCTGATCCTTGGCCGTCAGGGCCGGTCGCAGCTCGGCGCCCTGCTCGGCGCGGCCACCGTGCCCCTGCACGCGGCGACCAGCTCCGGCGAGCAGCGGCTGGTCCCGCTGGCCGACCCCCGCCGTCCACCCGGCCTGCGCTGGCGCCGACGGGTCCACCCTTGACGACGCCGCCCGGCTGGCGCTGGCCCTGCCCGAGACGGCTGGCTGGCCCGCGCCCCGGCCTAGCTCGCACGAGAATTCACTGGCGGACAACCGCCCTTTTTAATTTAAATAAAAGGCGTGACACTGCTGACACGCCGCGGCGAAGGCCCGTCGTTCCCCTACGCCGGGCAGCCCATGCACATCCTGGCCGGGCAGGACGGCGCCCCGCCGGGGTTCGCGGCCATGGAGCTCACCGTGCCCGCCCAATTCGCCGGCCCGATCCCGCACGCCCACGACGAATTCGACGAGGCGATCTACGTGCTGTCGGGGCGGCTGCTGGTGGCCGGTGACGGCGCCCCCGCCGAAGCCGGGCCGGGCTCGATGTTCGTCGCCCCGCGCGGCCAGCGGCACGGGTTCAGCAACCCGTTCGGGGAGGCGGCCCTGGTCCTCGGCCTGTGGGGCCCGCCCGAGCCGGCGCTGGCGTTCATGCGTGACGTCGGCGCCGCCCTGCGGGCCGACGGGCCGCCCGACCCGGACGAAATGCGCGGCATCTACGAGCGTCACGCCAGCCGCCTGCTGCCCTGACCGGGGCCGGCCGCCAGGACAGCGACGGCCGGGGGACTCAGCGGCAGCGTCTCGGTCCGCAGGCCGGTGAAGCCGGCCTGCTGCAGCAGGTCCCCGATGTCGCTGGCCGCCCGGGCGGAGCTGGCGGCGGTGGCACCCGGGGCGCGGGGCTGGGACACCACGGCGATCCGGCCGCCCGGGGCCAGCCGCCCCCGCAGCTCGGCCAGCCGCTGGGCCGGTTCGGGCCAGAACGCCAGTGCGTTCACGGCCAGGATCGCGTCGAACGGGCCGTCGAGGGCGGCCGGGAGCTGGCCGACCGGGGCCCGGACCAGGGTGACCCGGCCGGCCCGGATGGCGGCGGCGTTGCGGCGGGACGCGCGCGCGACCATCACCGCCGAATGGTCAGCGCCGTACACGTGACCGGCGCCCGCCCGGACCAGCTGGGCGACCGCCAGGCCGGGACCGAAGCCGATCTCGAGGACCCGGTCGGCCGGCTGCACGTCGAGCAGCGCGACCGCCCAGGCGCTGCGCTGCCGGTTGGACGGGCGCCAGGTCATCTCCCAGGCGGTCACCCGCCCGGCCGCGCCCCGGGGATGATGGGCCTGGCCGACCACGTCGCGGTCCAGGGCGCGGACGACCACCAGCCCGGCCCGCGGGACCGCGTACTCGGCCGCTGCCGTCACCGCCCGCCGGGCCGCCCGTGGCATGCTTCGCTCATGTCGCGTTCTCATGGCCGGCAGTCAACGCCTTCAAGCGCACCTGAAGTCAACCGTCACCGCGGCCTGCTCACGATCGGCGAACTGGCCCGCCGGGCCGGGGTCAGCGCCTCGGCCGTGCGCTACTACGAAGAGGTCGGCCTGCTGCCGCCGGCCGCCCGGGTCTCCGGGCAGCGCCGCTACCCCGAATCGGCGGCCCGGCTGGTGGCCGCGATCCTGCTCTACCGGGACGCCGGCTTCACCCTCGCCGAGCAGCGGGCACTGGCCACCGCGCCGGCCGGCCGGCACGAACTGATGCGGCGCAAGCTGGCGGAGCTCGACGAGCAGATCGCCCGCGCCCAGGCCGCCCGCGACGCGATCGACCACGGGCTGCGCTGCCCGCACGAGGACATCACCCGGTGCCCCAACTTCGACGCCGGCGTCACCGCCCGGCTGGCGGGCCGGCCGCTGGCCCGGTCCCACCGCGAGCTGCACGACCAGCAGTCGGCCGGTCAGGGCGACGGGTCACCGGGGATGACCAGGCCGGTCTCGTAGGCGAGGATGACCGCCTGCACCCGGTCGCGCAGGCCCAGCTTGGCCAGCACGTTGCCGACGTGGGTCTTGACCGTGGCCTCGCTGACGAACAGGGCGGTGGCGATCTCGGCGTTGCTGCTGCCGCGGGCCAGCAGCAGCAGGACGTCGCGTTCGCGGGCGGTCAGCGAGGCGACCCGGGACGGGGCCGGGGCGGCCGCCGGCGGCCGGTGCGCGAACGCCTCGATCAGGCGCCGGGTCACCGACGGGGCGAGCAGCGCGTCGCCGGCCGCAGCGGCCCGGATGGCGGCGGTCAGGTCGTGCCGGGGTGAGTCCTTGAGCAGGAAGCCGCTGGCGCCCGCCCGCAGCGCCTCGTAGACGTAGTCGTCCAGGTCGAAGGTGGTGAGCATGACCACCTTGGGCGCCGGCGGGGGACCGGCGGTGATCAGCCGGGCCGCCTCCAGGCCGTCCATGACCGGCATCCGGATGTCCATCAGCACCACGTCGGGCGCGGTCTCGGTCACCGCCGCGACCGCCGCCGCCCCGTCGGCCGCCTCCCCGGCCACGGTGATGCCGTCGGCCGCCTCCAGGATCACGCAGAACCCAGACCGGACCAGCTCCTGGTCGTCCACCACCAGCACCCGGATCGGCCCCGGCGGCGCGGGCGCGGTCATCGGACCGGCAGCCGGGCAGAAACGGAAAAGCCCCCAGCCTCGGTCGGGCCCAGTGACAGCTGGCCACCGCAGGAGGCGACGCGCTCGGCGATGCCCGCCAGCCCCAGCCCCGAACCGGTCAGCGGTGATCCGGCCCGCCCGTCCAGCCCCGGCCCCCGCCGCGGGCCGGAGTCGGCCACCGCCACCGTGATGTAGCCGGGTTCGTGAGTCAGGATGACGGTGGCGCGGGCGGACCGGGCGTGCCGGATGGTGTTGGTGAGGGCCTCCTGGACGATCCGGAACGCGGTCAGGTCGACCCCCGGCGCCAGCCGGGCCGGGTTGCCCCGCACGTCGAAGTCGACCTCCAGCCCGGCCTCGCGGACCTGGTCGAGGACGCCGCCGAGCTCGCTCAGCGACGCCGACGGGGTGGTCTCCAGCTGCTCGGACGGTCGCCGCAGGACCCCCAGCAGCCGCCGCAGCTCGGTCAGCGCGGCCCGGGCGGTGTCGGAGATGATGTCGGCCGAGCGCTGCGCCTTCTCCGGCTGGCCGGGCAGCAGCGACGCGGTCGCCTCGGCCTGCACCGCCATCAGGCTGACGTGGTGGGCGACCACGTCGTGCAGCTCGCGGGCGATCTTGGCCCGTTCCTGGGCGGCGGCCCGGGCTGACTGCCGGTCCAGCTCGGCCTCGGCGCGGGCCGCCCGGCCCTCGGCCGCGGCCAGACTGGCCCGGTTGGCCCGGGTCAGCACCCCCGCCACCCCGGCCGTCAGCAGGATGAAACCCTGGGTGATGCCGTCGTAGGGCTCGTTGTGGCCCGGCGCGGCCAGCGCCACCGCGGTCCCGGCCACCGCGACCGCGGTCACGATCCACCGCCAGATCGCCCCGGTCCGGTCCATGACCGTGTAGTAGGCGATCGCCACCCCCAGCGGGAACGGCGCGAACAGCAGCCCCACCTGGTCATAGGTGACCCGGGCGGCCCCGATCACCAGCATCACCAGCACCGGGTGCCAGCGCCGCCCGGTGAGCACGACCCCCTGAATGGTGACGAGCGCGATGGCCAGGCCGAGCGGGTGCTGGGCGGCCCGGTAGGGCAGCACCGACAGCACGTTGACCACGGCCAGGGCCACGCCCAGGGCGCCGTCCTGCAGCAGTTGCTGCCGGCGGGCGGGCAGGCCGGACACCCACGCGGTCAGCAACTGCGGGTACCTGCCGAGGGCGGCAGCCGGGGTGGACACGCCCTGATCGTACGGCCCGGCCCGGTCCCGGCGGATCGGCCGCACGGGGGAGTGGCCGGTTCCCCCGCGGGGGGGAGTACGGCCGGCCGCCCGGGCGTCCGGTCCGCCCCCGGGACCAGGGCCGGGTTCGGCCCGCGGCCCGATGTGCGGGGCCGGGCCCGCTGGCCACGATGAAGCCATGCTCACCACCGAACGTCCGCACCGGTCCGCGCCCCCGCTGCCGCGGCCCGCCCGCCCCTCGACCACTGCCTGGGTCGCGCTGATCGCGGCCGCCGCCTTCGGGCTGGAAATGACCGTCAGCGCCCGCTACGGCTACGTCCGCGACGAGCTGTACTTCCTGGCGGCCGGCCACCACCTGGCCTTCGGTTACGTCGACCAGCCCGCGCTGACCCCGCTGCTGGCCCGGCTCAGCCAGCTCGCCACCGGCAACACCCTGGTCGGTTTCCGGGTGCTGCCCGCCCTCGCGCTGGCCGCGCTGGTCGCGATCACCGCGGCCATCAGCCGCCAGCTCGGCGCCGGCCGGACCGGCCAGCTGCTGGCCGCGCTGGCCACCGCGACCTGCGGCGAGTTCCTCGGTGCGCTCCACGAGCTGACCACCACCACCCCCGACCTGGTGTTCTGGGCGGTCACCCTGCTGCTGGCGACCAAGCTGCTGGCCCGCCGGGATCCTCGCTGGTGGCTGGCCATCGGCGCGGCCGTGGGGGTCGGGGCCGAGGCCAAGTGGAACATCGGCTTCCTGGTCCTCGGGCTGGCCGCCGGCCTGCTCGCCACCCCCCAGCGGCACCTGCTGCGCAGCCGCTGGCTGCTGGCCGGGGCGCTGCTGGCGCTCGCCCTGGCCGCCCCCGACCTGGTCTGGCAGGGGCTGCACGGCTGGCCCAACCTGGACGTGTTCCGGTCCCTGCAGACCCAGGCGGGCGCCAACCGGATCAGCTACTGGCCCGCCCAGATCTTCTTCACCGGCCCGGCCCTGACCCCGATCTGGGTCGCCGGCCTGGTCTGGTCGGTGCGCAACCGTTCCGCCCGGCCGTTCCGCGCGCTGGGCCTGACCTGCGGGTTCGTGATCGTGCTGCAGTTCGTGCTGGGCGGCAAGCCGTACTACCCGGGCGGCGCCTACACGTTCCTGTTCGCGGCCGGCGCGGTCGCCGCCGAGCGCTGGCTGGCCACCCGCAAACCCCGGGCGGCGGTCAAGCTCGGAGCGGTCATGCTGGTCAGCTGCGCCATCGGGCTGCCGATCGCGCTGCCGGTGCTGCCCGCCCGCGCCCTGCACACGCTGCCGCTGCAGAAGGTCAACTATGACCTGGCCGAGACGATCGGCTGGCCGCAGCAGGTGGCGCTGATCGCCCGCCAGTACCAGGCGCTGCCCGCCGCCGAGCGGGCCCGGACCACGATCCTGACCGGCAACTACGGCGAAGCCGGGGCGCTGGCCCGGTACGGCCCGGCCGACGGGCTGCCCACCGCCTACAGCGGCAACAACAACTTCTGGCGGTGGGGGCCGCCGCCGGCCCGCACCACCGCCGCCATAGCCGTCAACGTCGACCCGGCCCTGCTCCGCCGCGAGTTCACCTCCGTCCGCCAGGTCGCCACCTTCGACAACGGCCTCGGCGTCGACGACGACGAGCAGGGGGTGGCCATCTACCTGGCCACCGGCCTCACGTCCTCCTGGGCCACGGCCTGGCCCGCCTTCCGCGACTACTCGTGAGCCTTCGCCGCTACCCCTGAGGTGCCCGCACCGCCTGGACCTGTGTGGTCTGCGCGACCAGCCGCTCGCGGCCGTCGTACAGGCTGGTCTGGGCGGTGACGGTCGTGCGGCCCCGGTGCAGCGGCATCGCCACCGCCCGGACCGTCACCAGCGCCCCGGCCGCGAACGGCATCAGCGCCACCACCGACTCCAGGTCAGCGGGCATCGCCGCCCCCGTCCAGCGCCGCCCGTACCAGCTCCAGCAGATCACCGTCGCTGATCACGGCCGCATCCCGGGGGCGGATCTGGATCGTGCCCTTGCTGGTCTTCAGCCCCGGGTGCCGTTCGAGGAAGCCGGCCTCCTGACCCTGCGGCCACCCGTAGACCGACAGCCCGTGTTTCCACACCCCGACGTACAGCTTCCGCTGGCCCACCCAGTAGCTGGGGATCTGGTACGACAGCTTGACCACCGCGTCGGGGTAGGCCGCCAGGATCAGCCCGTTCACCCGGTCGAACAGCCCCCGGTGCTCCCCGGCGACCCCGTCCACGTAACGCTGAACCTCTGCGTCCATAGCCCCATTCTCCGCTGAACTCGGCGTAAATCAGATGCCACCCATCGTGGCGGGCTGAAAGGCTTGCGCCATGAACCCGGTGGCAGGCGGCGGCGACCCCGCGGAGTACGGGGACCGCATCGCGGACGTGTACGACGACTGGCACGGCGAGCGGGACGAGGTCGGCCCGATCGTCGAGTTCCTGGCCGCCTGGGCGGGGGAGCGGCCCGCGCTCGAGCTCGGCATCGGGACCGGCCGGATCGCGCTGCCGCTGACCGCGCGCGGGATCCGGGTGGACGGCATCGACGCCTCGGCCCGGATGGTGACTCGGCTGCACGCCAAGGCGGGCGGGGCCGGGCTGGCCGTCGGCATCGGCGACTTCGCCGAGGTGCGCGCCCCGGGCGGCCCCTACGGGCTGGTGTACGTGGTCTTCAACACGTTCTTCGCGCTGCTCACCCAGGAGGACCAGGTCCGCTGCTTCAAAGGCGTGGCCGCCTGCCTGGAGCCCGGCGGCGCGTTCGTGCTGGAGGCGTTCGTGCCCGACCTGGCTCTGTACCAGCACGGCCAGCAGCGGATCCGGGTCGACGGGTTCGAGGAGGACGCCACCCGGATCAGCGCCGGCCTGCACGACCGGGCCAGCCAGCGGCTGCGCTCCCGGCAGCTGCTGCTCACCGCCGACGGTGTGCAGACCTACCCGGTCGAGCTGCGCTACGCCTGGCCCAGCGAGCTGGACCTGATGGCCCGGCTGGCCGGGATGACGCTGGCCGCCCGCTGGGAAGGCTGGCAGCAGCGCCCGTTCACCTCGGCCAGCCCCAGTCACGTCTCGGTCTGGCAGACCCCAGGCGGCTAGCGGCCCGGCGCGGTGATCACGCCCAGGGAGATCGCGCTGGTCACCGCCGCCGTCCGGTCGTTGACGCCGAGCTTGCCGAACGAGCGCAGCAGGTGGGTCTTGACCGTCGCCTCGCTGATCGACAGCCGCTGCCCGACCTCGGCGTTGGTCAGGCCCTGAGCCACCAGCGCCAGCACCTCGGTCTCGCGGCTCGACAGCAGCTCGCGGCGGGGCTGGCGGACGTGGCTGACCAGTCGCCGGGCCACCGCCGGGGCCAGCACGGTCTCACCGCGGGCGGCGGCCCGGATCGCGTGCCCCAGCTCGGCCACCGGGGTGTCCTTGAGCAGGTAACCGACCGCGCCCGCCTCGACCGCGCGGACGATGTCGGCGTCGGTCTCGTAAGTGGTCAGCACCACCACCCGCACAGCCGGGGTGGCGGCCAGGATCTCGGTCGTCGCCGTCACCCCGTCCCCGCCCGGCATCCGCAGGTCCATCAGCACCACGTCCGGCCGGAACCGGGCCGCGACCGCGACCGCCTCCGGCCCCGAGGCCGCCTCGGCCACCACCTCGATGCCGGGCTCGGCCGCCAGCATCCCGCGCAGGCCCTCGCGCACGATCGGGTGGTCGTCGGCCAGCACCACCCGGATCTCCCCGGTCACGGTGCCTCCTCCGCCCGGATGCCCTCGCTCACACCGGCACCTCCGCCCGCACCCGGGTCCCGGCCCCAGGCGCGCTGGTGACCTCGATCCGCCCGTTCACCTGCTCGAGCCGCTCCCGCATCCCCCGCAGCCCGTACCCGTCCGTCACCGTGCCCACCTCGAACCCCTGGCCGTCGTCGCTGACCTGGAGCGTCACCGCGCTACCGGTGTAGCAGAGGCCGACCTGGACCGTGGCCGCGGCCGCGTGCTTGCGCACGTTGGCCAGCGCTTCCTGCGCCACCCGGAGCAGTACCACGTCGAGGGCGGCCGGCAGCGGCTGGGGTACGCCCTGGTCGGTGAAGCTGACCTCGATGCCGGTCTGCTCGCCGAGCCGCTCGGTGACCCGGCGCAGCGCGGCCGGCAGGTTCTCCGAGGCCAGCCCGGCCGGGGTGAGCGCCGCCACCAGCCCCCGGGCCTCGGCCAGGTTCTCCCGGGCGGTCTCGGCCGCCAGCTCGATCTGCCGCCGGGACGGCTCGGGGGCGTCCGGCCCCAGGCCGGCCTCGGCCGCCTGCAGCAGCATGATGATGCTGGAGAAGCCCTGCGCCAGCGTGTCGTGGATCTCCCCGGCCAGCCGCTGCCGCTCGGCCAGCGTGCCCGCCTCGCGGTGGGCGGAGGCGAGCTCGGCCCGGGTCGTCTCCAGCTGGCCGATCAGCTCGGCCCGTTCCTGGCTCTGGTCGATGATCGTGTACGCGAACCGCCCGTAGACGAAGGCCAGGCCGATGCCGAACCCGGCGTTCAGCAGCGCCTGGGGCAGCACCCCCGGACCGGGATGGCGCAGGTACAGGACCAGCGCCCCGGCCGCGTTGAACATCAGCACCGCGTACATCGCCGACCGGAACGCCAGCATGAAGAAGCACTGCGGCGACAACGCGAAGGCCAGGAACCAGGCGTTCGGTGTCTGGTAGACCGCCACCGCGAACAGCGCCGAAATGCCGGCCAGGTAGACCCAGCTGCGCGCGCTGACCAGCCCTCCGTAGATCTGGGGCCGCCCGACCAGGAAATACCACGGGGGCATGGCGGCCAGGGCCACGCTCAGCGCGACCCGGGCCGGCGTGCTGAGCGGAGCGAACTCGGCCACCACCACGTTGGTCACGAAGACCACCGCGTAGAACCACTCCCAGCTCGGCGGGGACAGCTCCCAGGCGTGCGCCTGCCCCTCGGTCACCCTCACCGGCGCTGCTGCCACCGGAACGTCCTGATGCACAGGACCAAGCCTGCGGCAATCCAGACCGCCAGCACCAGTGCCACCCGCCCGGTCTCGAAGGAATGGGCGGGCTCGAGCGCGGCCGCCTGCGGCGGCAGGAACACCGAGCGCAGCCCCTGCGCCATCCACTTGAGCGGGAACACGGCGGCCACGTCCTGCAGCCCGCGCGGCACGCTGTTGAACGGCACGAAGATCCCGGAGATGAACTCCAGCACCAGGAACGGCAGCGTGATCACCGGCGAGGCGCTGCGGCTGGACCGGGCCAGGCTGCTGGCGGCCAGGCCGAGCAGCGCGCAGGCGGTGCCACCGAGCAGGCAGACCCAGACCAGCGTCCACCACTTGCCGGGCGTGGCCGGCAGGTGCAGGTGGTAGAAGGCCACGCCCACGATCATCAGCAGTGCCACCTCGGCGATCAGGCACACGAAGACCTGAATGATCTTGCCGATGAAGTAGGCGGCGGGCGGCAGCGGCGTGCCGTACAGCCGCTTGAGCATGCCCTGGTCCCGTTCGCTGGCCACGCTGATACCCAGGTACTGAAAGCTGGTGGCCATGATGCCGCCCGCGATCATGCCGGCCGCGTACAGCTGGCCGGTGGTGACCCCGGGCACGCTCACGTGCTCGGAGTTGAAGATCGACCCGAGCAGGAGCAGCAGCACGGCCGGCAGCGCGAAGATGAACACCACCGCCTCGCGCTCCCGGAAGAACGTGGTCACTTCCAGCCGGCCGCGGCTCAGGCCGGTCGTCAGCAGCGACGGCAGCGGGGCGGTGGCCGGATAGGCCCGCGGCCGGGCCTGGGTCGAGGTGATCATGCCGGGTCTCCGATCAGTTCCAGGTAGGTGTCTTCCAGCGTCGGCCGGGTCACGGTCAGGCCTGGCACCTCGCCGCCCGCCTGCCGGGCCAGGTCGGCCACGAGCTGGGTGGGGGTGGGGGTCCGGACGGTGCGGCGGCCGTCGGCGGTGTCCCAGCTGACCCGGGTGGGTCTGCCCGCCCCGCCGAGCGCGGCCGGGGTCCCGGTCGCCACCACCCGGCCGCCCGCCAGCACCGCCAGCCGCCCGGCCAGCGCCTCCGCCTCCTCCAGGTAGTGGGTGGTGAGCAGGATGGTGACGCCCTCGGCGGCCAGCGCCCGCACCAGCTCCCAGAACTGCCGCCGGGCCTGCGGGTCGAAGCCGGTGGTGGGTTCGTCCAGGAACAGCAGCTCGGGCCGCCCGACGATGCCGAGGGCCACGTCCACCCGCCGGGCCTGGCCGCCGGACAGCGCGCCGACCCGCTGGCCGGCCTGCTCGTCCAGCCCGACCAGCGCGATCACCTCGTCCGGGTCGCGCGGGCGCGGGTAGTAACCGGCGAAGTGCCGGACCATCTCCCGCACGGTCAGCTCCGGACCGGCCGTCGCCAGCTGCAGGACGATGCCGATGCGGGACCGCCAGGCCCGGCCCGCGCGCCCGGGATCCTCGCCCAGGACTTCCGCCCCGCCCCCGTCGCGGCGGCGGAAGCCCTCGAGGATCTCCACCGTGGTGGTCTTGCCGGCCCCATTAGGCCCGAGCAGGGCGAAAACCTCGCCCCGGCCGATCTCCAGCTCGACGCCGTCGACCGCGCAGGTGTTCCCGTAGCGCTTGCGCAGGCCGTCGACCCGCACCGCGATGTCGTTGCTCATGCCTTCAGCCTTCCGCCCGCGCGGGCGGAAGGCACCAGGCGAAGGATGGGACCGGCTGTCCACCGTTCGGTGGACGCCGCTGGCCTACACCGGCCCGATGGGGCCGCCCGGCGGCAGCAGCACCGCGCCGACCCCGGGGATGGCCTGGGCGCGCGCTTCGTTCAGGAGCGCGGCCGCGGCCTCGGGGCCGGTCTCACCGGTCCGTGACATCCGGGCGGCGACCATGCCGGTCACCAGCGGAGTCGAGAACGAGGTGCCGCTCCACTTGGCCATCCCGTGGAAGTGGCGCTTATCGTCGACGTATGGGGCGTCGTGGCAGACGTACGTCCCCGAAGCGAACGCGTTGACCAGGTCCCGGCCCGGAGCGTAGACGTCGACCCAGCCGCCATAGTTGCTGAACCGGGCCCGGCCCCGCCAGTCGGCACCGAGCGCGCCGACCGACACCATCCCGGCCAGCGCGGCCGGATAGGTGGGCACCTTGGAGGCGTTGTTTCCGGCCGCCACGATGCACACCACCCCTTTGTACTGGTTCAGCCGCTGCTGGAATCCGTCGAAGCCGAGACTGGTCAGCTGGTCCCGGGTGCCACACGCGATGGACAGGTTGAACACGTCCACGCCCAGGCTCAGGGCCTGATCCAGTTGCTGGACCAGATCATGCTCGAGCGTGCTGCCCGCCACCGCGAAGATGTTGGCCACGATGACGTCCGCCTGCGGCGCCAGGCAGCGCACCTCTCCGGCCACGAACGTGCCGTGGCCGCAGTAGGGCGGGATCCATTTGCCGTCGGGCGTGCGGTCCGGGTCGGGCGGCTGCACGCTCCCGTCCGGGTTGAGGGCCCGCCGTACGCCCCGCAGCCAGGGATGGTGGTGTTCGGCGTGTTCGAGCAGGCCGGTATCGGCCACGAACACCACGATCCCGGCCCCGCTGTTCTCGTGGCAGACCGACGGGTAGGGCTCGGTACCGAAGTACGCCGGCTCCGGTTCGGTCGCCGGGCACGGGCCGGCCGGGGTCACCGTCAGCACGTGGTCCGGCGTGACGTTGCCCGGACCGAGTATCTGATCGGCCTGCTCGATGATCGGCAGAACCGGCGGCGGGGCCTGCTGGGTACCCTGCGGCAACAGCGTGACCAGCGTGACGCCCGGGACAACCCGTTCCAGCACGAACAGCTCACGGTCGCTGGGCCGGTCCGCTGAGCGCGAGCGATCGCCGTCGCGATCCAGCTGTCCGCGCACGATGTCCAGGACCGCCTGCAGGTATTCGTCGCGGGCCAGCAGCTGGCCCTCGGCGTACATGTACTCGATGCCGCCGTCGCGGGCGTCGACGACTTTGACGGTGACGCTCCGGCGCTGCCCGAAGGTGTCAGTGATGCCCTGCTCGGCGAACGCCTCCACGATGTAGTCGACCTGATCCCGGATCCGGTGGATCAGAGACTGGTCCCAGCTGAACTCTTCCGGCACGATGCCCTCCTCCAAGCGCGCTTCGCCGGGCTGGTGCCCGGCAGGGCTCTGCTACAGGGGCGGAGGGCGAGCGGCGGCCCCGTGATACACCGCAAATCTGGACAAGCTCGGTGCCGGGCTGCGCCTTAGAATCTGGATTGTGGGGGTTGAGGCTGTCGCGCCGGCCAATGGGCGCGAGGACGCACGGGATCTGCTGCCGCTGGCCTTGTCCCGCCCCCGGGAAGCGTTAACTCGGGCCAGGAAGATCCTGGCGGGCCAGCGCGACGACTTCGACCGGTCGGTGGCCCACCAGGCCATCGGCATCGTACAGCGTGAATTCGGTGATGTCGGGGCCGGTATCACCGAATTCCGGCGGGCGTTGCGGGCCGCGCAACGGACGGGTTCCACCGAGCGTGAAGCCGACGTCCTCGCCAGCCTGGGGGTCGCACTCGTCTACGCGGGCCGCGCGGCCGCTGGCCTGGCCACCTTTGACCGGGCTCTCCAGCTGGCCACCGGTGCCCAGACCGGTCAGGTGCTGCACCGGCGCGGGCTGGCGCTGCTGGCTCTGGGCCACCACGCTCGTGCCCTGAGCGATGCCCGTCAGGCGGTCGTGGTGCTGCGCCGGTCCGGGGACAAACTCTGGACCGCCCGGGCGATCAACGCCCGCGGGCTCATCAGTCACACCATGGGAAATCCACACCGCGCCGACGCCGATTTCGCCCAGGCGGAGCGGCTGTTCGCCGAAACCAGCCAGGACCTGGAATCGGTGTACATGGTCCACAACCGCGCGCTCGTGGCGGCGTCACTGAACGACGTGCCGACCGCGCTGTACTACTTCGGTCAGGCGGCCGGTCGCTACGAAACGCTCGACGTCGTGGTGCCGGACCTGGCCGCCGACCGCTGCTTCGCGCTGCTGGCCGCTGGCCTGGCCAGCGACGCGCTGAACGAAGCGGACGCGGCCGTGTCGAACCTGGAACGGATGCACGGTCAGGCCACCAAGCGGGCCGAGCTGATGCTGATCGCCGCCGACGCCGCCCTGGCCGTCGCGCAGCCGCAGACCGCCATCGAGCGGGCGCAAGCCGCAAGCCGCCTGTTCCGGTCCCACCGCAGCACCTGGTACCTCGCCCGGAGCAAGCTGGTGCTGATCCGAGCCCGGCTCGCGACCGAACCGGCCTCGGCCACGCTGCTCCGCGACGCGTCCCGGGTCGCCGCCGACCTGGAACGCCTCCGATCCGGCCACGCCGCCCAGGGTCATCTGGTGGCCGGGCGGGTGGCCCGGGAGCTGGGGCGGCGCCGGGACGCCGACCGCCACTTCACCGAGGCGGCCCGCGACCGCCGGCGGGGCCCGGCCATGGCGCGGGCCAGCGGCTGGCTCGGAGCCGCGCTGCGGGCCGAGACGGCCGGGCAGCCGCAGGCGCTGCTGGCCGCCTGCCGTCGCGGGCTGGAGGTGCTGGACGAGTACCGGTTCACGCTGGGCGCCTCCGAACTACGGGCTCAGGCCACCGCCCACGGCTCGGAGCTGGCGGTGCTGGCCCAGCGGCACGCGATCCGGGCCCGGAGCCCGCGCCTGCTGCTGGCCTGGAGCGAACGCTGGCGCGGCACCACGCTGGGGGTGCCCATGGTCCGGCCGTCCGCCGATCCCGAGCTCAACGCCCGGCTGGCCGCCTTCCGCACGGCGACCAGCAAGCTCGAGGAAACCCGCCGCACGGGCGTACCGAACGTGCGGCTGATGCGTGATCAGCAGCGGCTGGAGCGGGCCGTGCGGGCGTACGTCCTGCAGGCGCCGGGCCACGTCACCCGCCCGCACGAAGGGATCGACGTTCCGGCCCTGCTCGATCAGCTGGGCGCTACCCGGCTGGTCGAGATCGTTCACGTGGACGGAGTGATCCACGTGCTCGTGTGCGGCGCGGGCCGGGTCCGGCGGTTCACCGGCGGCCGGCTCAGCGAGGCCACCAGAGTCGCCGACTTCGCCCGTTTCGCTCTGCGCCGACTGGCCCGGCGCCGCTCCGGCGACGACGTCAAGAGCGCGCTGGCGGTGCTGGCCGCCACCGGACCGAAACTGCAGGAGGCCCTGCTCGGCCCGGCCACCGGGGCCCTGGGCGACGGCGAGGTCGTCATCGTCCCGCCCGGCCGCCTGCACGCGATCCCCTGGGCGCTGCTGCCGGCCCTGGAACGCCGGGTGGTCAGCGTCGCGCCGTCCGCCCAGGCCTGGTTGCGGGCCCGGTCGGTCCGGCCGCCCGCCAACCGGCACGTCAGCCTGGTCCACGGACCCGGCCTGCGCACCGCCGGGGCCGAGATCCCGCTAATTGAGCCCCTGTACGAGGACCGGACGGTGCTGGCCGGCCCGGCTGCCACCGTCCAGCAGGTGCTGCGCGCGCTGGAGGGCAGCTGGCTGGCGCACATCGCCGCGCACGGCGCGTTCCGGGCCGACAGCCCGTTGTTCTCCTCGCTGCGGATGGCCGACGGGCCGCTCACGGTCTACGACTTCGAGCAGCTGAACCGGGCTCCGTACCGGCTGATCCTGCCCAGCTGTGATTCGGCCGTGCAGGCCCAGGCGGGCGCCGACGAACTGCTCGGCCTGATCAGCAGCCTGCTTCCGCTGGGCACGGCCGGGGTGGTGGCGGCCGTGGTCCAGCTCAACGACGAAGCGGCGGTGCCGGTCATGACCTGCCTGCACGGGCAGCTGCAGGAGGGTCACAGCCTGGCCGCGGCCCTGTGCCACGTCCGCCGCGAGCTGATCGGCGATCCGGTCCAGCAGGCCACCGCCCGATCGCTGATCTCGCTCGGCGCGGCCTGACCGCTCAGGTGAACGTTACTCGAACTCAATAACGATATTTCACACTGAACGTGGACTTGGCGGCCGCCGCCCTCTAGGCTGACCGTGACGCACGTCACTTCTTTCCGTCCGGGTCACGGGCGGCGGCCCAGGGGGCATCATGGCATTCCTGCTCAACCCGTACCTCAACTTCAACGGCAACGCCCGGGAAGCGTTCGAGTTCTACCGGGACGTGTTCGGCGGCGAGCTCACGGTCAGCACGTTCGGGGACCTCGGGGCGGCCGACGGGGCCGACGCCGACAAGGTCATGCACGCGGCCCTGGAGATCCCCGGCGGCCACACGCTGATGGGCGCCGACGTGCCCGGGCACATGCAGTACGCGCCGCCGGCCGGGTTCGCGGTCAGCGTGAGCGGCGCCGACGACGCCCTCCAGGGCTACTTCGAGCAGCTGGCGGCCAAGGGCACCATCACCATGCCGCTGCAGAAGCAGGTCTGGGGCGACGCCTTCGGGATGCTGACCGACCAGTTCGGCATCCCCTGGATGGTCAACATCCAGGGCTCCGGCCAGGCGGGCTGACCCGGCCGGCCAGCGCCAGGCCCGGGCTAGTCCTGCTCGGGCCTGGCGTAGCCGAAGAACGACCGCTTCTTGATCAGCTCCGCCACCTCGGCCGGGACCATCGTCTCCCACGAGTCGTCGCAGGCGGCGATCCGGCGCAGCACGTCGCGGCTGAAGATGGGCAGGTACTCGGGGTTGTAGTTGCCGAGGTGGACGAAGCTGCCCCGGCCCCACAGGTAGTCGTACAGGGGCTGCAGCTCGGGCCGGACCTTGATGTCGTCGACGGTCTTGAGCTCGTCGTCGGCCGACGGTTTCATCGGGTAGACGTACAGCTTGAGGTCGTTCTTGAACAGGCGGCCGAAGCTCTCCAGGATGCCGCCCGGCAGCTGGGCGTGGTTCTTCTCGTCGAACAGGTCGATCAGGCTGGGCACCCCCATCACGATGCCGATCCGCTCCTTGGTCCGCTCGGCGATGTAGGCGGCCAGCCGGTAGTAGTCGAAGTAGTCCGTGATCAGCGTGGTCATGCCGCAGGCAGCCAGCAGGTCGGCGCGGGCGATGAAGTCCCGCCGGTCCACGTCGGCCCCGCCCGCCAGCAGGTTGCGCATGGTGATCTCGGTCAGCGCCAGCACCTGCTTGCCCGCCACCGCCGGGTCCTCGGAGAACCGGGCGGTGGCGGTCTCCAGCATGTCCAGGTTGACGTGGGTCGGCGGCCGGAAGCTGTCCCGCTCGACCAGCACCGGGTGCTTGCGCAGCACCTCGCTGGGCTGCAGCACTTCGCGGTTGGGGCCGAACATGGCCACCCCGCTCAGCCCGACCTGGACCAGCTTGAGCGCCATCAGCCGGTTGTCGACCCGCCGGAACTCGATGCCGCGGAACTCGATCATGTCGATCTCGATGCGGCCGGTGGTCAGCCGGTCGAGCAGGCTCTCGATCAGCTTGTCGGCCTCGTGGTGGTGGAAGAACGCGCCGTACAGCAGGTTGACCCCGATGATCCCGAGCGCCTCCTGCTGGAGCCAGGCCTCGACGTCCAGCATCCGCACGTGCATGACGATCTGGCTGGGCTCGTCGTGCTGCTGGGCCTGGAACTTGACGCCCATCCAGCCGTGACACTCGTTGCCGCCCCGGAAACTGCGGGCCACCACGGTGTCGGCGAACGCGAAGAAGCAGTTGTCGTCGCCACGCTCGGCGTCCAGCCGCTCGACGTTGAGCGCGAACTCCTTGTCGAGCATGCCCTGCAGGCGGCTGGAGGAGACGTAACGCTCAGCCTTGCCGTAGACCGCGTCGCTGACCGCCATGTCGTAGGCGGACATCGACTTGGCCACCGTGCCGGCCGCCCCGCCGACCCGGAAGAACCAACGCGCCACCTCCTGGCCGGCCCCGATCTCGGCGATCGTGCCGTACCAGCGCGGGTCGAGGTTGATCTGCAGTGCCTTCTGGTGGGTGTCGGTCGGATCGGCTCCAGCCATTAGCTCGGCCATCCATCCCCTCCGCTGTTCAGGGCCGTTTCAGGGCCAGTGTGGCGCAGTTAACATTTCCCGCAGATTACGTCTGCGTAACTATGTGCGCAATCACGCCGAATCGTGATCCGCTGTGGTACCCGCAGGCACTGCCGATGACCCTGCCTGAGCTGGGTTTTCGCGGCCCGAACGGCCGTTGAACAGACACCGGAGAACGGGCAAATTTGCCGTCTCGTGACCGCGGTGACATTGCCGGGTATGGCGGGCTGGTTCGAGGGTGCGTTCAAACCGACTTTTGCCAAAGTTTTGCGGAATTGTCCAGCGGGCCCTTACGGTGGCGTGTTGTCAGGCGCTCCGAAGACCGTGCAGCAGCACGTGCAGATGTTCAGCACGCTGCACGGTCTTCCTGGTGAGTGCGAACTGTTCGGAAAGGAGCCCTTTGGGCGCCCCAGGTAAACACGCTAGGAAACGGCTGCCGATCATTGCCGCTGCCCCCACGCTGGTGGGCGTGGCCGCGGCGTTTTGTATGTCGGCGTCCCCGGCTGGCGCGGCCACCACCCACACCACGGATGTGCAGCACACCGCGGCGTCCGGTTCGGTGAGCATGGGCAAGCTGCTGGCGGATGTACGGACCGCCGCGGCCGCAGGCCAGCAGGCCAAGCCGGCCACCTCCAGCAAGACCCGCACGTACACGGTCAAGGAAGGCGACTCGCTTTCCAAGATCGCTCAGCAGGTCTACAAGGAATCTGCTGCGTGGCCGGTGCTGTACTACGCCAACCGCCACGAGATCAAGTCGGCCAATGAGATCCAGGTCGGCCAGAAGCTGAACGTCCCGGCCAAGCCGGCCAAGATTCCGGCCGCGCCGGCCACCGCCGCCCCGGCCCCGGTGTCGCACGTGAGCACCGCCGCGTCGGCGCCCGCGCAGGTCACCACGGAGTCCCAGCCGACCACGAGCCAGGCGGCCACGACCCAGCCGGCCTCGACCTACTCGGGTTCGGGCTCGTTCCAGTCGTGCGTCATCGCCCGCGAGTCGGGTGGTAACAGCCAGGTCATGAACGGCAGCGGCCACTACGGCCTCTACCAGTTCAGCGAGTCGACCTGGGAGGCGTACGGCGGCTCAGCGTCCAGCTTCGGCAACGCCTCCGTGGCCGAGCAGAACCAGGTGTTCAACAACGCGATCGCCCAGGGCGGTCAGAGCAACTGGTCTGCCTACGACGGCTGCTGATAGCAGCTTCGTCAGCCCCGACTGCCTTGACCCGCATTCGGCGGCACTAGTTTCACCATGACGTAGGTTTCCCCTGTACCTACGGCATGCCCCGGCGGGCGGGCCAGCGGCTGACACCGCTGGCCCGTCTGCCCGGTAGCAACACCTTTACCCCCATACATCGTCCTAACCCCGTCGCCGTCGGCGCCGCGGTCAGCGGCCCGTGACAGGATGGCGCCATGACCGATCAGGCCACCGGTGCCGCCCGGCTGACCCGGGAGCAGATCTCTGACGCCGTCGGCGGCGACGGCTGGCGGCTGGCGGTCGGCGTGATCCGCGCGTCGGTCCTGGTCGACTCGCTGGCCGAGGCGGCCGAGGTGGCCCGGGTGGTCACCGACGTGGCCGGTGACGCGGCGGGCAGCCTGTCCCTGGACCTTCGGCCGGACCGGGTCGTGCTCACCCTGCAGTCCCGTCAGGACGGCTGGGTCGGGCCCGCCGAGATCGCCGCCGCCCAGCGGATCTCCGCCTTCGTCGATGACCTCGGGACGGTCACCGAGCCCGAGATCGGCGCCGGTGCCCCGCGCTCGGTCCAGGTGCTGGAGATCGCCATCGACGCGCTCGACATCCCCGCCATCCGCCCGTTCTGGCAGGCGGTGCTGGGCTACGGCAACGAGCCCGGTACCGACGGCACCCAGCGCGGGGCCGGGCTGGCCGACCCGGTCGGCCAGGGCCCGACGATCTGGTTCCAGCAGATGGACGAGCCCCGCCCGCAGCGCAACCGGATCCACTTCGACGTGGTCGTCCCCGACGACGAGACCGAGCACCGGATCCAGGCCGCCCTGGCGGCCGGCGGTCACCTGGTCAGCGACGCCGAGGCACCCGCGTTCTGGGTGCTGGCCGACGCCGAGGGCAACGAGGCCTGCGTCTGCACCTGGCTGTCGCGCGACGCCGGGCAGGGCGGCTGAGCCGTGCCCCGCACCCACCACTACCAGGCCACCGTGACCTGGACCGGCAACCGCGGCACCGGCACCAGCGGCTACAAGGCCTACGGCCGCGACCACGCGGTCACCGCGCCCGGCCGCCCGCCGATCGCGGGCAGCGCCGACCGGACCTTCTTCGGCGACCGCGACCGCTGGAACCCCGAGCAGCTGCTGACCGCCGCCCTGTCCCAGTGTCACCTGCTGTCCTACCTGCACGTGTGCGCGGACGCGGGGGTGGTGGTGACCGGCTACACCGACGACGCCAGCGGCACCATGGCCGAGACCGAGGGGGGCGGCGGGCACCTCACCGAGGTCGTGCTGCGGCCCCGGGTGACCGTGCGCGACGCCAGCATGACCGCGGCCGCGCTGCGCCTGCACGAAGAGGCCAGCGCCCGCTGCTTCATCGCCGCCTCGGTCAACTTCCCGGTCCGGCACGAGCCGCAGATTACGGTTGCTGACGAGTAACCGTTACTCTAGAGTGACGGTTACCGATGATTGACCAACCCGATGAGTGAGCCAGCCGCCGAGGTCGTGTTCGACGCGCTCGGGGAACCGGTGCGCCGGCGCATCCTCGAGCTGCTGCACGACGGCCCGACCCCGGTCGGCCGCCTGGCCGAGCGGCTGCCGGTCGGCCGTCCAGCGGTCAGCAAGCACCTGCGGGTGCTCAGCGACGCGGGCCTGATCGAGCACCGCAGCGTGGGTACCCGCAACCTGTACGCGCTGGCCCCCGGCGGCCTGGCCGCCGCCCAGCAGTGGCTGACCGCCACCTGGGACACGGTGCTGGCCGCCTACGCGGAAGAGGTCAGCCGCCGCGCGCCCGGCCGAGCAGCACCGAGGAGCCAACCGTGACCACCGTCCCGCCCGTCCGCCGGGAGATCCTGGTCGACGCGAACCAGGCCACCGCCTTCGAGGTGTTCACCGGCGACATCGGCCGCTGGTGGCCGGTCGGCACCCACAGCGTCTACGGCGCGGGCGGTACCGTCACCATGGCCAACTCCGAGATCGTCGAGCGCTCGGCCGACGGGCACAGCGCGCTGTGGGGCACGATCACCCGCTGGGAGCCGCCGGTGGCGGTCGCCTTCACCTGGCATCCCGGCCAGACCGCCGACCGGGCCGGCCAGGTCGAGGTCACCTTCACCGCGGCCGGGCAGCAGACCCTGGTCCGGCTGGTGCACACCGGCTGGGAGGCCTACGACGACCCGGCCGCCGCCCGGGCCGAGTACGACCAGGGCTGGCCGCCGGTGCTCGCCCGCTACGGCGGTCACCTCGGCACGCTGCTGCCCCCGCCCGATGAGGCAGATGAGCCCGGGGAGCCGGGCGCGGCCGAGACCTGGGTGGCGCTGCTGCACCAGCCCGGGCCGGCCGCGCCCCGCGACGGCCGCCTGGCCGACGACCCGCGGTTCGGCGAGCACTTCGCGTTCCTGACCCGCATGCGCGAGGCCGGTTACCTGGTCGCGGCCGGCCCGCTGACCGACGAGGACGGGGCGGGCATGACCGTGCTCCGGCTGCCCGGCCTGGACCGGTTGGACGAGGCCCGCCGCCTGGCCATCGAGGACGACACGTCGGTGGCCAGCGGCTTCTTGTCGGTGACGGTCCGCCCGTGGCGGGTCATGCTCACCCCGGCTGAGGCTCAGCCCGGGGCTCAGGGCTGATAGGTCCCCGGCTCCCAGGCCCGGGTGGCGACGCTGATCGCGTTCCAGGCGTTGATCGTGACGATCAAGCTGACCAGCGCGGCCACCTCATCCGGGCTGAACACCGCCGCCACCGCGTCGTAGTCGGCCGACGGCACGTGCTCGCCGGCCAGCAGCGTGACCGACTCGGTGAACGCCAGCGCCGCCCGCTCCCGCTCGCTGAAGTAGGGGGTCTCCGGCCAGGCGGGCAGCGCGTACAGGCGCTGCTCGGTCTCCCCGATGGCGCGCGCGTCCTTGGTGTGCATGTCGATGCAGTAGGCGCAGCCGTTGAGCTGTGAGGCCCGGATCCGCACCAGCTCGCGCAGCTTGGGGTCGAACTCGACCGCGTCCAGTTCCTTGGTGGCGGCCCGGTCGAGGTGGCCCATGGCCCGCGAGAAGCCCGCCGCGTGGGTGTCGAAGTCCAGCCGGACCGGAATCTTGGTAATGGTGGTGTTTTCCGTCATGACTTCACGCTAGAAGCCAAGCGGCCCAAGGGTAAGGTCCATTTATATGGAAAAAGCTTGGGCCACTTCGGGTCTCGACCTGCACCTGGAGCTCCACCGGGAGGCGCCCCCGACGGAGCCCGGTGGCGTGGGGTCGCCCGGTGGCGCGGGGTCGCCCGGCGGTGCCAGGCCGGCCGGCGCTGCGGGGCCGGCCCGAGGCGTGCGCGCCCAGCTGGAGGCGGCCCTGCGCGACGCGGTCCGCACCGGGCGGCTCGGCCCCGGCGCCCGGCTGCCGTCCTCGCGGGCGCTGGCCGCCGACCTCGGGCTGGCCCGCAACACCGTGGCCGAGGCCTACGGCCAGCTGGTGGCGGAAGGCTGGCTGGCCGCCCGGCAGGGCTCGGCCACCCGGGTCGCCAGCACGCCCTCGGGCAACTCCAGTGCATCCTCCCGTCCCAAAACAGCCTCTCGTCACTCCAGCATCGCCGCCATTACCGGCACCATGTCCCCGCGCCCCGCTCCCCAGGAAACCCGGCCGCCGCGGTACAGCCTGAAGGCCGGCTCACCCGACCTGTCCGCCTTCCCCCGGGCCGCCTGGCTGGCGGCCACCCGCCGGGCGTTCAGCGCCGCTCCCAGCGCCGCCTTCGGTTACGGCCACGCGCAGGGCCGCCCGGAGCTGCGCGCCGCCCTGGCCGAATACCTGGCCCGGGCCCGCGGTGTCCGGGCCGACCCGGACCGGATCGTGGTCTGCGACGGTTTCGCGGGCGGGCTGGCGCTGCTGGCCGGGGTGCTGCGGGCCCGCGGCGCGACCACCCTCGCGGTCGAGGAGTACGGCCTGCCCAGCGTGCGGGCCACCGCCGTCGCGGCCGGCCTGCGGCTGGCCCCGCTGCCGGTCGACGGGGACGGCGCCGTGGTCGGCCAGGCCGGCCGGGCCGCGGCGGTGCTGCTCACCCCCGCCCACCAGTTCCCGCTGGGCGCCGCCCTGGCCCCGCACCGCCGCACCGAACTGGCCGCCTGGGCCCGGGACACCGGCGGCCTGGTCATCGAGGACGACTACGACGGCGAGTTTCGCTACGACCGGCAGCCGGTCGGCGCCGTCCAGGCGCTGGCGCCCGAGCAGGTGGTGTACGCCGGTTCGGCCAGCAAATCCCTGGCGCCCGGGTTCCGGCTCGGCTGGCTGGTGCTACCGGCCGCGCTGGCCCGCGAAGTGGCCGCCGCCCAGGAGCGGGCGGCCGGCCCCGGTGCCCGCCTGGACCAGCTGACGCTGGCCGAGTTCATCACCTCGGGCGGCTACGACCGGCACGTGCGCCGGTCCCGGCTGGCCTACCGTCGCCGCCGGGACCGGCTGGTGGCTGCCCTCGGCCGCGAGGCCCCGCGGGTCCGGGTGACCGGCATCGCGGCCGGCCTGCACGCGCTGTGCGAGCTGCCACCCGGCCTGACCGAGGAGCACGTGCTGGCCCGGGCGGCCGCCCGCGGCCTCGACGTCGACGGGCTGGCCACCTACCGGGCCACCGGCACCACCGGCGGCCGCCAGGCGCTGGTGGTCGGGTACGGCTCGCCGGCCGAGCACGCGTTCAGCGGCGCGGTGGCCCGGCTCTGCGCGGCCCTCAACGACCCGGCCTGACCGCGAACGTGGCACTCTAGGCTCATATCGCGCCGATCAACCAGGAGAACCAATGGTCGTCCCGATCTGGGGCAGGGTGATCGCCGCGGTCGCGGGCGGCGCGCTGGTCGTGATCGTCTGGTGCAGCGTGATCGGGGCGCTGATCGTGTCCCGGGCGGTGGCCAGCCGCCTGACCCGGATCTCGGACCGCTGTGTCAGCGGCACGTACCAGATGATGATCCGGCACCTTCACGACTTCCGCCGCCGCGACCGGGTGCTGGCCACCCAGGCCGCCGCGACCCTGCTGGCCCAGCTCACCATGTGGCTGGTCGCCGCCTACCTGGGCTTCGCGCTGCTGCTGTGGCCGTTCGAAACCCACGGGGTGGTGGCCGCCTTCATCGCGGCCGGGTCGTCGCTGTTCACGCTGGGCTTCGACGTCCCGCCCGGCACGGTTCCGTCGGTGCTGGTGTTCCTGGCCGCGGGCACCGGGCTCGTCGTCCTCACCCTGCAGATCGCCTACCTGCCGACCCTGTACGCGGCCTTCAACCGGCGAGAGACCGACGTCGCCCTGCTGAACTCCCGGGCCGGGGTGCCGTCCTGGGGACCGGAGCTGCTGGCCCGTACCCACTACGCGCTGGGCTCGGGGGTGTCGACCATCAACACCATGCCCGACCTGTACGCCCAGTGGGAACGGTGGGCGGCCGACGTGGCCGAGAGCCACACCACCTACCTGACGCTGGTCCGGTTCCGCTCGCCGCGGCCGCTGTCGTCCTGGGTCACCGCGCTGCTGGCCGTGATCGACTCGGCCGCGATGTACCTGGCCCTGTGCCCGAAATCCGCGCCGGCGGTGCCGGCCCGGCTGTGCCTGCGCAGCGGGATGGAGTGCTTCCGCCGGATCGCCCAGGCGATGGGCTACGACATCCCCGACGAGGCCGACCCGGACGGCAACATCACGCTGACCTTCGACCAGTTCGTGACCGCGGTCGAACGGCTCAAGGAGGTCGACTTCCCGATCGAACGGGACGCGGCCGACGCCTGGCCCGACTTCGTCGGCTGGCGGCTCAACTACGAGGACGCCGCCTACCTGGTGGCCAGCGAGGTCGACGCGGTCCACGCGCTGTGGTCCGGCCCGCGGGTGTACGGCGGCCAGCCGATCCCGCCGTTCCGGCCCGGCCGCGGCCGGGTCCCGAACGGGCAGGACCCGGACCCGCTGAGCCCGCCGGAGCTGGCCGGGCAGGACCGCCCCCGCCGTGCCCCCGAGCCCGAGCCCGAGCCGGCCCGCGATACTGAGACTCATGAGCGAGCTCAGTTACCGCGAGTCGATCTACGTCGCCTGCCCGCCGGGCCAGCTCTACGCCCTGGTGTCGGACGTGACCCGGATGGGGGAGTGGAGCCCGATCTGCGCGGCCTGCTGGTGGGATGACGACGCCGGGCCGCGGGTCGGCGCCTGGTTCACCGGCCGCAACCAGACCCCCGAGCGCACCTGGGAGACCCGCTCGCAGGTGGTGGCGGCCGACGCCGGCCGCGAGTTCGCGTTCGAGGTCAACCACGGCTGGGTTCGCTGGAGCTACACGTTCAGCCCGGCCGGCGGGGGTACCGAGCTGACCGAGAGCTGGCACTTCCTGCCCAAGGGCATCGAAGGCTTCCACGGTCGCTACGGCGACGACGCCGACCGCCAGATCGCCGAGCGCACCAGCGCCGCCCACCGTGGCATCCCGATCACGCTGACCGCCATCAAGCGCGCCGCCGAAGCGGGCTGACCCGCCCGGCCCGGCTGACGGCTCACATGGCGCCGCCGTCGACGGCCATGGTGGAGCCGCTGACGAACGAGGCGTCCGGCGAGACCAGGAACGCCACCGCCGCCGCGATCTCTTCCGGCTCGGCGAACCGTCCCTGCGCGGTCCACATCGTCTTGACCCCTCCGGCAGGTCCGGCACCTCCCGCAGCACCGGGTGCAGGTAGTCCGGGCCAACCGCGGCCGACATGTTCGAGCGGGTACCGCCGGGCGCGATCGCGTTGATCGTGATGCCCCGCTGGCCCAGCTCCGGGGCCAGGTTGCGTACCATCGCCGAGCTCATGGGCGGCCCCGGGCCACCAGATCGTGGGTGGCGGTGCGGTCGCTGACGTCGGCCTGCAGCGCGACCGCGTGACCGCCGTCGGAGGTCAGGTCCCGCACCACCGCCGCGGCCGCGTCCCGCCCGGACCGGTAGTTGATCGCCACGGCCGCGCCGTCGGCCGCCAGCCGCCGGGCCACGGCCGCCCCGAGGCCCCGGCTCCCCCCGGTGATCAGGGCCCGCTCACCCGCCAGGGCGGGTCACGAGGCCCGTTGCTGGAGCGGGCTGTGGGTGCCGGCCCGCTCGGCGGCGGTGACGATGTTGCGCAGCATGTCGCGGAACACCGGGCCGTGGAACAGGGCGCTGGACCGCCAGTAGGCCTGGCCGGCCAGCCCGCGCGGCTGGAAGATGACCCGCTGCCGGTAGGTGGTCTGGCCGTCGTCGTCCTTGCCCACGTGCAGCTCCAGCCACGCCAGGCCCGGCAGCTTCATCTCCGCCCGCAGCCGCAGCAGCTCACCCGGCTGGATCGTCTCGACCCGCCAGAAGTCGAGCGCGTCGCCCGGCCGCAGGTGCACCGGGTCGCGGCGGCCGCGCCGGAGCCCGACCCCGCCGATCAGCCGGTCCAGCAGCCCGCGGGCGGCCCAGGCGCCGCCGAACGAGTACCAGCCGGTGGTCCCGCCGATCCCCTCGATGACCCGCCACAGCGCGTCCGGGGTGGCCCGCACCGCGCTCGACCGCTCGTCCACGTACAGCGTGCCGCCCGCCCAGTCCGGATCGCTCGGCAACGGGTCGCTGGGCGCGCCCGGCGTGCTGGCCGACGACCAGCTGGTGGACACGTCGCCCGCGCGGGTGTGGGCCAGCGCCAGCTCGATCGACTTGTCCAGCGGCAGCAGGCCGTCCGGCGGATCCGGTATGTACTGCGCGATGTCGTGGTCGGAGGCCACCACCTCCACCCGCAGCGACTCGATCAGCGGCTTGGCCAGGCCCGGGGGCACCGGCGTGACCAGCCCGATCCAGTGCGAGGAGAGCGCCGGGGTGAGCAGCGGGACCGGGATCAGCAGCCGGGGGGCCAGCTCGGCCACCGCCGCGTAGTGCCGCATCATTTCCGCGTAGGTCAGCACGTCAGGGCCGCCGATGTCGAACCGGCGGTTGACCTCGGCCGGCAGCCGGGCCGCGCCCACCAGGTAGCGCAGCACGTCGCGGACGGCGATCGGCTGGATCCGGGTCTCCACCCACTTCGGGGTGATCATCGCGGGCAGCCGGTCGGTCAGGTACCGCAGCATCTCGAACGACGCCGACCCGCTGCCGATGATCACGGCCGCCTGCAGCGCCGCCGTCGGCACCCCGCTGTCCAGCAGGATGTCACCGACCTCGGCGCGCGACCGCAGGTGGGGCGACAGGTCGCCTTCCTGGCCGGACTCCATGCCGCCCAGGTAGACGATGCGCGACACCCCGGCCGCCCGGGCCGCGTCCGCGAACGCCCGGGCCGCGTCCCGGTCCCGCTGCTCGAACGAGGGCCCGGTGCCCAGCGAATGGATGAGGTAGTAGGCCACGTCGACGTCGGCCAGCGCGTCACCGAGGGCGGCCGGGTCGGTCACGTCCGCCTTGGCCACCTCGACGTCGTCCGACCAGGGCCGGTCGGCCAGCTTGCCCGGGTCGCGGGCCATGCAGCGCACGGTGTAGCCAGCCGCCAGCAGTTCCGGCACCAGCCGGCCGCCGATGTACCCGGTAGCGCCGGTGACCAGACAGCGCCGGTGAGAAGCCATACGCTCAACCTTCCCACCGGCGCATCTTGAAACCGCCAAACCTTCCCGGTCGCCCCCACCAGCCTCAGGACCCTCAGGCGTGAATGATCTCGGTGTGGTGGCAGAAGTGCACCCGATCGGCCCGGGTGGCCCGGATCCGCCCGAGCGAGGCCGCCCAGGCGTCTTCGTCCTCGGCCTGCCCGGGCGGCAGCTTCTTGCCGGCCGGCCAGGCGTACAGCACCGGCGTGTAGGCGGCGTCGCCGATCAGCAGGTCCTCGCCGTCGGCGCCCGCGATGACCACGCTCTGGTGGCCGACGGTGTGGCCAGGGGTGGTGATCACCGACAGCCCCGGCACGATCTCGGTGTCGCCGTCGAGCAGCTCGAACCGGGCCCCGGCGAAGTCGAACCAGTCGGTCAGGTCGGGCGACTCCCGGCGGGCGCGCTCCAGTTCGGCCCGCTGCACGTGGAAGGCGGCGTGCTTGAACACCGCGTTCTGGCCGCAGTGGTCGAAGTGCAGGTGGGTGTTGATCACCAGGGTGATGTCGGCCGGGCTCATGTCCAGCCCAGCCAGCGCGTCGGCCGCCGCCACGTTGACCGCCCGCCAGTCGTCCTGCAGCCCCGGTGGCCCGCCCACCCCGGTGTCGACCAGGGCCGCGCCCCCCGGGAAGGTGACCACGAACCCGTGCACTGGCCACTGCGCCGCCGTCCCCGGCGGCGTCACCGTGGACAGGTGCAGCCGCTTGATCTCCAGTGCCACCCTGCGTCTCCCTTGGTCCAGCACTAAATTTGCCCTCATGGCTGATGTTTCTCCGAAACCTCATTCTGACGGAGAGCTGGTCGCCGGTCAGCTGCGCGCCTCGCACCACGACCGGGCCCGCACGGTCCGGCAGCTGCAGCAGGCGGGGCTGGCGGGCCGCCTGGACGCGGACGAGGTGGACGAGCGGACCTCCGCCGCGATGGCCGCTCGCACCCTCGGTGACCTGGCCGCCCTGGTCGGTGACCTGCCCGGCCAGTCGCCGCTGACCGTGGCCCCGGCCGAGCCCGGGCACCGCGACCGGATCGGGTCGGAGCTGTACAGCGCCAAGCGCGACGGCCACTGGACGGTCCCGCCCGAGCTCGACGTCCAGGTCGACGGGGGCAGCGTGGTCCTCGACTTCACCGAGGCCGAGATCACCGGGCCCACCCTCGACATCGACGCCACCATCCGCGGCGGCAGCCTGACCCTGATCACCCGGCCCGGCATCGACGTCCACACCCACGACCTCATGGTCGACAACGGCACCGTCAAGGTCGACGCGCCCTGGACCGGGAAAGCCGACGGGCCCTGGACCAGCGAAATGGTCCCGCCCATCCTCACCATCACCGTGACCGGAA
>JAFAYQ010000078.1 GCA_019240215.1 Actinomycetota bacterium | reverse complement strand
CCGCCGAAGACCCGGCCGCCTTACCCGGCCCGACCCGGCCCGCACCCCAGAGCATGACCTGACCAGCGCCCAGGCCTAATACGCTAGAGGCATGCCGGAGTTCATTTACCAGATGCGTGCCGTGCGCAAGGCGCACGGGGACAAGGTAATCCTTGACGACGTCACGCTGTCTTTCCTGCCGGGGGCCAAGATCGGCGTCGTGGGGCCGAACGGTACCGGCAAATCCACGCTGCTGAAGCTGATGGCCGGGGTCGAGCAGCCCTCCAACGGTGAAGCGCGGCTGATGCCCGGGTTCTCCGTCGGCCTGCTCGCCCAGGAGCCGCAGCTGAACGAGGACAAGACGGTGCTCGGCAACGTCGAGGAAGGCGTCGCCGAGACCAAGGCGATGCTCGACCAGTTCAACGAGATCGCCGAGAAGATGGCGGTCGACTACTCCGACGAGCTGCTCGAAGAGATGGGCCGCCTGCAGGAGCAGCTCGACCACCGCGACGCCTGGGACCTGGACAGCCAGCTCGAGCAGGCCATGGACGCGCTGCGCTGCCCGCCGCCGGACTCACCGGTCACCAACTTGTCCGGTGGCGAGCGCCGCCGGGTGGCGCTCTGCAAGCTGCTGCTGTCCCAGCCCGACCTGCTGCTGCTCGACGAGCCCACCAACCACCTGGACGCCGAGAGCGTGCAGTGGCTGGAGCAGCACCTGGAGAGCTACGCCGGGACCGTCGTGGCCGTCACCCACGACCGGTACTTCCTGGAGAACGCGGCCCAGTGGATCCTGGAGCTGGACCGCGGCCACGCCTACCCCTACGAGGGCAACTACTCGACCTACCTGGACACCAAGGCGGCCCGGATCAAGGTCGAGGGGGCCAAGGACGCCAAGCGCCGCAAGCGCCTGGAAGAAGAGCTCGAATGGGTCCGCTCCAACCCGCGCGCCCGCCAGGCCAAGAGCAAGGCCCGGCTGGACCGCTACGAGGAGATGGCGGCCGAGGCCGACCGGAACCGCAAGCTCGACTTCGAGGAGATCCAGATCCCGCCCGGCCCGCGCCTGGGCAGCGTGGTCGTCGAGACCGAGAAGCTGACCAAGGGCTTCGGCGACCGGATGCTGTTCGACGGGCTGAGCTTCTCGCTGCCCCGCAACGGCATCGTCGGCGTCATCGGCCCCAACGGCGTCGGCAAGACGACCCTGTTCAAGATGATCGTCGGTGAGGAGAAGCCCGACTCCGGGACCGTCCGGGTCGGCGAGACGGTGGAGATCTCCTACGTCGACCAGAGCCGGGAGAAGATCGCCCCGGAAAAGAACGTCTGGCAGGCCATCTCCGACGGCGAGACCCACATCAACGTGGGCAACACCGAGATCCCGAGCCGCGCCTACGTGGCCGCGTTCGGGTTCAAGGGCGCCGACCAGCAGAAGCCGGCCGGCGTGCTGTCCGGTGGTGAGCGCAACCGCGTCAACCTGGCGCTGACCCTGAAGAAGGGCGGCAACCTGCTGCTGCTGGACGAGCCGACCAACGACCTCGACGTCGAGACGCTGTCCTCGCTGGAGAACGCGCTGCTCGACTTCCCCGGCTGCGCCGTGATCACCAGCCACGACCGGTGGTTCCTGGACCGGATCGCCACCCACATCCTGGCCTGGGAGGGCGGCGCCAACTGGTTCTGGTTCGAGGGCAACTTCGAGGCCTACGAGAAGAACAAGGTCGAGCGCCTCGGCGCCGAAGCCGCCCGCCCGCACCGGGTCACCTACCGCAAGCTCACCCGCACCTGATCCAGCCAACCAGCGACAAACAGGCGAGCCCGGGCCGCACGGCCCGGGCTCGCCTCGTTTCACCCCGTCAGCGGGGCGTCAGCCCCAGGTCTCGCCCGGCCGCCGGCGGCGGCCCTGACGGCCGGTTGAGCAGGCTGTGGGCCGCCATCACCAGGTAGTCCCAGATCATCGCGTCCAGCTCCGGATGCACGGCCAGCTCGTCGAGCGACGTGCGCATGTGCCGCAGCCAGGCGTCGCGGGCGGCCTCGTCGATGTCGAACCTTGTGTGCCGCATCCGCAGCCGGGGATGGCCGCGCAGCTCGTTGTAGGTCTGCGGGCCACCCCAGTACTGGATCAGGAACAGCCGCAGATGGTCCTCGGCCGGCTGCAGGTCCTGGGCCGGGTAGACCGCCCGCAGCTCGGGGTCCTCGGCCACCAGCTCGTAGAAGCGGTGGACCAGGCGGTCGAAGAACTCATCGCCCCCGACGGCCTCGTAGAACGTCTGCGGGGCAGCGGCAGCCGGTTCAGTGTCCATAACGCCTCCCAGCCTAAGGGGCCTCCTCGTGCCCCGCGTCCAGCGGCCGCGAGTCCACCGACCGCGGCTCGATCTCGTCGGAGATCGGGTCGTCACCGCCCGCGTGCCCGGTCCGCGACCGCATCGTGGTCCGCGGCGACTTGGGCCGCCGGGTCTCCTCGCTGATCGCGGCCAGCTGGGCGGCGGTCCGGCCCGGCTGCGGGTCGATCTGGTGGTCGAGCAGGGCCAGGTCGATGGCCGACACCACCCGCTCGCGCAGCTCGCGGCCGACCTCGTACTGCCGCAGCGGCAGCGTCTTGGCCGCCACCCGCATCGTGACCTGGGTGTCGGTGATCGCCTGGACCCCCCAGACCTCGGGCTTCTCGAGCATCAGCTTGTGCCAGCGGCGCTCGTGCCACATCGTGGCCGCCGCCTGCTCCATGATCTTCCTGGTGTCGGTCAGGTCCAGCTCGGGCGGGGCGGGCACGTCGACCACGGCCCGGGCCCAGCCCTGGGACTCGTTCCCGACCTTCTCCAGCGCGCCGTTGCGGACGTGCCAGACCACGCCGTTGATGTCGCGCAGCCGGGTGGTGCGCAGGCTCACCGCCTCCACCGTGCCGGTCGCGTCGCCGATGTTGATCACGTCGCCCACGCCGTACTGGTCTTCCATCAGCATGAAGATCCCGGCCAGGAAGTCGCGCACCAGGTTCTGGGCGCCGAACCCGACTGCGATCCCGACCACGCCCGCGCTGGCCAGCACCGGGGCCAGGTTCACACCGAGGTCGCCGAGGCCGATCGCGACCGCGATCGTGAAGATCGTCACCGAAGCGGCGCTGCGCAGGATCGAGCCGAGCGCGTGCGCCCGCTGGTGCCGCCGTTCCGAGACCGCCTCGGTCACCGCCTCCGAGGCCATGGCCATGTCCTCCGGGTCGGTCGACCCGGTCATGGCCGCCTCGGCGCCCGCCAGCACCGCGTCCTCGTGAGCCTCGGCGCCCGCCAGCACCGCGTCCTCGCGCGCGTCCTCGGCCGCCTTCTGCTCGGCCGCGAACTCGGCGTGGGCGTGTTTCAGCTCCCGCGTCCCGGTCGGGTGCAGCAGCCGCGACAGCCACGGCCCACGGCCACCTCCGCGCCGCCCTTCGTTGCCCTGGCGCAGCCGGTGGGCCAGCGGGGCGTCGGCCGCCCGGACCGTGACCCGGTTGATCAGCCGGTGCAGCAGCACCCGGGCCACCAGGGCCAGGAACACCAGCCAGGCCAGCTTCAGGATCAGGTTGGCCGGGCCGGCCAGGTAGACGGCGGTCAGCCGGGCGGCGTCGCCGCTGTGGGACAGGTCCCACATCATCCGGCAGGCGATGCCCGGGTCACGCCCGCAGCTGCCCGCCAGCGTGCTGGGGTCCTGGGAAAAGCTGAACGTGGACAGAGCGGTCAGATGAGCGTCGAGAAGCACAAGATCCTTCCTGACGGAGACGACACGGAGACGACACGGGAACGGCGGAGACTCCTGGACTCAGGGCAGGGCCAGGCCCGTATGGGCGGCCAGGAACGCCAGCAGGTCGGCTGACAACGCCACCGAGCGGCTGACCGCGCGGCTGGAGTGCCCCACGTCCGCCTCGCGCCGCAGCAGGACCGGCCGCTCGGCCAGCGGGCCGGACGTGGCCCACTGCAGCGCAGCGCACATCTTACGGGCGTGCAGGGGGTCCACGCGGGTGTCGTTGTCAAACACGGTGAACAGCACGCTCGGATAGCGGCGGCCCGGCGCCACGTGATGGTAGGGCGAGTACGACAGCAGCCAGCCCAGCTGCTCGGGGTCGGCGGCGGTGCCGTATTCGCTGTTCCAGGTCTCGCCGAGCCCGAACTTCTCGTAGCGGACCATGTCCAGCAGCGGGGCCGAGCACACCACCGCCGCGTACAGGTCGGGCCGCTGGGTGAGCGCCGCCCCGACCAGCAGCCCGCCGTTGGAGCCGCCGTAGATGCCGAGCTGCTCGCGGGTGGTCCAGCCGTCGGCGATCAGCTTCTCGGCGGCCGCGTGGAAGTCGTCGAACACGTTCTGGCGCCGGTCGAGCATGCCGGCCCGGTGCCAGTCCTCGCCTTCCTCGCTGCCGCCCCGCAGGCCGGCGATGGCGTACACGCCGCCCGCCTCGACCCAGGCCAGGGTGGTGGCCGAGTAGCCCGGGGTGAGGCTGATCCCGAACCCGCCGTACCCGTACAGCACGGTCGGCCGCGGCCGGTCCGGCTCGGCCGCCGAGCTCATGACCAGCATCCGGACCGTGGTCCCGTCGGCCGACTCGTACGCCACCTGCTGCGCGTGCACGGCCGGCGCCTGCACCGAGCCCGGCGCCCGCGCCCACACCCGCACCTCGCCGCCCGCGTCGTAGTGCATGATCGTGGCCGGCGTGGTGTTGTCGGTGTAGGCGAACCAGGCCTCGTGGCCGCCTTCCGGCCGGGCGCTGATCCCGCCCACCGTGCCCGGTCCCGGCAGCGGCACCGACCCGGTCCGCGCCCCGGTGGCCAGGTCGTGCACGCTGATCTCACTGATCGCGTGCCGCGTCCACAGTGCTAGCAACTGCGGCGACGCGGCCCCGTCAAGGATCGCGTACCCCTCCAGCACCGCCTCCGGATCGCTGGGCACCAGGTCCCGCCAGGTCTCTACCCCCGGCGTGGCCGGATCGGTCACCGCCAGCCGCCCGCGCGGCGCGTCCAGGTCGGTGAACACGTAAAGCCGCCCGTCCCGGCCCACCCGGGCCCCGGTCCGCGCGTCCACTCCTTCCTGCACCGCCCGCAGCGCCGGCGTGGCCAGCGAGCCGTCGCCGTCCCCATCGGACAGGTCCGCGATCCACAGATCGTTGCGCGGCTCCGTCCCCCGGGCGGCGCTGATCATCAGCCAGCGCCCGTCCAGGCTGACCGAGGCCGAGTAGTAGGTCGTCTTGTCGCGGCCGTCGCCGAAGATCAGCACGTCGTCGTCGGCCGGGGAGCCGACCCGGTGCAGGTAGACCCGCCGGTGGTACTGGTCCTCGCCGGTCGGGACCGTGTCCGGCGGCAGCCGCCTGGTGTAGTAGAACGCCTTGCCGCCCGGCAGCCAGGCGACCGAGGTGTACCGGCAGCGGTCGATCGGGCCGTCCACCAGCTCGCCGGTCTCCACGTCGAGCACCCGCAGCACCGACTCCTCGCTGCCGCCCTCGGACAGCTGGTAGGCCAGCAGCCGCCCCTCCTTGTCCGGCTGCCAGCTGTCCAGCGTGGTCTTGCCGCTCGGGTCGATCGCGGCCGGATCGATCAGCACCCGCGCCTCGTCCGCGCCCGGATCGACCGTCAGCAGCGTTCCGTGTTCCTGCCCCGGCCGCCGCCGGGTGAAGAACTGCCGCATCCCCCGCCAGACCGGCACCCCGATGTGCCCGGTCCCCATCAGCTCACCGATCCGCTCGGCCAGCCGCTCGATGCCCGGCAGCCCGGCCCCGTACGCCCGGAACAGCTCGTCCTGCGCCCCCAGCCAGTCCTGCGTCGCCACGCTGCCCGCGTCCTCCAGCCAGCGATAGGGATCGCTGACCTCCACGCCGCCCAGGTCTTCGGTGAGATCGAGCCGCTCGGCGTCCGGGTATCCGCCCTGGTCGGGGTCTGCAGTCATGATCAGACCCTAGCCAAGCAGGCCGAGTGGGCCGGTGAGCTTAGCCGGAAGCACAACGACTCTCCTGCGCGTTTACCCTTTTGTAGTAGCGGCGGACCGCTTCAGCGGACACACTAGGAACACAGTGCTCCTCTGATGCGAAACCGCCCGGCGGAGGTGGGAGTGCAAAGAGTCCTGCTGCTCAACGTCACGTATGAGCCGCTTACCACAGTGGGGCTGCGTCGTGCCGTCTGCCTGGTGCTCAGCGGGAAAGCCGAGATGGTCCACGACGACACCGCCGGGGCGACCCTGCACTCGGTGTCGGTGACCTTGGCCTCCCCGTCGGTCATCCGGCTCCGGCGCTACGTCCGGATCCCGTACCGGAACCGGGTCCCGCTGACCCGGGCCGCGCTGATGCGGCGGGACAACTACCGGTGCGCGTACTGCGATCAGAAGGCCGACACCATCGACCACGTGATCCCGCGCAGCAAGGGCGGGCCCCACTCGTGGGAGAACTGCGTCGCCTCCTGCACCACGTGCAACCACCGGAAGGCCGACCGGCTGCTGGAGGAGCTCGGCTGGACGCTGGCGCAGGTGCCGTCGGTGCCCCGCGGCGCGCACTGGCGGCTGATCGGCGTGGCCCGCGACGGCGACCCGCAGTGGGCGGCCTACCTCCGTGAGCCCACCGCCGCCTGAGGCGCTCGTCGCCCTGGGCCCTCCGCGCGCCCAGCCCGCGGCTGCGTGGGACGCTCGTCGTCCATGGGCCCTCCGCGAGCCCAGTCCGCGGCTGCCTGAGGCGCTCGTCATTCTTCGGCGGATTTTTTACCGTGACCGGCCAGCCTCGGGCCGTACTCCGGTCCCCCCTCCGGTACCGGCCCCGCTGACCCTGCCCGCCCCTCACCGCCGGCCGCTTCCAGCCTGATAACAGCAAGAAGCCAGCGGCCCTGTGAATAAGCTCACGATACGAGCAAAATTTTGCCGTCGGCGGAATGACTGGGGCCCGCTCTCGCTTTGAACCTTGGTGACCACTTTTAATCCCCTGCGGCGGTCACGTACCGACCGCGCACCCCAAGACCCGCCGACGGCCCGCAGCGCCGTCCAGGCGGTCGTGCGCGCAACCCCGGAAACGCTGACGCTGGCCCGGCGCCGCGCCCAGCCCCGTATCGCCTACATCACCCGGCTGACCGTGACCGCGGTCGCCGCCTACGTGGCGGCCCGGGCGTTCGCCGGCCACACCGGCCCGGTGCTCGCCCCGCTCACCGCGCTGCTGGTCGTCCAGGTCAGCTTGACCCACACCCTCCGCAGCGCCGTCCAGCGCGTGGTCAGCGTGGTGGCCGGGGTGCTGGTCGCGGTCGGCCTGTCGATCGTGGTCGGCTTCACCTGGTGGAGCCTCGGCATCCTGATCGCGATCGCGCTGACCGTCGGGCTGGTCCTGCGGCTCGGTGACGACCTGCTCGAGGTGCCGATCACCGCGATGCTGATCCTGTCCGCGGTCGGCAGTACCAGCGCCGCCACCAGCCGTATCGTCGAGACGTTCATCGGCGCCGCCACCGGGCTGATCGGCGGCCTGCTGTTCAGCCCGGTCCGGCTGGAGCCGGCCGAGGACGCCGTCGACGAGCTCAGCGGCCAGCTGGCCGACCTGCTCGACCTGATCGCCAGCGACGTTGAGGACCTGACCTTTGAGACCGGCGACGGCGCGACCGGGCCCGACACCCGGCGCAGCCAGGAGCGGCTGGGCCAGGCCCGCGCCCTCGGCGGCGAGATCGACCGGGTGGACCGGGCGCTGACCGAGTCCGAGGACAGCCTGCGGCTCAACCCCAGCGCCCGCATCCTGCCGCAGGCCGCGATCCCGCTGCGGACCGGCCTGGAGACGCTGGAACGGGCGGCGGTCACGGTCCGCGTCATCGCCCGCTGGACCGCCGACGCGTCGCGGCCGCAGGCCGACAGCCCGCTGCGTGACCCGCGGATCCGCACCGCCCTGACCGAGGAACTGCGCGAGCTGGCGGTCGCGGTCGGCTCGGTCGGAGAGCACGTGCGGGCCGGCATCAGCACGGCCACCGCGCTCCCGAGCGGGCCGCAGCCCTGGCCCATCCGGGCGCCCGCCCTGCTCCACCGCCCGGCCCCGGCCGAGGTGGTGCGGCCCGAGCAGGTCGAGGACGACCTCGAGCGCAGCCTCGACCAGGCCCACGAGCTGCAGGACGAGCTGGCCGACCTGCTGCGGGCCGAGCCCGCCGCGGCCGACTGGTCGATGCGCGGTGAGCTGCTCATGCTGCTCGACCGGCTCCGGTCCGACCTGCAGGAGGAGCACCAGGCCCGGGCGCGCGAGAACTGGCCCGGCCGCGGCTCGGCCCGCGCCCGGCGGCCCCGCTGGGTGCCGCGGCGCCCGCCGCGCCGTCCCCGGTCGCGGGCCGGCGAGCAGACCGGGCCCCAGCCCCGGCCCAAGAGCGGCCCCCAGCCCCGGCTGCGGGCCCGCCACGGCGCCTGGAAAGCTTGATTGAGCAAACCCGAGGAGGAATCGAGATGACTGGCACACCCAACGCGGCCGACGCCGGCACGATCGACGTCGGCGGCGACCTGACCGTGAACCGGCTCGGCTACGGCGCCATGCGGATCACCGGGTCCGGCGTGTGGGGCGACCCGCCGGACCGCGAGCAGGCCAAGGCCGCCCTGCGCAAGGCGGTCGAGCTCGGCGTGAACTTCATCGACACCGCCGACTCCTACGGCCCCGAGGTCAGTGAGAACCTGATCGCCGAGACGCTCCACCCCTACGCGGACGACCTGGTCATCGCGACCAAGGGCGGGTTCGTCCGGCCCGGCCCGAACAAGTGGGTGCCGGACGGCCGCCCCGAGCACCTGCGCGAGGCGCTGGAGGGCAGCCTGCGGCGGCTGCAGGTCGACCAGATCGACCTCTACCAGTTCCACACGGTGGACCCGAAGGTCCCGTTCGAGGAGTCGGTCGGCGCGATCGCCCAGCTCAAAGACCAGGGCAAGATCCGTCACGTCGGCCTGTCGAACGTGACCGACGAGCAGATCCGGGCGGCCGAGCGGATCGTCCCGGTCGTGTCCGTCCAGAACCGCTACAACGTGACCGACCGCAAGTCGGAGACGATCGTGGACCTGGCCGAGCAGGACGACCTGACCTTCCTGCCGTGGGCGCCGATCCAGGACGCCGACGACGTCGACGTGATCGTTTCGGCCGCCCGCGACTACGGGGTCTTCCCGCGCCAGATCGTGCTGGCCTGGCTGCTGCACCGGTCGCCGAACATCCTGCCGATCCCCGGCTCCGGCTCGCCCGGCCACGTCGAGGAGAACGTCGCGGCCGCCTCGATCAAGCTCGACCAGGGCGTCGTCGCCGCCATCACCGACGCGTACTGACCGGCTGTTCCAGTTCGCGCGGGAGTTCCGCGGCCACTCCCAGGCTGCGGAACTCCCGCTGGCTGAGCGCGGCCAGCACCGCGGCCGCCACCACCGCCCCGGCCGCCGGGAAGTAGGGGGCGGCCCCGAACCGCAGCACCAGCGCGCCCGCCAGCACCGCCGACAGCGGCAGCATGCCCCAGGCGGCCAGCATGATCAGGCTCATCACCCGGCCCAGCAGCGCGGCCGGCGCCCACTGCTGCAGCAGCGTGATGAACAGGACGTTGCCGAACCCGTTGGTCAGCCCGAGCGCGAACGACGCGGCCGCCGCCCCCGGCAGCCCGCCCAGGAACGGCAGCACCATGATGGCCACGCCCTCGAGCACGAAGCTGAGGGCCGACCGGACCGCGGGCGTGCTCCAGGTCAGCACCCGGCCCGATCGAACCCGCGGCGCCCGGCCGCGCAGGCCGGCCAGGTTGCCGGCCACCGAGCCGGCCGCCAGGCAGGCCATCATCGTGCCGTAGCCGATCGCCCCGTAGCGCGCGTGCGCCAGCGCCGGCATCGCCACTTCCAGCGTCCCGTCCGAGGCCAGGTTGGCCGCGATCACCACCACCAGCATGACCTGCAGCAGCCGCTGACGGCGGATCAGCGCCCACAGCCGCCCAGAGCTCATCGAGCCCCCGGAGCTCATCGACCCCCCGGAGTCCGCCGGGCCGTCGGGGCGCTCCACCCGTCCGGGCCAGCGCAGCCGGGCCACCCGCGGCGCCCGTCGCCCGGGGATCAGCGCCAGCGTGGCCGCCGAGACCGCGAACGAGGCCGCGTCGACCGCGAACGCGCAGGCCGGACCGGCCAGCGCCACCAGCGGGCCGCCCAGCGCGGGCCCGATCAGGCTGCCGCCCCCGGTCATCGCGCTGGCGATCGCGTTGCCCGCCTGCAGCTGGCCGGGCGGCAGCAGCAGCGGCATCAGCGCGTACGACGGCGGGATGAACAGCCCCTCGGCCGCCCCGGTCAGCGCGCCCAGCGGGGCCAGGCCGAGCAGGCTGGCGTGGTGTCTTAATGCGACCAGCGCCAGCGCGCCCACGCCCGCGCAGCGGATGGCGTCGGCCACCAGCATCAGCGGCCGGGCCCCGATCCGGTCCGACAGCATCCCGCCGACCGGGATCAGGGCCGTGCGCGGTACCCCGTAGCAGGCCAGCACCAGGCCCAGCAGCTCCACCCGGCCGTGCCCGGTCAGGATCAGCCACGGCAGCGCGATCGCGTAACAGCTGTCGCCGGTGGCCGAGGTGAACTGGCCGGCGGCCAGCAGCCGGAAGCTCCGGTAGGCCAGCGGGCCGCCCCGCCACGCACTGCGCAGCCGCCCGCTCACCGCGATGGTCACTGTCCACAGGTACGCCTGCCGGCCCGTAGCAGGAAACGCACAGGGCGAAGAAACTGGGACAAACACGACGGCTTTAACGAAGCGGGCGGGCGGCCGGGAAGCATCACGGATCTCAGGCGTTACACCCAGCGGGTGCCCCGGCCGGGCGCCCCCTGACACCAGCCGCGAACGCACCCGGGAGCCACGATGACCACGCCGGACGCCAGTGACCGCATCACCGCCCTGCGCCGCCAACTGGGCCGCACCGGCATCTGGTCGACCCCGCCGGACGCGATGGGGGTGGACGCCCGCGACCTGGCCGCCACCGTCGAGCAGTACGGCTTCGGCTCACTCTGGCTCGGCGGGTCGCACATGGCCCCGGACGCCTTCACTCAGCTGGTGGCGCTGCTCGACGGCTCCACCAAGCTGATCGTGGGCACCGGCATCGCCAGCATCTGGGGCCGCGAGCCGTCCGACATGCGCCAGGGCGCCGACACGTTGTCCAAGGGGTTCCCGGGCCGGTTCATCCTCGGCCTCGGTGTCGCCCACAGACCTGCGGTCGAGAGCCTCGGCCGGTCCTACGCCAAGCCCTACAGCGCGATGGAGCGCTACCTGGAGGAGATGGACCACCCGGCCGGCCACCCTGGTGCCGGCCCCGGCGAGGCCCCGGCCGACGCGCCCGGCGACCGCGCGGTCCGGGTGCTGGCCGCCCTCGGCCCGCGGATGCTGGAGCTGTCCCGGGACGAGGCCGACGGTGCCCACCCGTACTTCAGCCCGGTCGACCACACCTCGTTCGCTCGCCAGGTCCTCGGCCCCGACAAGCTGCTGATCCCCGAGCAGGCGGTGGTGCTGGCCGAGGACGCCGAGCCCGCCCGGGCGGCCGCCCGGGCCTACGCCCAGCGCTACCTGGAGATGCCCAACTACACGTCCAACCTGCGCCGGTTCGGCTTCGGCGACCCGGACATCGGCGGGGGCGGCAGCGACCGGCTGATCGACGCGATCATCCCGCACGGGCCGGCCGTCATCGCCGAGCGCGTCCGCCAGCACCTGGCGGCGGGCGCCGACACCGTGCTGCTGCAGCCGGTCGGCCCCGACGGCCGGTTCGCGTTCGGCGACCTCGGCCCGCTGGCCGAGGCGCTGTCCGGCCTCTGATCGCCCTGATTGGCAGGATCCGGGCGGGAAGTGGCGGCAGGTTGGCTACGCAGGCCGGGGCCAGGCGGGTACGGTCGGACCATGACTAATTCGACGCCCGCCGACGCCCCGGCGGCCCCGGCCACTGCCCCGTTCGGCCGGATGCTGACGGCGATGATCACGCCGATGCGGCCGGATGGCGCGGTCGACTATGACGGGGCCGCCCGGCTGGCGTCCTACCTGGTCGACGACATGCGCAACGACGGCCTGGTCATCAGCGGCACCACCGGTGAGTCGCCCACGACCACCGACGAGGAGCAGGACCGGCTGCTGCGCACGGTGGTCGAGGCGGTCGGCGACCGGGCCTCGATCGTGGCCGGCGTCGGCACCAACGACACCGCCCACACCAAGGAGCTGACCCGTAAGGCTCAGCAGGCCGGCGCCGACGGGCTGCTGGTGGTCACCCCGTACTACAGCAAGCCGCCCCAGCCCGCGCTGGAGGCCCACTTCCGGGCGGTGGCCGACGTCGCCGAGCTGCCGGTGATGCTCTACGACATCCCCGGCCGGACCGGCACCCCGATCGCCACCGAGACGCTGATCCGGCTGGCCGACCACGAGAACATCGTGGCCGTCAAGGACGCCAAGGAGGACGTGGCGGGCACCTCCGAGGTGCTGGCCCGCACCGACCTGGTCTACTACTGCGGCACCGACATGGTGAACCTGCCGTGGCTGTCGCTCGGCGCGGTCGGCTTCGTCAGCGTGGTCGGGCATGTGGTCGGCGACCGGCTGCATGAGATGATCGACGAGTTCGAGGCCGGCCAGGTGGGCCGCGCCCGCGAGCTGCACCTGGCGCTGCTGCCCGTCTACACCGGCCTGTTCCGCAATCAGGGCCTGGTCATGACCAAGGCGGCGCTGAACCTGCTCGGCCTGCCGGGCGGCCCGGTGCGGGCGCCGCTGGCCGACGCCACCGCGGCCGAGATCGCCCGGCTGCGCGAAGACCTCGAGGCCGGCGGGATCAAACTGCCCACCAGCTGACCCCCAAGACTGAAGAAAGAGCGGATTTAAGCACAGTGAGTCATCCCCACCCGGAGCTGCCACCGCCCCCGCCGCTCGCCGAAGGGGGCCTCCGGATCGTCGCCCTCGGTGGTCTCGGCGAGATCGGGCGGAACATGACCGTCTTCGAGTACGACGGCCGGTTGCTGGTCGTCGACTGCGGCGTCCTGTTCCCCGAGCCCGATCAGCCCGGCGTCGATCTGATCCTGCCCGACTTCCGCTACCTGGAGGAACGGTTCGGCCTGATCGAGGCCGTGGTCCTCACCCACGGCCACGAGGACCACATCGGGGCGCTGCCCTACCTGCTGCGTGAACGCCAGGACATCCCGCTGGTCGGGTCCCGGCTGACCCTGGCCCTGATCCGCGGCAAGCTCACCGAGCACCGGCTGACCCCGGTGGTGGACGAGGTCGTTGAGGGCGAGCGGCGGCAGTTCGGCCCGTTCGACCTGGAGTTCTTCTCGGTCAACCACTCGATACCGGACGCGCTGGCGGTCGCCATCCGCACCCCGGCCGGGCTGGTCCTGCACACCGGCGACTTCAAGATGGACCAGCTGCCGCTGGACCGGCGGCTGACCGACATCGGCGGGTTCGCGCGGCTCGGGGCCGACGGCGTCGACCTGCTCATGTCGGACTCCACCAACGCCGAGTCTCCCGGCTTCACCACCAGCGAGCGGGCCATCGCCCCGGTCCTCGACGAGGTGTTCAGCACCGCCGAGAAGCGCATCATCGTGGCCTGCTTCGCCAGCCACGTGCACCGGGTCCAGCAGGTGCTGGACGCGGCCGCCAAGCACCACCGCAAGGTCGCGTTCGTGGGCCGGTCGATGGTCCGCAACATGGGCGTCGCCCGCGACCTCGGTTACCTGCACGTGCCCGGCGGGATGCTGGTCGACATGCGCGAGGCCGAGGAGATGCGCCCCCAGGACGTGGTGCTGATCTCCACCGGCTCCCAGGGCGAGCCGATGTCGGCGCTGTCGCGGATGGCAGGCCGCGACCACCCGATCCGGATCGCCGAGGGCGACACCGTGGTGCTGGCCTCCTCGCTCATCCCCGGCAACGAGACCGCCGTCTACCGGGTCATCAACGGCCTGACCCGGCTCGGCGCCAACGTCATCCACAAGGGTGGCTCGCTGGTGCACGTGTCCGGCCACGCCAACGCCGGTGAGCTGCTGTTCGTGCTGAACGTGACCAAGCCCGGCAACTTCATGCCGGTGCACGGCGAGTGGCGGCACCTGCGGGCCCACGCCAAGCTGGCCGCCCTGAGCGGCGTGCCCGAGGGCAACATCGTGATCGCCGACGACGGGGTGGTGGTCGACCTGGTCGACGGCCAGGCCAAGATCACCGGCGCGGTGCCGTGCGGTTACGTCTACGTGGACGGCCTGTCGGTCGGCGAGGTCACCGACGAGCAGCTCAAGGACCGGCGGATCCTCGGCGAGGAGGGCTTCGTCTCGGTGATCATCGTGCTCGACTCGACCACCGGCAAGGCCGTCGCCCCGCCCGAGTTGCACGCCCGCGGTTCCGGCATCGACGAAGCGGCCCTGAACGCGGTCCGGCCGAAGATCGAGGAGGCCCTGGCCCGGGCCGCGGCCGACAACGTCACCGACGCCTACCAGATCCAGCAGCTCATCCGCCGGGCGGTCGGCCGCTGGGTCAGCGACAACTACCGCCGGCGCCCCATGATCATCCCGCGGGTGATCGAAGTCTGATTCAGTGGCGGGGCGCGTACATGATCACGCCCACCCCCACCAGGCAGATCAGCGCGCCGATGATGTCGAAGCGGTCGGGGCGGTAGCCGTCGGCTACCGCCCCCCAGGCCAGCGAGCCGGCGATGAAGATCCCGCCGTAGGCGGCCAGAATCTGGCCGAAGTGCGAGTCCGGCTGCAAGGTGGCGGTGAACCCGTACAGCCCGAGCGCGACCACCCCGGCTCCGACCCACACCCAGCCCCGGTGCTCGCGCACCCCCTGCCACACCAGCCACGCCCCCCCGATCTCCAGCAGCGCGGCCACGATGAACAGCCCGATCGAGCGCAGTACCGACACAGCTGACCCCTCTCCACCGGGCTCCCCACCCCCCACAAACATTTTCAGATCTTTCCATGTGCAACTGGTGGTTGCACTCATACCTCCCTCATGCAACCATTGGCTGCAGATGCTTTTTCGGGAAGATCAGAAAGGGTGACCACCGATGCCGGGTCTCGGGATCGAACGGGAGATCACGATCGAGGCGCCCATCGAGGTCGTCTGGCGCACGATCACCGAGCCCGCGCAGATGAGCCAGTGGTTCGCCGACCGGGTCGATCTGGTCATCGAGCCCGGCGCCCAGGGCTATATGCAGTTCGGCGACCAGGGTGGCCCGGTCGTGGTCGAGACCGTCGACCCGCCGGTGCGCTTTTCCTTCCGCTGGAACCATCCGCGCGACGAGAGCCCGGTGGCCGGCAATTCGATGCTGGTCGAGTTCACGCTGACCCCCGAAGGCCCGGAACGGACCCGGCTACGGGTGACCGAGACCGGCCACGAGCTGTGCCCGTGGCCGGAGGAGGAGAAGCTGCGCTACGCCGAGGAGCACTCCGACGGCTGGGGTGACTTCCTGGACCGTCTGGTCACGGTCCTGAAATGACGGTCCCGACCGAGGCCCCCCGGCCGATCGACGACGAGCTGTGGTCGGCGATCGGCGACCCGTCCCGCCGCCGGGTGCTTGACCTGCTGGTCAGCCAGGGGCCGGCCAGCGCCAGCGGGCTGGCCGGGCGGGTGCCGTTCACCCGCCAGGCGGTGGCCAAGCACCTGGCCGTGCTCGAACGGGCCGGGCTGATCAGCCGCCGCCCGCGCGACCGCGAGGTCGTCTACGAGGTCGACACCGGCCGCCTCGACCAGGTCACCCGGGCCATGGCCGAGGTCGCCGCCCAGTGGGACCGCCGCCTGGCCGCGATAAAACGCCTGGCCGAAGCCGCCCACGCCGAGAACAAGAAGAGGAGCTCATCATGATCGACGCCGCCGCTCAGCCCCCTGTCGTGGACCGGGCCGCCTACCAGGCCGAGATCGACGCGCTGCGGACCCGGGAGAAGGCCCACACCCACGAGGGCGACGCGATCGCCGCCGCCCGCCGCCGCCTGCCCATGGTCGAGGTCGACGCCACCCTCCCGCTGACCGGCCCGGACGGCCCGGACGGCCCGGTCACGCTGCTCGACGCCTTCGCGGGCCGCCGCCAGCTCATCGCCTACTACTTCATGTGGCACCGCGGCCACCCGGCCGCTGAGCAGTGCGAGGGTTGCACCTACTACACCGGCCAGGTCCGCGAGCTGTCGGCCCTGTACTCCCGGGACATCACCTACGCGGTGTTCTGCCAGGGGCCCTACCCCGAGAGCGCCCGCTACCGCGAGTTCATGGGCTGGGAGATGCCCTGGTACTCGGCTCAGGAGTCGGCCCCGGCCCTGCTGGCCCCGCCCAAGCGCAACGGCATGATGAACGTCGTCTGCTACCTGCGCGACGGCGACCGCGTGTTCGAGACCTACTGGACCACCATCCGCGGCGTGGAGACCATGGACAACAACTACGCCCTGATGGACCTCACGGTCTACGGCCGCCAGGAGAGCTGGGAGGACTCACCGCCCGGCTGGCCCCAGGCCTGCACCAACGTCCGCACCACCGCCGGCGAACCCGACTGGCCGCCGGTACCGGAGTGGCCTGAGGGCCGGCCTCTGGCCCAGTGGCCCCGGCTGGCAGCCGGCTTCCCCGACGACCTGTCCGGCGGCTAGGCTCCGCCAGCCAGCCCACCGGCCCACCGGCCCACCGGCCCACCGGCCCACCGGCCCACCGGCCCACCGGCCCACCGGCCCACCGGCCCACCGGCCCACCGGCCCACCGGCCCACCCGGCCACCGGCCCACCCGGCCACCGGCCCACCCGGCCACCGGCCCACCCGGCCACCGGCCCACCCGGCCACCGGCCCACCCGGCGTCCGCGACGCTCGCCCCACCCAGCCCCCCAAATCACACGCGCCCCGCCAAGCTCACATCACGTGTGTCCTTCCGATTCGGGAAGACTTTTGTGCAGCATTTGTAAAATAGTCTTCCTGAACCCATGACTCGCCCCAGACCCACGCCCCACCGGTCACACTGGCCTCAACGGCACCCGTCGGCCCAGTCACGCGCACCCCGCCCCCGCCGGGATCTCGAGCCGCACCGGCCACGCGAGGCTCAGCGACCCGTCAGGCCGTTCAGCCGCTAGGGTTGCCAGCCGGTACCGCGTCCCCGGCGATCAAAGCGGCCAGCTCGATGACGCGCTGGGCGCCGTCCTCGGCCACGTGCCGGGCGGTGAACTGGCGGATCAGCGTCAGCCGGCCCGGGTCGAGGCTGGCCAGCTCGCGGCCGGCCGCGACCCGGCGCTGCCAGCCGGCGATGATCTCGTCGAGCTGGCCGCGCATGCTGTCCAGGCGCAGCGCTGCCTCGGCCACCGGCCAGCGGTCCAGCCGTCCGGGACCCGCCTGCCGGGCCTGCTCGACCGCCTGGTCGAAGGCCTGCCGGGCCACGGCGTAGCTGGTCATGCCGTCCAGCGCCAGCCGCCAGGCGTACCGGCCCGCGCTCAGCACGTCGCGCCCAGTCTTGCCGTCAACGGTGAACAGCCGGCCCCGCGCCACCTCGGCCAGGATCCACTCGGCCCCGGTTTCCCCGCTGGCCAGCGCGTCGGCGGCGCCGCCGGCCCAGGCGTGGTGCTCGTTCAGGGCGCGGGCGGTGCCCGGGGCCCGGGCCGCCAGCTGGCGCTGGGCGCAGGCCACGTCCTTCAGGCTCAGCCCGGCTCCGCCCAGCCGGGCGGGCAGTGCCAGCTTGAGGTAGCCGCCGTCCCGCAGCACGGCCAGGTCCGCGGCCCGCAGGCCGCCCGAGCCGGGACGTGACCGGGCCGGCAGCCGCGCAGGCAGCCGGTCCAGCAACCCGCGGGGGAGCGGACCGGTTTCCTCGACTGGCATCAGGCCGCCCCTCCTTCGCCGTAGAGATCACCATCTCAACCTCAGCATGGGCGGGGCGTCCGCTAAAAGTCAACTAAACTGGTTGGAAAACTATGAAAGAGGAAGGGCGGGTCGGCGGCGCGCCCGCGCCAGCCCCACGAGCCTCAGCCGTTGAGCACCCGCACCGGCGCCCCATCGATCCAGGCCGCGATGTCCTCGGCCGCCTCCCGGTAAAACACCTGGTACGTCTCATCGGTGACGTAACCCAGGTGCGGCGTGAGCACGGTGTTCGGCGCCGTCCGCAGCGGGTCAGCCAGCGGCAGCGGCTCGACGTCGTAGACATCCAGCCCGGCCCCGGCGATCTGGCCGCCCCGCAACGCCGCCACCAGCGCGCCGGTATCGACGATCGGCCCCCGCGACGTATTGATCAGGTAGGCGGTCGGCTTCATGAGCCGCAGCTCGGCCGCCCCGACCAGCCCGGTGCTGCGCGCGCTGAGCTTGTAGTGGACGGTCACCACATCCGCCCGGGAGAACAGCTGCTCCTTGCTGACCGGCTCGACGCCCAGCTCGCGGGCCTGGTCCGGGTCCAGGTTCTGGCTCCAGGCGGTGACGTTCATGCCGAACGCCTTCCCGACGGCCGCCACCTCGCGACCCTGGCGGCCGAGCCCGACCACGCCGAGCTGCTTGTCCCGCAGGCCGGTCCCGACCGTGCGCTGCCAGCCGCCCCGGACCGGCAGCGCCGCTCCGCCCGCGCCGGCCGCCGCCCGCATCCGCCGGTCCTCTTCCGGGATGTGCCGGACCAGGGCCAGGATCAGGCCCCAGGTCAGCTCGGCGGTGGCCCCGTCCACGCCGCCGGTCCCGCACACCGTGATCCCGCGGGCGCGGGCCGCCTCCATGTCGATCGCGGCGTTGCCCATTCCGGTGGTGACCAGCAGCCGCAGGTCGGGCAGGAGTGCCAGCAGGCTGGCCGGGAACGCGGTCCGCTCGCGCATGGCCACGATCACGTCGAACGGCCGCAAGCTGCTGGCCAGCAGCTCGTGCCGGGCGATGTGGTCGCTGAACACCGTCACCTCGGGCGAGCCCGGCAGCCCCTTCCAGTCGGCGTAACCGAGGGCCACGTCCTGGTAGTCGTCAAGAATCGCGATCTTCATCCCGCGCTCCCGCCGTGAGCTTGCGCCGAAGGGCCGAAAGTGACCCTACTCGCCTGCTGATACGGTCAGCCCTGGTGACCGTGGGAAATTTCGGGAGGACGACCATATGCCGTGGCTGGACGCGCTGACCGCCAAGGCGCTCGACCGTGAGCGCCCGACCCGGCAGGAGGCGCTCGCCGTCCTGGCCAGCAGCGACGACGAACTGCTGGACGTCGTGGCGGCCGCCTTCCAGGTCCGGCGGCGGTTCTTCGGCCGCCGGGTCAAGCTGAACTATCTGGTCAACGTCAAGAGCGGGCTGTGCCCCGAGGACTGCTTCTACTGTTCGCAGCGGCTCGGCTCCGGTGCCGACGTGCTCAAGTACAGCTGGCTGAAGCCCGATGAGGTGCTTTCGGCTGCGCAGGCCGGGGTGGCGGCCGGGGCCAAGCGGGTCTGCCTGGTGGCCAGTGGCCGCGGTCCGGCCGACCGGGACGTGACCCGGGTGTCGGAGATGATCGGCACGTTCAAGGCCGAGCACCCGGACGTCGAGGTGTGCGCCTGCCTCGGCCTGCTCCGCCAGGACCAGGCCGAACGCCTGCGCGAGGCGGGCGCCGACGCCTACAACCACAACCTGAACACGGCCGAGGCCCACTACGGCGATATCTGCACCACCCACGACTTCGCCGACCGGGTCGACACCGTCCAGCAGGCGGCCGCGGCCGGCCTGTCACCCTGCTCGGGCCTGATCGCGGGGATGGGGGAGACCGACGCCGACCTGGTCGACGCCGCCTTCGCCCTGCGCGACCTGGACCCGGACTCGGTGCCGGTCAACTTCCTGATCCCGTTCGAGGGCACCCCGCTGGCGGGGGAGTGGACCCTGACTCCGCAGCGTTGCCTGCGCATCCTGGCCATGGTCCGGTTCGTCTGCCCGGACGCCGAGGTCCGGCTGGCCGGCGGCCGCGAACTGCACCTGCGCTCGCTGCAGCCGCTGGCCCTGCACATCGCCAACTCGATCTTCCTCGGCGACTACCTGACCAGCGAGGGCCAGGCCGGCCAGCAGGACCTGGAGATGATCGCCGACGCCGGCTTCACGGTCGAGGGTGCGGCCGAGCCCACCCTGCCCGAGCACCGCCGCGACCTGATCAAGGTCCGCCGCCGCGGCGCCGGCACCGAACTGCCCGCCAACACCTGACCGCTCGACACACCGTTCCGCGTCCCACGGGCCGGTCCCGGTCTTGGTTACCGTTGGCACCATGGCCACCCGTGCGCCCAAGAGCTCCACCCGACCGCGCGGTGGGGATTCCGGCGACTTCCGCGCGGAGCCGTCCGGCCCTGCCCGGCGCAAGCCTGCCGCGGGCCGGTCCACCACCACCCGCGGCCCTTCCACGGCGAAGCGCAAGCCGCGGAGCACCAGCAAGGGCCGGAGCACGTCTCGCACCAAAGGCGGCTCCAGCGCCCGGGGCCGGCGGCCTGCCCCGTCCCGGTCCCACGACCCGATCGTCATCCTCGTCGGCTGGGTCGGGCACGCGATCGCGGCCGCCTGGATGGTGGCGGCCGGTGCGGTCGGGTTCGGGGCTCGCCACATCGGGCGGAGCGCCCGTGACCTGGAGCCCGAGCACCGCCGGGACGGGATCGGGCTGCTCTGGCTGGCGATCGCGTTCGTGCTCGCCGCCAGCATCTGGTGGAACATGAACAACCCGATCGGCCACGGGCTGTCGGCCTTCATCCACGGGGCCGCCGGTTCGGCTGCCTGGCTGACGCCGCTGCTGGCCGGGATGCTGTCCTGGCGCTACCTGCGCCACCCGGAGCACAACTCCCAGACCGGGCGGGTGGTCATCGGCTGGGGGGCGCTCAGCATCGGGGTGCTGGGGCTGCTGCACATCGCCAACGGCACCCCCTCCCCGGCCGACGGCGAGCGGGCCATGCGGCACGCGGCCGGCCTGATCGGGTTCGTGGTCTCCGCCCCGCTGTCCAAGGCGCTCACCCCCTACGTGGCCGCGCCGGTGCTGGCCCTGGTGGCCGGGTTCGGCATCCTCGTCATCACCGGCACCCCGCTGCACCGGGTGCCGGACCGGGTCGAGGAGGCCCGCGAGTACTTCGGCCGCCGGACCCGGGTGTTCGGTGAGGACGAGGACTACGGCGAGGAGTACGGCGAAGACGGCGAGCCCATCGCGCTCGAGCCGGGTGGCAAGGGCATCCGCGGCCAGCTGTCCAAGGCCGCCCGGGGGGCCAAGGGCGCCCTCGAAGGCGGCGACCGCATCAAGCCCTACGACTCCCCGCTGCTCGGTGCGGGCAAGGGCCGCAAGCAGCTCGGCCCGCTCGACGACCCGGCCGCCGGCCTTGGTGACCCGGGCGGCCCGCCGCCCGGCGCCCAGCCCGGCCCGGAGACCGACGAGGGCCTGCTGGAGGCGCTCGGCTTCCTGCCCGGCCAGCCCGGCGCCGGCGGCACCCCGGCCGGCCCCGGCCTGACGGGCGACGCCGGCGCCCCGCCCGCGGCCGCCCGGCCGATTCCGCCCAAGCCCGCCCCGCCGCCCGCGCCGCCGATGGAAGCCGAGCACTTCCGCAAGCCCGAGCAGCTCACGCTGACCGGCGCGGCCACCAGCTACACGCTGCCGCCGGCCGCGCTGCTGCGGCCCGGCTCGGCCCCCAAGGCGCACACCAAGGCCAACGACATCATCGTGCGGGCGCTGTCGGAGGTGCTCGAGCAGTTCAACGTGGACGCCCAGGTCACCGACTTCACCCGCGGCCCGACCGTGACCCGGTACGAGATCGAGCTCGGGCCCGCGGTCAAGGTCGAGCGGGTCACCGCGCTGTCCAAGAACATCTCCTACGCGGTCAAGAGCGCCGACGTCCGGATCATCTCCCCGATTCCCGGCAAGTCGGCCATCGGGGTGGAGATCCCCAACATCGACAAGGAGATCGTCAGCCTCGGCGACGTGCTCAAGTCCCAGGTCGCGATCACCGACCACCACCCGATGGTGGTCGGGCTGGGCAAGGACGTCGAGGGTCACACGGTGGTGGCCAACCTGGCCAAGATGCCGCACATGCTGATCGCCGGCGCCACCGGATCCGGTAAGTCGGTCTGCATCAACGGCCTGATCACCTCGGTGCTGACCCGCGCCACCCCGGACGAGGTGCGGATGATCCTGGTCGACCCCAAGCGGGTCGAGCTGTCGATCTACGAGGGCATCCCGCACCTGATCACCCCGATCATCACCAACCCCAAGAAGGCCGCCGAGGCCCTCGACTGGGTGGTGGGGGAGATGGAGCGTCGCTACGACGACCTCGCCGCCTCCGGGTTCCGGCACGTGGACGACTTCAACAAGGCGGTCCGGGCGGGCAAGCTGACCGCCCCGCCCGGCAGCGAGCGGGTCTACCGGCCCTACCCTTACCTGCTGGCCATCGTGGACGAGCTGGCCGACCTGATGATGGTCGCCCCCCGCGACGTCGAAGACTCGGTCGTCCGCATCACCCAGCTGGCCCGGGCGGCCGGCATCCACCTGGTGCTGGCCACCCAGCGGCCCAGCGTCGACGTGGTCACCGGCCTGATCAAGGCCAACGTCCCGTCCCGGCTGGCCTTCGCCACCTCTTCGCTGGCCGACTCCCGGGTCATCCTGGACCAGCCCGGCGCGGAGAAGCTGGTCGGCCAGGGCGACGCGCTGTTCCTGCCGATGGGCGCGTCCAAGCCGATCCGGCTGCAGAACGCGTTCGTGTCGGAGAAGGAAATCCGCGACATCGTCGCGCACTGCAAGAAGCAGTCCGAGCCCGAGTACCGCGAGGACGTCGCGGCCGTGAAGGAGTCCTCGCGGGAGATCGACTCGGACATCGGTGACGACCTGGACCTGCTGATCCAGGCGGCCGAGCTGATAGTTTCCACACAGTTCGGCTCCACGTCGATGCTGCAGCGTAAGCTGCGAGTTGGGTTCGCCAAGGCGGGGCGGCTGATGGACCTGCTGGAGAGCCGGAACATCGTCGGTCCCAGCGAGGGCTCCAAGGCCAGGGACGTGCTGGTCCGGCCCGAAGATCTGGACGCGACCATCGATTCGCTGCGCGGTAGCTGAACCCAGCGGTTAACGGCGGTCTCGCGTTCACCGTTTCCTCATGTTCGGCTGTCTACACTTAGTAGCAGCCCCCGCACCGGGGAACGGTCCCCGGACCCTTTTTGTCGCGACTGAAGCAGGTGGAGGCGGCGTGAGCATCGGTGAAACGCTGGCGGACGCGCGCCGTCAGGCCGGTCTCACCATCACCGACGTCAGCCAGCAGACCCGGATCCGCGAGTCCATCATCCGGGACATCGAAGGCGGCGACTTCACCGCGTGCGGCGGCGACTTCTACGCCCGCGGCCACATCCGCAGCATCGCGAGCGCCGTCGGCATCGACCCGGCCCCGCTGATCCGGGAGTACGACGCCGAGCACGGGCCGCCCGGCGCGATCCGGGCCGCCGACGTCTTCGAGCCCTCCACGCCGATCAAGATCCGCGAGCGGCGGCGCGGCCCGAGCATGGCCATGATCGTGGTCGTGGTGCTCCTGGCCATCATCGGGTTCAGTTCCTACCGGCTGGTCAGCTCGCACCACGGGACGGCGCGGCCGCTGGCCGCCGCCACGCCCAGCCACCGGGCCACCGCTAGCGCCCGGCCGAGCGCGTCCCCGTCCCCGACGCCGACCGCCTCGGCCACCCCGGCCAACGATGTGGTCATCCAGCTGACCGCCAGCGAGGACTGCTGGGTCGAGCTCACCAGCAGCACCGATGGCTCGCAGATCTACATGGGGGTCGTGCCGGCCGGCAGCTCGAAGAGCTGGACCGAGAAAAAGGCCGTCGACGTCCGGCTCGGCAACCCGTCCGGCGTCGAGCTCACCGTGAACGGCAAGAAGCAGACCACGGACGCCACCACCCCCGTGACGCTCAGCTTCAGTCCGAAGTCGATGAGCCAGTCATCGTAGGTAGGCTCTCGTTGTGTCCCCACGTCCCGAATCCGGTCCTTCCGCTCCCCGCACCGTCAGCCTGGTCACGCTCGGCTGCGCCCGTAACGAGGTCGATTCCGAGGAGCTCGCTGCCCGGCTGACCGCATCCGGCTGGGACCTGACCTCGGCCGACGACGCCAGCGTCGTGCTGGTGAACACGTGCGGGTTCATCCAGGCGGCCAAGCAGGAGTCCATCGACGAGCTGCTGGCCGCCGCTGATTCGGGGGCCAAGGTCGCCGCCGTCGGCTGCCTGGCCGAGCGCTACGGCACCGACCTCGCGGACGAGCTGCCCGAGGCGCAGATCCTCAGCTTCGACGACTACACCGACATCGGCACCCGCCTGGACGACGTGCTGGCTGGCCGCAAGCGCCCGGCGCACACCGCCCGGGACCGCCGCAAGCTGCTGCCCATCAGCCCCGCCGACCGCCAGCAGGGCAAGCCGGGGCCAGGCCAGCCGGACACCCAGCAGCCCGAACCACACCAAGGCCCGGCCGCGCCGTGGACCGGCCCGGACGGCGGTGTGTTCCGGCGGCGGCTGACCGGCGGCGTCGTGGCCCCGCTGAAGATCGCCTCCGGCTGCGACCGGCGCTGCTCGTTCTGCGCCATCCCGTCCTTCCGCGGCGCGTTCGTCTCCCGAAGGCCCCTCGACATCGCGGCCGAGGCCCGCTGGCTGGCCGCCAGCGGCGTCCGCGAGCTGGTGCTGGTCAGCGAGAACTCCACCTCCTACGGCAAGGACCTGGGCAACCTGCGGCTGCTCGAGGAGCTGCTGCCCGAGCTGGCCGGCATCGAGGGCATCGAGCGGATCAGGATCAGCTACCTGCAGCCGGCCGAGCTGCGCCCCGGCCTGATCGAGGTCATCGCCGCCACCCCCGGGGTGGCGCCCTACTTCGACCTGTCCTTCCAGCACGCCAGCGGGCGGGTGCTGCGGTCCATGCGCCGGTTCGGCGACCGGGAACGGTTCGGGGCCCTGCTGGACCAGATCAGGGACTCCTATCCCGAGGCGGGCGTGCGGTCCAACTTCATCGTCGGCTTCCCCGGCGAGACCGCCGTCGACCTGCGCGAGCTCGAGCTGTTCCTGGACAGCGCCGGGCTGGACGCCATCGGCGTGTTCGGCTACTCCGACGAGGACGGCACCGAGGCGGCCACGCTGCCCGGCCAGCTGGAGGCGGCGGAGATCTCCCGCCGGGTCGAGGAGTTCGCCGGGCTCGCCGACGAGCTCATGGCCCAGCGCGCCGAGAACCGGATCGGCGAGCTGGCCGAGGTGCTGGTCGAGGAGCAGGTCGGTGACGGCCGCTACGAAGGCCGGGCCGCCCACCAGGCGCCGGAGGTGGACGGGGTGACGACGGTCTTCTCGGCCGCCCCGCTCGCGCCCGGCGATATGGTCCGCGCGGTGGTGACCGGTTCGGAGGGGGTCGATCTCCTCGCTGACTCCGCACCGCGGTGAACCAGGAGGTCGGCCTCTGGAACGTGGCCAACGTCCTCACCATGATCCGCATCGCCCTGGTGCCGGTGTTCCTCGGCTTCCTGCTGGCGGGCGGGACCGCCTGGCGGCTCGCTGCGCTCGCCGTCTTCTGCATCGCCTCCCTGACCGACCTGCTCGACGGCCGGCTGGCCCGCAGCCGCGG
>JAFAYQ010000016.1 GCA_019240215.1 Actinomycetota bacterium | reverse complement strand
GTCGTTGAACCGGACGTGCTCCTCCAGCAGCGCGTGGGTGCCGATGACGATGCCGGCGTCGCCGGTGAACACGTCGGTCAGTGCCTCCCGGCGGGCGGCGGTGCCGGTCGACCCGGTCAGCAGGACGACCCGGGTCGCGGTGTCGGCCGCGCCCAGGCGCCCGGCCAGCCCGAGCGGGCCGAGCATGGCGCTGATCGAGCGGTAGTGCTGCTGGGCCAGCACCTCGGTCGGGGCCAGCAGCGCGGCCTGGCCGCCCGCGTCGACGACCTGGAGCATGGCCCGGACCGCGATCACCGTCTTACCCGAGCCGACCTCGCCCTGGAGCAGCCGGTGCATGGGGTACGCGCAGGCCAGGTCGGCCGCGATCGTCTCCCCGGCCGCGCACTGGCCGGCCGTCAGGCTGAACGGGAGCCGGGCATCGAACGCCTCGGCCAGCCCGCCCGACAGCAGCGGCCGGGGCGTGGCCGGCAGCGCTGCCGCCGCCAGCCGCCGCTGGGCCAGGGCCGACTGCAGCACGAAGGCCTCGTCCCACTTGAGGCGGCGGCGGGCCTTGCGGTAGTCGTCCACGTCCAGTGGCCGGTGTACGGCGTGGGTCGCGGTGCCCAGGTCGATCAGCTCGTGCCGCTCCCGCAGCCCGGCCGGCAGCGGGTCCTCGCCCAGGTCCAGGGTGTCGAGCACGGTCCGCATGGCCTTGGCGATCTGCCAGGACGAGATCTTCGCGCTGGCCGGGTAGACCGGTATCAGCTCGGCGGCGTACTCGGCGGCCAGCTCGGCGGTCGCACCAGAAGCAGTAACTGCGGCCGGCAGCATCTCGCAGTCGGGGTGGACCAGCTGGCGCTTACCGCGGAACGACGACACCGTGCCGGCGAACAGGCCCAGCCCTTCCGGGCGCAGCAGCCGCTGCCAGTAGCCCGCCTTGTGGAAGAACATCAGCGTCAGCCGGGCGGTGCCGTCGGTGACGATGACCTCCAGCCGGTCGCCGCGGCGGCCGCCCATCGGCAGCTTGCGGACCAGCGCGACCTTGGCCAGCACGGTGACGTGCTCACCTTCCTGCAGCGAGGACAGCTCGGTCAGCTCGCCGCGGGTGGCGTACCGGCGGGGGTAGTGCCGCAGCAGGTCGCCCGCGGTCTGCAGGCCGAAGGCGTCGTCCAGGACCTTGGCCGTCTTCGCGCCCAGCACCCGCTCCAGCGGATCACGCACGGTCGTCATACCGGCAGGATAGAATCGGGTACGGACAGAAACGTGTCGACGGCCCAGTTCGCGTCCTCGCGTTTCGTTGTATATCCTCTGACGGCTGCTCCCTTGGTGTGAGCGGCCTTCCACCACCACTGACTTTGGAGTAACCCGTGGCTTCCGTCTGCGACGTATGCGGCAAGGGGCCGGGCTTCGGCAACAACATCTCGCACTCGCACCGCCGCACCCGCCGCCGCTGGAACCCGAACATCCAGAACATCCGGGCCCGGGTCGGTCAGGGCACGCCGAAGCGCATCAACGTGTGCACCTCGTGCATCAAGGCCGGCAAGGTCACCCGCTAAACGGTCTCGCCGCGACCCGGGCGTCACTCGACGCCCGGGTTATTTGTGCGCTTTTTCGCGGCTGTATTCTGATCCCAGCATGTGGTTGCGCCTAGGGTTCCGCCCGCGGTCCGCCTGAATTCGGTTTCCCACAATCAGGGTCGCGGTGGCTGGGCCGAGCGGCGCCACGATGCGGCGGCCCCTGGTCCGGGCCTGCGCACCGACACCTGACGGGATAAAAGCCCTGAGGGCTCCTATTTCGCATGCCCTGCGCGAGCAGGGCACCGTCGAGGAGCCTTCCGATGAGCTTCGCCGCTGCCGCTTCCCCGTTCATCCTCGCCACCACCTTGAGCGCCGCCTGCGCGCACGCTACCTGGAACTCCATCGCCCACGGCATCAAGGACAAGCTGGTCTCGTTCACCCTGGTCAGCCTGGGCGGCATGATCTGCGCGGTGCCGCTGGTGCTGCTGGGGGCGGCGCCGTCCAGCGCCTGCTGGGGTTACCTGGCCGCCTCGGTCGCGCTGCACATCGCCTACACGGTGCTGCTGATGGCCTCGTACCGGCTCGGGGACTTCAGCCAGACCTATCCGCTCGCCCGCGGCACATCGCCGCTGGTCGTGCTGGGGCTGGCGGCCGCCTTCGCGGGCGAGACCCCCGGGCCCGGCCAGTTCGCCGGGGTGGCGCTGATCTGCGCCGGGCTCGGCACCCTGGTGCTGTCCGGGCGCCGGACCGGCGGCTACGACAAGCGGGCGGTACTGGCCGCCGTCGCCACCGGGGTGTCGATCGCCGCCTACACCACCGTGGACGGCATCGGGGTCCGGCTGTCCCACAGCGTGGCCGGCTACGCGGGCTGGCTGATGCTGCTGGAGACCGCGCCCTGGCCGTTCGTGGCGCTGGCCATCCGCCGCCGCCAGCTGCGGCCCGCGATGCGCCCGGTGTGGCATATCGGCCTGCTCGGCGGGGCGCTGTCGGTGCTCGCCTACGGGCTGGTGCTGTGGGCGCAGACCCGCGGGGCGCTGGCCACGGTGGCCGCGCTGCGGGAGTCGAGCATCGTGGTGGCCGCGGTCATCGGCAGCCTTTTCTTCCACGAAAAATTCGGCTGGCCGCGGATCGCCGCCGCCGCCTGCGTCACCGCCGGAATCGCGGTGCTGTACCTGCTGTGAGCCGTAACCTGCCGGTGTGCACGGTTCCCGGCCCAGATACGGCGTTGACGGGGGGAACGTGGCCGCCCCGGTGTTCGGGGTGGTCCTGTCCGGGCTGGCCGGAGCGACCTGGTGGGCCGTCCGGCGGCGCCGCCACCTGGCCGCCAGCCTGACCGGCCTGGCTGGGGCGGCGGTGGCCGCCACCGCGGCGAGCTACTACTACTCGACCGGCCCCGGCAAGCGCGCCGTCTGGTCGGAGATCCTCGACGACCTCGACCTGCGCGGGGACGAACGGGTGCTGGACGTCGGCTGTGGCCGCGGCGCAGTCTTGATGCTGGCCGCCCACCGCTTGCCGCGGGGCCGGGCCGCCGGGGCCGACATCTGGAACCGCCACGACCAGAGCGGCAACAGCCACGCCGCCACCGAGCGCAACGCGATCGCCGAGGGCGTCGCCGACCGGGTTTCATTGGCCGACGCCGATGCTCGCGACCTGCCGTTCCCGGACGGGTCGTTCGACGTCGTGGTCAGCAACCTCGTCATCCACAACATCAGCGACGATGAGGGCCGGCGCCAGGCCCTGCGCGAGGCCGTCCGGGTGCTCCGGCCGGGTGGCCGGCTGCGCATCGTCGACCCGCCGGGGACCCACCATGACCAGATCGTGGCGGAGTTCGGGTGCACCGACGTCACGGCCCGGTCGCTCGACTGGCGCACGGCCTACGGGATCCCGACCCACCGGATGACGCTGGTGACCGCGACCAAGCCGGAGTGACAGCCGGTCGGGGTGCCGCCGGGCCTCACGCCGCCGGGCCTCACGCCGCCGGGGCCTTGCGTGGCCGGGGCCTCACGCCGCCGGGGCCTTGCGCCGCCGGGGACCCGCGCCGCCGGGGACCCGCGCCGCCGGGGCCTCGCGCCGCCCAGCCTCGCGTGGCCGGGACCCGGCAAAGGGTGTGTACTTTCCGGGCTCTACCGGGGCTGGCGGTACCGGTGGGGCTGGCGGGATTCCGCCGCTGGGAGATCCGGCGTTCACTGGAGCATTTGCCGGGATTATCCCTGACTCTGCTCCATTGAAGACGGAAGGCCTTTCCGTTTAGTTGCGGACCCAACGGGAGGGGCCGCCGGTGCAGATGTGACGGGCGGTGTGGCCGGGAGCGGGTGGCCTGGCCGGGGAGCGGGAAGGCTTGGCTGAGAGCGGGAAGGCTTGGCCGGGAGCGGTGGCCTGGCCGGAAGCGGGAAGGCTTGGCCGGGAAGCCTGGCCGGGAAGCCTGGCCGGGAAGGACCGGGCCAAGGTGCGTCAGTGGCGGGATTGCCAGGCGTGGTCGACGGGGCCGATGCCGGAGCCGAGGGGGTAGCCGCCGCGGATGGCGCCGGTGACGTAATCGCGGGCCTGGGCGACGGCGGTCGGGACATCTTCGCCGCGGGCCAGGTAGGACGCGATGGCCGAGGCCAGCGTGCAGCCGGTGCCGTGGGTGTGCGGGGTGGCGATCCGCTCGCCGACGAACTGCCAGGTGCGGTCGCCGTCGTAGAGCAGGTCGACCGGGTCGCCGGCCAGGTGGCCGCCCTTGATCAGTACGTACTGGGGGCCGAGGGACTTGATCGCCTTGGCCACGGCCAGCATGCTGTCCTCGTCGACCGCCTTGGTGCCGGACAGCTGCTCCGCCTCGTCCAGGTTGGGGGTGACCACGGTGGCCAGCGGCAGCAGGGTGTCGCGGAGGCTCTCGCCCGCCCCGGCCAGCAGCAGCGAATGGCCGTGCTTGGACACCGCGACCGGATCCACCACCAGCGGGGCCGGGATCGCGGCCAGCACCTCGGCCACCACCGCGACGATGCCGCTGGAGGCCAGCATCCCGGTCTTCACCGCCTGCACCGGGATGTCGGTCAGCAGCGAGTACAGCTGCTCGCGGACGGCGTCCGGCGGCAGGTCCCAGAAGTTCTGCACGCCGACCGAGTTCTGGGCGGTGACCGCGGTGACCACGCTCATGCCGTGCACCCCGAGGGCGTGCATCGTCTTCAGGTCGGCCTGGATGCCCGCCCCGCCACACGAGTCCGATCCGGCGATCGTGAGGACGCACGGCGGGGTCGGTGGCAGCGGCGGCTGTGACATGCGTCCCACACTATGTGCGCTACGCAATCTCGTCAGTGCCAACTGCTATTGGGAAAGTGTTCCCAGCCACCCGCGCCCGGGTGAGGCCGGCCGTCGACCAGGACACCTTCGCCTTCGCGGACGTCGCCGATGACCAGCCAGCGGGGCGGCAGCGGGGTCCCGGGCGGGAACGCGGCCACCAGCGAGTGGTCCTCTCCCCCGGTCAGCATCCACTCCAGCGGGGCGGCGGCGCCCAGGCCGAGCACCTCGGCGGCCGGGATCAGCGGGGCCGGATCCAACGCGGCCGGGTGCACGTTGACCGCGACCCGGCTGGCGTCGGCGATGTGCGCGAGGTCGGCCAGCAGCCCGTCGCTGACATCCATCAGCGCGGTGGCGCCGAGGTCGGCCGCCTCCGGCCCGGCGTCGTAGGGCGGGGCGGGCCGCAGGTGGGCGGTGATCAGCGCGGCCAGGCCGGGCTGGCCCGCGCTGGGCGGGGCCTGTTCGCGCTGGGCAGTACCCGGCGCGCCCGGCGCGCGGTGACCGGCCTCCAGCAGGGCCAGGCCGGCCGCCGAGTGGCCGAGCGGGCCGGCCACCGCCACCACGTCGCCGGGCCGGGCTCCGGCTCGGGTCACCGGCGGGCGGCCCTGCAGATCGCCGAGTCCGGTGACGGCCAGCAGGACGCGGTCGAAGCGGGCGGTGTCGCCGCCCGCCACGGTCGCGCCGGCCCGTTCGGCTTCGGCCGCCAGCCCGGCCGACAGGTCCAGCGCCCAGGCCGAGGACAGGGCGGCCGGGGCCGCGAACGCCACCAGCAGCGCGGTCGCCCGGGCGCCCATGGCGGCCACGTCGGCCAGGCTGCGGACGGCGGCCCGGTGGCCGATGTCGGCCGGGCCCGCCCAGTCCCGCCGGAAGTGCCGCCCCTCGAGCAGGAAGTCGGTGGTGGCCACCACCCGCCCGTCCGGGGCGGCCAGCACGGCGGCGTCGTCGCCGATGCCGACCTCGGTGCCCGGCCCGGACTTCATCCGCGCCGCCATCGCGGCGATCAGCCCGAACTCACCCAGCTCACCGATGCTCGGAGCGCCGGTGTTTTCGCTGGTCGCGCCGCTGCCGTCGATGTTCCCGGTGCCGATGCCGGCCTCCCGCCAAATTCGGGTGATCGCACCCTGGGATGGATGTTGGGCCCTAAGGTAGCGTGGCCTCTCCGGGCTCTATTCACCGTCGAACACTGTGCCCCTGGAGGACGTCATGGTTCGGGCTTACATCCTGGTCCAGACGGAGGTCGGCAAGGCCGCCGATGTCGCCAAGCAGATCGCCGCGATCAGCGGGGTCACGCAGGCGGAGGACGTGACCGGCCCGTACGACGTCATCGTGCGCGCCGAAGCGGAGAACGTCGACGAGCTGGGCCGCCTGGTCGCGGGGGGCATCCAGTCGGTCGACGGCATCACCCGCACCCTGACCTGCCCGGTGGTCTACATCTGATCCTGCTTCAGCCCGCCGCCCGCAGCAGCTCGGCGGCCAGCGCTGAGGTGCGGGCGCCGAGGCCGAGGCGGGCGGCGGCGCGCAGATCCTCGCCGGTGTCGACGTCGCGCCGGAGCCCGGGAGTACCCGGCAGCAGCAGTTCGGCGGCGCCCTGGGCGGCGTGCCGGACCCGCGAGTCGGGGCCGAACGACGGCCGGAACATGACCCCCGGCCGGGCCGTGTACAGCGTGGTCCCGGAGCCCTGCACGTCCGGCACGAACGCTTCCGGCCACGACGATGCGGCCCGCAGGGCGACCGCCATCTCCTCCGGGCGCAGGGCCGGCAGGTCACCGGACAAGGCCGCGATCCCCGACCCGGGCCAGCGGCGGGCAGCCCGGGCGGCCCCGTAGACCAGCGCCTCGTTCAGCCCCACGTTCGGCTCGTCCGGCACCACCGTCGCCCCGGCCGCCGACAGCTCGGCCGCCGCCACCGGGTCGTCGGTGACCACGATCACCCGCCCCGCCACCGGCGACGCCATCACCGCGCTGATCGTGTCGGTGACCATGGCCAGCGCCAGTTCGGCCCGGCGCGAACCGGCCAGGGGGGCGATCCGGGACTTGGCGCGGGCAAGTACTTTGACGGGGACCACCACTACCCAGGTGAACCGGGCATCATCAGACATAAGCGTGATCCTGCCTCGACATCAAACCACCCCAACCAGGAGACTGAGCTGATGAAGATCGGAAGCCTCGCCCCATGACCAGGCAGGAGCGAAGCTACTCGCCCGGCCTGCGGATCATCACCGGGTTGGGACTGCGCGCGTTGCTGGCCGCCCTCATGAAGCACGAACAGAGCGGCAAGGAGAACCTTCCCCGCACCGGCGGCGTGATCCTCGCCCCCAACCACCTGTCCTACGCCGACTGGGGTGCGGTCGCGGTGTTCAGTTACGACGGTGGCCGCTTCCCCGTTTTCCTCATCAAGTCTTCCGTCTTCAACGTCAAAGTCATCGGGCCATTCCTGCGTAACCTCGGTCAGCTTCCGGTTTACCGTAACCGCAACGACGCGGCGCTGGTGCTCAAGCAGGCCGAGGAGGCGCTGCGGGACGGCCAGTGCGTGATCGTTTACCCGGAAGGTACCGCTTCGCGCGACCCCGACCTGTGGCCGATGGTGGCCAAGACCGGGGCGGCCCGGCTGGCACTCAAGACCGGGGTCCCGGTGATCCCGGTCGCGCAGTGGGGTGCCCACGAGGTGCTGCCCTACGGCACCACCAAGCCGCGGCTGTGGCCGCGCAAGCGGGCCCGGCTGGTGGCCGGCCCGCCGGTCGACCTGTCGGCCTGGGAGGGCAAGCCGCTGACGGCGACCACGCTGCGGGAGGCGACCGCCGCGATCATGGCCGACGTCACCAACCTGCTGGCCGGGCTGCGGCCGGGGACGCCCCCGGCGGTCCCGTACGACCTGGCCAAGGCGGACAAGGCCGCCGTGGCCAGTGAGACCACTGGGGCTGTTGGGGCTGCTGAGGCTGGCGGGGGGGACGCGGGCGCTGTTGCGCCTGCGGCCGATGGGGCTACTGAGACCGATGGGGCTGGCGGGGCTGCTGAGGCTGGCGGGGCTCCTGGGGCTGGCAGGGCTCCTGAGGCTGGCAGGGCTCGTGGGGCTAGCGGGGCTGCTGAGGCTGGCAGGGTTGCTGAGGCTGGCAGGGCTCTTGAGGCTGGCAGGGTTGCTGAGGCTGGCGGGGCTGCTGAGGCTGTTGGGGTCTCGGAGACGGAGACGGAGACGCGTCCGACGTGACGGCGGCCATTATGGGGGCCGGGTCCTGGGGCACGGTCTTCGGCCAGGTGCTGTGCGACGCCGGGACACCGGCCGTGCTGTGCTGCCGCCGGCCCGGCCTGGCCCGGGCCATCAACGAGCGGCACGAGAACCCGGAGTACCTGCCGGGGATCGCGCTGACCCCGGCGCTGCGGGCGGTCACCGATCCGGCCGCCGCCCTGGACGGGGCCGACCTGGTGGTGTTCGCGGTGCCGTCGCAGTCGCTGCGGGACAACCTGACCCGGTGGGCGCCGCTGGTCCCGGCCGGGGCGCAGTTCGTCAGCTTGATCAAGGGCATCGAGCTGGGCACCTGCAAGCGGATGAGCGAGGTCATCCAGGACGTGCTGGACGCGCCGCCCGACCGGATCAGCGTGATCTCGGGGCCCAACCTGGCCCGCGAGATCGGCCAGCGCCAGTACGGGGCGACGGTGGTGGCCTGCACCGACGAGGGCACCGCGCAACTGCTGCAGAAGGCGTGCCACACCCGTTACTTCCGGCCGTACACCAACACCGACGTGATCGGCTGCGAGTTCGGCGGCGCCATCAAGAACGTGATCGCGCTGGCGGTCGGGATGGCGGTGGCGATGGGGCTGGGCGACAACACCAAGGCCATGCTGATCACCCGCGGACTGGCCGAGATCGCCCGGCTGGGGACCGCGCTGGGCGCCGACCCGCAGACCTTCGCCGGGCTGGCGGGGCTGGGCGACCTGGTCGCGACCTGCGCGTCGCCGCTGTCCCGGAACCGCACGTTCGGCGAGAACCTCGGCCGCGGGCTGTCGGTCGACGAGGCTTCGTCAATGAACGGCCAGATCGCCGAGGGTGTGAAATCGTCGGAGTCCGTGCTCGCCCTGGCCCGGCAGCACGGCGTGGAGATGCCGATCACGGAGGTCATGACCGCGGTCATGCACGCGGGCCTGCCGGTGAGCGAGGCGGCGGCGCTGCTGGCGTCCCGCTCGGCGAAACCGGAGTGGTACGGGTCCGGAAGGTGACGTTGTGGACGTAGTGCGCAGGCAACTGGGCGAAAACACGCGGGCCGTGCACCTTCCGCAGGCGCCCGTGCCCGAGCAGGAGCCGCTCGGCACCCCGGTGTACCGGACGTCGGCGTTCGCGTTCCGCACCAGCGACGAGTACGCGGCGGTGCTGAACGACGAGAAGCCCGGCTACAGCTACAGCCGGATCGACAACCCGACCGTCGACAGCTTCGCCCGGGCGATGGCCGCGCTCGAGGGCCCCAACCTGCCGACCTGGCCCGCCGCCCAGGCGTTCGCGTCCGGGATGGCCGCCATCAGCACCGTGTTCCTGGCCTTCGCGCGGACCGGCGCCCACGTGGTCGCGCCGGCCGCGCTGTACGGCGGCACCTACAGCTTCCTGCGCAACGTGGCCGCCCGGTTCGGGGTCGAGACCGGCTTCGTCGACCTGACCGACCTGGACGCGGTGCGGGCGGCCATGCGCCCGGCCACCCGGATCCTGTACGGGGAGACGATCGCCAACCCGACCACCGCGGTCGCCAACCTGCCCGCGCTGGCCTCGCTCGCGCACGAGACCGGGGCGCTGTTCGTGGTCGACTCCACCCTCGCCCCGCCGGTCGTCTGCCGCCCGCTGGAGTACGGCGCCGACCTGGTGCTGCACTCGGCCACCAAGTACATCGGGGGCCACTCCGACGTCACCGGGGGCGTGGTCACCGGCCGCGTCGACCTGATCAGCCGGGTCCGCCAGGTCCGGGTCGACACCGGCGGGTCGCTGGCCCCCGACGAGGCGTTCCTGCTGCGCCGGGGCCTGGAGACGCTGCCGGTGCGGGTCCGGCGCCAGTGCTCGACGGCGATGGTGTTCGCGGCCACGATCTCCCGGCATCCGAACGTCGCCCGGGTCGACTACCCCGGCCTGGATCAGCACCCCGGGCACGCGCTGGCCCGGCGGCTGTTCGACGCCGGGCCCGAGGGCGGCCGGTACGGGGCGATCGTCACCGTGACCCCGCACGGGGGCCGGGAGGCGGGCATGGCGTTCGCCGACCGGTTGCGGATCGCGCGGATCGCACCGTCCCTGGGCGGCACGTATACCAAGGTCAGCCACGCGGCCTCGACCACCCACCGGCAGCTGGACGCCCGCGCGCTGGAGGCTGCGGGGATCGACCCCGGCGCGGTACGGTTCTCCATCGGACTCGAGGACGCCGAGGACCTCATCTCCGACGCCTACCTGGCCCTGGACTCGCTGGGCCGTGTCTGATCGGGCCTGGTCCAGCCGGGCCAGTACCGGAGCGGAGGACAGCGTGAACGAGCAAGCCAAGATCCGGGTCGCGGTCGTGTTCGGCGGCCGCAGTTCCGAGCACGCGATCTCCTGCGCGAGCGCCGCGCACGTGCTGCCCGCGCTCGACCCGGAACGCTACGAGATCGTGCCGATCGGCATCGCCCGCGACGGCCGCTGGCTGAAGGTGCCGGGCGACGCCGCGCGGCTGGCCATCGGCCGCGGCGGCGAGCTGCCGTCGGTGGACGCGCTGGCCGACCCGGGAGCCGAGATCGCGGCCCGGCCGGGCGGCGCGGCGGGCGGCCTGACCGTGCTCAGCCCCGGAGAGGTGCCGCACGACCTCGGGGCGGTCGACGTGGTGCTGCCGCTGCTGCACGGCGCCTACGGCGAGGACGGCACGATCCAGGGCCTGCTGGAGATGACCGGCGCCCGGTACGCGGGCGCGGGCGTGTTCGCCAGCGCGGCCGGCATGGACAAGGAGTACATGAAGCTGGTGTTCGCCGCCCACGGGCTGCCGATGGGCCCGTACGTGGTGGTGCGCGACCGGGACTGGGCGGGCCCGGCGGCCGGCCAGGAACGCAAGCGGGTGCTCGACGACATCGCCGAGCTCGGCTGGCCGGTGTTCGTCAAGCCCGCCCGGGGCGGCTCCAGCGTGGGCACGTCCAAGGCGCACGACCTGGCCGAGCTGGAACGGGCGATCGAGCTGGCCCGCGAGCACGACCCCAAGGTGCTGGTCGAGGCGGCCATCGACGGCCCCGAGATCGAGTGCGCGGTGCTCGAGGGCGTCGACGGCGGCCCGCCCGACGCCAGCCTGCCGGGGCAGGTCATGGTGGGCGGGGGGGCCGCCTTCTACGACTTCCAGGCCAAGTACCTGGCCGACGGGACCCACATGGTGATCCCGGCCCCGATCCCGGAGCCCGCCATCGCCGAGATCCGGCGGCTGGCGGCGGTGGCCTTCGACGCGATCTCCTGCGAGGGGCTGGCCCGGGTGGACTTCTTCTACACCCCGGACGGCCAGGTCCTGGTCAACGAGATCAACACGATGCCGGGCATGACCCCGGCCTCCGGCTTCCCCAAGATGTGGGAGGCGACCGGGCTGCCGCTGCCCGCGCTGATGGACCGGATCATCGCGACGGCCCTGAACAAGCGCCCGGGCCTGCGGTAACGGCTGAAAAGCTGATCGCACGGGGGCCGACTGCCAGATCAGCCCCCGTGGGCGGTGCGGGCGGTGGTCACCGCCCGCACCTGATGGGGCTCAGTACTCGAAGTACTCGAGCTACTTCTTCTCGCCGTTGACGAGAGCCTTGAAGTCCGCACCAGGGCGGAACTTCGGCACCGAGGACTTGGGCACCTGGATGGTGGCCCCGGTGGCGGGGTTGCGGGCCGTCCGAGCCGGCCGCTCGCTCTTTTCGAAAACACCGAAACCGGTGATGGCGACCTTGTCACCCTTAGCGACGGCGTCCTGGATCGTGTCGAGGACGGCATTGACAGCTTCGGTCGCGGACTTCTTGTCACCCAAACGATCGGAGATCGCGTCAACCAGATCACGCTTGTTCATATTCCACTCCTGCTAATCCCCCACGGGAGGCCGCACGCGCCAAGCACCCGAGGCGCGCGACCTCTGACCTGCCCGAAAGTAGGCGATGCGGCGCCGTTACACAATAACCATGGCCAAGATTGCCGGGCGTGTCGGGTGTTCAGGCGGCCGGAACTGCCTTCTCGGCGGCTCAGGATAGACACATAAACTACGTAACCCCTCGTAATCAGGTCGAAACTGTGCATGGTTTCGGCCCTTTAATTAAACATATTTAACGGCGCCAATTAGGGCACCACGATATGTATCAGGTCGTAGCTATATGTAGCCGACTTTCGGGTTTTTCCTGGCAGACGCCTCAGGCCGTGACCGGCAGCCAGCCCGGCCGTCCCGCCTCGAAGTCGCTGATCGCGTCGGCGTAGCGGAGGGTGAGGCCGATATCGTCCAGGCCCTCCATCAGCCGCCACCGCGTGTAATCGTCAATCTCGAACGGCGCCTTGATCCCGGCGCCGGCGTGACGTACCTCACGGGCCTCAAGGTCCACCGTGACCTCGGCCGACGGGTCGGCCTCGGCCGCGTCCTGCAGCGCGGTCACGGTCTCCTCGGGCAGCCGGACCGGCAGCAGCCCGGCCTTGGTCGCGTTGTTGCGGAAGATGTCGCCGAAGCGCGGCGCGATCACCACCCGGAAGCCGTAGTCGACCAGCGCCCACACCGCGTGCTCGCGGGAGGAGCCGATGCCGAAGTCGGTCCCGGCCACCAGCACGGTGGCGCCGTCGTAGGCGGGCTGGTTGAGCACGAACGAGGGGTCCTCGCGCCAGGCGGCGAACAGGCCGTCGCCGAACCCCTCGCGGCTGACCCGCTTGAGGTACGAGGCCGGGATGATCTGGTCGGTGTCCACGTTGCTCCGCCGCAGCGGCAGCACGCGCCCGGTGTGCGAGATGAATGGTTCCACGATGTCTCTCCTGGACGGGGCGGCGGTCAGAGCTGGGCGGGGGTGGACAGGTGGCCGGTGACGGCGGTGGCCGCGGCGACCTCGGGTGAGACCAGATGGGTGCGGCCGCCCTTGCCCTGGCGGCCCTCGAAGTTGCGGTTCGAGGTGGAGGCGCTGCGCTCACCCGGGGACAGCGTGTCCGGGTTCATGCCCAGGCACATCGAGCAGCCGGCCGACCGCCACTCGGCCCCGGCCGCGGTGAACACCTGGTCCAGGCCCTCCTGCTCGGCCTGCGCGCGGACCGCCATCGAGCCCGGCACCACCAGCATGCGCAGGCTTTCGCGGACCTTGCGGCCGCGGATGATCTCGGCCGCCGCCCGCAGGTCCTCGATCCGGCCATTGGTGCAGGAGCCGACGAACACCGTGTCGACCTCGATGTCGGTCAGCGGGGTGCCCGGCTCGAGGTCCATGTAGCGCAGGGCGCGCTCGGCCGCGGCCCGCTCGTCGGCGTTGCCGATCTCGGCCGGGTCCGGCACCGAGGACGCCAGCGGCAGCGCCTGGCCCGGGTTGGTGCCCCAGGTCACGTAGGGGGTGAGCTGGGCCGCGTCCAGCTTGACCTCGTGGTCGAAGGTCGCGTCGGGGTCGGTCGGCAGCGACCGCCAGTACTCCAGCGCCGCCTCCCAGTCGCGGCCCTTGGGCGCGTACTGACGGCCCTCCAGGTAGGCGAACGTGGTCTCGTCGGGGGCGACCAGGCCGGCCCGGGCGCCCGCCTCGATCGACATGTTGCAGACGGTGAGGCGGCCCTCCATCGACAGGCTGCGGATGGCCTCGCCGCGGTACTCGACGATGTAGCCCTGGCCGCCGCCGGTGCCGATCTTGGCGATGATGGCCAGGATCAGGTCCTTGGCGGTGACCCCGGGCGGCAGCTGGCCGTCGACCGTGACCGCCATCGTCCTGGGCCGGATCTGCGGCAGCGTCTGGGTGGCCAGCACGTGCTCGACCTCGCTGGTGCCGATGCCGAACGCGAGCGCCCCGAGGGCGCCGTGGGTGCTGGTGTGGGAGTCGCCGCAGACGATCGTCATGCCCGGCTGGGTCAGCCCCAGCTGCGGGCCGATCACGTGCACGATGCCCTGGCCGGCGTCGCCCATCGGGTGCAGCCGGATGCCGAACTCGGCGCAGTTCTTGCGCAGCGTCTCCACCTGGGTCCGCGACACCGGGTCCTTGACCGGGCTGGACGGCCCCTCGAGGGGCACTCCGGGACCGGTGATCCCGGTGGTGGGGACGTTGTGGTCCTCGGTGGCGATGGTCAGCTCGGGGTGCCGGACCGGGCGGTTGGCCAGCCGGAGGCCGTCGAACGCCTGCGGGCTGGTGACCTCGTGGATCAGATGCAGGTCGATGTAGAGCAGATCGGGCTCGCCCTCGGCGCTGCGCACCACGTGGGCATCCCAGATTTTCTCGGCCAGCGTGCGGCCCATCGCGCCCATCTCCCTTTTCATCGTTCCGGTTGTTCTTCGTTCCGGTTGCGTCTCGCAATTCGAGACGGCAGTATCAAGACATGAACAACTCTAGCGGAGTTGGCGTCCTCGACAAGGCCGTTTCCGTGCTCAATGCGATGGAGACCGGACCGGCGTCGCTGGCTCAGCTGGTGAGCGCGACCGGGCTGGCCCGGCCGACCGCGCACCGGATCGCGGTCGCGCTCGAGCACCACCGGCTGGTGGCCCGGGACGGGCAGGGCCGGTTCGTGCTCGGCCCGCGGATGGCCGAGCTGGCGGCCGCGGCCGGCGAAGATCGGTTGCTGTCGGTCGCCCAGCCGATCCTGGGCTACCTGCGCGACGTCACCGGGGAGAGCGCCCAGCTGTACCGGCGCCAGGCTGACCTGCGCATCTGCGTGGCCGCGGCCGAACGCGCGAGCGGCCTGCGGGACACCGTGCCGGTCGGCACGGCGCTGCCGATGACGGCCGGGTCGGCCGCCCAGATCCTGCTGGCCTGGGAAGATGCGGAGCGGATGCACCGCGGCCTGCGGGGGGCCAAGTTCAGCGCCCCGATGCTGGCTCAGGTCCGCCGGCGCGGGTGGGCGGCCAGCGTGGGCGAGCGCGAGGCCGGGGTGGCGTCGGTGTCGGCCCCGGTTCGCGGCGCGGGCGGCCGGGTGGTCGCCGCCGTCTCAGTATCCGGACCGATCGAACGGCTGACCCGTTCCCCGGGGCGGTTGCACGCGGCGGCCGTGGTGGGGGCGGGCGACAAGATCAGCGAGCTGGTGGCCGGGTAGACGGGTCCCGATCGAGGCGGGGCTGGCTCACGGGAGCCGGCTCGGCCCGATGCCCGGCCCTGTGAGCCCGCAGGTTCAGGTGACGGGTGTGGCTCAGGAGGCCAGTCGGCCGGGTGTGACAGGACTGCTTGGTGCCGTCGTTACACCGGTGACAGGTGGGGCCGCGGATCGGGGTGAGCCCCCGGTTCGGGCAGACTTTTTTACAAATGCTGCCTAAAAGTCTTCCCGAACCGGAGTCCCACGTAGTGCTGAGGCGCGTGTGACTTGAGGGGTGCGCGTCAGCGCATACTGCGGGCCGGGCTGGCCCATCCCGTCGCCCTCGCGGCGGCCGGGAGGGCGACGGCGACCGGGCGGGGCTGGGTCTTCCCCCATCCCGGAGCCCGAAGTACCCCCGCCGGAGGCGAGGGCACGGACCCCGGAGGGGGGCGGAGTTGCCTCCGCAGGCGCGGCCCCGCGCCGCATCCGGTGCTCGGAGCTTCGTTTACCGGTCGTGACGGTCCTGGGCCAGCAGGTCGTCGATCGCCCTCGCCCGGGCCTTCATCTGTTCCTGCGGGGGGGAGGGTCCGTGGTGGGTGTCGCGGCGGACGGCTGACTGCCGCTGGCGGATCAGGCGCCGCTGGCGGGCCGCCGGGCCGTGGCCGGTCAGCCGGTGGCGCACCGCCGACTGGCACCACCAGCGGGTGGCCGCGGTCGACAGCGGGTTGACGGCCCGGTTCACCGACCGCCGCATCCGGTTCATCCTGGCCTCCCGCGGCCGGAAACTGTCCGCTCTCCATGGTCCGCCCCGGACCGCGAGATGTGAACCCGGGCCGGTGAGGGCGGCGCGGGGTGAGCGGGGGCGGTACCGGAGCGGGGGGCGGAGTACGGCGGGGTGCGGCCGGTCACGGGAGATAAGAGGGTGGCTCGGCGTGGGGGCTCTCTGTCGAACTGTTACTTCGCGGGCTTAGAGTCGGCCGCATGAAGGTTGGTGTCGTCAAGGAGGATGCGCCCGGGGAACGACGGGTGGCCCTGGTGCCGGAGACGGTGCCCAAGCTGCAGGCGGCCGGGGCCGAGGTGCTGGTGGAGGCGGGCGCGGGCGAGGCCGCCTGGTTCCCGGACAGCGCCTACGCCGCGGCCGGGGCGGTCGTGGTCAGCGACTCCGAGCTGTACGAGCAGTCCGACGTCATTTTGACCGTCACCCGGCCGAGTCTGGGCCAGGTGGGGCGGCTGCGAGCCGGGCAGGCGGTGTTCGGGCTGCTGGCGCCGCTGATCCATCCGGAGCTGGCGCAGGCGCTGGCCGCGGCCGGGGTGACCGCGGTGAGCCTGGACGGGCTGCCGCGGACGCTGTCGCGGGCGCAGCCGATGGACGCGCTCAGCTCGCAGGCCAACGTGGCCGGCTACAAGGCGGTGCTGGTGGCGGCCGAGGCCTACGGGCGGTTCTTTCCGCTGCTGATCACCGCGGCGGGAACGGCCCGGCCGGCCCGGCTGCTGGTGCTGGGCGCGGGCGTGGCCGGGTTGCAGGCCATCGGGACCGCGCGGCGGCTGGGGGCCGTCGTCAGCGGGTACGACGTGCGGCCGGCCACCAAGACCGAGGTCGAGTCGGTCGGCGCCACCTTCATCGAGCTGACCGGGGCCGTGTCTGCTGTTGGAGAAGGCGGCTACGCCCGGCAGCTGACCGACGAGGAGCGGCGGGCCCAGCAGGACGAGCTGAGCGGCCACATCGCCAAGCACGACATCGTCATCACCACCGCCCAGGTGCCCGGGCGGCGGCCACCGGAGCTGGTCACCGCGGACGCGCTCAAGGCCATGGGGCCGGGCTCGGTCCTGGTCGACATGGGGGCCAGCGCGCTCGGCGGCAACGTGGCCGGGTCGCAGCCGGGCCAGACGATCGTGACCGACGAGGGGGTCACGATCATCGGCGCCGGCAACCTGCCCGCCCAGGTGCCGACGGCCGCCTCCAACGCCTACTCGCGCAACGTGTCGTCGTTGCTGCTGCACATGATCAGCGACGGCGCGCTGGCGGTCGATCTCGGCGACGAGATCCAGGCGGGCGTGGTCATCACCCACGACGGCAAGGTCGTCCAGCAGGCCACCGCGGCCCTGCTGGCGCCCCCGAGCGACCCCACGAGCGACGGAGAGGCCGATGTCGACGGCACTGGTAACTGACCTGACCATCTTCGTGCTGGCGTTGCTGGTCGGCGTCGAGGTCATCGGCAAGGTCCCGGCCACCCTGCACACCCCGCTGATGTCGGCGGCCAACTCCATCCACGGCATCGTGCTGGTGGGCGCGCTGCTGATCGGGGTCACGGCCGACAACGCGGTCGGTTACATCCTGGCCTTCGTGGCCGCGTTCTTCGCCGCCGCCAACGTGGTCGGCGGCTACGTGGTGACCGGGAGAATGCTGAAAATGTTCCGCCGTAAAACGGTTCCTCCACAGCCGGCGCCGGAGGCCCCGGTAGGCACGGTGGGGGCCTCCGACCGCGACCGCCCGGCGGCCAACGGCAGGCCCGCGTGACCAGCTTCGCCGCCGTCATCCAGCTGATCTACGTGCTGGCCGCGGCCTGCTTCGTGATCGGCCTGCACCTGATGAACTCGCCCGCCACCGCCCGGCGCGGCAACCAGGTGTCGACCGCCGGCATGGTGGTGGCGGTGGTGGCCACGCTGGTGCTGCTGATCCACGACGGCACCGTGACCGCGGCCGGCTGGATCGTGCTGATCTGCGGGGCGCTGGCGGGCTCGGCGTTCGGGCTGTACTCGGCCCGGACCGTCCAGATGACGGCCATGCCCCAGCTGGTGTCGATGTTCAACGCGGTCGGCGGCGGGGCCGCCGCCCTGGTCGGCATCTACGACTACATCCACGTCGAGGGGCTGCCGGGCGGGGTGCTGGGCACCACCACGGTGGCCACCCTGCTGGACGCGATCATCGGCGGGGTCACGCTGTCCGGCTCGATCGTCGCGGCCGGCAAGCTGCAGGGCGTGATCACCGGCCAGCCGGTGATCTTCCGCGGCAGCCGGCTGATCAACATCGCGCTCGGGGTGGTCATCATCGGCACGGCCGCGTTCATGCTCGGCACCGCCAGCCTGCCCGCCCTGCTGGTCGTGGTGCTCGCGTCGCTGGCGTTCGGGGTGATGATGGTGCTGCCGATCGGCGGCGCCGACATGCCGGTGGTGATCTCGCTGCTGAACGCGTTCACCGGGACCGCGGTGGCGATGGCCGGCATCGTGATCGGCAACTGGGCCCTGATCGTGGCCGGGGCCCTGGTCGGGGCCTCCGGCGGCATCTTGACCAAGCTGATGGCCGACGCCATGAACCGGTCGCTGGCCAACATCATCATCGGCGGGTTCGGGACCGGCGACAGCGTGGTGGCGGCGGCCGGGCCCGGCGGTGACGTCCAGGTCAAGTCGATCCAGGCCGATGACGCCGCTATTCAGCTCGCTTACGCCAGTAAGGTCGTCATCGTCCCCGGCTACGGGCTGGCGGCCGCCCAGGCCCAGCACGCGGTGGCCGAGCTGGCCAGCCTGCTCGAGGAGCGCGGCATCGAGGTCAGCTACGCCATCCACCCGGTGGCCGGCCGGATGCCCGGCCACATGAACGTGCTGCTGGCCGAGGCCAACGTGCCCTACCCGCAGCTCAAGGAGATGGAAGAGATCAACCCCGAGTTCGCCCGCACCGATGTCTCCCTGGTCATCGGAGCCAACGATGTCACCAACCCGGCCGCCCGCCGGGCTGGCACCGCGATCTCCGGGATGCCGATCCTCGACGTCGACCAGTCCCGGAGCGTCATCGTGATCAAGCGGTCGATGGCCTCCGGCTACGCCGGCATCGACAACGAGCTGTACACCGACACCAAGACCAGCATGTACTTCGCTGACGCCAAGACCGCCCTGGCCGACCTCACGGCTGCCGTCAAGACGCTGGTTGGATGACCGGCCGGTCCTGGCTGCGCGGGCTGATCCAGCGCGCGGGCACCACCGGCATCATCTTCATCGTCGCGCTGGTCGCGGTGGCGGCGGCCGCGGCCGGCCCGATCTACTACTCGGCCGCCCGCACCTCGATCCTGCGTGACACCATCGCCACCCAGCCGGTCACCGCCCGGGGCTATGAGGCCGACGAGACCGGCGCGCTGACCGGGCTGCTCGGCGAGCTGCCGGCGACCCAGAAACAGCGGCTGGACACCGCGCTCGGCGGCCTGGCCGGGCGCGGGCTGTTCGGCCCGCCGGTGCAGGAGCTGCAGGGCTCGCTGGCGCTGCCGGTGTACAACACCTCGGCGCCGCTGGTCTGGCGGACCTCGGTGTGCGCGCACCTGCGGATCGCCGGGAAGTGCCCGGGGACCAATCAGGTCGTCATCAGCCGTTCCACCGCCCAGCTGACCGGCTGGCACACCGGGCAGCAGCTGCACTTCGACGGCGAGCCGGCGCTGACCGTCACCGGGATCTACCAGGTGACCAACGCGAACCAGGACTACTGGTTCGGCAACGCGCCGGGCGCCACCCAGCAGAGCGCCCGCGACGCGTCGCCCATCCAGGCGATGTTCACCGCACTGGCCACCATCCAGAGCGGGCCGGCCTCGGCCCAGGGCACCGCGACCGTGGACGAGGTGCTGCGCTCGGACCGGGTCACCGGCGGCGACGTGGGCCAGCTGGGGACGGCGATCAACGCCTTCAGCCAGGACCCCGTCCTGGCCAACGCCCAGATCCTGGTCAGCACCGCGATCCCCGCCACCCTCACCTCGGTCCAGTCGGGCTGGACGGCGCTGGCCATCCCGATCCTGCTGATCACCCTGCAGCTGCTGGCGCTGTGCCTGCTGCTGCTGTTCCTGGCCGTGACCGACGCGGTCGAAGGCCGGGGCGCCGAGATCGCGCTGGCCAAGCTGCGCGGACGCGGGGCCGCCTCGACGGCGCTGTTCGGGCTCTCGGAGCCGATCATCCTGCTGATCCTGGCGCTGCCGGCCGGGGTGCTGGCCGGCTGGGGGGTCACCGCGCTGCTGAGCCGCCTGCTGCTGCGGCCCGGGACCCCGGTCGAGCTGGCCGGGCTGGCCTGGTGGGCCGCGGCGGCGGCGACCCTGGGCGGGCTGGCGGCGGCCGGGCTGGCCGCCCGGCGGACGCTGCGGCGGCCGGTGCTGGAGGAATGGCGGCGGTCGGGGCTGCGGATGAACAGCCGCGGCTGGGCGGTCGACGCGGTGCTGGCCACCGCGGCGGTGGCCGGGCTGCTCGAGCTGTACTTCTCCGGCCAGGTCAGCTCGGCCCGGCCCGGCACCCTCATCCTGCTGGTGCCGGGGCTGCTGGGGCTGGCGGTCGCGGTCATCGCCTCCCGGCTGCTGCCGGCCGGCTGCCGGGCCGCCTACGCCCGCACCGGAAAGGGCGGCGGCCTGGGCACGTTCCTGGCCATCCGGCACGTGGCCCGGCGGCCGAGCGGCGTCCGGGCGGTCATGGTGCTGGTCACCGCCATCGCGCTGACCACCTTCGCGGTCAGCGCCTGGTCGGTCGGCGACCGCAACCAGCAGCGGGTCGCGGCCACCACGGTGGGGGCCCCGACCGTGCTGACGGTCAGCGTGCCGGCCGGGAAGAACCTGAGCACGCTGGTCGGCAACGCCGACCCGAGCGGGCGCCAGGCGGCCGCCGTCGACAGCTACACCAGCACGTCCAGCGGCAGCGCCGGGCTGACGGTGCTGGCCGTCGACCCGCAGCGGTTCGCCCAGGTGGCGACCTGGAACGCCCAGCCCGGGCAGCCGTCGCTGCAGGACCTGGCGGACCGGCTCGACCCGCCCGCCCCGGCCGGGATCACGCTGTCGGGCTCCGCGATGCGGGTCACCGTCCAGGTCAAGAAGATCAATCCGGCCGGCGCGACCCTGGCCGCCGACGTCACCACCGGTTCCTCACCGGTCAGCCTGGGCACGCTGCCCGCCAGGGGCTCGGCCACGTTGACCGGGCCGCTGACCGGCTGCCCGTGCGTACTGCAGGACCTCGACCTCAGCCCGCCCAGCAGCGGTCCGGGGAGCCTGTCGTACGTCGGCCCGGGCCAGGTCAGCGGCGCGCTCACGATCACCGCGATCCAGGAGCTCCAGGGCGGTCACTGGGTGACGGCCGGGCCGGCCGCCGCGCTGACCGACGCCAGCTACTGGCGGCCCGGGCAGGAGGACTCGCCGCCCGACACCATCCAGCCCGGCAACGCCGGGCTGACCTGGACGTTCAGCTCCCGGGCGGCTCAGGACGCGGTGCTCACGTCGGTCAACCGGCCCTACCCGTTGCCCGCGGTGATCTCGTCCGGCCTGGTCAGCCCGGGCCAGACCCAGGCGACCGGGGTCGGGCTGGACGGCAAGTCGCTGGGCCTGCAGATCATCGACCGGGCGGTGGCGATACCAGGCGCGCCCGACAACGGGGTGATCGTCGACCGGCACTACGCCGAGCTGGCGGCCGGCCTGACCGCGGCCTCCACCACCGTCGAGCAGGTGTGGCTGGCGGGCGACGCCCAGTCCGCGATCGAGGCCCGGCTGCAGGCGGCCGGGGTGAGCGTGGTCAGCTCGGAAACCACCGCCCAGACAGCCAGCACCTACGCCCGCCAGGGGCCGGCCCTGTCGAGCGTGCTGTTCCTGGCCGACGCGGCCGCCGCCACCCTGCTGGCGGCCGGGGCGGCCATCCTCGACCTGTACCTGTCGGCCCGGCGGCGCCGGTACGAGTACGCGGCACTGTCGGCCACCGGGGTGCCGTTCCGGACGCTGCGGCGGGCGGTCCGGACCGAGCTGGCGCTCCTGCTCGGGTTCGGCATCGTCGTCGGGGCGGTCATCGGCGCCATCGCGGCGCTGGTGACGCTGCGCAGCGTGCCCGAGTTCGTCACCGCGCCGCCCGCCGGGCTGCTGTCCTACGTCCCGCCCGCCCTGCCGCTGGCGCTGACCCTGGTGGTGACGATCGTGGTGCTGACGGCGGCGGCCGGGCTGGCCAGCAGCACGCTGATCCGGGGGGTCAGCCTTGACCAGCTGAGGGAGACACCGACGTGAGCGAGCGGGAGGACCGCGGCGTTGCCTGGACTGAGGAGCGCAGCGCGAGGAACGAGTGCGGCGCGACGAGGGAAGGCAACGCCTTATGGCGGTCCGGGAGCGAGCGGAAGACACTGTGCGGTGCGAGGGGCTGGTGCAGGTGTACGGCACCCTCGGCCAGGAGGTCACCGCCCTGCGCGGCATCGACCTGACCGTCCCGGCCGGTGACACCGTCGCCCTGCTGGGGCCGTCCGGGGCGGGCAAGTCGACCCTGCTGTGGCTGCTGGCCGGGCTGCTCAAGCCGACGGCCGGGCGGCTCGAGGTGTGCGGCCGCCGGGTCAACGACCTCAACCGCCGGTCCGCCGCCGACCTGCGGCTGCACGACGTGGGGGTGGTCCTGCAAAACCCCGGGCGCAACCTGCTGGCCAACGAAACGGCGGCCGGCAACGTCATGTTCGCGCAGCGGCCCGCCCACCCGGGACGGGCGGCCAGCCGCCGCCGGACGGACGAGCTGCTCGAGGCGATGGGCCTGGGCCGGGTCGCCCACCGGCAGGCGGGCCGGCTGTCCGGGGGCGAGCAGCAGCGGCTGGCGGTGGCGGTGGCGCTGGCCAACCGGCCCCAGCTGCTGCTGGCCGACGAGCCCACCAGCCAGCTCGACCGGACGTCGGCCAGCACCGTCATCGACCTGATCCGGTCGGCCAACGAGAGCGAGGGCACCACCGTGGTGATGGTGACCCACGACCCGGTGGTCGGCAACTCGCTGCGCCGCACGATCACCATCCGCGACGGGCGGGTCGGGGCCGAGGGCCAGGCCGGACAGGAGTACCTGGTCGTGTCCAGGGACGGTTCGGTCCAGCTGCCGAGCGAGGTGCTGGAGACCACGCTGCCGCCGGGGACGCTGATCCGGGCGGTTCCGACCGCGGACGGCGTTCAGCTGCACCGGGCCCGGCCGGAGGAGGACGAACGTGCTTGAGGCGGAGGCGCGGCCGGCCGCGCCGGAGGGATACGTGCTGGAGGCCCGGGGCCTCCGTTACGTGCGGGAGGGCCAGGTCATCCTGGACGAGGTCGACTTGGCCGTGGCGGCCGGGGAGAGCGTGGCCGTCACCGGGCCGTCCGGGTCGGGCAAGACCAGCCTGCTGGCCATCCTGGCCGGGCTGACCGCCCCGGCCGCCGGTGAGGTCTACGTGGGCGGCCAGCGGCTGACCGGCTTGCCCGGGCCGCGGGCCGGAGTGGCCATGGTGCTGCAGGGCTACGGCCTGGTCTCACTGCTCACCGCGGCCGAGAACATCGAGGTGGCGGTGCGGGCAGCCGGGCTGCCGGCCCCTGAGGCCCAGGTGGCGGCGGCCACCGCGCTGGACGATCTCGGGCTCGGGCCGCACGCCGGCCAGATCGTCGAGGAGCTGTCCGGCGGCCAGCAGCAGCGGGTGGCGGTGGCGCGGGCGCTGGCCCGGCGCCCCCGGCTGCTGATCGCCGACGAGCCGACCGCCGAACTCGACCAGGCGGCCCGGGCGGTGGTGCTGGCGCGGATGCTGGATGTCGCCACCCAGGGGGGCGCGGTGGTGCTCGCGACTCACGACCCTGAAGTGGCTGAGCGCTGCAGCCGGGTTTTGGACCTGCGGGTGTCGGTGGGTTGACCGGGGGGTGGAGAGTGATCTCAACCCGGTGACCCACCTGTAGGCCGATCTGCTTTTCACGGTTTCCGGCGACCGTGGAGACATGTCAACCAACGTTGTGATTCTGCAGCTGGTGCTGCTCGGAGTCGTGCTGGAGTCGGACCTCGGCCGCAAGAAAGTCGGCCTGTTCCGGGTCCTGCGTCCGGTCGTCACCGTCATCCTCATCGTGCCGTTCTTCTTCACCAGCCTGCCCACCGGGCGCAATGACCTGCTCCTGCAGGGAGCCGGAGTGCTGGCCGGGGCCCTGCTCGGGCTGTTCTGCATGACTCCCTGGTTCGTGAAGATCGGCTGGGACCCGGCCTTCCGCAGCCGGTGGTTCCGGAACCGGATGCCGCGGGCTCGGGTGGTCACCCACGCCGGGGTTGGGTATGCGGCCATCTGGATCGTGTTCACCGTGGCCCGGCTCTGGTTCGCCTACGGCTCCCAGCACGAGTTCCCGGTCCAGGTCGGGCAGTTTGTCGCCACCAATCACCTGAGTGGTGATGCCCTGACCAACGCGTTCATCTTCCTGTCGATCGCCATGAGCCTGTTCCGCAGCGTGATGCTGGCTGGCCGGGCCCAGCGGGTGCGGCGTGAGCACCGGGGGGTTGCCGGTTACCGGGGATACGCCGGTTACCGGGGGGACGCCGGCCACCAGGAGCCCACCGGTTACCAGGAGCCCGCCTCGATGACAGCATCTGCTGTCACGGGTGATCAGGGCGCGGAGCGAGATGCGGGCAACGGAGGCGCGGGGCGGGGTGCGGGCAGTGGCGGCGCGGGGCGGGGTGCGGGCGGCGGGCTGCTCGGCGCCTCACTGGCAGCGGTGGCGGCGCTGCTCAGCCGGCCGCTGGATCGCCAGCAGGACCGGATGGACCGGCGGCAGGACCGATGGGACCGCCGGCGGGGGCTGTGATCCCAGATCGCGGGCCGGCGGCCCCGGCCGCCGATAATGGGAAGCTGATGGACATCACCGGACAGCCCGCTCCCAGCAGCGGTTCCAGCGGCGCTCCCAGCGGCCCGGACCGGACGTGGCAGAACCTCTGGCGGAGGGTCGCCGCGCCCGGTTCCGGGGCGCCCGGTTCCGAGGTGCCGGTCAACATCGGTATCGGGTTCAGCGGGCTGATCCCCCACCGCGGCCTCCGGGCCCTGGTCAGCCTGGCGGGCCTGGGCGGGTCGCTGTACTACGTGGCCAACACCATCCCGCTCGGCTCGTCCGGGGCGGCCCTGGCCACGCTGATCAGCCTGGTCGTGGCCGGGCTGAGCTGGCTGGTGTGGCTGGCGGCCGACGCGGCCGCGCCCGCCCGCCCGGGCCTGCACGCACCGAGCCGGGCCGCCCTGCTGGTCGCCTCGGCCGTGCTGGCGGCGACCGGCGGGGTACTGGCCAGCTCGGGATCGGCCGGGCTGATCTTCGTCGGCGTCGGCTCGGGGGCGGCCGCCATCGCGTTCGACCTGCCGCTGGCGGTGACGCTGGCGGCGGCCGCCCCGGCCGCGTTCGCGGTGGCGGCCGGGGTCCGGGACGCGCTGCCCGGGCGGCTGGTCTCGGTCGTGGTGGTCGCACTGGCCGGGCTGGTCGGGGCGACCGGCCGCCGCCAGATGGTGGAGCGGGCCCGCCAGCAGACGCTGATCGCCACCGCCCGCCAGCGGGCCGAGGTCATCCGGCACGAGGCCGAGCTGGTCGGCGAGCGCAACCGGCTCGGCCGCGAGCTGCATGACGTGCTCGCGCACACCCTGGGCGCGCTCTCGATCCAGCTCACCGCGCTGGACACGCTGGTCCGGACCGGGGCCCGGCGGGACGCGCTGCGGGCCGAGATCGCCCGCAGTCACGAGCTGGTCGGCGAGGGCCTGGACGAGGCCCGGCAGGCGGTGCGGGCGCTGCGGGACGACAGCACGCCGCTGGACCAGCAGATCGAAAAGCTCGGATCCCAGCACCGGGCGGCGGTCGAGGTGACCGGGACGCCGCGCCCGGTCCGGGCCGAGGCCGCGCTGGCCCTGTACCGGGTGGCGCAGGAGGCGCTGACCAACGCGGCCAAGCACGCCCCCGGCGCGCCCGCTACGATCACCCTCAGCTTCGGGTCCGGGGAGGTGAGCGTGGCGGTGCGCAACGAGGCGGCAGCACCAAGCGCCCGCAGCCGGGTCGGGCGCTCGGGCGGGGGTTACGGCCTGGCCGGGATGCGCGAGCGGGTGCGGCTGGCGGGTGGCGAGTGCGAAGCGGGCCCGATGGGGCCTGTGGGGCCAATGGGGCCCATGGGGCTGGTGGGGCCCGTGGGGCTGGTGGGGTCCGTGGGCTCGGGCAGCCCCGACGGCTCGGCCAGCTCGGACGGCTCCGACGGTTCGGGCAGCGGCGGCTGGCAGGTCACCGCCCGGATCCCGGGCTGACCAGTGGCTGACACGCCGCTCCGGGTGGTCATCGCCGACGACCAGCGGGTGGTACGGCACGGGCTGGTGACGATCCTCGGCGCGATGGACGGCGTCCAGGTGGTGGGGGCGGCCGAGGACGGGGCGGCGGCGGTCGCGCTGGCCACCGAGCACGACGCCGACGTGGTGCTGATGGACCTGCGGATGCCGGGAACAGACGGGGTCGAGGCCACCCGCGAGCTGCGGGCCAGCCGCCCGGGCACCGCCGTGGTGGTGCTCACCACCTACACCGACGACGAGTCGATCCTGGCCGCGCTGCAGGCCGGGGCGGCCGGGTTCCTGACCAAGAACGCCAGCCCGGACGACATCCGCCGGGCGCTGGAGGCGGCCGTGGCCGGGCAGTCGGTGCTGGACGCGGCCGCCACCGCCCGGCTGGTGCTGGCGGCCGGCCGCCTTGGGGCCGAAGGGGCCCCTGGGGCCGAAGGGGCGCGTGGGGCTGCTGGGGCGCGTGGGGCTGCTGGGGCCCCGGGCGCATTGCCGGACGGGCTGACCGAACGCGAGGGCGAGGTGCTGGCGCTGATCGCCCAGGGCCTGTCCAACGCCGAGATCGCCAGCCAGCTGTTCGTCAGCCGGTCGACGGTCAAGACCCACATCAACCAGATCTTCGCCAAGACCGGCAGCCGCGACCGGGCCCAGGCGATCCTCTACGCCCACCGCATCGGGCTGGGCCCGAGCTAGCGCGGGCCGAGCCCCAGCGGGCCGGGCCCCAGCGGGCCGGGCCCGGGCTGAGCCCCAGCTCCACCGGGGTGGAGAAGAGGCCGTGAATCTCCACCCGTCTCCATCCGATGACCCACCCGTGGCCCGATGTGGCTGGGCGCCCGGATCACGAAGCTGGAAGACGTCTTAAGTTCTCACCGCAAGGAGACGTCATGCCAGCCAGCGTCTGGATTCTCAACCTGACCGTCCTCGCCGTGGTGCTGGAAGCCGACCTGGGCCGCCGCAAAATCGGCTGGATCCGGGTCCTGCGCCCGCTGCTCACGGCCGTCGCCATCTGCCCGCTGTTCCTCGATGCGGTCCCCACCAGCCGTCACAACCTGGCCCTGATGGCGGCCGGGGTCGGAGCCGGGGTGCTGCTCGGCCTGGCCGCCCACCTTTTCGTCTCGGTCGGGTACGGCCCGGTCAAGAGCCGGAAGGGCCCGCGCGACCGGGCGTTCAGCCGGGCCGGGTTCGGCTACGCCGCGTTCTGGGTGGTGATCTTCGGCAGCCGGCTGCTGTTCATCTACGGGGCCAGCCACTGGTTCCCGGCCGCGCTGGGCCAGTTCCTGCAGGCCCACCAGCTGAGCGGGAACGGGCTGACCGACGTGCTGATCTTCATGGCCATCGCGATGGCGCTGGCCCGCAGCGCGCTGCTCGGGATCCGCGGCCGGGCCGCCGGCCGCCGGGCCGCCGACCGGGCCGTCGCCCCGCCCATGGCCACCAGCAGCATCCGCTAGGGAGGCGCGACATGATCACCCTGATCCATCTGCTGCAGCACCTGGGCCTGCCGTCGGGAGTGGCGATCGCCGTCGTCATCGCCGGCCGCAAGCTCATCAAGGGCGGCCTCGCCCGGACGCTGGGGCACCGCCAGCCGTACCGCCAGCCGGATCGCCAGCCGTACCGCCAGCCGGGCCGCCAGCCGGACCGGCGGTCGTCCCGGCGTTACCGTTGAGGCGATAACCACCGAAGGCAGAAGCTGGTGAACACGGGAACCCTGGAACGCTGGCCGGACTGGCGCCGGTGGATGTGGCTGACCCGCGCGGGCCTGGCCGGGCTGACCCTGGCCGACATCTGGCTCGGCCAGCCCGCGCCCGGGTTGAGCGGCCGCCACCTGGTCCTGGCGGTGGCCAGCCTGGCGGCCGGCCTGGTGTGGACCGGCTGGCTGTCGCCGCCGCGAGTCAGCCGGCTGGTCGCGGGGCCGGTCCTGCTGGCCGGGATGGTCGGGGCCTGCCTGGCCGCCCAGATCAGCCCCAGCACCACCGCCACCGCGCTGCCGCTGCCGATCGGCATCCTCGCCGGGAGCGCGTTCCCGCTGCTGGACGGGGCGGCGGTGGCGGCCTGCGGGCTGATCACGCTGGGGGTCGGCCGGCTGATCGTCACCACCCACGGCTTCTCCCTGCCCGGGTCCTGCCTGGCGGTGGTCGGCGGGCTGGCGGCCGGGCTGTGGCGCAGCCAGTACCGGCTGCGGGCCGAGCAGGCCGAGCTGACCGCGATCCAGACCCTGCGGGCCGAGCAGGAGCACATCCGCGCGCAGGTGCTGGACGAACGCGCCCGCATCGCCCGGGAGATCCACGACATCCTCGCGCACACCCTGGGCGGCCTGGTCGTCCAGCTCGACGCGGCCGACGCCCTGCTCGGCGACGGCGCCGACCCGGAGGGCGGGCGCAAGCTGGTCGTCGGCGCGCGGCGGCTGGCGGTCGAGGGCCTGAAGGAAACCCGGCAGGCGATCGCCGCCCTGCGGGCCGATCCGGTCGACCTGCCGCGGGGACTGGACTCGCTGGCGGCCAGCGACGGCCAGCCCGGGCCGGTCCGCTACGAGATCGACGGCACCCCGCGGCGGCTGTCCCCCGAGGCCAGCCTCACCGTCTACCGGACCGCGCAGGAAGCGCTGGCCAACGCCCGCAAGCACGCTCCCGGCGCCCCCGTCGGGATGACCCTTTCCTTCGGGGCCGAGACGGTCGGCCTGCGGGTCGCCAACGGCCCGCCGGTGGCGGACCCGGCCGCTGGCCCGGTTGAGTCGCTGGCGGCGACCGGCGGCGGCTACGGTCTGAACGGCCTGACCGAGCGGGCCGAGCTGCAAGGCGGGACACTGAAGGCCGGGCCGGACGGGAACGGGTGGGTGGTCGAGCTGAGCGTGCCGGGATGAACGAAAAGGGCGACACCGTGCGGGTCGTGGTCGCCGACGACCAGCGGGTGGTGCGCGAGGGCCTGGTGACCTCGCTGAGCGTGCTGCCGGGGGTGGAGGTGGTCGGGGCCGCCGCCGACGGCGAGCAGGCGGTGGCGCTGGTCAGCCGGTACCGGCCCCAGGTCGTGCTGATGGACCTGCGGATGCCCCGCATCGACGGGGTGGAGGCGACCCGCCGCATCCTGGCCGCCCACCCGGGCACCGCCGTGGTCGTGCTCACCACCTACGCCGACGACGAGTCGATCCTGGCCGCGTTGCGGGCCGGCGCCCTCGGCTACCTCACCAAGGACGCCGGCCGGGAGCAGATCGGCCGCGCCCTGCAGGCGGCGGCCGAAGGCCAGGCGATCCTCGACCCGGCCGTCCACGCCCGCCTGGTCGCCGCCACCGGACGGGCCCCCGGAGCGGCCCCGTCGCGGCCACTACCGGACGGGCTGACCGCCCGCGAAGCCGAGGTGCTGGCGCTCATCGCCACCGGGCGCACCAACGCCGAGATCGCGGCCACGCTCACCGTCAGCCCGTCCACGGTGAAGACCCACATCAACAACATCTTCACCAAGACCGGTGCCCGCGACCGCGCCCACGCCGTCCAGTACGCCTACCGGCACGGCCTGGGCGACGTGGACTAGGCCTTGCGGTTCCGGGCCAGGTCCCGGCGGTTACCGGTGGGTGATCGGCTCGCGGCCCTTGGGCTGCTTGGGGCGGGGTCCCTCGGTGATGGAGGGGATCTTCTGGCGGGTGGCCTTGCCGCCCAGCGTCACCTTCTCACCGAAGTGGGTGATCGCCAGCTCCTCGCCTTCCAGCAGCTCGTAGGTGGCCTCGTGCCGGGTCACCCGGACCCGGAACGTGCGGCCCCGGTAGCGGATGTGGAACGTCAGCCGGGAGATGCCGTCGGGCAGCCGCGGGGCGAACGTGAGCCCGTCCGGCGTCTGCCGCATGCCGCCGAACCCCTGCACGAGCGCGATCCAGGCGCCCGCCAGCGACGCCATGTGCATGCCGTCGCGGGTGTTGCGTTCCAGGTCGCGCAGGTCCATCAGGGCCGCTTCGGCCAGGTACTCATGGGCCAGCTCGAGCTGGCCGACCTCGGCCGCCACCACCGACTGGGTGCAGGCCGACAGCGAGGAGTCCCGGACCGTCATCGGCTCGTAGTAGGCGAAGTCGCGGGCCTTCTGCTCGTCGGTGAAGGCGTCACCGCGCAGGTGGATGGCCAGCACCAGGTCGGCCTGCTTGACCACCTGCTTGCGGTACAGGTCGAAGTACGGGTAGTGCAGCAGCAGCGGGTAGCTCTCCTCCGGCGTGTTGTCGAAGTCCCACACCGCGTGCTCGGTGAAGTCCTCGTGCTGCGGGTGCACGCCCAGCCGCTCGTCGTAGGGGATCATCATCGCCTTGGCGGCGTCCCGCCAGCTGGCCGCCTCCTCGGTAGAGACTCCGAGCCGCTCGGCCACGTCGTCGTGCTTCTCGGCCAGGTCGGCGGCGGCGGCCAGGTTCCGCTGGGCCATCAGGTTGGTGAAGATGTTGTTGTCTTTGATCGCGCTGTACTCGTCGGGCCCGGTCACCCCGTCGATGCGGAACCGGCCCTCGGCGTCGTGGTGGCCGAGGCTGCGCCACAGCCGGGCCGTCTCGACCAGGATCTCGACCCCGATCTCGCGCTCGAACTTCTCGTCGCCGGTGGCGTTCACGTAGTCCAGCACCGACCGGGCGATGTCGGCGTTGATGTGGAACGCGGCCGTACCGGCCGGCCAGTAGCCGGAGCACTCCTGGCCGTCGATCGTCCGCCACGGGAACGCGGCGCCCTTGAGGCCGAGGTCCTCGGCCCGCTCCCGGGCCAGCGGAAGCACCGTGTGCCGCCAGCGCAGCGCGTCGGCCGACGCCGCCGGGGAGGTGAGGTTGAGCACCGGGAGCACGAACGTCTCGGTGTCCCAGAACGTGTGCCCGTCGTAGCCGGGGCCGGTCAGCCCCTTGGCCGCGATCGGCCGGCCCTCGGCCCGGACGCCGGACTGCAGCACCTGGAACAGCGCGAACCGGACCGCCTGCTGGATCTCCGGGTCGCCCAGCACTTCGACGTCGGCCCCGGCCCAGAAGTCGTCCAGGAACGCCCGCTGCTCGGCCAGCAGCTGCTCCCAGCCGGTCAGCTTGGCCAGCGCCAGCGCGGCCGCCACCTGGTCGCGCACGGCGGGCCGGGACCGGGTCGACGACCAGCCGTAGCCGATGTACTTGACGATGTGCAGCTTCTCACCCAGCGGCACCTCGCAGGCGATCAGTGACCGGCCGACGTCGGGGTAGGCCTCGCTGTGGATCGACATCCGGCTCGGGCCCTCGACCTCGTGCAGCATCCCGGCCGCCATCCGCAGCCCGCTGACCCGGGTGCTGTGCACCAGGATGGCGCGGCACTGGCCATCGTTGTCGGCGCTGTACTCCTCGCTGACCAGCGGCTGCTCCAGGGCGGCGGCGGCCCGCGGGTCGCGGCCGCTGTCCGGCAGCTGCTCGTTGGCCACCAGCTCGGACTGGGCCACCAGCCGGACCTGGCCCTCGACCGGCTCGACCGTGTAGGAGATGGCGGCGATGGCCCGCTGGGTCAGCGACACCATCCGGGTCGAGGTGACCCGGACCCGCGAGCCGGCCGGCGAGGTCCAGTCCGCGTGCCGGGTGAGCGTGCCCGCCCGCAGGTCGAGCACCCGGTCGTGCGAGTTCAGGGTGCCGTAGCGGATGTCGAACGGCTCGTCGTCGACCAGCAGCCGGATCAGCTTGCCGTTGGTGACGTTGATGACCGTCTGGCCGGACTCGGGGTAGCCGTAACCGGCCTCCGCGTACGGCAGCGGGCGCTGCTCGTAGAACGAGTTCAGGTAGGTGCCGGGCAGCCCGTGCGGCTCGCCCTCATCCAGATTGCCGCGGAGCCCGATGTGCCCGTTGGAGAGGGCGAAGACCGACTCGCTCTGCGCGAGCAGGTCCATGTTGAGCCCGGATTCCTTGAGACTCCACGGCTCAACCCCGTATGCGGCCTGCTTGATCATGCTTTCGCCCTCAGTTCGCTACGTTGCTTGTTGGTCGAGGCTTACTGGCCCGGCTTACTGGTCGAGAAGGCTGGCGACGTCGGTCACCACGACGTCGGCGCCGTGCTGGCGGAGCGCGTCACCGTGCCCGTCCCCCACCCGGTCAACCCCGACGGTGAGGGCAAAGTGCCCGGCGTGCCCGGCCTCGACGCCGGACAGGGCATCCTCGAACACGACGGCCTGGCCGGGCGGGACGTTCAGGGCCTTGGCGGCCGCCAGGAACATGTCCGGGGCCGGCTTGCCCTTCAGGTTCTGCTTTTTGGCGACCTGGGCGTCCACCCGGGTGTCGAACAGGTCGGAGATCCCGGCCGAGTTCAGCACGTCGACGGTGTTGGCGCTGGACGACACGATCGCGGTGTGCAGGCCGCCGGCCCGGACCGCCTTGATGTAGCGGATCGTGTCGTCGTAGACCTTGACCCCGTCGGTGCGGATCTTCTCCACCACCAGGTCGTTCTTCTCGTTGCTGAGACCATTGATGGTGGGGGTCCCGGACTTGTCGTCGGGGCTGCCCTCGGGAAGGTGGATGCCCCGCGACTCCAGGAACGAACGGGTGCCGTCCAGCCGCGGCTTGCCGTCCACGTAATCGCCGTAGTCCTTGTTGGCGTCGAACGGCACGAACTTCTCGCCGGTCTGCTCGGCCCGCTGGCGGAGGAACTTGTCGAACATGTCCTTCCAGGCCGCCGCGTGCACCAGCGCGGTCTGGGTGACGACGCCGTCCATGTCGAAGAGGCAGGCGGTCACGCCCGCCGGAAGTCCAAACATGAGCTTAGGTTAGCGGCCAAGCCTTAACGTTCACTCTCGGCTTGGCAGCCGGAAGGCAAACCTGCAGGCGGCTAAACCGGGCAAGTTGTGCGTTTCAGCCCTGGCCCCGCAGGGTTAGCCCTGGCCGGGAGGGTCAGCCCTGGCCGGGAAGGGGCGGCAGGTTGCCGTTCTCGTCCAGGTCGAACTCGCCGTCCTTGACGCCGAGCACGAACGCGTCCCACTCGGCCTCGGTGAAGTACAGCTTGGGGCCGTCGGGGTCGCCGGAGTTGCGCATCACGTAGAGCTTGCCCTCGCCCGCCTTGTGGGGGGCGGCCGAGGTGTCGGTGGTGATGATGACCTCGACGCCGCCGTCCTCGTCGTCGCCCGGCTTGCTCACGTACTCCACGTCGCCAGAAGAATCCATACCTGGATACCCCGCACTTCGCTCGTCTGGTCCTGATCCGGCCGTAAAAGCGCGAAGGCCGTGCGTTGTGGGCCGCACGGCCTGGGTGGTAGTCCCGACCGGAGTCGAACCGGCGTTACCGCCTTGAGAGGGCGGCGTCCTGGGCCACTAGACGACGGGACCATGTTTGGTGACCGGCGTAAGACTAGTGCACCACGCGGAAGTCAGCAAAACGGAGTGCCGTCCGATCCGTTCGCGCCGGCCCGGTCCTCAGGGCCGGGAAAACCTGAAAAGGGCGCTGGGGAGGGGGCTGGACGGGCTCGGCGGAGGCCCCAGCAGGGGGCAGCGGACCTATTTTTTGCCGCCAGATTTCTGGAATTTTTGCCCGTCGACCGGCTCCGACCTGGCCATATCCTGCCGGCGTCCCGCCCGGTAAAGATCCTTTTGTTCAGAGCAAGAGCAGTGTGCGTATATCAGCCCCGGTTTGGGGAATCAAGCCGGCATGGTCACCTTCATCATCGTTCTCATCATCGTCGGGCTCATCGCGGGCCTGATCGCGCGGCTCCTCATCCCCGGTCCCGACCCCATCGGCATCCTGGGCACGATCATCCTCGGCATCGTCGGCTCGTTCGTCGGCGGATTCGTGGAAAACCTGGTCGAGTACCACACCGTCTCGGTCAACTCGTTCCACGCCACCGGCCTCATCGGCTCCATCATCGGCGCCGTCATCATCCTGCTGATCCTCCGCCTGACCGGCACCGAGCGGGGCCGCGGGCGGTCCCGGCGTCGCTGGTAATCCCGGAGATGCCCGGAATTGAGGGCTCCCCTCCCCCGGCCGCGCCCCGGGAAGAGCCCACGGCCTGACCATTCCCGGCTCTCCCTCAACATCCCCGTCCGCGAACCCCCCCTCGCGGACGGGGATCTCTTTTGCCCCCGGCGGTTTACCGCCGGGGGCTTGTTACGTGTGTGACGTGGCGGCGGGACATCCGGGCGGCGCCGAACGACGGGCGGTCAGCGGCGACGTCTGCTGCGAGCGGGACGGCACCGGAGCGGGGCCGGGCGGTCCCGGGCTGCTGGTGTGGGCGGCACGTCCGGGGGTAGCGGCGCGGGGCCCAGGGCGGGGCGCGAGGGGCCAGGGTGACCGGGCGGGCGCGAGGGGCGAGGGTGACGGGCGGGCAGCGGCCACCGGCGCTTGGTGTGAGCAGGGACGTCCGGGGTGACGGAGCGAGGGGGCAGGACGTCCGGGATGACGGCGTGCGGGCGCGAGCGGGACGGCCACCGCAGCGGGCACCGAAGTACGGCGCGCCGCTGTCCGGTCTCGGGAAAAACCACGGCGAGAAGAAGGCGGCCGGCGAGCACCGAAGCCGTAGGTAGGGCCGCGCGGGGGTTCCGGGGGTCGTCCCCCGGGCAAACACTGCGGGCCAAATTGAAAATGCCCCCGAAGGGGCATTGAACACGGTGAACCAACTCGGCTGGGGTACCAGGACTCGAACCTAGACTAACGGGGCCAGAACCCGTCGGGCTGCCAATTACCCCATACCCCAATGGGGCGGCGGAGAGCCGCTCGCGTTCACGCAGTCTAGCGGAGATCAGCCACGGCCGCGAACGGGAGCGGTACTGCCGCGAGACATCAGGGTGGGGGCGGGCTCGGTGAAGCCTTCGGCCGGGCCGCCGGCCGCGAGCTGGGTGAGACGGCGGGCCGCGGCGGCGCCGACGCCGCTGATGTCGTGGCGCAGGGCGGTCAGGGCGGGGTGCACCAGCTCGCACAGGATCGAGTCGTCCCAGGCCATGATCGACACCTGTCCGGGCACCTGGACGCCCAGGCGCTGCGCTTCGGCCAGACCGGCGACGGCCATGATGTCGTTGTCGTAGAGGATCGCGGTGGGCGGGACGGGCAGGCTCAGCAGCTCGTGGGTGGCGCGGGCACCGGATTCGCGGCTGTAGTCGCCGCTCACCGTGACCAGCTCGATGCCGCGCTGGGCGCAGGCGGCGGCCACGGTTTCGGCCCGGTTGCCGGTGTGCCAGTAGTGGGCCCGGCCCGCGACCCGGCCGATCCGGCGGTGGCCGAGGCCGGCCAGATGGCCGATCGCGGTCTCGGCGGCGGCGCTTGTGTTGGGCGCCACCGCGGGCAGCGTGCCGGCCGCCTGCGGCGCCCCGATCGCGAAGGCGGGCATGCCTAGCCCCTCCAGCACCGGCACCCGCGGGTCCTCGACCTCCAGGTCGACCAGGAACACCCCGTCCACCCGGCGCTGCGCCCACCACCCGCGGTACAGGCTGATCTCGGCACCGTGGTCCTCGGCCAGCGTGAACAGCAGGGTCAGGTGCTGCCCGGCCAGCTCGCTCTGGATGCCGGAGATCAGCTGCATGAAGTACGGCTCGACCCCCAGCACCCGCCCGGGCCGTTCGATGACCAGACCCAGCGCCTGGGCCCGGCCACCCGACAGGGCGCGGGCGGCGCTGCTGGGCTGGAAACCGACCTCGGCCGCGATGGCCAGGATGCGCTCGCGGGTGGCGGCCGAAACGCCGGGTTGATCGTTGAGGGCGAACGACACCGCCGCCTTGGTCACGCCCGCTCGCAGAGCGACGTCGGCGATGGTCGGACGCTTCACCGGTGCCCCTTTCGCCGCCGCTGCTGCCCAGTCTAAACGTGATGATCACGACTGAGCTTCGTTTATCGTGCAGCTTGCTCCGCATTTCGGACGGCGCAATTGCGGTCGGGGCTGACCATAAGGGGCGGAGTAAGGCAGGCGGGTCGGTGGGGCGGCCAGGGTCGACGGCAGTGGTAGCGCGGCCGGGGCCGGTGAGACAGCCGTGGGCAGGACGGCGTCAGCTGATCCGGAGCAGCCGGGCAGTCAGCTCGGCAGACTGGCCTGGGCGCTGGCCAGCCGGGCCAGGGTGCGCTCGCGGCCCAGCAGGGCCAGCGAGCCGGGCAGCGGCGGCCCTTCGCGGCGGCCGGTGACCGCCACCTGGACCGGGGTCCGGGCCGCCTCGGGGCCGGGGCCGGGGCCGGGGCCGTCGACCAGCGCGGCCGACAGGGCCTGCTCGATGGCCTCGGCGGTCCAGTCGGGCAGCGCCGCCAGCGCCTCGGCGGCCGCCTTGAGCGGGGTGGCGGCCTCGGCCGTGAGCACCGCGGCCGCGTCGGCGGGCTGCGGGTGGAAGCCGGGGTCGGGCACCAGCAGGAACGCCAGCTGGGCGGGGACCTCGGTCAGCCGGGTGATCCGGTCCTGGATGAGCGGGGCCCCGTCGCGGATGAACCACATCTGGTCGCTGCTGAGCGGCTCGGTCACCAGCCCGGACTGGGCCAGGAAGGGCACGATGCGGCGGGCGAAGTCGGCCGGGGTCAGCGCCCGGATCTTGGTGCCGTTGAGCGTTTCCAGCTCGGCCGGGTCGAACTCGGCGGCGCTGGTCCTGACCCGGGCCAGGTCGAACCCGCCGACCAGGTCATCGACGGTGAACTCGGCCCGGCCGTCCTCGGGGGACCAGCCCAGCGACGCCAGATAGTTGTCCAGCGCCTCGGGCACGAACCCGTCCCGCCGGTAGCGGTCGATCGCGGTGACCGCGTGGTGCCGGGACAGCTTCTCCCCGTCCTCGCCGACCAGGCCGGCCACGTGCGCGAACACCGGGAACTGGTCCTCGGGAAGGCCCATGGCCCGGTACACGGCCAGCTCCCGGGGGGTGGCGGGCAGCTGGCTGGTGTCACGGATGACGTGGCTGATCCGCATCGTCGCGTCGTCGACGGCGCTGGTCAGGCCGTGCAGCGGGCGGCCGTCGGCGTGCATCAGCACGAAGTCGGGGACGGCCTGGTGGTCGACGGTCAGCTCGCCGCCGAGCAGGTCGGTGAACGTGGTCGAGCCGTCCGGCATCCGGAACCGCAGCACCGGCTGGCGCCCTTCGGCCAGGTAGGCCTGCACCTGGTCCGGGGTCAGGGTCCGGCAGTAGCGGTCGTAGTCGCTGGTGCCGGCGCCCGATTCGTGCCGGGCGGCCAGCTCCTCGGGACTGCAGTAGCACCAGTAGGCGTAGCCGGTGTCGAGGAACCGCTGGGCCCACTGGTGGTAGAGCTCGATCCGCTCGCTCTGCCGGTAGGGACCGTAGGGGCCGCCCTGGTCGGGGCCCTCGTCCCAGTTCAGGCCCAGCCAGTGCAGGGCCTCCCGGGCGGCCGCGACGTGCTCCTCGGCGACCTCGGCGGTGCCGTCCCCGGGGCCGTCGACGTCGTCGATGGACAGTACGAAGGCGCCGCCCGTGTGCCGGGCGAACGCCCAGCCGAACAGGGCGGTGCGCAGCTCATCGACGTGCAGGTGACCGCCGGGCGACGGCGCGAACCGGACCCGGACCGACCCTGCGTACTGACCCCCCGACCAGGGGTCAGTCACGGATGACCACCCGGTTCCGCAGCGTGCCGATGCTCTCGATCGTCACCGACACCTCGTCGCCGTGCTGCAGCGGGCCGACCCCGGCCGGGGTGCCGGTCAGGATCACGTCGCCCGGCAGCAGCGTCATGACCTGGCTGACGAACGCGATCAGGGTGGGCACGTCGTGCACCATCTCCGAGGTGCGGGCGTGCTGCTTGACCTCGCCGTTCACCGAGGTGGTGAGGGCCAGGTCGGTCGGGTCGGCCTGGGTCTCGATCCAGGGGCCGATCGGGCAGAACGTGTCGAAACCCTTGGCCCGGGTCCACTGGCCGTCGCGGGTCTGCAGGTCGCGCGCGGTCACGTCGTTGGCGCAGGTGTAGCCGAAGATCACGTCCTGGGCGCGGTCCATCGGCACCTCGCGGCAGAGCCGGCCGATGATGACGGCCAGCTCACCCTCGTAGTCGACCCGCTCGGTCAGCTTGATCGGGTAGGCGATCGCGTCGCCCTGGCCGACGACCGAGGTCGACGGCTTGAGGAACAGCACCGGCTCGGCCGGGGCCTCGCTGCCCATCTCCTGGGCGTGGTCGGCGTAGTTCTTGCCCACCGCGACGACCTTGCTCGGCAGCACCGGGGCCAGCAGCCGGACGTCCGCGAGCGGAAACCGGCGGCCGGTGAACTGCACTCCGGCCGGGTCGGTCCCGAACGGGTGCCCCCGTAGCTCGGCGATGACCAGCGGCCGGTCCGTCCCGCCGGACGCGCTCGATGTCCCGGGGGAATCGAGCCCAGCGGCGGAGATCCCGCCGCCCTGGTCCTCTTCGACCACGCCATAGGCGACATCGCCCCCCATGGCGAACCTTGCGATACGCACGGCTCTCCTTCGTCCTCCAGCAGACGGGCCAGGCGGTAGTTTGCCTCAGCGGCTCCAGGGCTAGAGCCTACTGAGGCGCCCGGCTCCTACTGCTGGTAATTCTCGACCTCGGTTACCGGGCGGTTGTCCACCACGCTCGGGTCCTCCCCGAACTCGCGGCGGGCGCGACGCTGCCGCAGCAGGTCCCACGCCTGGTCAAGAGCCTCTTCGACGCTCTTGAGCTGCTGGTGTTCCTCGGTGGTGGTCAGTTCCCCGGCCGCCAGCTTGCCGCGGAGCTCATGCTCGGAGGCGACGAGCTCGTCGATGCGGGTGAGGATCTCCTTGTCGTCCATGAGTCCCACCCTAAACGGGCACTACAGGTAGCCGCGCTCGCCTACTCGATGACGACGGATTCCGCGGCCGGGCGCCTCTTTCGGGGCGGCGGCTTGAAATTACCCATCGTCGAGTGCCGCTCTACTCTGTAGGGAGGCGCTGAGCCCCTTTACTCTGGTCGAGAACGCACTTGGAGGATGAGGGTCAGATGAGCGAGCTACCGCTCGACGATGTTCCGGCAGCGGCCGACGCTGCCCACGAGGCCGCCCGCGGCCAAGTGGTGTATCTGGTCGGGCACGACGGCGAACGACTGGCGGGAATCGTCCCGGCTGAGTTCGCAGCCCTGCTGGAACAGATGACGCCGGGACAGGCCGAGGCGCTGTTCGCCGAGCTTGAAGACGCAGCCGATGTCCGGGCGGCTCGCGCGAGGCGCGATGAGGGCGAGCCGGTAATTCCGTGGGACCAGGCCAAGGCAGAAGCGGACCTGTAGCCGCGCGCGTACGCTCAGCCCGTGGCCTATGAACTTGTCATTCAGCAAAGTGTCCGGAGCGTGGCGCGTCCGGGTCGGTGACTACCGGGTGCTGTACGAGATCCACGAGTCGGAACTGGTTGTCCTGGTCGTGAAGATCGCCCATCGCAGCACGGTCTACGACCGGTAGCCGCGTGACGTGCGCCCGGGGCCGGCTCGCAGCCCCGGGCGCGGGACGATTCAGCCGGGCTGGTGGCCGGAGCGGAGCAGGCAGTAGGTGACGGCCTCCTCCAGGGCCTGCCAGGAGGCGGCGATGATGTTCTCGTCGACGCCGACGGTGTTCCAGGGGCGGCCGGTGCCGTCGTCGGACTCGATCAGGACGCGGGTCACCGCGCCGGTGCCGTGGGTGCCTTCGAGGATGCGGACCTTGTAGTCGGCCAGCTCGAGGCTGGCCAGTTCGGGGTAGGTCCGCTCGAGCGCGATCCGCAGCGCCTTGTCGAGCGCGTTGACCGGGCCGTTGCCCTCGCCGGTGGCCACCACCCGCTCGCCCTTGGCGGTGAGCTTGACGGTGGCCTCGCTGACCAGCTCGCCGTCCTTGCGGCGCTCGATGATGACCCGCCAGGACTCGACCTCGAAGTGCCGGTCGCGGGTCTCGCCGTCCGGGTCGAGCTGGCCGCGCAGCAGCAGCTCGAACGAGGCGTCGGCCGCCTCGAACGTGTAGCCGCGGGCCTCCAGCTCCTTGACCCGGTCCACCACCCGGCCGAGGGCCGCCTTGTCGCCGGACAGGTCGTAGCCCAGTTCCTTGCCCTTGAGCTCGACCGAGGCGCGGCCCGCCATGTCCGAGACCAGCATGCGCATGTCGTTGCCGACCAGGGCCGGGTCGATGTGCTGGTAGAGCATCGGGTCGACCTTGACGGCCGACGCGTGCAGCCCGGCCTTGTGCGCGAACGCCGACACCCCCACGTAGGGCTGGTGGCCGTTCGGGGTCACGTTGGTGACCTCGCTGATCGAGTGGGCGATCCGGGTCAGCTCGCCCAGGCAGCCGTCCGGCACCACCGGGCGGCCCTTCTTCAGCTGCAGCCCGGCCACCACGCTGAACAGGTTGGCGTTGCCGGCCCGTTCGCCGTAGCCGTTGGCGGTGCCCTGGACGTGGGTCACGCCCGCGTCCACGGCGACCAGGGTGTTGGCGACCGCGCAGGCGGTGTCGTCGTGGCAGTGGATGCCGAGCCGGGCGCCGGTCGCGGCCGCCACCGCGGTGACCACGTCGCCGAGCTCGTTCGGCATCATGCCGCCGTTGGTGTCGCACAGGGCGACCACCTCGGCCCCGGCGGTGACCGCGGTCCGCACCACCTCCAGCGCGTAGGCCGCATCCGACCGGTACCCGTCGAAGAAGTGCTCGGCGTCCAGGAACACCCGCTGGCCGTTGGCGCGCAGGTGCTCGACCGTCTCCCGGATCATGGCCAGGTTCTCCTCCAGCGTAGTCCGGAGGGCCAGCCGGACGTGCCGGTCGTGACTCTTGGCGACAAGCGTCACGACCGGCGCGCCCGACTCGCGCAGCGCGGCGACCTGAGGGTCATCGGGTGCCTTGGCGCCGGGCCGGCGGGTCGCGCCGAACGCGGCGAGCTGCGCGTGCTTGAGTTCCAGCTCGCGCTGGGCGCGGCGGAAGAATTCGGTGTCCTTGGGGATGGCGCCGGGCCAGCCGCCCTCGATGTAGCCGACCCCCAGGCCGTCCAGGTGGGACGCGATCGCCAGCTTGTCGGCGACGGTGAGGTTCAGCCCCTCCTGCTGGGCGCCGTCGCGCAGGGTGGTGTCGTAGACGTGGAAGCTGTCGTCAGGCACGGTGCTGGTCATGCTGGCTGGTCCGTTCTTCGAGGGTCGGCATCCGGAAAGGCGCTGAGGCCACAAAAAAGACCCCTCGCGGCATGCGAGAGGTCTGCGCGTCAGCGGTCTTGCTCGTTACCCGCTAACGCGCCTGCCGATAATGATGCGGCCGGACGTCATGTGGGCAGTGTGCCACACGACGCCCGGCCCTCGTCAAAAACGTCTCAGGATTTGAGACGTTTTCGGAAAATGATGTTCAGCAGACCTTGTGGATCCAGCCGTACGGATCGGGGCGCTGACCGTACTGCAGGCCGAGCAGCTCGTCGCGCAGCCGCATGGTGACCGGGCCCGGGTGGCCGTCCCCGACCAGCCACTCGCCGTGCGGGCCCTTGGCCTTGCCGACCGGGGTGATGACCGCGGCCGTGCCGCAGGCGAACACCTCGGTCAGCTCGCCGGAGGCGCTGTCGGCCTGCCACTGGTCGGTCGAGATCCGGCCCTCGACCGCCTGGATGCCGAGGTCGGGGGCCAGCTTGAGCAGCGAGTCGCGGATGATCCCGGGCAGCAGGGTGCCGGTCAGGGCGGGGGTCATGATCCGGGCCTGGTCGCCCCGTCCGTAGACGAAGAACAGGTTCATCCCGCCCATCTCCTCGACCCAGCGGTGCTCGGCCGAGTCCAGCCAGACGACCTGGTCGCAGCCGTTCTCGACCGCTTCGCGCTGGGCCACGAAGGCGGCCGCGTAGTTGCCGCCGCACTTGACCTCGCCGGTCCCGCCGGGGGCGGCCCGGGTGTAGTCGTCGCACAGCCAGACCGTCACCGGCTTGACCCCGCCGGAGAAGTAGGCGCCGCTCGGCGAGGCGATGATCGAGAACAGGTAGCTCGACGACGGGTGGTTCACGCCCAGCCCGGCCTGGGTGGCGATCATGAACGGCCGCAGGTAGAGGCTCATCTCCTCGGCCGCGGGCACCCACTCGCGGTCCTGGGTGACCAGCAGCTCGAGCGCGCGGACGAAGGTCTCCTCCGGCAGCTCGGGCATGGCCATCCGGCGGGCCGAGCTGTTGAACCGGGTCGCGTTGGCCTGCGGGCGGAACATCGCGATCGAGCCGCCCGCCTGCCGGTAGGCCTTCAGCCCCTCGAAGAACTCCTGCGAGTAGTGGAACACGGCCGTGGCCGGGTCCAGGGTGAAGGGGCCGTAGGCCTCCAGTCGCCCGTCGTGCCAGCCGTCGGCCTGGTTCCACCGCAGGGTGATCATGTGATCGGTGAACCGGGTGCCGAACGCCGGGTTGGCCAGCAGCTGCTCGCGGTCGGCGACCGGAACCGGGCTGGCGGACGGCCGGACGTCGAACGAAATCTCGGCCTGCCCGGTCTTGAGCGGCTCAGTCGCAGTCATCAATCCTCCTTACACCGCCGGTCACCCGGCGGAGCACGATAAACCTTACGCCGGGATCAGCGCAGGAGGATTCCCGCAGGCGGTCCCGGACGTCCAGGAACGGAACTTGGACGCGGACGGCCCGGGATGACGCGCCGCCCGCTGGAGGCCGGGCGGCGCCGTGCGCACCGCCCTAGCCGGTTACTCGCCGGGCGATGTCGTCGCCGATTTCGGGGGTGCTGCGGCGGGCCCACTCGCCCTGCCGCTCGACCAGGTCGTCGGACACGGCCTGCTCGATCTTGGCCGCCTCGGCGGTCAGCCCCAGGTGGTCGCAGAGCATCGCGGCCGACAGGATCGCGGCGGTCGGGTCGGCCTTCTGCTTGCCCGCGATGTCGGGCGCGCTGCCGTGCACCGGCTCGAACATGCTGGGGGCGGTGCCCTCGGGGTTGATGTTGCCGCTGGCGGCCAGGCCGATGCCGCCGGCCACGGCCGCCCCCAGGTCGGTCAGGATGTCGCCGAACAGGTTGTCGGTCACCACCACGTCGAACCGCTCGGGCTGGCTGACGAAGAACATCGAGGCCGCGTCCACGTGGCAGTAGTCCACCGCCACGTCGGCGAACTCCTTGGCCAGCCGGTCGACGGTCCGCTGCCAGAGGTCGCCGGCGAAGGTCAGCACGTTGGTCTTGTGCACCAGGGTCAGCTTCTGGCGGGGCCTGGTGGCGGCCTTGCTGAACGCGTAACGGGCGACCCGCTCGACCCCGAACGCGGTGTTCAGGCTCTCCTGGGTGGCGATCTCGGCCGGGGTGTCCTTGCGCATGACCCCGCCCGCGCCGGTGTAGGGACCCTCGGTGCCCTCGCGGACCACGATCATGTCGAGCTGGTCGGGGCCGACGTTGGCCAGCGGGGTGACGACCCCGGGGAACAGCCGGACCGGGCGCAGGTTCACGTACTGGTCGAGCTCGAACCGCAGCCGCAGCAGCAGCCCGCGCTCGAGCACGCCGCTGGGCACGCTGGGGTCGCCGACCGCCCCGAGCAGGATCGCGTCGTGCCCGCGGATCTCCTCCAGCACCGCGTCCGGCAGCGTCTCGCTGGTCCGGTGCCAGCGGCGGGCGCCCAGGTCGTACTCGGTCTCGTCGATGCTCACGTCGGGGGCGGCGGCCCGCAGGACCTTGAGCGCCTCGGCGGTGACCTCGGGACCGATGCCGTCGCCGCCGATGACGGCCAGCCTGATGGTGCGAGAAGACATGGGAAGACCTTAGTGGTGATCGGAACGGGTTCGCCCGCCGCCGGCCCGATAAGTCACCAGGCCGGCGGCGGGCGGAGGTCACTCTTCTTCGTCGCCGATCCAGCTCATCAGCGGGCGGAGCTTGGCGCCGACCTGCTCGATCTGCTCGTTGTGCTCGGCCTCGCGGCGCTTGAGGAAGTTCGGCGAGCCGGCGTCGAACTCCTCCACCAGCTCGCGGGCGAACTGGCCGTCCTGGATCTCGCCGAGGATCTTGCGCATCTCCTCGCGGGTCTGCTCGTTGATGATGCGCGGGCCGCGGGTGTAACCGCCGAACTCGGCGGTGTCCGAGCACGACCAGTACATCTTGGAGATGCCGCCCTCGTACATGAGGTCGACGATCAGCTTCATCTCGTGCAGGCACTCGAAGTAGGCGACCTCGGGCTGGTAGCCCGCCTCCACGAGGGTGCCGAAGCCGGCCTTGATCAGCTCGGAGACGCCGCCGCAGAGCACCGCCTGCTCACCGAACAGGTCGGTCTCGGTCTCCTCGGTGAACGTGGTCTTGAGCGCGCCCGCCCGGGTCCCGCCGATGCCCTTGGCGTAGGCCAGGGTCAGCGGCCAGGCGTTGCCGGTCGCGTCCCGCTCGACGGCGACCAGCACCGGGACGCCGCGGCCGGCGGCGAACTGGCGGCGGACCAGGTGGCCGGGGCCCTTGGGGGCGACCATGCACACGTCGACGCCCGCGGGCGGCTGGATCATGCCGTAGCGGATGTTCAGGCCGTGCGCGAAGAACAGCGCGTCGCCGTCGACCAGGTTGGGGGCGATCGACTCCTCGTACAGCTTGCGCTGAACGGTGTCGGGGGCCGAAATCATGATCAGGTCGGCCTGCTCGGTCGCCTCGGCCGGGGTGAACACCGGCAGGCCGTCCTCCTCGGCCTTGGCCCGGCTCTTCGACCCCTCGGGCAGGCCGATCCGCACGTCCACGCCGGAATCCCGGAGGGAGAGCGCGTGCGCGTGTCCCTGGCTGCCGTATCCGATCACGGCGACGTGCCGGCCCTGGATCGCTCCGAGGTTGGCGTCGTCGTCGTAGAAAATCTCTGCCACTGCCTGGCCTTTCTTTTTTCTTTGGATAAAGGGCGGTAACGGGGGGCGAAGCCGGGTTGGCCGGCGCCGTCTGGGCGGGAGCCCCGGGGCGCCGTCGGACGCCGGCCGCAGGTGCCGTCAGGCGCTGCGCTCGACCGGGCGCAGCGCCCGATCGGTGATGGAACGGCCACCGCGGCCGACCGCCACCATGCCCGACTGGACCAGTTCCTTGATGCCGAACGGCTCCAGCACCCGGATCAGCGCGTCGAGCTTGTCGCGGTTGCCGGTGGCCTCGACCGTCACCGCGTCGAGGGCCACGTCGACCACCTTGGCCCGGAACAGCTGGACGGTCTCCAGCACCTTGGACCGGCTCTCGGTGTCGGCCCGGACCTTGATCAGCAGCAGCTCGCGCTGGACCGCCTGCTCCTGCTCGAGCTCAACGATCTTGAGCACGTTGACGAGCTTGTTGAGCTGCTTGGTGACCTGCTCGAGCGGGTGCTCGTCGCAGTTCACCACGATCGTCATCCGGGAGATCTCCTGGTGCTCGGTCGGGCCGACCGCCAGCGAGTCGATGTTGAACCCGCGCCGGGAGAACAGCCCGGCGATCCGCACCAGGACCGCAGGCTTGTTCTCGACCAGCACGGACAGCGTGTGTCTGCTCATAGCTACTCTGCCTCTTTTGTCAGCGCCGATTACTCGGCGCCGCCCCAGTCGGGGGCCATGTCGCGGGCGAACTGGATGTCGTCGTTGCTGGTGCCGGCCGGGACCATCGGCCACACCATCGCGTCCCGGTGCACGATGAAGTCGATCACGACCGGCCGGTCGTTGATCTCCATCGCCTGGTTGATGGCGGCGTCCACGTCCTCGGGCCGCTCGACCCGGATGGCGGCGCAGCCGTAGGCCTCGGCCAGCTTCACGAAGTCGGGCACCCGGGTGCCGGCCACCGACTGCGGGGCCTCGGGCGCGCTCGGCACCGCCCCCGGCAAGTCGGCCGACGTACCCGCCCGGCGCAGGTCGGTGTTGGAGTAGCGCTCGCCGTAGAACAGCGTCTGCCACTGCCGGACCATGCCGAGGTTGCCGTTGTTGATGACCGCCACCTTGATCGGGATGCCCTCGAGCACGCAGGTGGCCAGCTCCTGGTTGGTCATCTGGAAGCAGCCGTCGCCGTCGATCGCCCACACGGGGGTGTCGCGCATGCCCATCTTGGCGCCCATCGCGGCCGGCAGGGCGTAGCCCATCGTGCCCGCGCCACCGGAGTTCAGCCAGGTCCGCGGGTGCTGGTAGCTGATGAACTGGGCCGCCCACATCTGGTGCTGGCCGACCCCGGCCGCGTAGATGGCGTGCGGGCCCGCGATCTCGCCGATCCGCTTGATCACGTACTGCGGGGCCAGGGTGCCGTCGGCCGGCTCGTCGTAGCCGACCGGGTAGGTGGTGCGCCAGGCGTCCAGCTGGGCCCACCAGGCGTCGTGGTCGCCGCGCCGCCCGGCCTGGTGCTCGGACTTCACCGCGGTGATGAGGTCGGAGATCACCTCCCGGCAGTCACCGACGATCGGCACGTCGGCCCGCCGGTTCTTGGAGATCTCGGCCGGGTCGATGTCGGCGTGGATGACCTGGGCGTCCGGCGCGAACGAGGCCAGGTTGCCGGTCACCCGGTCGTCGAACCGGGCCCCCAGCGCGATCAGCAGGTCGGACTTCTGCAGCGCGCCGACCGCCGCCACCGAGCCGTGCATACCCGGCATGCCCAGGTGCTGCTGGTGCCCGTCGGGGAACGCGCCCCGGGCCATCAGCGTGGTGACGACCGGGATGCCGGTCAGCTCGGCCAGCTCGAGCAGCTCGGGGGCGGCGCCGGCCTTGATGATGCCGCCGCCGACGTAGAGCACCGGGCGCCGGGCGCCGGTCATCATCCGGGCCGCCTCGCGGATCTGCCGGGAGTGCGGGCGGGTGACCGGGTGGTAGCCGGGCAGGTCGAGCGGCACCGGCCAGCTGAACTCGGTCTCCGCCGTCATCGCGTCCTTGGCGATGTCGACCAGCACCGGGCCGGGACGGCCGGTGCCGGCCAGGTGGAACGCCTCGGCGATGGTGCGGGCGATGTCGTCGGCGTTGGTGACCAGGAAGTTGTGCTTGGTGATGGGCAGGGTGATGCCGGAGATGTCGGCTTCCTGGAACCCGTCGGTACCGATCAGGTGGGTGGCCACCTGCCCGGTGATCGCGACCATCGGCACCGAGTCCATGTAGGCGTCGGCGATCGGGGTGACCAGGTTGGTCGCGCCCGGCCCGGAGGTGGCCATGCACACCCCGACCCGGCCGGTCGCCTGCGCGTAGCCGGTGGCGGCGTGGCCCGCTCCCTGCTCGTGGCGGACCAGGATGTGCCGGACCTTGGGCGAGTCCAGCAACGGGTCGTAGGCGGGCAGGATGGCGCCGCCGGGCAGGCCGAAGACCACGTCCACGCCGACGTTCTCCAGCGCCCGGACCAGGGCCTGGGCGCCGGTCAGGCGGGTCTTGCCGGGGGCCACGGGGGCCGGGGTGGTGCTGGCGGCGGGCTGGCTGCCGTTGGCGCTGCCCGCGCCCGCCGCCACGTGGGCGACCGCGCTGGCGGTGCCGTTGGCGGCGCTGCCGGCCGGGCCGGCCGGGGTCGCGGGGGTGGCCGGGGCGGCGCTGCCGTCCGGCGCCGGGGCGGCGCTGGCACTGGCGGTGGCACTGCTCGGGGCAGCGCTGGCCGGGACGGCGCTGGCCGCCTCGGCCGGGGGCGGGAAGTCCTGGCCGGTGGCGCCCTGGTCGCTGCGCGCGTCGGGGCCACCCGCGTCGCGGCCGCCGGATCCGGCCGAGTCACGATGCACCGCCCGCGCGACTTCCAGCGGCGTCGGGCTGCCGTGGGCGCGCGTGGGAGCGGCGGGTTTCGTCTGCTCAGTCATCCGATTTTTCCTTGTCGGCGAGACACTAGGCATTAAAAAACCCCTCGTGCCGGGTGGCAGTCGAGGGGAGCGCGCAGAAGCTGGCTTGGTCAGCGGCCTGCGCGCTGTCCAAGTACCAGAATGAAGGTCAAGTTCACATCAGACACCATGCCCTGTCCGGCCCGCCTCGTCAACTTGGTCGCCCCTTTGTCTCACCTGCCGAGACGGCTTGGTCCACCCAAGCCGTCTCGGCCCCGGTCAGGAGGCGGCGCCGGCGATCATGCTCGGGCCGGAGTCCCGGTAGGCGTCACGGCCCAGCTTGGTCGGGCGCTCGGCGTCGCCGTGGCCTTCTTCGTGGTCCCGGTGGCTGCCGCCGCCGTTCCCGTTCCCGTCGGCCAGGCCGCTGACGGCATGGTGGTCGGCGACCGGGCTGTGCTCGGCGCCGCCGCCGGGACCGGCGGGCCGGTCCGGCTCGGCCGGCCCACCGTGCCCGCCGTGACCACCGGCCGGGCCGCCGGTGATCAGCGACTCGACCCCGGGCGCGGCCATCGGCCGGGCGACCAGGAAGCCCTGGCCGTAGCCGCAGCCCATCTCGCGCAGCAGCCGCAGCTGGCCCTGGTGCTCGATGCCCTCGGCCACCACCATGATGCCGAGATCGTGGCCGACCTGGACGATCGTGCGGGTCAGGAGGGTGAGGGTGTCGTCGTGGCCGAGGCCGGCCACGAACGACGGGTCGATCTTGATGATGTCGACCGGCAGCCCGCGCAGGTAGGCCAGCGAGGCGTAGCCGGTGCCGAAGTCGTCGATGGCGAGCCGGACCCCCAGCCGCCGCAGGTCGGCCAGCCGTTCGACCATCAGCCCGCCGTCCTCGACCAGCACCCGCTCGGTGACCTCGACGATCAGCGCCTCGGCGGGCAGGTCGCTCTCGGCCAGCGCGGCCGCCACCGACTCCGGGAACCGGGGCGAGTTGATCTGCCGGGCCGACAGGTTGACCGAGACGCTGATGTCCCAGCCCGCGGCCCGCCAGGCGGCCGCCTGGCCGCAGGCGGTCGACAGCACCCAGGCGCCGAGCGGGACGATCAGGCCGGAGTCCTCGGCCACGTCCAGGAAGTCGGCGGGCGGCACCGCGGCGCCGTCCCGCCACCAGCGGACCAGCGCCTCGGCCCCGATCACCTTGCTGGTCTCCAGGTCCACGACCGGCTGGTACTGCACGGTCAGCTCCTGCCGGGAGATCGCCCCCTGCAGGTCGCTGGCCAGCTCCAGGCGGCGCACGACGTCGGCGTGCATGTGGGCGGCGAACACCTCGACCCGGCCGCCACCGCTGTCCTTGGCCTTGGACATGGCCACGTCGGCGTTGCGCAGCACCAGGCCGGGGGGCGAGCCGTCGGCCAGCGCGACCCCGACGGCCGCGGTCATCGCGATGTCCCGGTCAGCCACCCGGAACGGCGCCGAGCTGATCGTCCCGGCCATCCGCTCGGCGATGTCGGCGATGTCCTGCACGCCCGAAGCGTTGTCGATCAGCACCGCGAACTCGTCGCCGCCCCAGCGGGCCACGGTGTCGTGGGCGGGCACGATCGCCCGCAGCCGCCGGGCCGCCTGGGCCAGCACCAGGTCGCCGGCGCCGTGGCCGACCGAGTCGTTGACCGCGGTGAAGCCGTCGAGGTCGAGGAAGACGACCCCGGCCTCGGTGCCGTCGCCGCGGCGGCGCAGCCCGTCCCGGGCCCGCTCCTCCAGGTAGGCCCGGTTCGGCAGCCCGGTCAGACCGTCGTGGAAGGTCAGGTGGGTGACCTGCTGGCGCAGCGCCACCTGGTCGCTGATGTCGCGGGCGGTGACCAGCAGCTGGTCCGGCTCGCCGGGGACCCGGTAGCGCATGATCGTGGACTCGATGTGCCGCCAGGTCCCGTCGGCGGTCCGCGCCCGGACCGGGAACCGGCCGGTCACCTCGTCTTCGGCCTGGGCTTCGGCCTGGCCGGCGTCCTTGGCGCCGTCGGCTGGGGCCGGCTCGGCGGGCTCAGGGTCGGCTGCCTCGTCGGCCGGCGCCTCGGCGGCCGGGTCGTCGGCGGCCGGGTCGTCGCCCGGCTGGCCGAGGGCGGCCTGGGTGGCCCGCAGCGCCACCGACAGGTCCTCGGGGTGCACCAGCTCGGCCAGCCGCAGGCCCACCATCTCCTCCGGGCTGTACCCGAAGTCGCCGACGGCCGGGCTGGCGTAGCTGATCCGCCCGTCCAGGTCGGTGACCATGACCACGTCGGCGGTGCGGTCGGCCAGCTCGCGCAGGCTGCCGCTGGACTCCCGCCAGACCCGCAGCACCATGCTGGTCTCCCAGATCAGCACCAGCACCCGGGCCACCAGGACCAGCAGGGCGGCGCCGCCCGCGAGGATGACGGCCAGCCCGGCCGGGCGGCTGGCGACCGCGACCGCGAGGGCCGAGTCGGGGGTGCCCATGATCTCGCGGATCAGCACCACCAGGGTGGCCACCGCGACGGTGAGGGCGGAGACCACGGTGGCCCGGCCGGAGCCGACGATCCGGCCCGAGCCGGGGATGCTGCGCGGCAGCCGCCGCATCTCCGGCACGTGCGCCCGCGACATCCAGGGGGTGAGCCCGAGCAGGACGAACGCCAGGATCTGGGTCACCTGCTGGGCGGTCGAGGAATGGCCGGACGAGAGCCGGGACGAGACGCCGAGCGCGTCCCCCACCCCGATCGCGAACAGCGCCAGGTAAGGCAGGCCGACCCGGCGCCAGGCGGCGGTCAGCGCGGGCAGCAGCATGCCGAGCACGGCCGCGTCGACCAGCGGGTGCACCAGACCCTGCAGGAACGTGCCGGCTCCCTCGCCCGAGTGCCGGTAGTCGGCCCCGAACAGCGTGACCCAGCCGATGACGAGCAGCGCGATCGCCATCACGTAGCCGTCGGCCAGGGCCGACAGGATCGACCGGGAGTCGGCCCCCTCGGCCGTGATGGCCGGCTCGGTGCCGTCCCGCCAGCCCCCGGCGGGCGGCTCGGCCGCCAGCGCCAGCACCCCGACCACCAGCGGCCCCATCGCCAGCAGGGGGGCCACGTCGGCCAGCGACAGCGGGCCGGACCCGCCGAACGACCCGGCGAACAGCTGGTCGGCCAGCAGCCCGGCGAACCAGAACACCGCGGTCCCGGCCAGCCAGCGGTATCCCCGGGCGGTGCCTGCTTCCTGACGGGACGCGCCTACCCAGAGGCTCACGGCGGCAGCGCATGAGACCAGGAGACCGACGATGTTCATCTGCGGCCCCCCGGGATGAACTGCTGCACGGGGCTCCTTCCGGCGAGACGCGGGAGCCAGCCCGCCCATGCAGGGCTGACGCGTACACGCACGTTATTTTGCGACTCTGGTGCACCGGACGGCGGCGTCCGGGGTACCGGGCGGCTGCGTAACGCCTGATGAGGGGCTGGCGATACCACAACCGATAGTGCCGCTCACTCTACGTACCGGAGGTCACGCTTCGGTTGAGGAAGGGCCTACACCGGGAGACATCTACGGTTACGGAGCGACCTGTGAGGTTATTTGTACCGGTTCATGCGGGAACGTCCTTCTTGCAACCGGAGTGAATCTAACGGTGAGTATGCGCCGGGTCGGCAGGCCGGTGCGGTCGGGCCGACCACGGGCATACCGGTCGCTGGCTCTTACCCAGCACCGGAAGTGTCATTCCGTAATCACGGGGCCAGACGGTGAATTCCCGCCGATTGGGCTGGACGCTGACTCGGCGCGGCCGGAGCCGGGTAGATCATCACAGAGCGGCCGAAGCTAGACTCCTTACATTTCCGTTTCAGGTGGCTCCGTCGCGGCCGGCGACCAATCCGACGATAGGCACGAACCCGGCATCGATGGGTGCCAATCCAGAGAAGAGGTAGCCGTGCGGAAGGTCCTCATCGCGAATCGTGGCGAGATCGCGGTCCGCGTCATCCGGGCCTGCCGGGATGCCGGTCTGACCAGTGTCGCCATCTATGCCGAGCAGGACATCGACGCGCTGCACACCCGGCTCGCCGACGAGGCGTACGCGCTGGACGGGGCGACCGCCGCCGAGACCTACCTGGACATCGACAAGATCGTCAAGATCGCCACCGAGTCGGGCGCCGACGGCGTGCACCCCGGCTACGGATTCCTGGCCGAGAACGCCGACTTCGCCCGGGCCGTGGAAGCGGCCGGGCTGACCTGGATCGGGCCGCCGCCGGAAGCCATCGAGGCGCTCGGCGACAAGGTTCGCGCCCGCCACATCGCGCTCGAGGTCGAGGCCCCGCTCACCCCGGGCACCTCCGACCCGGTGTCCGGCCCCGAGGAAGTCGTCGCGTTCGCCGAGGAGCACGGCCTGCCGATCGCGATCAAGGCCGCGTTCGGCGGCGGCGGCCGCGGGCTCAAGGTCGCCTGGAAGATGGAGGAGATCCCCGACCTGTACGAGTCGGCGGTGCGCGAGGCGGTGGCCGCGTTCGGCCGCGGCGAGTGCTTCGTCGAGCGTTACCTGGACCGGCCGCGGCACGTGGAGACCCAGTGCCTGGCCGACGCGCACGGCAACGTGGTGATCGTCTCCACCCGCGACTGTTCCCTGCAGCGCCGCCACCAGAAGCTGGTCGAGGAGGCGCCTGCCCCGTTCCTGTCGGCCGAGCAGGTCGGCCTGCTGTACTCCTCGTCCAAGGCGATCCTGCGCCGGGCCGGTTACCGGGGCGCGGGCACCTGCGAGTTCCTGGTCGGGCAGGACGGCTCGATCAGCTTCCTCGAGGTCAACACCCGGCTGCAGGTCGAGCACCCGGTCAGCGAGGAGGTCACCGGCCTCGACCTGGTGCGGGAGATGTTCCGGATCGCCGACGGCGAGCCGATCGGCTACGACGACCCGGCCCCGCGCGGCCACTCGATCGAGTTCCGCATCAATGCCGAGGACCCGGCCCGCAACTTCATGCCCGCGCCCGGCCCGATCCGGTCCTGGGAGCTGCCGTCCGGGCCCGGGGTCCGGCTCGACCTCGGGTACGAGCCGGGCATGACCGTCCCCCAGGCCTACGACTCGCTGATCGGCAAGCTGATCGTCACCGGCGCCACCCGCGAGCAGGCGCTCGAGCGCTCCCGCCGGGCGCTGGCCGAGTTCAAGGTCGAGGGCATGCCGACCGTGCTGCCGTTCCACCGCGCGGTGGTCCGCGACCCGGCCTTCACCGGCGAGCCGTTCGGCGTCTACACCCGCTGGATCGAGACCGACTTCGCGCCCGCGGCCGACCTCGAGCCGCAGGAGGCCGACGAGGCCGAGGAGCCCGGGCCCCGCGAGCGGATGATCATCGAGGTCGGCGGCAAGCGGGTCGAGGTGGTGGTGCCGGCCGCGCTGACCGTGGCCGCGCCCGCGGCCGGCCACGGCCAGGCGGCCGAGAAGCGCCGCGGCGGCCGCCGCAGCAAGCACGCGGCCGCCGCCGGGGGCGGCGACGAGCTGGCCACCCCCATGCAGGGCACGATCGTCAAGCTGGTCGCGTCCGACGGCCAGACGGTGTCGGCCGGCGACCCGATCGTGGTGCTCGAGGCGATGAAGATGGAGCAGCCGCTGACCGCCCACAAGGACGGCACCGTGGCCGGCCTGGCCGTCGAGGTCGGCCAGACGGTAACCTCGGGCACTGTGATCTGCCGGATCGAGGACTGACTTCTCGTGCCCCGGATCCCTGGTGACCCGGGCCTGGGCGGCAAGCTGAAGTTCGCGGTCGGCTTCCGCCTGCCGCCCGCCAACCGGGAATGGGTGCGGCACGAGCTGACCGATGCGGGCTGGCGCGGCCGCACCGTGCTGCGCCACCTCACGGTCATGCTGCCGATCTGCGCGGTGCTGGCGCTGCTGCCGGGCCCGCCCTGGCTGCGGGTGATGGTCCCGCTGCTGGCCTTCCTGGGCAGCGTGTTCATCGTCACCGTCTACGCCGACGACATCCGCATCGCCCGGCTGCGCCAGCACGACCTCCCCGTGCCCGACGACCCGGATCTGGGCCACCCCGCCCACTAGGGTCTCCGGTCAGTCGTGACGCAGGGTGCGGCTGGGCGGGATTCCGTAGGCGGCGCGGTAGTAGGCGCTGAACCGGCCCGGGCTGGCGAAGCCCCAGCGGTAGGCGATGGTGGTGACGGTCTCGTGGGCGGGGTCGGCGGCCAGCAGGTCGCGGTGGGCGTGCTCCAGGCGGACGCGGCGCAGGTACTCCATCGGGGTGATGCCGAGGTGGCGGCGGAACGCCAGCTGGACGGCCCGCGGGGTGACGAACGCGGCCGCGGCGATGTCGTTGATGGTGATGTCGGCCGTGGCGTTCTCGTCGATGAAGCTGATCGCGCGGCGCAGGGCGGCCCGGTGGGCGTCGTGGCGGTCCTCGATCGTCGGCTCGGGGAACGCGGTGCTGGGGAACGCGGCCAGCACCGAGGCGGCCAGCAGGCGGGCGGCCGAGCTGACCAGCAGCGGGTACGGTTCGCCGTCGGCCTGGCTGGTGGTGAGGGTGCGGACCGCCTCGGCGGTGCGCCACAGCTGGGCCGCGGCCGGTTCGGACCGGGGGCGGTTGGACAGCAGCCGCACCGGCGCGCCGGCCTCGGGCTCGGTGCCCGCGGTCTCGGCCAGCAGGGCCGGGTCGAGCATGACCAGTTCAGAGTCCACGTCGTGCAGGTGGGTGGCCCAGCGCCGCCCGAGCGGGACCGGGAAGCCGGTGTCGCCGGGACCGTAGGTCGTCTCCACGCCGTCGCAGGAGCAGCGGACGGTGCCGGTGCGCACGTACAGGACGCCGACCGTCTCCAGCGGGTCGGCGTAGCCGTCCAGTTCCATCAGGAAGGTGGCGCGGTCCAGCCGGGCGCGGCCCACCGGGGTGCTGGCCAGGCGGAGCAGGGGCTGGCTGCCCTGCACCCGCATCCTCATCGCGGTGTACTGCTGGCGGAAGATCTCACTGGCCACATCGGGGTCAGTGGCCTCGAATATCTGCGGCATGAGTGCTCCTCAGGCCGGATGGTTCAGGTGCGCAGGGTGTGGCTGGGCGGGCAGGCAGAAGCGGCGCCGGTAGTCGGCGGCGAACCGGCTGGGGCGCAATTCGCTCGCAGCGGCCGACTGCCCGTATAACGAACCTAACGCCCCCGGAAACGGCGGCACTGCACCGGAAACGAAGCGATCAGCGGCCGGGCCCCACCGAAAGCGAAGCGCCCCGGTGGTGGGACCCTTTAATTGAAGTCGCCGTACCTCATCAGCTTCCTGGCCGCCTCGGCCAGGCTGCCGGACAGGGACGGGTAGACGGTGAACGTCTGGGCCAGCTGGTCGACGGTGAGCCGCTGCTCGACCGCGACCGACACCGGGAGGATGAGCTCGCTGGCCCGGGGGGCGACGATCACGCCGCCCAGCACTACCGAGGTGTCGGGCCGGGCGTAAAGCTTGACCAGGCCGTCGCGGATGCCCGCCATCTTGGCCCGGGGGTTGCCGGCCAGCGGCAGCTTGACCTCGGCGGCCGGGACTTCGCCGCTCTCGACCGCCGACGCGGTGACCCCGACGGTGGCGATCTCCGGGTCGGTGAAGATGGTGGCGGCCACGTGGCTGAGCCGGATCGGGTGCACCGCCTCGCCCAGCGCGTGCCACATCGCGATCCGGCCCTGCATGGCGGCGACCGAGGCCAGCATCAGCACCCCGGTGCAGTCGCCGGCCGCGTAGACGCCGGGGGCGGAGGTGCGGGACACCCGGTCGACCTCGACGAAGCCGCGGTCGTCGAGCTTGACCCCGGCCTCTTCCAGGCCGATGCCGGCCACGCTGGGTTCCATGCCCACGGTCAGCAGGCAGTGCGAACCGCGTACCACCCGGCCGTCGGTCAGCGTGACCACCACCCGGTCGCCGTCGCGCTTGACCCCGGCCGCCCGCGAGCGGCCGAGCACGGTCATGCCCCGGCGCCGGAACACCTCCTCGATGACCACGGCCGCGTCCACGTCCTCGTGCGGCAGCACCCGGGTGCGGGAGGAGACCAGCGTCACCTTGGACCCCAGCGACTGGTAGGCGCTGGCGAACTCGGCCCCGGTCACCCCCGAGCCGACCACGATCAGCTCCTCAGGGATCTCCGGCAGGTCATACAGCTGGCGCCAGTTGAGGATGCGCTCGCCGTCGGGCACCGAGTCGGGCAGCACCCGCGGGTGCGCGCCCACCGCCAGCAGCACCGCGTCGGCGGCGATCTCCTGGCCACCGGCCCGGATCTTGCCCGGCCCAGCCAGCCGTCCGGTGTCGTTGATGACCTCGATGCCCTCGGACGCGACGCGGGCGGCGACGTCCCGCGACTGGGCCTGGGCGAGGCTCTTGATCCGCCGGTAGACGCGGTCGGCGTCGACCCCCGCCCGCGGGCGGCCGCCGTTCGCGTCGGTCGCCCCCGGGAGCTGGATGCCGAGGTCGGGCGAGCCGTTCAGCACGGTGACGGTGCTCGACACCTCGATCAGGGCCTTGGACGGCACGCAGTCGGTGAGCACGCAGGCGCCGCCCAGGCCGTCACGTTCGGCCAGCGTGACCTGGGCGCCGAGCTGGGCGGCGATCAGCGCGGCCTCGTAACCGCCGGGACCGCCGCCGATGATCGCGATGCGCATGCGGGACTGTCTCACGTTGCGCCATTCTCCCCTATCGGGAGAACCGGCCGCTCACGCCCCCGCGGACGACGCGGACGGTAAGGCGGCGGCGCCCGGGAGCGATTCGGTGACGCGGGTGCTGTCGTCCCACAGGGCGTTGAGGGCGGTGGCCGCCATCACGTGCACGCCGACCCCGATGGCCCGCTCGTCCACGTCGAACATGGGCTGGTGGATGTCCAGCTCCTGGGTGGAGCCGGGCGGGCGGACGCCGAGGCGGGCGTAGGAGCCGGGCACCGACTCCAGGTACCAGGCGAAGTCCTCGCCGCCCAGGCTCTGCGGGGTGGTCACGACCGCGTCGGCGCCCAGCGTCTGCTCCGCCGCGGCGGTGAACATCGAGGTGCTGAGCGGGTCGTTGACGGTCGGCGGCACGCTGCGGGCGTAGGTCATCTCGGCGTGCACCCCGTAGGCGGTGGCGACCGAGTCGATGAGCTCCTTGAGCAGGTCGGGGGCGCCGTGCCAGGCCTGGTCGTCCAGGCAGCGGACGGTGCCCTCGGCGACGCCCTCGTCCGGGATCGCGTTGGCGGTCGAGCCGGCCGAGACGTGGCCCCAGACCAGGCTGAGGCTGGAGCGGGGGTCGACCCGGCGGGACAGCGCGGCGGGCAGCTCGGTGACGATCTTGCCGAGCGCGTAGACCAGGTCGGCGGTCAGGTGCGGGCGGGCGGTGTGACCGCCGGGGCCGGTGATCCGGACCGAGATGCGGTCACAGGCGGCGGTGATCGGCCCGCTGCGGAAGCCGATCTTGCCGACGTCGATGCGCGGGTCGCAGTGCAGCGCGAAGATGCGGCCGACCGAGGTGATGCCGCCCGCCGCGAGCACGTCGAGGGCGCCCCCGGGGACCTCCTCGGCGGGCTGGAAGATCAGCCGGACCCGCCCCGGCAGCAGGCCGCGGGACGCCTGGTTGGCCAGGAACAGGCCGGTGCCGAGCAGGATCGAGGTGTGCACGTCGTGGCCGCAGGCGTGGCAGACGTTGGGCACGGTGGACCGGTAGGGGACGCTCTTCTCGTCCGCCATCGGCAGCGCGTCGATGTCGGCCCGCAGGGCGACGATCCGGCGCTGGCTGACGGCGGGCTCGCGGCCGTCGCCGCCGACGTCGACGATCAGCCCGGTGCCTTTGGGCAGGATGACCGGGCGCAGGCCGGCCGCGGCCAGCCGCAGCGCGATCCGCCGGGTCGTCCGGTGCTCGGCGTAGCCGACTTCCGGGTGGGCGTGCAGGTCTCGGCGAAACTCAACGAGCTCGGCCTCATGCTCAGCGATGAAGGCTTCGAGATCGCCCGCCAGGTCATTTCCTTCCATGCCCGCCTTCCCCCGGGATGACGAAACGGTCCTCGGCAAACTCCGTGACAAGCGCATCAATGACGTCGGTCATATCGCCGAGATGGGCCAGAATGGCACGTTGTCTCTCGTAAGAAGCCCCGTATTCAAGCACTTCTGAGGCTACCTGCAGCTCTTCGAGACAGCCAAGCCGGTCAGCGGTGGGCTCCAGCTCGCGAACGAGCTCGTACAGCTCATCGCGCAGCGGCGCTGTCGTCCCTGACTCATCGGTGATCACCGTCGCGTCAAGACCATATCTCGTTGCCCGCCACTTGTTGTCGCGAACGACCCAAGATGACGGACTTGGCAGCCGGTAGCCCCGGTCGAGCTGGGCGTCGAACAGCTGCACCAGGCTCTGCGAAAGCGCGGTGACCATCGCGACCTCCCGGGCGGTGGACAGGCCGTCGAACATGCGGATCTCGATCGTGCCCAGATCCGCGTGCGGACGGATGTCCCACCAGACCTCCTTGATGCTGCGGATCGTCCGAGCCCGCAGCAACGTGTCCATGTACTCCTCGAACTCACCCCAGTCCGAGAGCCGGTGCGGAGGTCCCGCAGTCGGCAGGTCACCGAAGATGATGGCCCGGGTCGAGGCGAGCCCGGTGTCCTCCCCGTTCCAGAACGGGCTGGACGCGGTCAGCGCGAGAAAATGCGGCAGATACGAAGCGAGGGCATTGACGATCGGAATCGCCTTGCTCCCGTCGCGCAACCCCACGTGCACATGGACGCCGAAAGTCTGGATCCTCCGGGCGAGCCACTGCATTTGCTCGACAATTTCCGCATAGCGCTTTATGGGCGCCATCTTCGCGTCACGCCAACTGCTTACAGGATGCGTGCCGGCGCAAGCCAGAACGATACCGTGATTGTCTGCGCTGCGCCGGAGTTCGGCGATATTCTTCTCCAGGTCGGCCCGCGCTTCGGAAACCGTGCTGCAAATTCCGGTGACGATCTCGACCGTCGACTGCATGAGCTCGTGCCGGATATGCGGATGCTCACCGCTGGCGTCGACCCCGGTCAGCCCGGCCAGCACCTGATCCGCGTCCTGGCGCAGGAGCCTGGTCTGGGCGTCGATGAGCTGCACTTCCCATTCGACGCCGAGGGTGGGGCCCTGCGAGGAATTCCAGCTGATAGCCACGACCGACCTCCGCTAGCGCAAACGATTTCAGGGTCTGCGCGAAATTGAATGTGTACAGATATGGAGAGAAGAGTGGATTTGGTGGCCCAAATTGGTTGCGGATGATTAGTCGCGGCAAAAGGACCGGCCCGGCGGCCATGCTCGCGAACCGACGCGGTGGGCCGGGCTACTTCGCCTCGGGCGCGGCCGGGAATCCGTAAGCTGGCCTTCATCGCAGGTGGGTTCGATTGGCCGTCCGGCTCCCGGCATAGGGTCCATGACCTCAGATTACGGCTACGGCTCACATCGGCGGCAGGCCCGTCATACCATCCGTGGGTCGCCCGGTCGTTGAAAAGGAGAGCGGTGAAGGCGAGGCTGTACTGGTGACGGAGCGTATTCGTTCGGCTCTGTTGAGGGTCTGCTTGGTCGTCACCGCGGCCGTGGTGGTGTGCGCCGGGGCCGGGGTGGGCGCGCTCAGCTCGCCGGCTCAGGCGGCCCAGGCGGCCCAGGCGGCGGGCACGCCGGCCGATGGGGCCCGCTCGCCGGCCGCGGGGCCCACCGCGGGGGCCAGCTCGTCGGCGGCGCCGGCCCGGCCGGCGGCCGAGACCGCCCAGGGCCAGGCGATCGCGTCGCAGCTGCTGACCCAGACCAGCACCACCGCCACCCCCAGGGACCTGGCCACCGTGGGCGGCCGTCAGCTGGCGAGCGCGGGCGTGGTCGCGAACTACCCGTCCAGCGCGACCCCACGGGTGCCGAGCGTCCCCTGCTCGGCCTACACGCTGGCCGACGCCGGCAGCGGCCAGGTGCTGGCGGCCAAGGACGCGCACGGCCAGCTCAAGCCGGCCAGCACGCTGAAGATGCTGACCGCGGCCACGCTGATCCCGCTGCTCAACCCGGGCGCCTACGTCACCGCCTCGTCGGCCGCCGCCCACGTGACCCCGAACATCGTGGGGCTGCTGGCCGGGTCCAACTACCAGGTCGCCAGCCTGTTCGACGCGCTGCTGCTGATCTCGGCCAACGACGCCGCCATCGCCCTGGCCCAGGGCACCGGCTCGCTCAGCGCCGGCATCACGCTGATGAACGCCGAGGCCCACCACCTGCAGGCCTACGACATCGCGGCCAAGGACCCCAACGGCCTGGACGCCCCCGGCCAGCACGTGTCCGCCTACGACCTGGCCCTGGTCGCCCGGGCGGCGCTCAACCAGCCCGCCTTCCTGCGCTACGACCAGACCCGGACCTACAACTTCACCGTCAGCCCGGCCAAGACCGAGACCCTGGCCAACCAGAACTCGTTGCTCGCCACCTACCCGGGCGGCATCGGCGGGAAGATCGGCTGGACCTCGGCGGCCGGCGCGACCTACATCGGGCTGGCCAAGCGGAACGGCGTGACGCTGATCGTGACCGAGCTGCACTGCCCCGCGCTCACCGAGATCAACTACGCCAAGACCCTGCTGAACTGGGGCTTCGCCCAGGACGGGAAGGTGCCGGCGGTGGGCCGGCTGGTCAGCCCGCTGCCGCTCAAGCCCGCCGCGCCCAAGTTCCGGGTGCCGAGCGGGGCGGCCGAGCCGGTGACCGCGGGCAGCCTGACCACCAGCCACGTCCCCGGCGGGCTGGCGGCCGCGTCGATCGTGCTGATCGTCTGCGCGGCGGCGGCCGCGATCATCCTGATCCTGCTGCGGCGCCGGTCACTGTCGCGCTGACGCAGCGGCTGGCGCTGGGCGCTGGCGGGGCCGGCGCGCTGACGGGGCCGGCGCGCTGGCTGGCTCCGGGTGTTGGTGAGCCCGGCGGTCAGCGGTCGCCGCGGTCCATCCGGGGGACGAAGCCGACCCGGTCACGGACGGTGTCCATCGTCCGGCGGGCGACCTCCCCGGCCCGGCCGGCGCCGGAAGCCAGCACCTGGTCCAGGTACGCCTCGTCGGCGAGCACCTTTTCAGTTTTTTCCCTGATCGGCGTGAACGTGGCCACCACCGCCTCGGCGACATCCTTTTTGAACGCGCCGTAGCCGCCGCTGCCGTACTTGTTCTCCAGCGCGCTGATCGGCTCCCCGGTCAGCGCCGAGTAGATCCGCAGCAGGTTGGTGACCCCGGGCTTGGCCGCTTCGTCGGCCCGGACCTCGCTGCCGGGGTCGGTGACCGCGCGGGCGATCTTCTTGCGGATCCGGCCCGGCTCGTCCAGCAGGTCGATGATGCCCTGCGGCGACGAGGTCGACTTGCTCATCTTGATCGCCGGGTCCTGCAGGTCGGCGATCCGGGCGGCGGCGGGCGGGATGTAGGCCTCGGGGAGGACGAACGTCGCCCCGAACCGGTGGTTGAACCGCTGGCCGAGGTCGCGGGTCAGCTCCAGGTGCTGGCGCTGGTCCTCCCCCACCGGCACCTGGTTGGCCTCGTACAGGAGTATGTCGGCCGCCTGCAGGATCGGGTAGGTGAACAGCCCGACCGAAGAGGCGTCGGCCCCGCCCTTGGCCGACTTGTCCTTGAACTGCGTCATCCGGCTCGCCTCGCCGAACCCGGTGATGCAGCTCAGCACCCACTGCAGCTCGGCGTGCTCGGGCACGTGGCTCTGCACGAACAGCGTGCAGCGGTCCGGGTCCAGGCCCGCCCCGAGCAGCTGGGCGGCCGCGATCCGGGTCCGGCGGCGCAGCAGCTCGGGCTCGTGCCGCATGGTGATCGCGTGCAGGTCGACCACGCAGTAGAAGGCGTCGTGGCTGTCCTGCAGGGCCACCCACTGCTTGACCGCGCCCAGATAATTGCCCAGATGGAAAGAGTCGGCGGTGGGCTGGATGCCGGAAAGCACGCGGGGCTTGGTCATGCCCGGAAGTCTATGAGCAGCGTCGCCCTCGGGGGCCAAGCCCCCAGACCCCCCAACGCGAGCTTCGCTCGCCAAATTAATAGCGCTGACGCGGGATGGGACCGGTGCCGCTGCCGGGCGAACCGAGCGAGTTCTGGGGGTCGCGGGGGGCGCCCGGGGCGACCACCACCTCGACCCGCTGGAACTCTTTCAGGTCGGAGTAGCCGGCCGTCGCGATCGTCCGCCGCAGCGCGCCCATCAGGTTCATCGAGCCGTCCGGGACCTCGGACGGGCCGTGCAGGATCTGCTCCAGGGTGCCCGCGGTGCCCACGTTGACGCGCACCCCGCGCGGCACCTCGGGGTGGCTGGCCTCGCTCCCCCAGTGGAAACCGTGACCGGGGGCCTCGGCCGCCCGGGCCAGCGGGGAGCCGACCATCACCGCGTCGGCCCCGACCGACAGCGCCTTGGCCATGTCGCCGCTGCGGGTCATGCTGCCGTCGGCGATCACGTGCACGTAGCGGCCGCCGGACTCGTCCAGGTAGTCGCGGCGGGCGGCCGCCACGTCGGCGATCGCGGTCGCCATCGGCACCGCCACCCCGAGCACGGCCGCGGTGGTGTGCCCGGAGCCGCCGCCGAAGCCGACCAGCACCCCGGCCGCCCCCGTCCGCATCAGGTGCAGGGCGGCGGTGTGGGTGGCGCAGCCGCCCACGATGACCGGCACGTCGAGCTCGTAGATGAACTGCTTGAGGTTGAGCGGCTCGGCCCGGCCGGACACGTGCTCGGCCGAGACCGTGGTGCCGCGGATGACGAAGATGTCGACCCCGGCGTCGATGACCGCCTTGTAGTAGCGGGCGGTCCGCTGCGGGGACAGCCGGGCGGCGGTGGTCACGCCGGCCGCGCGGACCTCCTCGATGCGGCGGCCGATCAGCTCTTCCTTGATCGGGGCGGCGTACATCTCCTGCAGCCGCCGGGTCGCGGCCTGCTCGTCCAGCTCGGTGACCTCGGCGATCAGCGGCTCAGGGTTGTCGTAGCGGGTCCACAGACCTTCGAGGTCGAGCACCGCCAGGCCGCCCAGCTGCCCGATCGCGATCGCGGTCTGCGGGGAGACCACGCTGTCCATCGGGCAGGCGACCAGCGGCAGCTCGAACCGGTAGGCGTCGATCTGCCAGGCGATCGAGACCTCTTCCGGGTCGCGGGTCCGGCGGGCGGGCACGATGCCGATCTCGTCCAGCGAGTACGCACGGCGGCCGCTCTTGCCGCGGCCGATCTCCACTTGAGTCACAGGTCTGGCCGTCCTAGCTGCGGCCGCGGCCGCTGTAGTTCGGGGCCTCGACGGTCATCTGGATGTCGTGCGGGTGCGACTCCTTCAGGCCGGCCGCGGTGATCTGCACGAACTGGGCCCGCTGGAGGTCGGTCAGGGTGCGGGCACCGCAGTAGCCCATGGCCGCCCGCAGCCCGCCGACCAGCTGGGTGGCAACCGCGGCGAGCGGGCCCCGGTAGGGCACCTGGCCCTCGACGCCTTGGGGCACCAGTTTTTCCTCGCTGAGCGCGTCGTCCTGGAAGTAGCGGTCCTTGGAGTAGGACCGGCCGCCGCGCTCGCGGTTGCGCATCGCGCCGAGCGAGCCCATGCCCCGGTAGAGCTTGTACTGCTTGCCGTTGATGAACACCATCTCGCCGGGCGTCTCCTCGCAGCCGGCCAGCAGGCTGCCCAGCATCACGGTGTCGGCCCCGGCCGCGATGGCCTTGGCGATGTCACCGGAGTACTGCAGGCCACCGTCGCCGATCAGCGGGATGCCCGCCGGGCGGGTGGCCCGGGCCGCCTCGTAGATCGCGGTGACCTGGGGCACGCCGACCCCGGCGACCACCCGGGTGGTGCAGATCGAGCCGGGCCCGACCCCGACCTTGACCCCGTCGGCGCCCGCGTCGATCAGCGCCTGGGCGCCGTCCCGGGTGGCCACGTTGCCCCCGATGACCTCGACGCCGGTGTTGGCCTTGAGCTGGCGGACCATGTTGAGCACGGCCGTCTGGTGGCCGTGGGCGGTGTCGACGATGAGGAAGTCGACCCCGGCGTCGATCAGCGCCTGTGATCGGCTCTTGGCGTCCTCACCGACCCCGATGGCCGCCCCGACCACCAGCCGCCCGCCCGGGTCCTTGGTCGCCAGCGGGTACTCCTCGCTCTTGGCGAAGTCCTTGACCGTGATCAGCCCGCGCAGCCGCCCGGCGTCGTCGATGAGCGGGAGCTTCTCCACCTTGTTGCGCCGCAGCAGGTCCAGCGCCTCGTCCGCGGCCACCCCGACCGGGGCGGTGACCAGCGGCATCTTGGTCATGACCTCGGACACCGGGCGGCTCCGGTCGGTCTCGAACCGGATGTCGCGGTTGGTGACGATGCCGAGCAGGATGTCGTGGTCGTCGGTGACCGGCAGGCCGGAGATCCGGTACTGCCCGCAGATCCGGTCCACGTCGCCCACGGTCGCGTCCAGCGGGCAGGTCACCGGGTCGGTGATCATCCCCGCCTCGGACCGCTTGACCACGTCGACCTGGTGGGCCTGGTCCTCGATGGCGAGGTTGCGGTGGAGGACGCCGACGCCGCCGTTGCGGGCCATCGCGACCGCCATCCGCGCCTCGGTCACGGTGTCCATGGCCGAGGACACCAGCGGCATCCGGAGCGTGATCTTCGGGGTGATCCTGGTGCTGGTGTCAGCCTCGGCGGGCAGTACGTCGGAGGCGGCCGGCAGCAGCAGAACGTCGTCGAACGTCAGGCCGGGCGGGGCAAACTTCTCATCCACGGTCATGGCACCTTCAGCGACGCGGCGGTGGGATTGCTTCCATCCTAATGAGCCGGTCGGACCGCCCGGGGCGAAGCTGGTGTGACGTCCCGCGTTGCCCCAAGTGCCCCGTTCCGCCCGGTGCGGGGAGGCGTGTGAGTAGGTGCGATGCCCCCAGCGCCACTTGGCTCCCAGTGGTCCCATGAGCCGCGGGCTGGCGTGACGCCCCCTCTCCCGCCGCTCAGCTCCCGGTGGTCACGAGCCCCGGCAGCCCCGTCGGACCCGTCGGCCCCGCACCCGTTTGCCCGCAATGTTGCATTGCGGGCCTAAGAGTGTCGTCAATGTTGCATTGCGGATAAACGGGCCCGCGATCACAGCTTGATGATCAGGAGCACGATCAGCCTGGCCGCTATGATCACGACGACGGCGCCCATCACCTTGACCGCGACATTGGTTCCCAGCAGGGCCAGTAGTTGCCGTTCAGCCTTCGGTTCGGCCGGCGCCACCTGCCTGAACGCCGAGCCCTCGTCACCCGGCTTCCGCACGATGGGGACATACCGGGGTGGAACCTGTCTGGCCCTTGGCGGCGGCCGCCGCGATGACTTCCTGGACATCTGACCTCCGGCACCGGAGACGCGTCCTGGCTCGGTCGACCAACAGTACGCCAAGAACCAGGCGCCCGTGGTCCGGCTGGGAGCGCCGGGAAGGGGGTGAAAGCTAACTTCGCTCCCCCTCTGGCACCGGAGGAGTCACGGCGCCTCATCAAGCGTGCGGCCGACGAACTCAGGGAATGAACCAGACCGAGGAGGCGCGGGATGTCCGCGACAGACGACCTGGAATCATCCCGTGCGCCATGGCGGACAAGCACCTACAGTCGCCAGCAGCCAGCCAGCCGTCCTTGTCCGTGACAGCAAGAGCCCCGGCGGGCCACAGCTGACGTTCGCGGCCGCCAGCTGGCGAGCTTTCGCAAACCCCATCCGTGCAGCGGACCGGCTCTTAACCGGCTGCCCGCTTATCCGCTCACGCACAAAAGGGCGTCTTCAGATTTGAACACGCCCCCTGCTGTCTGCCGCTGCGCCCTGGGTGCCGTCTGCGTACAGCTTCCCGGAGCGTCCGTGTGCCGGACGCCGTCCTTGACCTTGAACTTTGTTCTTGATGCCTTTTCGTTCTTTATTGCTTAGCCAGCCAGGCCAGCGCGCAAGCCGCCGTCGTGCGGGCCCGCTCCTGGGCCACATGCGGTTGAGGGGTGGCAGGCGGCCCGTGTGCGGGCGTCACGCTTGTGTGAGACGTCGGCTGAATCTGCCCAGCGGCGGCCACGCCGAGTATCCGGTGGCACCAACGAAATCACTTAGCGTGACTGCCGATGTGGAGGACATACGGGGGCGCCGTTCTGCCCGCCGGCGGCATCGTGGTTGGGCCGGTTGGCGAAAGCGCGAATCGCCAGATCGATCCGATGTGCTCGGCGGCGGTGCCATCGTGTTCAGTCATTCCTGACCCGGCCGGCAGGCGGGTAACCGGCGGCGGGCTGTCCGACACTAATGAGTGTGAGACGAATCGCTGCCTCGCCGTCTGCTGGAGGATCGCCGTGTCGACTGTCCGCATCGTTCCTGCGAGCCACATCCGGCCCAAACGGGCCCCAGACGGGAGTGAGGTGCCCGACTGGCGACCGCATCAGCGTCTCATCGTGCTGGCCGACACGGTGCCTACCAAAGACGGGGGCCACCGGGCGGTGCCGCTGTGGGTAATTGCCGGTCACAAGGGGCTGCTGGGCCGGCTGGGCCGGCCCGCCGCGGACGTTCAGGTGGCCAGCGGCCTGCTGGAGACAGCGGTCCGGCTGCTGGGGACGGCCGGGACGGAGGTCAGCGCCGTGAACATCGAGCCGGCCAGCGACGATGTGCCCGAGCTGCGCTCGGACACGGTAACGGCCCGCGTCGGGCTGGTCACGGCCACGGGAACCCGGCCGGTCACGGTAAGCGCCGAGTACGGCCTGGCGCTGGCCGCCGTGGCCGGAGCGCCGGTCCGGGTGGCCGATGCGGTGATGGACCGGCTCGCGGTTCCGGTGCCGGGCGAGGACATGCTGGCGCCATTCCTGCCGCCGGTGGACGCCCGGCCGGGCCGCCCTAGGCAATCACGGCGTTTCGAGCCGCGGAACATGGCGTTCACCGACGGCCTGGACTACTGGGAACTGGCTGGCAGCTTCTCCGATGACGGCCAGCGGGCCGGCCCGGACTACTCCTGCAACGCCGCGACCCGGTCCGTGGTCTTGGCCGCCACGGTCCCGGAACCTACCGGCTCGGCCGTCCTCGTCCAGGCGATCGCCGCCGAGGACTACCGCGGCGCCGCGGTCACCTTCCGCGGACACCTGCGCGCCACCGGCATCGCCGGCCAGGCCGGGCTGCACCTGGCCGTGCGCCGGCCGCCGGAGGGGCCGCTCGGCGGCCCCTTGATCGACGACGGCAGCAGCCTGGCCGTTCCGGGCAGCAGCGATTGGACCTGGCATGAGGTCACGGTGCCGGTCCCCGTCGACGCCGCCGTCATCCGGTTCGGCGTCTCCCTGACGGGCGGCGGCCGGATTGAGTTGCGCGGCGCGGAACTGTCCCAGGCGCCGGCGGGAGCCCGGGGGTAAGGCGGGGCATGGACATCCCCGACGGTGACCTGGTCCGGCTGGCCCGCGACGGCGATCCGGCCGCGTTCCGGCTGCTGGTCGAACGGCACCTGCCGATGGCCCGCGCCCGCGCGGCCCGGCTGTGCCTGCAGCCCGACGACGCCGACGATGCCGTGCAGGACGCGTTCCTGCAGGCATTCCTCGCCCTTGACCGGCTGCGCGACCCCGACCGGTTCGCCGGCTGGCTGGGCGGCATCGTGGCCAACGTCTGCCGCGCCCAGCGGCGCCGCGCGCCGCTGACCCTGCTCGGCGCCTGGCCCGAGAACCTGCAGCCCGCATCGGACGGCAGCCTGCCGTCGGCTGAGGACCTGGACCGCGCCGACGTGCTGCGCCGCGCGGTCGCCGGCCTGCCCCCCGGGCAGCGCCATGCCGTCACCGCGTTCTACTACGCCGACCAGCCCGCCGGGCAGGTCGCCGCCACTCCCGGCGCCGCCAAGGCCAGCCTGCACAAGGCCCGCCGCCGGCTGCGCGAGTACATCACCGCGTACCGCCCCGACCTCATCCCCGCCGTCTCCCGGAGGATCCCCATGACTGCTGTCCACATCGCGCACGCCGACCCTTGGCCCGGACGCACACCAGACGGGAGGATGGCGATCGACCACGTGCTGGTAATCCTTGCCGACGACGCCGGCCACCGGGCGCTGCCGGTCCGGCTCTCTGGCCCCCAACAGCTCTGGCGCCTGTTCGGCCGCCCCGACGACCTCCGCGAGAAGGACCCTCTGGGCGATCATGTCGAGGAGATGACCGGTCGGCTGTTGCAGACGGCCGGGCTGACCCTGACCGGCGTGACCGTCACCGACCTGGGCCCAGGCGTGACCGTCACGCGGATAGGCATCGCCGGGCCCGGCGGGACCCGGCCGGTCACTGCGAACCTGGCCGACGGCCTGGCGCTCGCCGTCATCACCGGCGCGCCGCTGGCCGTCGACGAGCCGGTCATGGACCGGCTCGCCCGACCCGTCACCGGTCCCGACCTGCTCAGCCAGTTCCGCAGCCAGGAGACACCACCCCCCAGGGGCTTCAGCCGGCGGTTCGAACCCCGCAACATGGCGTTCACCGACGGCCTGGACCGATGGGAGCTCGGAGGCTCCTTCCTACGTCAGGGCACCGGGTTCGACTATTCCGCCACCGCCGAGGACGGGCGGGCGATCCTGGCCGCGGCCGTCCCCAAGCCGGCCGGTTTCGCCTTCCTCGCCCAAGACATCGAACCCGACGACTACCGCGGCCGCACCGTCACTTTCCGCGGCGAACTGCGCACCGCCCAGGCCGGCGGCAGCGCCGGGCTGGCGCTGCGCGCAAGAAGCTCGAGCCAGTCCGCGCAACGAGCGGCCAGCACAGACCCCTGGGAAGACCCGGCCAATTACATCGCCTTCGCCGCCGGGACCGGCGCGTGGAGTCAGTACAAGGTCACCGCTCAGATCCCGGCGGACGCCAGCCTGATCAGGTTCGGCGTCTTCCTGAACGGCGGCGGCCAGATCGAATTCCGTCATCCGGAACTAGCGTCTCATCCGCCAGGGCAGCAATAACGCTGTCCAACCAGGACTCACCATGATCTATTGCCGCCTAGCCATAGGTCCTCGAGGACGTGGTGCGGGGCGCGAAATCCGGCGCAAACCAGGCGGCCGGTGTCGGTATCCGCCGTGCAACTGGCTTAGTGCGGGTAACCGGCTTATTTTTGGTCAGCTAAGTAGCTGCGATGCGGACGGAAAGACCCCACAGCGAACCAGATTTGGCATGTTCGGTGAGCCAGTCATGCGTCGTGGCCACGTCTGATGTGCGTGCATAGTCGGCCGGAAACAAATCTGCGGCGAGACGAACAGCAAATCCAATCGCTGTCTGTGACAACTATCGCGCCGCCCGGGACACACCGCACCTCACGTGCCACGTGTGATTCGCGGGCCTGGCGGGACCAGGGTGGCGGCCCAGGTCAGGCACTGGTCGACGACGGCTCGGGTCAGGCCTATGGCCGGGTCGATGTCGATCAGCAGGGTCGGTACCGTCCGGGCGGCCGCCCACTCGTGGGCCGCGGGGGTCAGCGCGTCGTCGAGCCAGGCCAGGGGGTGGGCGCCGGCGAAGCGGGACACCGCCGGGAGCTTCCACTCGGGTGGGAACGGGAGCGGCATCGGCACCACCGGCAGGTCGGCCAGGCCGAGCAGCGGGGCCAGGCGCCGGTTGGCCTCCTCATCCCAGGCGGTCGCCCACACCAGCGTGAACCGGGTGGCCAGTTCGCGCAGCCAGTCGCCGTGACCGGCGCACACCCGGACCGGCTCTTCGCCCGCGAACAGCACGTGCTCGGCGTACCCGGCCGGGCAGCCGGGGGCGGCGTAGGGGTTGAGGACGCCGTCGATGTCCAGGAGCAGCAGCGGGCGGCCGGTCACGATGACTCCGGGCCGGGCAGCGAGCCCGGGCCGGGCAGCGAGCCCGGAGCAGCCAGCGAGCCCGGAGCGGCCAGCGAGCCCGGGCCGGGCAGCGACTCCGGGGCGGCCGGCGAGCCCGCCTGGAGCGGCGAGTCCGGGCGGAGCAGCGAGCCGACCCAGACGTCGACCCGATGGCCGCGGTGGATGAGACGGCGGCGCAGCGTGCCCTCGATCAGGAAGCCGGACTTCTCGGCGACGCGGCGGGAGGCCAGGTTGCCGACCTCGGCGTGCCATTCGATCAGGTCCAGGTCGAGGGCGCCGAACGCCCACCGGCAGAGGGCCCGGACGGCGGCGGTGGCCACCCCCTGCCCGCGGGCCGACCGGTCCATCCAGTAGCCGATCTCGGCCGTGCCGGGGACCTGCGACCGCAGGCCCAGCCCGATCCGCCCCAGCCGGGCGCCGCTGTCCGCCCCGGCCACCAGGAACTCGGCCCGGCTGCCATCGCCCCAGCCGGCCAGCGCCACCTGGCGGACGAAGAACTCGGCGTGCTCGCGCCGGTAGGGGGCGAACACCTGGGGCAGGTTGGCCTGGACGGCCGGGTCCTGCGATACCGCGCACACCCAGTCGATGTCGTCCTCACGAAAGGGCCGCAACGTGAGCGGCCCGGCCTCGATCACCGGTGGCGGCATGCCAGCATCCTCGCCCGGCCGGCCCGGGAAGGCGAACCGGAAACGCGAAACGGCGGGCCGGCTCCGCGGAGCCGGCCCGCCGTGACGGGTGAAGCGATCGAACTAGTGCGCGTGACCGTGGCTGTGGCCGTGGCCGGCCGCGGCCCCGTCGTCCTCTTCCTCCGGCTTGTCCACCACGAGAGCCTCGGTGGTGAGCAGCATGCCGGCGATGGAGGCGGCGTTCTGGACCGCGGAGCGGGTGACCTTGACCGGGTCGATGACACCCTGGGCGATCAGGTCGCCGTACTCGCCGGTGGCGGCGTTGTAGCCGTGGCCCGCGGGCAGGCCCGCGACCTTGGCCGCGACGACCGAACCCTCGGCGCCGGCGTTGATGGCGATCCAGCGGGCCGGCTCGGACAGCGAGGACCGGACGATCTTGACGCCGGTCGCCTCGTCACCGGTGAGGCCGAGGTCGTCCAGGTCGGAGGCGACCGAGATGAGGGCGCTGCCGCCCCCGGCCACGATGCCTTCCTCGATGGCGGCCCGGGTGGCCGAGATCGCGTCCTCGAGGCGGTGCTTCTTCTCCTTGAGCTCCACCTCGGTGGCGGCCCCGGCCCGCAGCACGCAGACGCCGCCGGACAGCTTGGCCAGCCGCTCCTGCAGCTTCTCGCGGTCCCAGTCGGAGTCGGTGCTGTCGATCTCGGTGCGGATCTGGCGGACGCGGTCCTGGATGGCGGACTCGTCACCGGCGCCGTCGATGATCGTCGTGGCGTCCTTGGACACCACGATGCGGCGGGCGCGGCCGAGGTCGTCCAGGCTGATGTTGTCCAGCCGGAGGCCCAGGGCCTCGCTGACGACCTGGCCACCGGTCAGGGTGGCGATGTCGGCCAGCATGGCCTTGCGGCGGTCACCGAAACCAGGCGCCTTGACCGCGACCACGTTGAGGAGGCCGCGGATCTTGTTCACGACCAGCGTGGACAGGGCCTCGCCCTCGACGTCCTCGGCCACCACGAGCAGCGGCCGCTTGGACTCGGCGATCTTCTCCAGCAGCGGCAGGAACTCCGACATCGAGGAGATCTTGCCCTCGGTGATGAGGATGTAGCCATCCTCGAGGACAGCCTCGAGCCGGTCCTGGTCGGTGATGAAGTACGGGCTGATGTAGCCCTTGTCGAACTGGAGACCCTCGGTGAACTCCAGCTCGAGGCCCATGGTGGGGGCCTCTTCGACGGTGATCACGCCGTCCTTGCCGACCTTGGCGAACGCCTCGGCGATGAGCTCGCCGATCTTCTCGTCCTGGGCGGAGACGGTCGCCACGTGGGCGATCTCGCCCTGCTCCTCGACGTCCCGCGCCTGGGCGAGCAGCCGCTTGGAGACCTCGGCGGCGGCGGCGTCGATACCGCGCTTGAGCGCGATCGGGCCGGCGCCGGCGGCGACCGACCGCAGGCCGTTGTGCACCATGGCCTGGGCCAGCACGGTGGCGGTGGTGGTGCCGTCACCGGCGACGTCGTTGGTCTTGGTGGCGACTTCCTTGGCCAGCTGGGCGCCGAGGTTCTCGTAGTGGTCCTCGAGCTCCACCTCACGGGCCACGGTGACGCCGTCGTTGGTGATGGTGGGCGCGCCCCACTTCTTGTCGATCACGACGTTGCGGCCACGCGGGCCCAGCGTCACCTTCACGGTGTCGGCCAGCCGGTCGACACCACGCTCGAGCGCGGCGCGCGCATCCGAGCTGAATTCTAGGATTTTGGGCATTGACTGCTACCTCACCCTGCGGTTTTTACTTCAAAATTCGTACGGTCAACACGTAGCAAGGGCGCCCGGCCGCACCTCGGCGGCCCGGCGCCCTTAGCCACGCATTCGCTGCGTCGTGCTTACTTCTCGACGACGGCGAGGACGTCGCGAGCGGAGAGCACGAGGTACTCCTCGCCCGAGTACTTGACCTCGGTGCCGCCGTACTTGCTGTACAGCACGACGTCGCCGACCTTCACGTCGACGGGAACGCGCTTGGCGCCCGCGTCGTCGAAACGGCCGGGACCCACGGCCAGGACTTCGCCCTCCTGGGGCTTCTCCTTGGCAGTGTCCGGGATAACGAGGCCAGACGCCGTGGTCTGCTCCGCCTCAAGTGGGCGGACCACGATGCGGTCCTCGAGCGGCTTGAGAACAACCTTGGTGGCGGTCGTCATTAGGCTGACCTCCCCCTCTGGAAGGCTAAAAGGTAACTGCTAGAGAGGGCGACCACAGCGGCCTGCCGTCGCGGGGATCAGACTGCTTCGTCGCATTAGCACTCTCCTTGCCTGAGTGCTAGTCCGACAGTATCCAGCCCGCCTCAACTCGTCAACATGGGGGGCCCTGCGTAACCTTCCGGCCACGGATTTCACTCTTCGTGTGCACTCGATTACTCATAGCTACTAACGTTGGCGCCGTCCCCGAGAGGATTATCCGGCACTCGCCAGGGGCCACGGGCCAGATCGCGCAGACGCGCGGCCGGTGGGCACGGCGGCGGTGTCCCCGCGGGATTCAGCACACGCGGGCTCAGCACACTCCCCTGGCCCGGCATCGGACCGGCGAGCGGTAACACCCCTGGCTAAGGAGCACCCCCCATGGATCAGACGGCCAACCATCTGCTGATGCGCGGCGCCCAGCCCGGCCCGGCCGACCGGATGCGCGACCTGCTCGCGCGCACGGTCCAGGATCACGTCTCCGACCAGCGGTCGCACGCCAGCGCCCTGGAGGAGATCCGTAAACACCTGGAAGGGCTGGAATGGCTGGTCAAGGAGGTCCGCGAGCACGAGCTGTCCGACCTCGCGACCCAGCTGACCGTGCAGACCGAAGGGATGCGCCGCCAGCTCGATGACGCCCACGAGACCGGGCCGGCCTGGGCGGAGTCGCTGCCCGAGCACCTGCAGACGCTGAGCGCCCAGATGAAGCCGGTCGCCGAGCTGCCCGCGCTGTGGGCCGACCTGGGCGTGATGTCGGAGAACGTGGACCAGGTGCTGCCGCGCCTGCAGGCCGTGGCCGACCTGATCGGCCAGGCCCGGGACATGCTCAAGCTCCAGGAGGAGCGGCTGGCGGGCCTGCAGCAGCACAGTGACCGGCTGCAGCAGAGCATGGACTCGGCGGCCGGCCGGTTCAGCCGCCTGGACAAGGCGCTGGCCGAGCTGGCCCAGCGGGCGGCCTACCTGGACAAGGAACTGTCCGCCATCAAGGGCCGGATCGACCAGGGGTTCGCCGCCCAGACGGCCCGGTTCGACCAGGGCCTGGCCGCGCTGTCGGACCGGATGGAAGCCAAGCTGGCCGAGGGCCTGGCCGGGACGTCCGAGAAGATCGACGGCCTGGCGGGCACCGTGTCCGGGCTGACCGGGCAGGTCGACCTGATCGGCGGCCAGATCGAGGTGGCCCACGGCCGCCTGGAGCGGCTGGAAGAGCGCCTCGGCGACACCGACGACAAGGTCAGCACCGTCGACAACAAGCTCGGGGCGCTGGACGCCAAGCTGACCGGGACCGACGGCAAGGTCGGGGCGCTGGCCAACCGGATCGACCGGCTGGACGACCGGATCGGCGACACCGACGACCGGATCGGGCTGATCAACGAGCGGATCGCCGCCATCGACGAGCACATGGGGACGATCAGCAGCCAGGTCGCCACCGTCAGCGAGCGCACCGCGCCGCTGGCCGGCAAGCTGAGCGGGCTGGACGCCAAGCTGTCCAGCACCGACGGCAAGGTCGGGGCGCTGGACGCCAAGCTGGCCGCGACCGACGGCAAGGTCGCGGCCGTCGACGGCAAGGTCGGGGCGGTCGACGGCAAGGTCGCCGCGCTCGGCACCCAGCTCGGCGAGCTCGGCCAGCAGCTGGCCGCGGCCAACGAGCACGCCAGCGCCCAGATCGGGCAGCTCGGCCAGCGGATCACCGAGACCGGGGAGCAGGCCAGCACCCTCATCGAGCACCTGGGTGAGCGCCTGATCGAGACCAACGCCCAGATCGGCGGGCTCGACGAGCACATCGTCTCGGTCAGCGGCACGCTGACCAGCCACATCACCTCGGTCGACGAGAAGCTCGGTGAGCACATCGCCGTGGTCGACGACCTGCTCAGCGGGCTCGACGGGCGGATGGGGGGGCTGGACGGCCGGATGGAAGGGCTGGACACCCGGATCGGCGCCCACGCGGACCGGATCGGCGTGGTCGACGACCACATCGCCACCGTGGACCAGAAGCTCGGCTCGCTCGACGGCCGGATGGACGGCCTGGACGGGCGGATGGAAGGCGTCGGCGGCCGCATCGAGGGCATGGGCGCCAAGTTCGAGACGATGGACGGGCGGCTGGAAACGGTCACCCAGCAGATCGGGCACCTGCCCACCTCGCTCGGGCTGGACGACGCGCAGCGCAAGCTGGGCGAGGCGGCCGGCAAGTCCGCCAGCGCGCTGGCGGCCCGGCTCGACACGCTGGAGAACCGGCTGGCGGCGGTGCTGTCCCCGCTCAGCGACGAGCTGCGCTCGCGGCCCGGCCACGCCGAGGTCGAGGAGGTCGTGACCAAGGTGGTGAGCGCGGTCCAGGCCGACATGGCCACCCGCCTGGACTCGCTCGAGGAGACCGTGCTGACGCTGGCCGAGGCGCTGCTGCGCCCGGGCCGCCGGGCGGTGCCCGAGCAGCACAGCCGCGACCACAGCTGAACTTCCCCGGCCGATACCGACGGCCAGCCAGAGGGTCGTTACCAGCGAAGAACAGCCACGTGCCCCCGGGGCGGGAGTACCAACTCCCGGGACGTGGTCAGGTTCACGCCGGTAACGGCCCTTATGGTGTTACCGGGCTACTCCCACTCGATCGTGCCGGGCGGCTTGCTGGTCACGTCGAGCACGACCCGGTTGACCTCCGGCACCTCGTTGGTGATGCGGGTGGAGATGTGCGCGAGCACGTCCTCGGGCAGCCGGGCCCAGTCCGCGGTCATCGCGTCCTCGCTGGTCACCGGCCGGAGCACCACCGGGTGGCCGTAGGTCCGGCCGTCGCCCTGGACGCCGACCGAGCGGACGTCGGCCAGCAGCACCACCGGGCACTGCCAGATGCGCCGGTCCAGGCCGGCCCGGGACAGCTCCTCGCGGGCGATACTGTCGGCCTCGCGCAGCACGCTCAGCCGGTCGGCGGTCACCGCGCCGATGATCCGGATGGCCAGCCCGGGGCCGGGGAACGGCTGCCGCCAGACGATGTCGTGCGGCAGCCCGAGCTCCGCGCCGACCTGCCGGACCTCGTCCTTGAACAAGGCCCGGAGCGGCTCGACGAGCTCGAACTTGAGGTCGGCGGGCAGCCCGCCCACGTTGTGGTGGGACTTGATGTTGGCCGCCCCGGTGCCGCCGCCGGACTCCACCACGTCGGGGTAGAGGGTGCCCTGGACCAGGAACCTAGCCGACTCACCGTGGCTCTGGGCGTCGGCCGCGATGTCGGCCGCGGCCCGCTCGAACGTGCGGATGAACTCGCGGCCGATGATCTTGCGCTTCTGCTCGGGGTCGCTGACTCCGTCGAGCGCGCCCAGGAACTGATCGGCCGCGCTGACCACCGTGAGGCGGACGCCGGTGGCGGCCACGAAGTCGTTCTCGACCTGCTCGGCCTCGCCCTTGCGGAGCAGCCCGTGGTCGACGAACACGCAGTACAGGCGGTCGCCGATGGCCCGCTGGACCAGGGCCGCGGCCACCGCCGAGTCGACCCCGCCGGACAGCCCGCAGACCGCGACGCCGTCGCCGACCTGGGCGCGAATCTGCTCGACCTGCTCGTCGATGATGCCCGCGGTGGTCCAGCCGGGCTGGCAGCCGGCCGCGTCCAGGAAGCGCTGCAGCAGCGCCTGGCCGTGGTCGGTGTGCATCACCTCGGGGTGGAACTGGACCCCGAACAGCTTGTGGTCGCCGTCCTCGATGACCGCGACCGGGGTCGCCCCGGTCGACGCGGTGACCTCGAACCCGGGCGGCGCCGCCACGCAGGTGTCCCCGTGCGACATCCACACCCGCTGGCGGGCGGGCAGCCCGGCCAGCAGGCCGCCCGGGGCGGTCATGGTGTCGAGGGTGGTCGCGCCGTACTCGGCCGCGCCGGTCCGCCGGACCGTGCCGCCCAGGCTCTGGACCATGAGCTGGAAGCCGTAACAGATGCCGAGGACCGGCACGCCCGCGGTGAACAGGCCGTCCGGACCGGGCGGGGCGCCGTCGGCGTACACCGACGCGGGGCCGCCGGACAGGATGATCGCCTTGGGCTTACGGGCGAGCATCTCGGCGACCGGCATCGTGTGCGGGACGATCTCGGAGTAGACGTGGCACTCACGGACGCGGCGCGCGATGAGCTGCGCGTACTGCGCCCCGTAGTCCACGACGAGGACGGTGTCGAAGCTGCCGGACGGGTGCACCTGCCGAGTTTAGGGCATCAGCCCCGGCCGCCTGACGTGCTGCGCTGCGGTGTCTGACCGTTCGCCGAAGGCGGGCCGCCGCCCGCGCCGTTTTCCGGCACCGGCGGGGCCGGTGGGGCCAGTGTGTCTGGTGAGGCTGGCGGGGTCGGCGGAGCAGGCGGGGCCAGTGGGACTGGTGGAGTGGCAGGTACGGAGGGAGCCTCAGAGGCCGATGTGGAGATGGAGACCGGCGGTACCGGCGGCGCCGAGGCCAGCACCTCGGGCGTCTCCGGATGGCCGGCCGGGGCGATGCGGAGCCGGGCGATCCGGCGGCCGTCCATCTCGGTGACCGTGATCCGGTGCTCGTCGACCTCGACCGAGTCGCCGACCTCGGGCACCTCGCCCAGCCGGGCCAGCACGAAGCCGGCCGCGGTCTCGTACGGGCCCTCGGGCAGGTCGATGCCGGTCTGCTCGGCGAACTCGTGCAGGTTGAGCAGGCCGTCGACCTCGACCTCGCCGCCCCGCAGGCGGCGGGTCTGGTCCTGGTCCTGGTCGTACTCGTCGCGGATGTCGCCGATCAGCTCCTCGACCAGGTCCTCGAGGGTGACGATGCCGGCCGTGCCGCCGTACTCGTCGACCACGATGGCCAGGTGGGCGCGCTCCCGCCGCATCTCCGACAGCGCCGCCAGCACCGTCTTGCTGTTGGGCATGAACTTCACGTGCCGGCTGACCTGGCCGACGGTCAGCGGGCTGTCGGCCCGGGCCGGGTCGAGCAGGTCGCGGACGTGCACGAACCCGATCACGTTGTCGTAGGAGCCCTGGTAGACCGGCAGCCGCGAGTAGGGCACGCTCACCGCCAGGTCGGCCGCCTCGCTGAGCGGCGTCTCGGCCGCCACGAACTCGACCTCGGTGCGGGGCCGCAGCACCTCGCGGATCTGCCGCTTGCCGGCGTCGAAGACGTCGCCGACGATGCGCCGCTCGTCCAGGCTGAGCGCCTGGTTGCTGGCCACCAGGTCGCGCAGCTCCTCCTCGGTGATGACCGTCCGGTTGGCCTTGGGGTTGCCGCCCAGGATCCTGACCACCAGGTCGGTCGACTTGGACAGCAGCCAGACCAGCGGGCGGGCCAGCTTCGAGATCCGGTCCAGGGTGGGGGCGGCCAGCAGCGCCACCGGCTCGACCCGCTGCAGCGCGATCCGCTTGGGGGCCAGCTCGCCGAAAATCAGGGTGACGAACGTGATCAGGACGGTGACGACCACGAACGCCAGCGCGTCGGCCCAGCCCCGGCCCATGCCCGCCCTGATCAGGGCCCGTTCCAGGAAACCGACCAGGGTGGCCGAGCCGTACACGCCGGAGACCAGCGTGGCCAGGGTGACGCCGATCTGCACCGAGGACAGGAACCGGTTGGGGTCCTGGGCCAGCTTGGCCGCCTTCTGGCCGCGTTTGCTGCCCTGGGACAGCTTGCGGATCTGGCCCTCACGCAGGGAGACCAGAGCCATTTCCGAGGCGGCGAAGAAGCCGCCGATCAGCACGATGACGAGGACGATGACGATATCCCCGATGAGCAGGCTCACCTTGATCCCCGAGTCCTTGTGGGTGCCGCCGGCCGCGCCGCGGCTACCAGGCACTATGTTGGGCCAGTTTAATTGCCTGTAGCTTGGCGTGCTGCAGCAACGACTTCGGGAGGCAGGATGAGGCTGCTCGTCACCGGCGGTGCGGGCTACATCGGCAGCGTGGTCGCGTCGGTCCTGATCGAGGCGGGCCACGAGGTGACCATCCTCGACGACCTGTCGACCGGGCACGCCGATGCGATACCGCGCCGCGCGACCATGGTCCGGGGCAACCTGCGCGACGACGCCGCCCGGGTGCTGGCCGGGGGCACCGACGCGGTGCTCCACTTCGCGGCCAAGTCGCTGGTCGGCGAGTCGGTGGCCAAGCCCGGCCTGTACTGGTCGCACAACCTGGGCGGCAGCCTGGCGCTGCTGGAGGCGATGCGGGCGGCCGGCGTCGGCCGGATCGTGTTCTCCTCCACCGCCGCCACCTACGGCGAGCCCGAGCGCACCCCGATCGAGGAGACCGACCCGACCCGGCCGACCAGCCCCTACGGGGCGTCCAAGCTGGCCGTCGACACCGCCCTGACCGAGTACGCGCGGATGTTCGGCCTGGGGGCGGTGAGCCTGCGCTACTTCAACGTGGCGGGCGCTCACGCCGACGCGGCCGGCCAGTGGTACGGCGAACGGCACTCCCCCGAGACCCACCTGATCCCCAACGTGCTGAAGAACGCCCTTCCCTCGGCCAGCACCGCCGGGGCGGGTGGCGCGGCGGTGAAGATCTTCGGGACCGACTACCCGACCCCGGACGGGACCTGCGTGCGCGACTACATCCACGTCGCCGACCTGGCCGGCGCGCACGTGCTGGCGCTCGCGGCGACCGAGCCGGGCCAGCACCGGATCTACAACCTCGGTAACGGGACCGGCTTCTCGGTCCGCCAGGTGGTCGACGTCTGCCGCGAAGTGACCGGGACCGACATCCCGGCCGAGGTCGGGCCGCGCCGCGACGGGGACCCGGCCGTGCTGGTCGCCTCGTCCGCGCGGATCCAGGCCGACCTGGGCTGGCGGGCCACCCGCGACCTGACCACGATGGTGACCGACGCCTGGACGTTCGCCCAGCAGCGGGCCGCGGCGGGCGCCCGATGAGTTCCGGCCCGGACCTGAACGCCCCTGTTGGCCAACACAGTGCTAGCCAACACTGGGCGGGCCGCCACTCGATCGCCGACCGCGGCGCGCGCTGGTTCCGCACCTGCTACGGGCACCGGCCGCAGGGGGTCTGGCTGGCGCCCGGGCGGGTCAACATCATCGGCGAGCACACCGACTACAACGACGGCTTCGTGCTCCCGTTCGCGCTGGGCGAGGGCATCGTCGCGGCCGCCTCGCCCCGCCGCGACGACCGGCTGGCCCTGCGCACCCGGCACGACCCGAACGCCAGCGTGGAGGTGCCGCTGGCCCGGCTGCGGCCCGGCCCGGACGGGGACCCGGCCAAGCTCGACGAGGTCCGCGACCAGCTGCCGGGCTGGGCCCGGTACCCGGCCGGGGTGGCCTGGGCGCTGCTGGCGGCCGGTTTCCCGGTGCCCGGGGCCAGCCTGGCGATCGACTCGGGCCTGGCCGACGGGGCCGGGCTTTCGTCGTCGGCCGCCCTCGAGTGCTCGGTCGCGCTGGCCCTGACCGAGCTGGTCGGCCCGGACTCGCTGGGCGACTGGGCCACCGGCGGCCCGGCCGGCGGCGCCCCGGCCCGGCCGGACATCGCCCGGACGGCGCTGACCCGGATCGCCCGGCGGGCCGAGAACGAGTTCGCCGGGGTGCCGTCCGGCATCATGGACCAGTCGGCCTCGCTGCTGTGCCGGGCCGGGCACGCGCTGCTGCTCGACTGCCAGTCGCTGGAGTCCAGCCAGGTGCCGTTCCGGCCGGGCCGAGCCGGGGTGCGGGTGCTGGTCATCGACACCCGGGCCAAGCACGAGCTGGCCGACGGCGAGTACGGCAGCCGCCAGGCCGAGTGCGCCGAGGCCGCCCGGCGGCTGCACGTCCCCTCGCTGCGGGCGGTGTCCGACGTCAGCGCCCTGCGTGGGCTGGACGACCCGGTGCTGCAGCGCCGGGCCCGGCACGTGGTCACCGACGACCAGCGGGTCCGCCAGGTGACCAGCCTGCTGCGGGCGTCGGCGGGCGGCGACTTCCGGGCCCTGAGCGAGGTCGGGGCCCTGCTCACCCGGTCGCACGCCTCGCTGCGGGACGACTTCGAGGTGTCCTGGCCCGAGGCCGACGTCACCGTCGAGGTGGCGGTCGAGGCCGGCGCCCTCGGCGCCCGCATGACCGGCGGCGGCTTCGGCGGTTCCTGCCTGGCGCTGATCCCCGAGGCCGACGTGGACCAGGTCCAGCGGCGGGTGCGGGCCGCCTTCGCCGGCCGCGGCTGGACCGCGCCCGAGTTCCTCAGCGCCTTCCCTTCCGATGCCGCCCAGCGCATGATCTGAGGATGATCCGGGAGACGGGCACCACGGGATTCCGGGCCGGCGCGGCCGCGATCGCGGGGGAACTGGCGGAGCTGCGGCACGCCATCCACGCCGAGCCCGAGATCGGGCTGCAGCTGCCGCTGACCCAGGCCCGGGTGCTGGCCGCCCTGGCCGGGCTGCCGCTGGAGGTCAGCACCGGGCGGAGCCTGAGCTCGGTGACGGCGGTGCTGCGGGGCGGCGCCGCCCGCCCGGACCGGCTCGCCGGCGGGGCGGCGCCGGTGGTGCTGCTGCGCGGCGACATGGACGCGCTGCCGGTCACCGAGGCGACCGGGCTGCCGTTCGCCTCCCGGTCCGCCGGGGTCATGCACGCCTGCGGGCACGACCTGCACACCGCCATGCTGGCCGGGGCGGCCCGGCTGCTCAGCGCCCGGCGGGCCGAGCTGGCCGGCGACGTGATCTTCATGTTCCAGCCGGGTGAGGAGGGCTACGCCGGGGCGGCCGCGATGATCGCCGAGGGCGTGCTCGACGCGGCCGGCCCGCGGCGGCCGGCGGCCGCCTACGCGCTGCACGTCTCGTCCACCCAGTACCCGGGCGGGGTGTTCGCCACCCGGCCGGGGCCGATGCTGGCGGCCGCCGACATCCTCCGGGTCACCGTGCACGGCCGCGGCGGCCACGCCTCCCAGCCGCACCTGGCGGCCGACCCGATCGCGGCCGCCTGCGAGATGGTAACCGCGCTGCAAACCATGGTCACCAGGAGGTTCGACGTTTTCGATCCGGTGGTGGTGACGATCAGCAGCTTCCACGCCGGCACGACCGACAACGTCATCCCGGACGAGGCCACCTTCCTCGGCACCGCCCGTAGTTACTCCGCAGCAGCGCGGACCCGGCTCCGTGACGCTTTTTATAAAATTATTGAAAATGTCGCCGACGCCCACGGGATGAACGCGACCGCGGAGTATGCCGACGAGTACCCCGTCACCGTCAACGACGCCGCCGAGGCCGAGTTCGCGCGGGCGGCCGTAGCTGAGGTCTTCGGGGCGGCGCGCTCGGTCGCCAAGCCGTTCCCGATGACCGGAGCCGAGGACTTTTCCTACGTGCTGCAGCAGGTACCGGGCGCGTTCCTGTCGGTCGGGGCGGTACCGCCGGACCGTGATCCGGCCACCGCGCCGTCGAACCATTCGGCCGCGGCCATCTTCGACGACGCGGTGCTGGCCGACGGGGCGGCCTGCTACGCCGAGCTGGCCTGGCGGCGGCTGCAGACGGCCTGAGGGTGCGGGGCCGGGCGGCTCCGGGACGGGCGGCCGGGGCGCGGGGCGGGCGGCTGGGCTAGAGGCCGGCGACGTCGGCCTGCTTGGCCCGCACCGCCTCGGCCGCCGCCCGCAGGCCGGCCAGTTCGCCGTCGGTGAGGTCGCGCTCGACCACCCGCCGGACCCCGGCCGCGCCGACCTCGGCCTCGACCCCGAGGTAGACGCCGGAGATCCCGTACGGCCCGTCGACCCAGGCGCAGACCGGCAGCACCGCGCCCGTGTCCTCGGCCACCGCCCGCGCCATCCGGGCGGCCGCCGCCGACGGCGCGTAGTAGGCCGACCCGGTCTTGAGCAGGTCGACGACCTCGGCGCCGCCGTTGCGGGTGCGGGTGACCAGGTCCTCGAGGTCGGCCGCGGGCAGCAGTTCGGTCAGCGGCCGGCCGTCCACCGTGCAGGCCGACGGCACCGGCACCATCGTGTCGCCGTGCGAGCCCAGCGTCAGCGTTCGCACCGACCCGACCGGCACCCCGAGCTTGCCGGCCACGAAGTTGCTGAACCGGGCGGTGTCGAGCATCCCGGCCTGGCCGAGCACCCGGGTGGCGGGGAACCCGGACACCCGGGCCGCCAGCGCGGTCATCTCGTCCAGCGGGTTCGACACCACGATCAGGACCGCGTCGGGCGCGTGCTCGGCCACCTGCTCGGTCACCGCCCGCACGATCCGGGCGTTGGTCTCGATCAGGTCCATCCGGCTCATCCCCGGCTTGCGGGCCAGGCCAGCGGTGATGATCACGATGCCGGAGCCCGCGATCGCCTGGTAACCGTCGCCGCCGGCACTGGTGGTCTGGCCGGTGACCCGGGTCTCGAAGTCCTCGATGGGCCGCGACTGGTTCAGGTCGAGGGCGAGCCCCTCGGGCCGTCCCTCGATGATGTCGGTCAGCACGACCTCGTCGAAAATGTCATACTCGGCCAGCCGCTGGGCGGTCGTCGACCCGTAGAACCCGGCCCCGACCACGGTCACCTTGCCCGGACGTGCCATCTGAAGGCCTTTCTGCTGGTCAGGTGGGCGGGAGCAGCAGCGCCACGGTCAGCAGGGCGGCCCCCAGCACGCCCAGGGCCAGCACGTCCGCCCAGCGCCGGCGGTTAGCCAGCAGGCCGGAGGCACTCTTCGGCAGGATCAGCCGGGCGACGCCGGCCGCCAGCAGGGCGGCCCCGACGACGGCGGCGCCGTTACCGACCGCGTGCGCGCCGGTCCAGGCCCAGATGACCCCGGCGATGACCAGGGCCAGGGCGATCAGGTAGGGGACCTGGGCCAGCACCGGACCGCCGCGGCCGGGAGTTGCGACCGGGGTGGCGCCGGGGGCGGAGGGCGCCTCGACCGGGTGCGAGCCGTTGGCCGACGGGGGCAGGGGGCCGGTGGGAGGGTACGGGCGGGGCGCCGTGGCCGGGGACGGACCAGGGACTGCAGGGGCCGCGTGGTACCAGCCCGTCGTGGGGTCGGGCGCCTCCGTCGGCGGGTAGGAGGCGTCGGCCGGGCTTGGCGGCCTGGCCGCGTGGGAGCCGGAAGCTGCGCGCGGGCCGGCGGCCGGGCCGGGCGCCAGCGCGGAAGGTGAGCCGGGGGCGGGGTACGGACCGGTAGCCGGGCGCGGAGCGGTGGCCGGTCGCGGAGCGGTGGCCGGGTCGGGCGGCGTCGCCGGGCGCGGACTGGTGGCCGGGCGCGGAGCGGTGGCCGGGTCGGACGGGGGCGCCGGGCGCGGACTGGTGGCCGGGCGCGGAAAGGCCGCCGGGTAGGAGCCGCTCGCGGAGGCGGGCGGTACCGGGGGGCGCGAGCCCGTCGGCGGGTAGGTGAGGTCGGGCGAGCTGGGCGGCGTCGCCGCCCGGGGGTCCGCCCCCGGGTACGGGCCGGACGCCGGCCGCGAGACCGCCGTTGGAGGTGGGGCGGGCGCAGGGCTGGGCGGCGTCGCGGGGCCGGTGACCGGGCGCGGGGGCGCCGCTGGGTAGGAGCCGCTCGCGGAGGCAGGCGGGACCGGGGGACGCGACCCCGTGGGCGGGAACGAGGGGTCCGCCGGGCTGGGCGGCATTGAGGGGCGGGCGGGAGCCGGGCGTGGGGGCGGGCCGGAGTACGGGCCGGTCGGCGGCTCGGGCGTTGCGGCCGGGGGTGAGCCGGTGGCCGGGCGCGGCGCCGTCCCCTGGTAGGGGCCGGTCGGCGGGCTGGGCGTCGCGGGCGGGGGCACGGCGGGGCCGGGGTCGGGGGGCGAGGCGGGGCGCGGGCCGGTGGCCGGGCGAGGTGCGGCTGGGGGCGCAGCCGCCGAATTCTGCGCGGGGGGTGCAGCGGGCGGGGTGGCGCGGCGGGACATACGCCGCTGGTTGAAGCCGGGCGGCACCGTGTAACCGGGGGCGGGGATGAAGCGGGGTTGCGCCGGGGCGGGCGGGTCCGCGGGCGGCCGCGGGGTCTCCTCCAAGGAGGGCGCCGGGGCGTCGGCGGCCGGGGGCCCGAAATCTGGCTCGGGGATGCCGGTGATCCCGGAGACCTCACCGGTTGCCGGGGGGGTGGCGGGTGCGGGCGGTGGGGCAGCGTTGTCGGCCGGGAGGAAGCGCGGGACGGCGGTGTCGGCCGGGCGCGGTGGGTGCGCGGCGGGGGGCTGCGGGCCGCGGCTGCTGGGCGGCTGGCCGTGGCCGGAAGTGCCCTGGGTCTGGCCGGAGCCGGGAGCGCCCGGCGCCTGGCCTGGAGCGACCGGTGCTTGGCCGAAGCCGGGAGTGCTCGGCGCCTGGCCATAGCCGGGGGCGCTCGGCGCTGGGCCGTGACCAGGGGCACCCGGTGCCTGGGGGTAGCCGGGAGCGCCCGGTATCTGGCCGGGACCGGAGGGACCTCGGGACGGGGCGTTGCCGGGGGCCTGGGGAACTGGGCGCTCTACCGGCGGGGCGTCGGGCCAGGGCGGACGGCCGAGGGCGCCGTCGCCGTTGGGGGGGCTGGTGTCCTGGTAGGGGGCCGGGCTGGTGCGGGACCCGTAGCCGGGGAGTTCCGGCTCACCGAGGACGGCGGGGGCGTCGGGCCACGGGGGGCGGGCGGTACCGGCGCCGGCGCTGGGCGGGCGGACGAAGGCACCGGACCAGGTCGTGCCGGCCGGGCCCGGGCCGGCCGGGCCCGGGCCGTTCGCGCCGGCACCGTTCTCGCCGGCACCGTTCGCGACCGGGCCGGTGCCGTCGGCGGCATTGGGAGCCGAGGGCGGCGAGGCGTCGGGGCCGGCACCGGCGGGGCGGGGGAAGCCGCGGGCTGGGGTGTCCTCCGCGTTCCTCACCGCTGTTCCGCCGGAGAGCCGGAAACGGTCATCCTCGCCTTGATCGGGTGCACAACCGAAGCGTAGGAGCCGGGCCGCCGGCGTAGGATCCGCTCGGCGAAACCCGTGGCGGAATTGCGGGAAGGGTGGCTGACGCCACGGCTGATGGCCGCCGCCGCGCTCTGTTCAGCCAGGCTCTGAGCTGGCTCGTTAGCCATGCGCGTGCCTCCCGGGCTACTCGCAGGCAGTTTACCGGCGGATCAAAAGGTTGGAAGCAAGGCGGCACGCTGTGCTCGTCCGATCTCGGACAGTACGGAAAAGACGGTAAGGCTGGCGCGCACCGGGTAACTATTAGGTGATGGACTGCTCACGGCTTCGCTAGGCGGGAGGAACCATTGTGGATACGCCCTATATCCGCATCGAGGAAAGCGGTGAACTGGTCCCGCTGGCCGACGAGGTGACCACCATCGGCCGGGGCCAGGCGGTCGACGTCCGGCTGGACGATCCCAGCGTGTCGCTGCTGCACGCGGAGATCTTCCGCCGCGGGCCCTACGCCTACGTGGTCGATCTCGGATTATCACGTAACGGCACCCGGGTGAACGGCCGGCCGGTCGCCCGCCGGGTGCTCGAGGACGGCGACGTGGTGGCGTTCGGCGCGGCCCGCTGCCGGATCGGCGGCCTGCCGCGCGAGGACCTGCCGACCGAGTCCGAGCTGCGACGCCCGACCGTGCCCGAACTGACCCGGCGCGAGCTCGACGTGCTGGCCGCGCTGTGCCGCCCGGCCCTGTCCGACGACGCCTTCGTGGCCCCCGCCACCGCCCGCGAGATCGCTGCCGACCTGGTGGTGACCGAGGCGGCGGTCAAGCAGCACCTGCTGCGGCTGTACCAGAAGTTCCGCATCTCGGGCGGGCTCAACCGGCGCATCCGGCTGGCCAACGAGGTGGTGGCGCTGGGCCTGGTCCGGCCGGTCGAGCAGCCCGGTATCGCCGGTTACGTGCCGGAGGCGCGGCTGCCGGCCGACCACGAGCCGCCCGGCCGCCGGGTGGGTGACCCGGCCAGGACGGACCCGGCCCGGGCGCCGGCCCGCGGCTGAGCTCAGCTGACTTCAGCGCAGCCGGGACGGGCCGACGCCGAAGTGCGGCAGGCCCAGGTGCGGCAGGTGCAGCATCGTGTTCACGTTGGGCAGGTGCGGCAGCCAGTGGCTGATGTCCGGCCAGAGGATCGGCGGCTGCGACAGCGCCTCGGCCACCATCGCGGCGGCCAGGCAGTACATGATCAGGGCGGCGACGACCGCGCTGGTCCGGGTCCGGGCGACGGCGCGCACGATCCGGGTCACCTCGCGGCGGGGGCCGGACGAGCCGGGCCCCAGGCCGTACAGCGCGACCGCCGCCCCGGCCGCGTAACCGCTGGCCATCAGCGTCGAGTTGGCCGAGGTGGCGACCATCGTGGCCACGAAGACGACCCCGGCCACGACCGCCGCCAGCGGCGCCACCAGCACGGTGGTGAGCAGTGAGCGGACGATCGCCCAGGGGGCGGTCAGCACCCCGAAGATCACGTCGGTGACGCTCGGGCCGCGGGCCGAGCGCCGGACGGTGAGCGCGCTGCTGGCCCGGTCGGCCGCCCGCAGCAGCGTGATCACGGCCAGCGCGATGATCACGCCCGCGACCGGCAGCAGCACCGCCAGGGCGACGGCCGCCACGATCAGGGCGAGACCCATGAACGGCGGCGCCGCCGCCCGCGACTCGCGGCCGGCGGTGCGGGGCGCGTCCGGGCGGGCGGCCGTGCCGCCGTAGTCGCCGTAACCGGAGTGGCCGTAACCGGAACCGGCGGTGGGCGGGTGGCCGGCCCCGCCCTGGCCGTAAGGCCCGTAGGGGGCGGGACCACCGGGGGCGGCCACCCGGGGCGGCGCGTACTGCACGGGCGGAAGCACGTCGGCGTAGTCGCCCGGCCGGATCTGCTGGGGCATCACCCGGGCGCGGGTGCCGCCCGGCTGGGGAACGCCGGTGTTCAGGCCGCGCGGGGCCAGCCCGCCCACCTGGGCGCCCTGACCGACCTGGGCGCCCGGGGCCGGGTAGCTGACGGCGCCGCCGGCGTAGGCGCCCGCACTGTTCAGGCCGCCGAGCCCGGCCGCCAGCGCGCCGGCCCCACCGGCCCCGTTGACGGCGGCGCCGCGGGCGGCGGCCCCGGCCGCCGGGGCACCGTTGACCGGGGCGACACTGTGCCAGCCGCCGTTGGTGCCGTTGCCGTTGGCGGCGGCTCCGTTACCGGGGGCCAGGGTGGCGGCCTGGGCCGCGCCGGTCAGCAGCGGCGGGCCCGAGGCCAGGCCCGCGGTCGTGGACCGGGTCACCAGCCAGTCGGCGGTCGGGCGGCGCCGCGGGTCGCGGCTGAGCGCGGCCGACACCAGCTGGGCGAGCCCGCCGGGGATGCCGCCGACGTCGGCCTGACCCTGGACGATGCGGTAGAAGACGTTCTCGAACGAGCCGGTGCCGAACGGCGGCCGCCCGGTCGCGGCGAACGCCATCGTGGCGCCCCAGGAGTGGATGTCGGAGGCGGCGCTGCTCGGCTGGCCCTCGATGACCTCGGGGGCCAGGTAACCGGGGGTCCCCATGAACATCCCGGTCTGGGTCAGCCGGGTCGAGGAGTCGCCGGTCTGGGCGATACCGAAGTCGATGACGACCGGGTTCCCGTTGTGCAGCATCACGTTGCCGGGCTTGAAGTCGCGGTGCACGACCCCGGCCGCGTGGATGGCCACCAGCGCCTGGGCCAGCCCGCTGGCCAGCCGCTCGAGGGCGGGGGCGGCCAGCGGCCCGTGCTCGCGGACGGTGTGGTCGAGCGTCTCGCCGGGCACGTAGCGGGTCACGATGTAGGGGAACTTGTGGTCCACGTCGGCGTCGAGGACCTCGGCCACGAACGGGCTGTGGACCCGCTGCATGGCCTCCACCTCGCGCGCCAGCCGGCGGCGGGCGGTCGGCTCGGCCGCCACCCGGGAGTGCAGCACCTTGATCGCGACGGGCCGGCGGTCACGGTCGCGGGCAAGGTAGACCGCTCCCATGCCACCCTCGCCGAGCCGGTCCTGCAGACGGTACGGCCCGAGCTTCTCCGGTATCCGGTCCTGTGAGGCCATTGCCTCACCAGAGTACGGGGCTCAGGCAAACATCCCGATTACAATTACATGTCCGCAGGTCAGTGCCGTGCCGCCGCGCGCTCGTGGGACTCAGGGGGCTGGCTGGGCAGGAGGTGGCGTAGATCCGGGCGGCCAGGTGATGCGCTGGCACCAGGGCTCGCCGGCCAGCCAGGCCGGGTTGCCGCTGGGCGGGTGAGCGCGGGTGCGATCGGCGCGGGCGCCGCCCTGGGCGAGGTAGAACGCCGTCCTGCTCGGCCAGGATCGTGCGCATGGTGGGCTGGGGCGGGGCCCAGGCGATCGGCCCAGAGCTGCCCCAGCTGGCCGGGAGCTTCGCCATCCAGGAAGGTTAGACGCCGCGGTAGCGGCGGGCCAGGGCGCGCAGCAGGCTGCGCGGGGCCAGCTGGACGGTGCTGGCCGCCAGCTTGTACTGGGCGCCGGGGACGGCCAGCGGGCGGCCGGCCGCGACCGCGTCCAGGCCGGCCCGGGCGACCGTATCGGGGTCGAGCCAGGCGATGTCGGGCAGGTAGCTGATCTCGACGTCGTTGGCGGCGTGGAACTCGGTATGGGTGAAGCCGGGCAGCAGCGCGGTGACGTGGATGTCGGTGGCGGCCAGCTCGGCGTGCAGGCTCTCGGTCAGCGAGGTGACGAACGCCTTGGTGGCGCCGTAGACGGCGCTGCCCGGGGACGCGGTCAGCGAGGCCATCGAGGAGACGTTGAGGATCCCGCCGTAGCCGCGGTCGAGCATGCCGGTGACGGCGGCCCGGGTCAGCTGGGCGAGCGCGGTCACGTTGAGGCTGAGCTGGGCGTCGATAGTCTCCGGGGTCAGCTCGGCCAGCGTGCCCCGGGCCGAGCGGGCGGCGTTGTTGACCAGCAGCTCGACCGGGTCGCCGGCGGTCAGCCGGGCGCGGACGGCGGCCAGCCCGGCGGCCGACCCGAGGTCGGCGGGCAGCACCTCGACGGTGACGTCGTGCTGCTTGTGCAGTTCGCCGGCCAGCCGGTCCAGCCGGTCGGTCCGGCGGGCGACCAGGACCAGGTGGCAGCCGTCGGCCGCCAGCCGCCGGGCGAAGCTGGTCCCGATCCCGCTGGACGCCCCGGTGACGAGAGCCGAGCGGTAGGAGTGGCGCATGTGACTGGCGGGGGCGGCGTTGCCTCGGCCCGGGTGGGTCAACTGCCGGCCACCAGCTTGCGGAGGGCCTGGGCGGCGGCGGCGCTGTGTTCGGCCTGGGTGACCAGGGCGCTGGCCAGCGCGTTGATCCAGTCGGCGAAGGGGACCGGGGTGCGGGACAGCACCACGCCCCGTACCTCCCGGCAGATCTCCGCCGCGGGCTGACCGCGCTGGACGCTGAGGATGAGCACCTGCTCGTCCAGCCGGACCACGATCTTGGTCACCTGGCCCGGGCGGCCCTTCATCCGGTCCGACATCGAGCGGTCCCGGTCGACCATGATCGCGCCGGGCGGCAGGGCCTCACTCAGCGACTGGGCCAGCACCCGGGCGTAGACGGCGACGTCGGCGCTGTCGGCCCGCAGCGCGGCGGTCACCATGTCCAGGTCGACGCCCTGGTCCGGCGCACCCTGGTCCGGCGAAGGTTCGAGCTCACTTCCCACTGAACGTCGCCTTCCCGGGGCCGTGGTCGAGGAAGCTGCGCAGGCCGGCCTGGCCGTCCTCGGTGGCGAACAGGCCGGTGAAGTGCAGCCGCTCGACCTCCAGGGCGTCATCGAGGTCGAGGCCGGCGCCCGCGTCGATGGCCTGCTTGGCCGCCCGCACCGCCAGCGGCGCGCTGCCCACGTAGCGGCCAGCCAGGCCGCGGGCGGCCGTGTAGACCTCGGAGTCGGGGACCACCAGGTCGGCCAGGCCGATGGCCAGCGCCTCGGTCGCGTTCACGAACCGGCCGCTGTAGACCAGGTCCTTGGCCTTGGACAGGCCGATCAGGCGGGGCAGCCGCTGGGTGCCGCCGGCCCCGGGGATGATGCCGAGCAGGATCTCCGGCTGGCCGACCTGGGCGCCCTCCCCGAGCACGCGGAAGTCCGCGCACAGGGCCAGCTCGAGGCCGCCGCCGAGCGCGTAGCCGGTGATCGCGGCGATGACCGGCTTGGGGATGTGGGCGACCGCCTTGAACGCGGTCTGGATGCCGGCCGCCAGCTCCATGATCTCGGCCGCGCCCGACTCCGACATCTCCTTGACGTCGGCGCCCGCCGCGAACAGGCGCTCGCCGCCGTAAAGGATGACCGCGCGCACCTCCGGGTCGGCGCTGACCTCGGCCGCGGCCGCGCCGATCTCCCGCTGGACCTGGCCGTTGAGCGCGTTCATCTTCGGCCGGTCCAGCCGGATGGTCGCGATCCCGGCTTCGGTCTCCACGCGGACGAACTCGCCCATGAACAGCCTCCCGATGTTGCCGTGTGCCGGTTACAGCCTCTCAGCCGCGGGCCGGCCGGCCCAGCCCCGGGGTCAGCGCAGGTCGCCGTTGGTCATCCCGGCCGGCGCCTCCGGCGCGGTCACCAGCCCGAGCTCGGCCCGGCTGGCCAGCAGGCCGTTGCGCGGCAGCACCCGGACGGTGTAGCCGAACGGGCCGGGCTGGGACAGCTCGATCGCGCCCGAGTAGCGGGTGGCGTCGCCGTCGTGGCCGTTGGGGTCCGGCGCCAGCGCCAGGTAGGACGGGTCGACCAGCTCGTCGTGGTCGTTGGCGGTGCCGTAGACGACCTCCACGCAGACGTCGTCGGGGGTCAGCTCACCGAGCGCGACCGCCGCCCGGATCGTCAGCGGGGTGCCCAGCTGGGGCTCGCCGGCGTCGGCCTCGACGTGCTCGATCCGCACGAACGGCCAGGCCAGCTCCACCCGGCGCTTCCAGGCGGCCAGGTCGCGGGCGGTCTGGAACGAGCCACCGTCGGCCAGCGCCCGGACCGCCGCCGTGGCCGGCGCGTACAGCGTGGTCACGTAGTCGCGGACCATCCGCTCGGCCGGGACCCGGGGGCCGAGGACCCGCAGCGTGTGCCGGATCATCTCCACCCAGCCGTCGGGCACGCCGTCCCCGTCCTGGGCGTAGAACAGCGGCGCCACCGAGTTCTCGAGCAGCCCGTACAGGGCCGAGGCCTCGAGCTCGTCCCGGCGCTCGGGGTCGTCGACGCCGTCGGCCGACGGGATCTCCCAGCCGTCGGCGCCGTCGTACCACTCGTCCCACCAGCCGTCGCGGATCGACAGGTTCAGGCCGCCGTTGAGAGCCACCTTCATGCCCGAGGTGCCGCACGCCTCCAGCGGGCGCAGCGGGTTGTTGAGCCAGACGTCGCAGCCGCGGACCAGCGAGCGGGCCAGCTCCATGTCGTAGTCGGGCAGGAACACGATGCGGCCGCGGACCCGGGGGTCGTCGGTGAACCGGACCATCTGCTGGATGAGCCGCTTGCCGCCCTCGTCGGCCGGGTGCGCCTTGCCGGCGATGATGATCTGGATCGGCCGGTCGGCGTCGAGCAGCAGCTCGCACAGCCGGTCGGCGTCGTGCAGCATCAGCGTGAGCCGCTTGTAGGACGGCACCCGGCGGGCGAACCCGATCGTGAGCGTGTCCGGGTCGAGCACGTCGTCGGTCCAGGCCAGCTCGGCTCCGCTGGCGCCCCGCTGCTTCCAGGAGGCCCGCAGCCGCTTGCGGGCGTCGGCCACCAGCGCCGCCCGCTGGGCCCGGCGGGCGCCCCAGATCTGGCCGGCGGGCAGGTCGGCGACCCGCTCCCAGTCCCAGTTGCCGCCCTCGCTGAGCACCTCGGCGCCCGGGTCGGCCAGTCCCAGCAGGTCGCGGCCGACCCAGGTGGCCGGGTGCACGCCGTTGGTGATCGAGCCGATCGGGACCTCGGCCTCCTCGAAGCCGGGCCACAGGCCGGAGAACATCTCCCGGCTGACCTCGCCGTGCAGCAGGCTGACGCCGTTGACCCGCTGAGCCAGCCGCATGCCCATGACCGCCATGTTGAACACGTGCGGGTCGCCGCCCGGGTAGGTCTCGGCGCCGAGCGCCAGCACCCGCTCCACCGGCAGCTCGGGGTCGGCGCCGTCCTTGCCGAAGTAGCGCTCGATGAGGTCGCGGGGGAACCGGTCGATGCCCGCCGGGACCGGGGTGTGGGTGGTGAACACGGTGCCGGCCCGGACCGCCTCCAGCGCCTCGTCGAAGCTCAGGCCCTGGCCGATGTAGGTGCGGATGCGCTCGACCCCGAGGAAACCCGCGTGGCCCTCGTTGGTGTGGAACACCTCGGGCTCGGCGTGCCCGGTGATCGCGCAGAACGCCCGCACGGCGCGGACGCCGCCCACACCCAGCAGCAGCTCCTGGCGTAGCCGGTGCTCGGTGCCGCCGCCGTACAGCCGGTCGGTGACCTCGTGCAGGGCCGGCTCGTTCTCCTCCACGTAGGAGTCGAGCAGCAGCAGCGGGACCCGGCCGACCCGTGCCAGCCAGACCTGGGCGGTCAGCGTCTGGCCCTCGGCCAGCGCCACCTCGATCCGGACCGGCGTCCCGCCGGCGTCGCGCAGCAGCTCCAGCGGCAGGCCGTTGGGGTCGCTGGCCGGGTAACGCTCGCCCTGCCAGCCGTCGGCCGACAGCGACTGGGTGAAGTAGCCGTGCCGGTAGAGCAGGCCGACCCCGATCAGCGGCACGCCGAGGTCGCTGGCCGCCTTGAGGTGGTCGCCGGCCAGGATGCCGAGGCCGCCGGAGTACTGCGGCAGCACCTCGGTGATGCCGTACTCGGGCGAGAAGTAGGCGACCGCGGCGGGCGCCGCCGCGAGCACCGCCGGGTCGTCCTGGACCCGCTGGAACCAGCGCGGGCCGGTCAGGTAGCCGTCGAGGTCGGCCGCGGCGCCCCGCAGCCGGTCCAGGAACCCCTGGTCGGCCGCGAGCGCGGCCAGCTTCTCGGGCCGCAGCGAGCTGAGCATGGCGATCGGGTCGCCGCCCGAGGCCTCCCAGGCGGCCGGGTCGATCGACGCGAACAGCTCGACGGTCTCCGGGTGCCAGGACCAGCGGAGGTTGAGCATCAGCTCACGCAGCGGAGCCAGCGGCTCGGACAGCACGGTACGGACGGTGAACCGGCGAATGGCTTTCACGAAGAGTGACCCTAGTGCGTTCTCGCCGGTGCGCGGGACGTGGACGGGAACTCAGCCGGCCGTCCGTTTGGCGGCTTTGGCGCAGCGGGCACATCTGCCGCAACTGATCACAGAGACCCCATGGGAACGTTTTCAAAATTAAAAATTCGCGAAGGCCAGGCAACCGCGCAGAGATGTTATTGACCAGCGCGGGTACCGCACTGGCATGGCTACCAGCGCGCTCGATACCGTGACTGCCGTGATCGGACGAATTCCCATTCTCGACGTTCAGCCCGCGGTGGACTGCGGACGCTACCCGGCCAAATCAGTCGTCGGCGAGACGTTCCCGGTGAGCGCGACCGTGTTCCGGGAGGGGCACGGCGCGGTGGCGGCCGCGGCGGTCCTGCGCGACCCGGACGGTAACAACCTGCCGTTGCAGATGATGCACCAGCTCGCCCCGGGCACCGACCGGTGGGGCGCCGAGGTGGCGGCCACCCGCGCGGGCGAATGGTCGTTCCGGATCGAGGCGTGGTCCGATCCGATCGCCGACTGGCACCACGACGCCGGCATCAAGGTGCCCCGCGGCCAGGACATCGAGCTGGTGATGGCCGAGGGCGCGCTGCTGTTCGACCAGGCGTCCAAGTCGATCATCCGGTCCTCCCGGGTCCGGCTGCCGGATCCGGCCCCCGGTGAGCCGGTCATCGACAAGCCGCTGGCCCCGGACGTCGTCCGGGCGGCGCTGGCCGAGGTGGCGGCGACGCTGCGGGACTCCGAGCTGGCCCCCTGGGACCGGCTCTCGGCGACCCGCGAGCCCGAGATCACCCGGATGCTGGCTGCCTACCCGCTGCGCAAGCTGGTGACCAGGTCTCGGCGGATGCCGCTGGTGGTGGACCGGGAACGGGCCCTGTACGGGTCCTGGTATGAGTTCTTCCCCCGCTCGGAAGGGGTCCAGATCGACCCGATGGGCCGCCGCGAACCGGTGTCGGGCACGTTCCGGACCGCCGCCCACCGGCTCGACGCGATCGCCGAGATGGGCTTCGACGTGGTCTACCTGCCGCCCGTGCACCCGATCGGGACCGCGTTCCGGAAGGGCCGCAACAACACCCTCGACCCGCAGCCGGGCGACCCCGGCTCACCGTGGGCGATCGGCGCGCCCGAGGGCGGCCACGACTCGATCCACCCCGACCTGGGCACGTTCGACGACTTCGACGACTTCGTGGCCAGGACCCGCCAGCTGGGCATGGACGTGGCGCTGGACTTCGCGCTGCAGGCCTCGCCCGATCACCCGTGGGTCAAGGAGCACCCCGAGTGGTTCACCACCCGGGCCGACGGCACGATCGCCTACGCGGAGAACCCGCCCAAGAAGTACCAGGACATCTACCCGATCAACTTCGACAACGACCCCGAGGGCATCTACGCCGAGTCGCTGCGGGTGCTGCGGCTGTGGATGGACCACGGGGTGCGCATCTTCCGGGTCGACAACCCGCACACCAAGCCGCTGGCGTTCTGGGAGCGGCTGCTCGGCGAGATCCACGGCACCGACCCGGACGTGCTGTTCCTGGCCGAGGCGTTCACCCGCCCGGCCATGATGCACGGGCTGGCCATAGTCGGCTTCCACCAGTCGTACACCTACTTCACCTGGCGCAACCACGCCGACGAGCTGACCGAGTACCTGCGCGACCTGTCCGGTGCCACCGCCGCCTACATGCGGCCGAACTTCTTCACCAACACGCCCGACATCCTGCACGAGTACCTGCAGCACGGCGGCGAGCCGGCGTTCAAGATCAGGGCGGCACTGGCGGCCATGCTGTCGCCGACCTGGGGTATCTACTCCGGGTACGAGCTGTGCGAGAACGTCCCGGTACGTCCCGGCAGCGAGGAGTACATGGATTCGGAGAAGTACCAATATCGGCTGCGCGACTGGGATCGGGCGGCCCGCGAGAACCTCGGCATCGCGCCCTACATAACGGCCCTGAACAGAATCCGGAAATCGCACCCGGCGCTGCACCGGCTGCGTAACCTACGCTTTCATACTGTCGATCAGCCGGACTGGATCGCGTTCTCCAAGAGCGTCACCCCGCACGAGGAAACGGGCCCGTCCGGCTCGGCAGGGTACGGCGGTTCAGCAGCCGACACCGTCCTGACGATCGTGAACCTCGATCCGCGTCAGGCCCGCGAGGCGACGATCTGGCTGGACCTGCCGGCCCTGGGTCTGGACTGGGGCGCTCAATTCACCGTGGTCGACGAGCTGAGCGGCGAGTCCTACCGATGGGGGCAGGCCAACTACGTGCGCCTCGACCCGTCGAACCCTGCGCACGTCTTCACGGTCCGGCCCGACTGACCGGACACCACCGGCCTGGGCAGCAACAAGCATGAACAAGCAGGAGAGCCAGTCGTGACAGAAGCCACCGGCCCCATGCCGGAGTTTCCGGCAACCACCAGCGAACCGGTACCCGATCCGTTCACCTTCGAGGGAGCCCGGGATCCGGAGTGGTATAAGCGGGCCGTGTTCTACGAGGTGCTGATCCGCGGGTTCGCCGACTCCAGCGGCGACGGCACCGGTGACCTCCGCGGGCTGACCTCACGCCTTGACTACCTGCAGTGGCTCGGCATCGACTGCATCTGGCTGCTGCCGATCTACGAGTCGCCGCTGCGGGACGGCGGCTACGACATCTCCGACTTCATGAAGGTGCTGGAGGACTACGGCACCATCGGCGACTTCGTGGAGATGGTCGAGGAGGCCCACCAGCGCGGCATCCGGGTCATCGCCGACCTGGTCATGAACCACACCTCGGACCAGCACCCGTGGTTCCAGGCCTCCCGGTCGGACCCGGACGGCCCATTCGGTGACTTCTACGTGTGGTCCAACACCGACGACCAGTACGGCGACGCGCGGATCATCTTCGTCGACACCGAGCAGTCGAACTGGACCTACGACCCGGTCCGGGGCCAGTACTACTGGCACCGGTTCTTCTCCCACCAGCCGGACCTGAACTTCGAGAACCCGGCCGTGGCCGACGCCATGATCGAGGTGCTCCGGTTCTGGCTGGACCTCGGAATCGACGGGTTCCGGCTGGACGCGGTCCCCTACCTGTACGAGCGGGAGGGCACCAACTGCGAGAACCTCAAGGAGACGCACGAGTACCTGAAGCGGATCCGGGCCGAGATCGACCGGCTCTACCCCGACCGGGTGCTGCTGGCCGAGGCCAACCAGTGGCCGGCCGACGTGGTCGAGTACTTCGGTGACCCGGCCACCGGCGGCGACGAGTGCCACATGGCGTTCCACTTCCCGCTGATGCCGCCGATCTTCATGGCCGTCCGGCGCGAGCAGCGCTACCCGATCTCGGAGATCATGGCGCAGACCCCGAAGATCCCGTCCGGCTGCCAGTGGGGCATCTTCCTGCGCAACCACGACGAGCTGACCCTCGAGATGGTCACCGACGACGAGCGCGACTACATGTACACCGAGTACGCCAAGGATCCCCGGATGAAGGCCAACATCGGGATCCGGCGGCGGCTCGCCCCGCTGCTCGAGAACGACCGGAACCAGCTCGAGCTGTTCACCGCGCTGCTGCTGTCGCTGCCCGGCTCGCCGGTGCTGTACTACGGCGACGAGATCGCCATGGGCGACAACATCTGGCTCGGTGACCGGGACGGCGTGCGCACCCCGATGCAGTGGACCCCGGACCGTAACGGCGGCTTCTCCACCTCCGACCCGCAGCGCCTCTACCTGCCGCCGATCATGGACCCGATCTATGGCTACCAGGCGCTGAACGTGGAGTCGCAGACCCGCAACCCGGGCTCGTTCCTGCACTGGACCCGGCGCATGATCGAGATCCGCAAACGGCACCCGGTGTTCGGGATCGGCGATTACGAGGAGCTGGTGTCCTCGAACCCGAGCGTGCTGGCGTTCGTGCGGATGATGCCGGGGGCCGAGCCGGACACCGGCTCCGGCTGGGACGGCTCGGACATGATCCTCTGCGTGAACAACCTGTCGCGCTTCCCGCAGCCGGTCGAGCTGGACCTGCGGCGCTTCCGCGGCGCGATCCCGGTCGAGTGCATGGGCGGCGTCACCTTCCCCCGCATCGGCGAGCTGAACTACCTGCTGACCCTGCCGGGGCACGGCTTCTACTGGTTCCAGCTGCACCCCGCCCAGGAGGACCACGACCACTGACGGTGCTGGCCGCGTTGGGGGGTAAAGGAGGACCGATAGCCTGTGGTGCCATCAGACGCCGCGTCCGAAACCTCCCGGGACACTCATTTCCCGGGGGTTTCGGGCCACCCTGCGCGGGGAGTGGGTAAGGCAACGTGATGAGACTCGAGGATGCGCTCGCGCCGTGGCTGCTGGAGCGGCGATGGTTTGCGGGCAAGGGCCGGACTCTCCGCGACCTCTCGGTGGTGGCCGACACCGAGGTCGTGGCGGGTGACCCTGCCCTGCGGCACCTGCTCGTCCTGGTCTCGCACGGCACCACCGCCGACCACTACCAGATCTTCATCGGCCTGCGCTGGGACCTGCCCGACTGGCTGGAGCACGCCCGGATCGGCACGCTCGAGGACGGGCGGCACGTCTACGACGCGCTGCACGACCCGGAGCTGACCCGGGTGCTGCTGCGCGCGATCGCGGCCGACGACACGATCGCGCCGCTGACCTTTCACCGCGAGCCCGGCGCCGAGATCGACACCGAGCTGGACAGCATCGTGCTGACGGCCGAGCAGAGCAACACCAGCCTGGTCTACGGCGAGGAGTCGATCCTCAAGGTGTTCCGCCGGGTCTCCCCCGGACCCAACCCCGACCTCGAGGTCACCTCGGCCCTCAACCGGCTCGGCTCCGCCCACATCGCCCAGCCCTACGGCTCGGTCGAGACGACGATGGACGGGGTCACCACCACCCTGGCCATCTTGTCCAAGTTCCTGCGGACCGCGACCGACGGCTGGACGCTGGCCGCGACCAGCGTCCGTGACCTGTACGCGCAGGACCTGTACGAGAGCGACGCGGTCAGCGCGGCCGACGCCGGCGGCGACTTCTCCGGCGAGGCCCACCGGCTCGGGGTCGCCACCGCCCAGGTCCACCACGACCTGGCCGAGGCGTTCGGGACCGAGGAGCTGTCGCCCGAGTCGCTGCACGAGACGGCCGAGCAGATGTACCGGCGGCTGGACCTGGCGGCCGCCGCCGTGCCCGAGCTGGCCCCCTACGTCGACATGATCGGCCACGCCTACTCGGCTCTGGGCAAGATCAACGACCCGGTACCCGCCCAGCGGGTACACGGCGACTACCACCTGGGCCAGGTCATGCGGACCGACTCCGGCTGGATCCTGCTCGACTTCGAAGGCGAGCCGGCCACCCCGCTGGCCCAGCGCCGGGCCCGGTCCTCCCCGCTGCGGGACGTGGCCGGGATGCTGCGCTCGTTCGAGTACGCGGCCCGCTTCCAGCTGCTCACCAACCCTGGCTCCGAACGCCTGCACGACGCCGCCCGGGAGTGGAGCCGGCGCAACAGCAGCGCCTTCTGCGCCGGCTACGCCGAGGGCGGCGGGCTCGACCCGGCCGCCAACGACGTGCTGCTGCGCGCGCTGACGCTGGACAAGGCGGTCTACGAAGTGATGTACGAGGCCAGGCACCGACCGTCCTGGCTGCCGATCCCACTGGAGTCCCTGGCGGACTTCCCCGACTGACCCGGAATGCGGTCTTCTGAGATGCCTTCTTCTTCTGATCAGACTTTCACGCCCGATCGTGCTTCCGAGCCGCCCGTGGCGCCCGACGTCCCGCTGGTGACTGATGGGGCCGAGGTGTCGGGGGCCGCCCCCGAGCCGGAGGCGCCGCAGCAGGCGGCGGCCGCGGCCGGGGTCAACCTGGGCGAGATCGAGCGGATCGTGGCCGGTACCCACCACGACCCGCACTCGATCCTCGGCGCCCACCCGGGGGCCGACGGATTCGTGATCCGCACCCTGCGCCCGTTCGCGGCCACCGTCGAGGTGGTGCTGGCTGACGGCCGCCGGTTCCCGATGGAGCACGTCCACCAGGGCGTGTTCGCGGCGGTGCTGCCCTACGACCCGGGGCCCGACGGCGCCCCGGCCGGGCCGCCCGCCTACCGGATCGCGACCGCCTACCCGGAGGCCGACGGCTCGACCGGCCCCGAGTTCACCACCGACGACCCCTACCGGCACCTGCCCACGCTGGGCGAGTTCGACCTGCACCTGATCGGCGAGGGGCGCCACGAGGAGCTGTGGCAGGTGCTGGGCGCGCACGTCCGCGACCTCGGCTCGGACGGGCTCGGCGACATCACCGGCACCGCGTTCGCGGTGTGGGCGCCCAACGCCCGCGGCGTCCGCACGATCGGCGACTTCAACCACTGGAACGGGCAGGGTCACCCGATGCGCTCGCTCGGCGGCTCGGGGATCTGGGAGCTGTTCATCCCCGACGTCGGCGAGAACAACCGCTACAAGTTCGACATCTGCGGCCCCGACGGCACCTGGCGGGCCAAGGCCGACCCGATGGCGCGCGGCACCGAGCGGCCGCCCGCGACCGCCTCGGTGGTGGTGGCCGAGCACCACCAGTGGCAGGACGAAGCCTGGATGACCGAGCGCCCGCGCAAGGAGATGGTGCGCGAGCCGCTGAGCATCTACGAGGTACACATCGGGTCGTGGCGGCCCGGGTTGTCCTATCGGCAGCTGGCCGAGGAGCTTCCGCGATATGTGAATGAAATGGGATTCACCCACGTGGAGTTCCTGCCGGTGGCGGAGCACCCGTTCGGGGGGTCCTGGGGCTATCAGGTCACCTCGTACTACGCACCGTCCTCGCGGTTCGGCAGCCCGGATGAGTTCCGCTACCTGATCGACGCGCTGCACCAGGCCGACATCGGCGTGATCATCGACTGGGTGCCCGCCCACTTCCCGCGCGACGACTGGGCGCTGGCCCGGTTCGACGGCACCGCGCTGTACGAGCACCCCGACCCGCGCCGCGGCAGCCACCCCGACTGGGGCACGCTGATCTTCAACTACGGCCGCACCGAGGTGCGCAACTTCCTGGTCGCCAACGCCCTCTACTGGCTGGAAGAGTTCCACATCGACGGCCTGCGGGTGGACGCGGTCGCCTCCATGCTCTACCTGGACTACTCCCGGCAGGCCGGCCAGTGGGCCCCCAACCAGTACGGCGGCCGCGAGAACCTCGAGGCGGTCGCGTTCCTGCAGGAGGTCAACGCGACCGCCTACCGGCGCCAGCCCGGCATCATGATGATCGCCGAGGAGTCGACGGCCTGGCCCGGCGTGACCCGGCCGGTCCACCTGGGCGGCCTCGGGTTCGGGTTCAAGTGGAACATGGGCTGGATGAACGACACCCTGGCCTACCTGTCGCGAGACCCGGTCTACCGGCAGTACCACCAGAACGAGCTGACGTTCTCGCTGGTCTACGCGTTCAGCGAGAACTACATCCTGCCGCTGTCGCACGACGAGGTCGTGCACGGCAAGGGCTCGCTGCTGGGCAAGATGCCGGGCGACGACTGGCGCCGGTTCGCGGGCCTGCGGGCCCTGCTGGCCTACATGTGGGCCCACCCCGGCAAGCAGCTGCTGTTCATGGGCTCGGAGTTCGGCCAGGGCGCGGAGTGGTCGGCCGACCGCGGCCTCGACTGGTGGGTCCTTGAGTTCGATTACAACGCGGGCCTGCGGGCGCTGCTGGCCTACATGTGGGCCCACCCGGGCAAGCAGCTGCTGTTCATGGGCTCGGAGTTCGGCCAGGGGGCCGAGTGGTCCGAGGAACGCGGACTGGACTGGTGGGTGCTGGGTGACCAGGACGGTTACCACGCCGGCGTGCAGGCCATGGTCCGCGACATGAACGCGTTCTACCGGTCGGCGCCCGCGCTGTGGGCGCTGGACACGTCGCCCGAGGGGTTCAGCTGGATCGACGCCAACGACGCGGCCGGTAACACGCTGTCGTTCCTGCGGTTCGCCGAGGCCCCGTCGCGCGAGCCCGCGCCGGTCCCGATCCCGTCCGGCCTGACGGCCGGCCAGCCGGATGCGGACGCTCCCGAGACCACCGAGGGCGCCGAGTCTGCTGAGGCCGATGGGATCTCCGGGCCCTTCGTGACGGAAGTGAGCGCCGAGGATCTTGGGGCTGTCAAGGCTGGTGGGGCCGCTGGGGCGAAAACCCTGGTGTGCGTGGCCAACTTCTCCGGCGGCCCGCACGACAACTACAAGATCGGCCTCCCCCACGCCGGCCGCTGGGTCGAAGTCCTCAACACCGACGCCGCTGGTTACGGCGGCAGCGGAGTCGGCAACCTGGGCTCGGTGGAAGCGGTCGACGAGGAGTGGCACGGGCGTCCCGCCTCGGCCACCATCATCGTCCCGCCGCTCGGAGTCCTCTGGCTGGCCCCCGAGTCCGACTGACGGCAGGCCTGGCTCCGGGGTGAGCCAGCCCGCCCATCCGTGTGCACTTGGCGTGCCTCACCCGACGCCCTGGTCACATCCGCCCCAGCGTCGGTTTCACTGGAGCAAAGTCGGTGATTATCGCCGGTTTTGCTCCAGCGAAGCCCGAGTCCGTGACGCTTGCGCCGGAGTACGGGGCTCCCGGGCCGCGTGTGACTCAGGAGGCTCCGGCTGGTGGGGCTCCGTGCCCCATTGCGGCTACTCCCAGGGCGCTGTAAGACTCCGGGCATGGCCTTTGATGAGTCCGCCACCACCGGCGGCTTCGCGCCGTGCTTTCCCGTCCGGGACATGCGGGCCGCGCTGGCTCACTACGCCCAGCTCGGCTTCCAGGTGATGCCCTGGTCCCCCGGGATGACCTGGGCCTGGGCCCGCCTCGGGGCCGCTGAGCTGCACCTGTTCGTCAAGGATGATCACGACCCGGCCACCACCGCGGCCGCCGCCGACCTCCGGATCGAAGACGCCGACGAGTTCGCGCACCGGCTGGACGCGACCAGCACCCCCGGGACCAGCGGCCCGTACGACACGTACTACGGGCGCGAGGTCGTGCACGTCGACCCGGACAACAACCTGCTGCGGTTCGTGGCTCAGGCGCCTTCGCGGGCCGGGAACGTCGCCAGATAACCGGCGAACCACTGCTGGAAGCTCGGGCAGGCCAGCAGGTCGTCGTGGTGGCAGGTGGAGGCGTGGGCCAGCAGCTTGCGCGCGTGCTCCAGCGCCGCGATCTGGCGCTCGACGTCGGCCAGCTTCTCGTCCACCAGGTGGTGCCAGGACCGGGGCGTCACCGCCCGCTCCTCGCGGAAGCGGCGGATGTCGGCCAGGGTCAGGCCCACCTCCTGCAGCAGCCTGAGCATGCCGACCCGGCGCACGGCGTCGGCGGTGTAGCGGCGCTGGCCAGACTCGCGACGGTCCGGGGCCAGCAGCCCTTTCCGTTCCCAGAATCGGATCGTCGAGGAGGGGATGCCCGTCTCGGCCGACAACTGCCCGATCGTCATCAGCTCGGCCGCCCCGGCCGCCGTCTCGGCCACGCTCATCGCCGCTCCCGCGCTTGACTTGAACCAAGGTACAAGTTGGAGCCTAGGCCCTATGACCGCGACGGAGCAGAACCTCCTCAGCCTCAGCCAGCTCGGCGATCCGGCCGTGGTGGCCAACCCCTACCCGGTGCTGGCCGCGCTGCGCGAAGCCTCCCCCTACGCCGTGCTGGACGGGGCGCTGGTCATCCTCGGCCGTCACGCCGACTGCTCCATGATCCTGCGCGATTCGCGGGTCAGTAGCCAGCGCAGCACCTCGCGGCTGCGGCCGCCGGACGCGCCCCCGCGGCCGGGCATCTCGTTCCTGTCGATGGACCCCCCGGACCACACCCGGCTGCGGCGGCTGGTGTCGAAGGCGTTCACCCCGCGGACGGTGGCCCGGCTGGCGCCGCGGATCGAGGCGGTCACCGACGAGCTGCTGTCGGCCGCGGCCGAGCAGAGTCCCGGCCAGCTGGAGCTGGTGAGCCAGCTGGCCTACCCGCTGCCGGTGCGGATCATCTGTGAGCTGCTGGGGGTGCCCGCCACCGATCACCCGCGGTTCGCGGGCTGGTCGGCCCGGCTCGCCCACTCGCTGCAGCCGCAGTTCATGGCGCCCGAGGAGAACGCGGCCGACGCGGCCGCGGCCCGCGAGGAGTTCGCCGTCTACTTCCGCGAGCTGATCGCCGCCCGCCGGGCCGACCCCGGCGACGACCTGCTGACCGACCTGATCCGGGCCGAAGACGAGGGCAGCCGGCTGACCGAGGCCGAGCTGATCTCGACCGCCGTGCTGCTGCTGGTGGCCGGGCACGAGACCACGGTCGGGCTGATCGCGAACGCGGTACTGGCCCTGCTCCGGCACCCGGACCAGCTGGCGGCGCTGCGGGCCGACCCCGGGCTGGCCACCGGGGCGGTCGAGGAGACCCTGCGCTACGACCCGCCGGTGCAGATGACCGCCCGGGTGGCCCGGGCGACGATCCCGATCGGTGAGCTCGAAGCCACCGACGGCACGCTGCTCCTGCTCCTGCTGGCCGCCACCGGCCGCGACCCCGCGGTGTACGCCGACCCCGACCGGTTCGACATCACCCGCGAGAGCGCCAGCCGGCCGGCGGCCGGCCACCTCGCGTTCGCGGCCGGGCCGCACTTCTGCCTGGGGGCACCGCTGGCCCGGCTGGAGGCGGCCACCGCGCTGACCGCGTTCGCGCAGCGGGTCGAGGCCCCCGAGCTGGCCGCCGGCGGCCTGTCCTACAAGCCCAACTTCAACCTGCGCGGCCCCCGCCGGCTGCTGATCAGCTCGGGTGGCATCCGGAGTACGACACGCCCGCCAGGTCGTTGAAGCCGGCCAGCGGGACCGTGCTCAGCTTGCCGTGCTGGCCGTAGGCCACCACGAACTGGACCGGAAGCGGGCTCGGGCAGCTGACCAGGACCTGGACGGTGATCGTGAACCAGCCGCTGGCCTGTGGGGTCAGGTACTGGTCGACCCCCAGAACTTGCGGGTCGGCCTCGGCCAGCGGGCCGGTCGGCAGCTGGCCACAGGGTCCCCAGCCCACCGAAGTCACCCGCAGGCCGTTCATCGGCAGCACCGTGTGCACCTGGAACAGCGTCAGTGGGGCGGCCGAGTCGTTGGCCACCTGGACGCCGAGCTGGAGGGTGGTCCCGTGCTGGGACGAGCACAGGTTGCCGGTCTGGGCCAGGGTCGGGCCGCCTGCCAGCGCCGCCGCCGAGGAGCTGCTGGCCGGGGACGGGCGGGGGGTGGCGGCCGCGTGGTGCTCGCCGCTGGTGTACCCCACCCCGAGTCCGGCCCCGAGCCCCACGATCAGCGCGGCCACCGCGAGGATGACCGCGAACCGGGACAGCCGGGGCGGGCGCCAGGACGGCCACCAGGCGGGCCGCAGGTCACGCGGGGGCCGGTCCGAGCCCAGCTCGAGCAGGTCGTCGTCGGCTGACTCACCGGGAAACCTGGCCCAGGACGGCTCGTCGTCGTGCTGACCGGTCACGATCTCACGATAACCCGGGGGCCGGAACCGGTCAGGAGGAGGGACAGCCGGTCACCGGCGTCCCGCCCAGGTCGGCGAAGCCCGGCAGCACGACGGTGTAGGTGTGACCCTGCTGGCTGTAGCTGGCCACGTACTCGACCGGCAGCCCCTCCGGGCAGCGGGTCTGGGTGGTGACGGTCACCGTCAGCCAGGTGCTGGAGCCGTTGGCGAGCACGCTGCTGACGGCCGGGTGCGCGAACGGCAGCGTGCCGCACGGCCCCCACGAGGCGACGGTGAGCTTGAGGCCGCCCTGCGGGAAACGGGCGGTGACCTCCCCGAGCTGCATGCCGCTGGCGGTCCCGTTCACCACTTCGACGCCCAGCTGCAGGCTGTGCCCGAGGACGGTGGAGCACTGGCTGCCGGTCTCGGCCAGGCCGATCGAATCCGGCAGCGGCCCCGCCTTGGCGCCCGCGGCGGCCGACGCGGACGCGGCCGTCTGGGCCTGGTGGCGGCCGTGCGCGTTGCCGGCCAGATAGCCGCCCACCGCCCCGGCCAACAGAGCGGCCACCACCAGAGCAGTCAGCAGCCGGCGGCCCGGCGGGCGCCCGCGGAACCGGCTCAGCCAGCCTGGCCGGGCTCCTTCTCGGCCGTACTCGATGACGTCACCGACGCCGTCACTCCCCCACGGGAGCTCATCGTCCTGGCGACCGGCCACCCTGTCACGATAGACGGGCGCCCGGCCGCGGCGTAGCGCAGCCGCTGCTGCACCTCGGCCCAGCCGACCGGCAGCTCCTCGGCCAGGCAGTACCACGACACCACGGTGCTGGCGGCCAGCGCCCGTCCCGGCCACCGGGTCAGCGTGGCCGCGCCCGCCGCATCCTCGTCGACCCAGGCCGAAACGGTCCAGAACGAGCGGCTCCAGGGCCGGACCGCGAGCGCGTATCCGAGCACGCCGTCGCTGGTCCGCAGCCAGCGGCGGAACGCCCGGAACTGGCCCAGGTAGGCCGCCGGCAGGTCGCGGTAACGGCGCAGCACCTGCCGCGACGCGATGACCAGGCAGGCGTAGGTGGGTGGCAGCGAGGCCCGCACGGACCACGGCAGAGCCGGCATCTCGAGCCCCGTTTCGGTCGGATTCGTTTGCCTTTGTGAACGGCCGGCCGCGCCCCCCGGTTCCCGCCCGGCGGCGCGGCCGCGGGCCGATGGGGCAGGATGGGCAGGTGCCCCGCTCCGCTCCCCGCCATGACCATGACGCCGGCGGCCGCCCGGAGGACCTGGCGGCCAAGGCGGTCCTGCGCGACGAGGTCTGGGCGGCAATGGCTAGCACAGGGGCCGCCCGGTTCCCGGGCGCGAAAGGGCGGATCCCCAACTTCACCGGGGCCGAGGCGGCGGCCGAGCGGCTGCGGGCCCGGCCCGAATGGGAGCGGGCCCGGGCCGTCAAGTCCAACCCCGACTCGGCCCAGCTGCCGGTCCGGCAGCGGGCGCTGGAGGACGGCAAGACCGTCTACATGGCGGTGCCCCGGCTGGCCGAGGCCGACCCGTTCTTCCTGCTCGACCCGGCCCATCTGAGTGACCCGCCGCGCAAGGCGGCCTCGATCAACGGCGCGACCCGGTCGGCCCGGCGGATCCCGGTGGCCGAGCTGTCCGAGGTCGGCCTGGTGGTCAGCGGCTGCGTGGCGGTCGGCGAGGACGGGGCCCGGCTGGGCAAGGGCGGCGGGTTCGCCGACCTGGAGTACGCGCTGGCCAGCGCGGCCGGCCTGATCGGCCCGGACACCCTGGTGGTCACCACCGTGCACGAGCTGCAGGTCCGGCCGGCGGGCACGATCCCGGTGACCGGCCACGACGTTCCGGTCGACCTGGTCGTCACCCCGGAGCGGATCATCGACTGCCGGCCGGGCCGCCCGCCCCGGGCGGCCGCCTCGGTCCGCTGGGACGAGCTGACCGAGGAGAAGATCGCGGCCATCCCGCTGCTCGGGTCGCTCAGGCCGCGTCGATCCTGAACACCGGGTGGTCGGGGGCGATCCGCCGCAGCTCGTCTTCGCTGGAGTCGGGGCCGACGCCGCCGAAGAACACGCCGACCTCCGCCTTCCAGCGCTTGAGGTAGGCGCGCAGGATCGCGGGCCGCTCGTCGTCCGGCACCTCGGTCGCCGTGAACGGCTCGGTCTTGCGGCCCAGCCGCAGCTCACCGCCGTTAGCGGCGCGCATGTTGCGGACCCACTGGGTGTTGCCGCGCGGCGCCACCAGGTAGCGCTGCCCGTCGATGACCAGCAGGTTGACCGGGGTGGTGCGCCATTCGCCGCTCTTGCGGCCGCGCACGGCCAGGATCCGCGAGCCGAGGATGCTGATGCCGAGGCCGGTCAGGGCGGCCACTGCCTTGTTGAACACGTTGCGGGTGAACCAGCCGGCCTGCTGGTAGTGGAAGGGCTCGGACGCCGGTGCGGTCATGGCGGTCTCCTTGAGGTCCGGCTCGCGGATTTCGCTCCGAGAGCAGTGCTCTGACTTAAGAGCAGTTAACACCACGAGTCGGCGACGAGTCAAGAGCAGTGCTCTCTTTTTATATGTATGCTCTGACCGGGCGATGGCAGCATCTGCTGTCATCGGGAGGGGGTCGGAGGGGAGGGAGGCGGGAGGGGGTCGGAGAGGAGGGAGGCGGGAGGGAGGGGACGGGCTGGAACGGTCAGGTGACGGGGACGATGCGGGCTTCTTGGAGGCGGCCGTCAGCCACGGTGAGCAGGCCGATCGTGCCGTGGGGCTGGCGGCGGCGATCGGTCGGGGAGCCGGGGTTGAAGATGCGCAACCCGCCCGCCGATTCGTCCAGCGGGATGTGCGAGTGGCCGAACACCACGAGGTCGGCCTCGGGGAACCGGCGGGCCATCCGGGCCAGGCGGCCGGCCGACGGGCCGCTGTCGTGGATCATCGACACCTTGAGGCCGGCCAGGTCGAGGTCGAGGGTCGCGGGGGCGCCCCAGGCGGCCACGTCGGGGCCGTCGTTGTTGCCGAGGACCGCGTGGACCGGGGCGTAGGCGGCCAGTTCGCCGAGCACCGACGCGGTGCACACGTCACCGGCGTGCAGGATGAGATCAGCCTCACGCAGGTGCTCGGCCACCCGGGGCGGGCAGGACTTCCAGCGCCGGGGAGCGTGGGTGTCCGAGATCGTGACGATCTTCATCAAGCCGGCGGCCTCGGGTGTGGTCCGGGTCAGACGCGCCGGGGGCCGCGGTCGTGGATGGTGGGCATGACCGAGGTCAGCGCGGCGCTGGCCTCCTGGCGGGCTCGGCGCTCGCGCTCCTGGGCCTCGGCCACGGCCGCCGCGGCGGCCAGGCGCTCGCCCGCGTCCCGGCGCAGCCGGGCCCGCTTCCGGGCCTTCACCGTGTAGTCGGCCGTGAACGCGGCCACCGCGAGCAGGACAAGAGCAAAAACAGTCAGCGCAACCATCGTCTTCTTCGGGGTTAGAGCCGTTCCGGGGGACCCCCCAATGCTACGCAAGCAGGTGCCCCGAACCGGGCCTGCCAAACGGGCGATTCCCCTCACAGTCAGAGCAGGGAATAAAGCCACGACGGGCCGGTCACCCGGGCCCCGGCCGCCAGGCAGCGCCGTCGCAGCTCGCGGTCGGCGGTCACCACGATGCAGTGCCCGGCGTGCTGCTGCGCCTGCCGGACGATCTCGTCGTCACCCGAGCCGGGGGCCGACACCACCTGGACCTCGCCGTCGGCCCGGTCGTCGCGGGCGCCGCGGCCGCGGCCGGCCCGGGCGGCGGTGCGGGCCCGTTCGGCGATGCGGGGCACGGCCGCGCGGGCCTTGCCCTCCAGCACCAGCAGCACGGTGACGGGGATCAGCGCGTCGCCCGGGTCTCCGGCGGCCGAGCCCGCCTGCTCCTCGGCGGCCGGGCCCGCCTGTTCCCTGGCGGCCGGGCCCGGCTGCTCGCCGGCCGACGGCTCGCCCGCCAGCTCGGCCGCCGGGATGCCCGAGCGGCCCCGTTCGGCCAGCGCGGCCAGGTTGTCGTGCAGGCGGACGGCGGCCCCGGCCCGGTCGCGCCACCAGCCGTCCGGCCGCGAGCCGACCACGTTGGCCCCGTCCACGATGATGGTGACGCCGGCGTCCACCCTGCCGTTGACGGCCCCGGCGCCGTCACCCTGGGTCATGGCCCGGCCCCCTCCCGTTTCGTGGTGCTGGACTGACCATAACGCGGTCCGGCCCCGCCTGGTCGGCCTGAAACATCGGCGATCACACACTTTTCACTACCGCGAAAAACGGCGCCTAAGCTTGACGGCATGGCAGAGGCGACATTGGCCCACCAGATCACCCGGCTCCGGCCGCGGCCGTCGGGGCCGCTGGTGCTGGAGCTCGACCTCACGCAGGGCCTCACCGAGAGCCCGCCCGGCGATCCGGTCAGCGCGGTGCTGTCCCGGAACCGGCTCCGGCTCGGGGACGTGCTCGACGGCCTGCGCCGGGCCGCCGACGACGACCGTGTGCAGGGGCTGATCGCCAAGGTCGGCGGCCAGCCGCTGGGCCTGGCCACCGTGCAGGAGCTGCGGGCGGCGGTCGCCCAGTTCCGGGCGGCGGGCAAGACCGCCTACGCCTGGGCCGAGTCGTTCGGGGAGTTCGGGCAGGGCAACTGGCCGTACTACCTGGCCACCGTGTTCGACCGGATCTACCTGCAGCCGTCCGGCGGCCTGGGGCTGACCGGGGTGGTGGTCGAGCGGGTGTTCCTGCGTTCAGCCCTGGACAAGGCCGGGGTCAGCTTCGAGGCCGGGCAGCGGCACGAGTACAAGACCGCCGCCCACGCGCTGACCGAACGCGGCTTCACCGGACCCGCCCGGGAGGAGACCCAGCACCTGGCGGCGGCCGTCGCCGACCAGCTGACCAGCGCGATCGCCGAACGCCGGGGCAAGACCGCGGACGAGGCGCGGGCGCTGCTCGACCGGGGCCCGTTCCTGCCCCAGCAGGCGCTGGCGGAAGGCCTGGTCGACGTGCTCGGCTACCGGGACGAGGCCTACGCGGCGATCAAGCAGAAGGCCGGCCCGGACGCGACCTTGCAGTACGTGTCCCGCTACCGGCGGTCGTCCACCCTGGCCCAGCGGGCCCGCAAGCTGCCGAACCCGCGGGAACGGTACGTGGCCGTGGTCTACGCGACCGGCCCGATCCGGATGGGACGCAGCGGCCGCGGCCCGGCCTCGGGGCCCTGGATGGGGTCGGACACGATCGCGGCGGCGCTGCGGGCGGCGGCCGCCGACGAGCGGGCGGGCGCGATCCTGCTCCGGGTCAACAGCCCCGGCGGCTCGGCCACCGCCTCCGACACGATCTGGCGGGAGGTCGTCCGCGCCCGGGCCGGCGGCACCCCGGTGGTGGTGTCGATGGGCGACGTGGCCGCGTCCGGCGGCTACTACATCGCGATGGCGGCCGACGAGATCGTCACCCAGCCCGGCACCCTGACCGGCTCGATCGGCGTGGTGGTGGGCAAGGCGGTGTTCGAGGACCTGCTCGGCCGGGCCGGGGTCACCACCGACACGGTGACCGAGGGCCGCCACGGCCGGATGTTCGCCCCCACCCACCCGTTCAGCGACGACGAGTGGGCCATCGTCGACACCTGGCTGGACGAGATCTACGCCGACTTCACCCGCAAGGTCGCCAGCGGCCGGGGGCTGACCGAGGCCGAGGTGGACGCGGTCGCCCGCGGCCGGGTCTGGACCGGGGCCGACGCGGTCGGCAACGGGCTGGCCGACCAGCTCGGCGGGATGGCCGACGCCGCGGTGGCCGCCCGGCGCCGGGGCGGCCTGCCCGCCGACGCCCCGCTGAAGCTGTTCCCCCGGGTCAGCCCGGTCGAGCAGCTCCGCTCGCGCGACTCCAGCGAGGACCGGGCGGCGGCGCTGCCCGGTGGCCTGCTGTCCGGTCTGGCGGCGCTGCTGACCGGTTCCGGGTCCGGCTACGGGGTCGGCGCGGCCGGCCTGGCCGGAGCCGGCCGCGCCTGGGGGCCGGCCGGGCAGCTGGCCGCCCAGCTGCTGGCGCCGCCCGCCGGGGAGCTGATGATGCCGGGGTACTGGCGGGTCGGCTGACCGGTGGCGGACCTGGGGACGGCCCCCGGCCCGGGGGCGACCCCCGACCTGGGGGCGGCGCTGTCCGCCTACGCGGCCGGGGTCACGCTGGTCACCCTGGCCGAGGGCCGGGACGACATCGGGACCACGGTGAGCGCGTTCTGCCCGGTGTCGCTGGATCCGCCGCTGATCCTGGTCTCGCTGATCGCCACGTCCTACCCGGCCACCCTGCTGGCCGGCGCCGACCCCGACGCCGGGCCGGTCGACCGGTTCGCGGTCACCCTGCTGGCGGCCGGCCAGCGCGCGATCGCGGGCCGGTTCGCGGCGGCCGGGCGGCCCAACGCCCGCCGGATGCTGGACGGCGTCTCCTACCAGCGGGCCGGGCACTCGGGGGCGATCGTGCCGGACGGCGGCCTGGCCGCCCTCGACTGCGAGACCACCGAGCGGGTGAGCGCCGGCGACCATCTGGTGCTGATCGCCCGGGTGGTGGCGGTGCCCTACGTGGCCCCGGCCGGCCAGCCGCTGATCCGGTTCCGCGGCCGTTACCCCGGCCTCACCGGCGACCCGGTCGAGGCGTAGCGGAAGCGCCGCTCAGCTCGCGGCCACCCGGTCGGCCAGCAGGTCGCGGACGGTGCGGGGCTCGCGGCCGAGCAGCTCGCCGAGCAGCGGGCTGGTCTCGGCGAAACGTCCGGCGCGGGCGGCCTGGAAGAAGCCGAGCAGCATCCGCGCCATCGGCTCGGGGCTGCCGTGGGCGACCTGGGCGGCCACCCAGTCGTCGTCGTCCATGACCGCGCGGCGGATGTCGCGGCCGGTCAGCTCGGAGGCGATGGCGGCGACGGCGGCGAACGTCGGGGTGGCGCGGGCGGTCAGCGTGACCGGGCCGTCGAACGACCGCCGGCCGGACTCCTGGTCGGCCAGGATCACGGCGGCCGCCTCGCCTTCTTCGGCCCGCTCGGTCCAGGACACCGGGCCGTCGGCCGGGGCCGCGATCTCGCCGGTCTCCGCCCAGGGGCCGAGCAGCCAGTCCAGGCTGTGCGCGTAGAAGCCGTTGCGCAATGAGGTCCAGGCGACGCCGGAATCGGCCAGCACCGCCTCGGCGGCGGCGTGGTGCCGCGCGGGCAGGAACGGGCTGTCCGGGCCGATGTGCTGGTGGCTGGTGTAGAGGATGCGCCGGGCGCCGGCCTTGACCGCGGTCTCGACCGCGACCCGGAGCTGGGCCGGCTGGTCGGCGTGGGGGTCGTTGGGCGAGACCAGCAGCACCTGGTCGGCTCCTTCGAACGAGTCGAGCAGGGCGGCCGGGTCGTCGTAGGAGCCGCGCCGGACCCGGACACCGCGGTCGGCGAAGCGCTGGGCCTGGGCGACGTCGCGGACGCTGACCCCGATCTGGCCGGCCGGGACCCGCTCGAGCAGGTGGTCGACGGTGGTGCCGTTGAGGGCGCCGGTGGCGCCGGTGATGACGATCATGGGAGCCATCCTTCGCTGCGTTATCGATGATTCGATTAAAACGTTAGCACCGGAAATACGCTGATAGCAAATTTCGGCTATCATCGATAACATGACCGTGCGTGACCCCGAGACAGCCCGCGAGCGGATCCGGGCTCAGCTGGTCGAGGTGGCCGCCGAGTTGCTGGCCGCGGAGGGGCCGGATGCGGTGACCACCCGCTCGGTGGCGCTCGCAGCCGGCGTGCAGGCGCCGACCATCTACCGCCTTTTCGGTGACAAAAACGGGCTGCTGGACGCGGTCGCCGAGCACGGCTTCGCGACCTACGTGGCGGGCAAGCACCCGGCCGACGCCGGCGCCGACCCGGTCGCCAACCTGCGGGCCGGCTGGGAGCTGCACGTCGGCTTCGGGCTCGCCAACCCCGAGCTGTTCCGGCTGATGCACACCGCCCTGGCTACCCTGGCGGGCCGGGAAGCCACCGCCGCCGGAGCCGAAGCCGGGGCCGAGATCCTGCACACCCGGGTGCACCGGGTGGCCGCGGCCGGGCGGCTGCGGGTGACCGAGCGCCGGGCGGTCGAGCTGATCCGGGCGGCCGGCACCGGCGTGGTGTTCACCCTGATCGATCAGCCCGCCGATGAGCGCGACCTGACGCTGGCCGACACCGCCTGGGACTCGGTCTGCGCGGCCATCCTGGTGACGGACGACGCCGGCGCCCCGCCGGATGGCGGCCCGGCCGCCGCGGCGGTGACCCTGCGCGCGGCCCTGCCCGAGCTGACCGTCCTGTCCCCGGCCGAGCGCACCCTGCTGGCCGACTGGCTGGACCGCATCGCCGGATCGTGAACAGGACCCTCCGCCGAGGGCCCCTACGCCGGCGAGGCCGCCGCCGCGTTGGTGACCGGGTCGTGGGAGATCAGCACCACGTTGCCGTCCGGGTCGTCGACCATCGTCGCGTAGGGCCCGATCAGGTGCCCGGGCGCGGTCCGGCCGTGGTGGCCGGCCGAGGTGAGCCGGGCCCAGACCGCGTCGACGGCGGCGTCGTCGTCGACCAGGAACTCCATCACCTGCTGGTAGCCGGGGCCGGGGCGGACCCAATCGGCGTCGAAGCGCTCGGCCACCGCGCCGGTGGTGAAGATGAGGGTGACGCCGTTGCCCATCCGGTAGAGCGCGACCGGCCGGTCGGGACGCGGATCGGGGACAGCGAGCCCCAGCAGGCGGTAGAACTCAATCGACCGCTGGAGATCGCGCGCGTAGATCACCATCATCCCGAACCGGACGTTCACCGAATCATTAGTCATGGTAGATAATCTACATTGGTAGATGAAATGGCAGCCACGGACGAGGACGCCGAGGACGATCTCGGCGCCCTGTTCTCCCGGCTGCTCCAAGTCGTCGGCGACCGCGAGGAGCCGATCCTGGCCGCCCACGGCCTCACGATGTGGGAGTACGTCATCCTCGTGCCGCTGCTGGGCCAGCCCGGCCTGAGCCAGAAGGAGCTGGCGGCCCGGAGCCGCCGCGACCCCACCCGCCTGATCGGCAACCTCGACGCGCTGGAGGAGCGGGGGCTGATCACCCGGGCGGTGGACGCGGCCGACCGCCGGCGGCGGATGGTGCAGCTCACCGGCTCCGGACGCGAGGTCGTCCGCGACACCCGGCGCCAGATCCGGGCGATGGAGGCCGACCTGCTCGCGGTCCTGCCGCCCGGTGAGCAGGCCGCCCTGCGCCAGAACCTGGCGGCCACCCTGCGCAGCCTGCGCGAACGGGGCTCGGACCAGGCCTGACAGTTGCTGGCCCTGGCTCTTGGAAGAGCCAGGGCCAGCGCCGGTAGGGACTGAAGGGTCAGGCGGCCCGCTTGTAGGCGCGGACGGCCAGCGGGGCGAACACCACGAAGATGCCGACCAGCCAGGCGATCGCCTTCCACAGCGGAGTGGCGATCGAGCCGCCCAGGGCCATGCCGCGCATCGCGTCGATCACGAACGTGATCGGCTGGTTGTTGGCGAACGCCTGCAGCCAGCCCGGCATCGTCGAGATCGGCACGAACGCCGAGCTCAGGAACGTGACCGGGAACAGCCAGATCAGGCCGAACGCCTGCACCGACTCCTCGTCGCCGATGGCCAGGCCGGTGAACGCGGCGATCAGGCAGCAGGCGATGCCGAGGAAGATCGCCAGCACCACCATGCCGATGGCGGGACCGACCCCGTTGATGAACCGGAAACCGACCGCGTAACCGACCCCGATGACGATCAGGATCGTGACCGTCATCCGGCCGGTGTCGGCCACCAGGCGGCCGGCCAGCACCGCCGACCGGGCCATCGGCATCGACCGGAACCGGTCGATGACGCCCTTCTTCAGCTCCTGGGCGAGCGAGATCGCGGTGCCGAAACAGGCGAAGGCGGCGGTCTGGCCGAGGATGCCCGGCATCAGGAAGTTGACGTAACCACCGGGCACGTTGACCTTGATCGCGCCGCCGAACACGTAGCGGAACATCAGCACGAACATGACCGGCTGGATGACGGTGAACACGATGTAGGCCGGGACCCGGGCCCAGACCAGCAGGTTGCGCTTGCTGATGGTCAGCGTGTCGCTGACCGCCCAGCGGGCCCGGGTCACCAGGCCCGGCGCGCCCGGCGCGGGCTGGATGGCGATGGCGGTCATGACGATGCCCTCCCGGCCTTCTCGGCCTCTGGCTGCCCCTTGCGGCGGCCGCGGCGGCGCTTGCCGCCGGTGTCGGCGTCTTCTTCTTCAGCAGCGTGGCCGGTCAGGGCCAGGAACACGTCGTCCAGCGACGGCCGCCGCAGCCCCAGGCCGCTGGTCTCGATGCCGGCCTCGTCCAGGCTGCGGACGGACTGGATGAGCGCGTCCGAGCCGTTGACGCCGACCGGCACGCTGACCACGCCGGTGCCCTCGTCAATGTGCGGCTCACCCTCGGCCAGCTTGGTCACGGCCGCGACCGCGTCGCCGACCCGGGGCCGGTCGGGCACGGTGAACTCCAGCACGTCGCCGCCGACCCGGCCCTTGAGCTCGGTCGAGGTGCCGGCCGCGATGACCTCACCGTGGTCGATGACCACGATCTCGTCCGCCAGCTCGTCGGCCTCGTCCAGGTACTGGGTCGTGAGCAGCAGGGTGGTGCCGCCCGCGACCAGCGACCGGATGACCTCCCACATGCCCAGCCGCGAGCGCGGGTCGAGCCCGGTGGTCGGCTCGTCCAGGAACAGCACCTGGGGCTGGCCGACCAGGCTGGCGGCCAGGTCCAGGCGGCGCTGCATACCGCCGGAAAACGTCTTGGCCGCCCGGTCGGCCGCCTCGGTCAGGTCGAACTGCTCCAGCAGCTCGGTCGCCCGGGCCTTGGACGCCGCCCGGCCCAGGTGGTACAGCCGCCCGATGATCTCCAGGTTCTCCCGGCCGGTGAGCTCGATCTGGATCGCGGCCGACTGACCGGCCAGCCCGATCGAGCGGCGGACCGCGCTGGCCTCGCGCACCACGTCGTGCCCCTCGACCAGGGCGCGGCCCCCGTCCGGCCGCAGCAAGGTGGTGAGGATACGAACGGCGGTGGTCTTGCCCGCGCCGTTGGGGCCCAGCACCCCGAGAACCGTCCCGCGTGGCACCGACAGGTCGATGCCACGCAATGCGTGCACGTCGCCGAACGACTTCGTCAGGCCTTCGACGAGAATCGCCGGCCCGGCAAAACTCTGCTCCACGTCACTGCCTCCCGCGTGACCCCGGGCGTCAGCCACCCGGGTGCCACGAACCTATCGCCCGCCAGGGACAGTCCGCGAACGAAAAAACCCCGCTCGCGGCCGGTCTGGGGGCGTTCCTCTCAGCGTGCCTGAGGCGTATGACGAAACGGCGGCCCGGAACTCATCGGGGCCGCCGCTCAGCTCAGCGGGGCAGCAGCTCGGGCCGGGCGGCGATCAGGCGGCCCGCCCGCCAGACGGCGGCGGTGAGCGGGACGCCGGGCCGGTAGGCCAGGTAGGCGTGGGACGGCGCGTCCAGCATCAGCAGGTCGGCCCGGGCGCCGACGCCGAGGTGACCGACGTCGGGGCGGCGCAGCGCCCGGGCCCCGCCCGCGGTCGCCGACCACACCGCCTCCTCGGTGGTCAGGTGCATCTCGCGGACGGCCAGGGCCACGCAGAGGGCCATGCTCGAGGTGAAGCAGGAGCCCGGGTTGCAGTCGGTCGCCAGCGCCACCGTGGCCCCGGCCGCCAGCAGCCCGCGGGCGTCCGGGTAGGGCTGGCGGCAGGAGAACTCGACGGCCGGGAGCAGCGTGGCCACGGTCGAAGAGGAGGCCAGCGCGGCCACGTCTTCCCCGGTCAGGAACGTGCAGTGGTCGGCCGAGGCGGCCCCGGCCGCCACCGCGACCTGGACCCCGGGGCCGGGACCGAGCTGGCCGGCGTGCACCCGGGCCAGCAGGCCGGCCGCCTGCCCGGCGGCCAGGACCCGGGCGGTCTCGGCGCCGTCGAACGCGTCCCGCTCGCAGAACACGTCGATCCAGCGCGCGTAGGGAGCGCAGGCCTCCAGCATCGGGCCGCAGACCAGGTCGAGGTAGCCATCCCGGTCATCGGCGTACTCGGGCGGCACCACGTGCGCCCCCAGGTAGGTGACCTCGGGGGTGACCTCGGCCGCCAGCCGCAGGCTGCGGGCCTCGTCCCGCACGGTCAGCCCGTAGCCCGACTTGCACTCGAAGGTGGTGGTGCCCTGGCGGCCGAGCTCGTCGGCCAGCCGCCGCAGGTTGGCCCGCAGGGTCACGTCGGAGGCGGCCCGGGTGGCGGCGACCGTGGTCCGGATGCCGCCCGCCTGGTAGGGCTGGCCGGCCATCCGGGCCGCGAACTCGGCCCCCCGCTCACCGGCGAACACCAGGTGGGCGTGGGAGTCGACGAAGCCGGGCAGCACCGCCCGCTCCTGGGCGTCGACGATGTCGTCGGCGGCGGGCGCCTGGCTGGCCGGTCCGGTCCAGGCCACCACGCCGTCGTCGATGACCACCGCCGCCCCGGTCTGGACGGCAAACGGGCCCGGGCCGGGGGCGGAGTCCCCGTCGGGGGCGTTGGTGACCAGTTCGCCGATGTTGGTGATCAGGGTGCTCATGGTGGCCGCCGGTCAGGTCGCCGCGAGCACGGCGTCGATGGAGGTGGACAGTTCGGCGCCGACGTCGCCGACCAGCAGGTGGCGGTGGTCGCGGACCACGTCCCGGCCGCCGCTCACCACGTGCCGGACGTCGGCCGCGGTGGCCGCGTAGATCACCCGGTCGAGCGCGGTCCCGGCCGCCGCCGCCCCGGCCCCGGCCGCCCCGGCCAGCCGGGGGGTTTCGAGGTCGACCGTGACCAGGTCGGCCAGCGCCCCGGGGATCAGCTCACCGGCGTCGGCCCAGCCCAGGCAGGCGTGGCCGGCGGTGGTGGCCGCCCGGGCGAGCTCGGCCGGGGTGAAGTGCACCCGCTGGCGGGTGGCCAGCCGCTGCATCAGGTCCACCCAGCGGGCCTCGGCCAGCAGGTCGATGACCGCGTGGCTGTCGCTGCCGAGCGACAGCGGGGCGCCGGCGTCAGCCAGCGCCCGGAACGGCCCGATCCCGTCGGCCAGGTCGGCCTCGGTGGTCGGGCACAGGCAGCAGGTGGTCTGGGTGGCGCCCAGCAGGTCGATGTCCCCGCTGGTCAGGTGGGTGGCGTGCACCATCGTGGACCGCGGCCCGAGCACCCCGGCCTCGTCCAGCAGCTGGGCCGGGGTGCGCCCGTAAGCGGCCAGGGCGGCCTCGTTCTCGGCCGGCTGCTCGGACAGGTGGGCGTGGACCGGCGCCCCCAGCCGGTGCGACCAGGCCATGATCTCCGGCATCTGGTCCGGCGGGACCGCCCGCACCGAGTGGACGGCGGCCCCGATCCGGGCGCCGGGGCCGAGCAGGCCGTGCTCGCCCGGGCTGAGCGCGGCCACCCGCTCGGCCCAGCGGGCGGCGTCGCCGTCGCCGAACCGGAGCTGGACGCCTGCCAGCGGGCGGGCGGTGCCGTCCGGTTCCAGACCGGCCGCCAGGTAACAGGTGTCGAGCAGCGTGATCCGCAGCCCGGCGTCGGCCGCCGCCCGCAGCAGCGCCCAGGTCATCTCGTTGGGGTCGGCGTAGGGCTTACCGCCCGCCTGATGGTGCACGTAGTGGAACTCGCCCACGCAGGTGACGCCGGCCAGCGCCATCTCGGCGTAGACGGCCCGGGCGAGCGCGTAGTAGCGGTCGGGGTCGAGCCCGGCCGCCAGCCGGTACATCTGCTCGCGCCAGGTCCAGAACGTGCCCTGGTCGGCCTGGACGGTGCCGCGCAGGCCGCGGTGGAACGCGTGCGAGTGGGCGTTGGCCAGGCCGGGCAGGGTCAGCCCGGCCAGGGTGGCGGTGCCGGCCGGGACGGCGTCCGGCGCGACCCCGGGGGTGATCGCGGTGAACCGGTCGCCGGCCGCCTCGATCAGCACGTCGGCCCGGACCCCCACGTCCGGGAGCCAGGCCAGCTCGGCGTGCCAGTGCCGGACGCGCCGCTCCCCGTCGCCGTCACCGCCGGGGCCCGCGCGGCCGGGCCCGGGCGCCCCGGGCGGGCCGGCCGGACCGGGGGCCGGCACCGGCGGACCGTGACCGCCACGACCGGGTCCGGCCGCGGCCGGACCGTGCGGAGCGTGCCCCGCGCGCCCTGGACCCTTCACCGGGCGGCCGGCCGCGGGGCCGCTCCCGGTCCGGAGGTGTCATCGCGCATGGTCAATGATTGCCCGCCCGGACCGGGAGCCTACCGTCGCCCCTGGTGTTACTTGAGGCCGTTCTGGCTGAGCCAGTTGCTGGCCACCGTGGTGTAGCTCTGGTGGTCGACGCTCAGCGACTTGTCCATGGCCAGCAGCCCGGCCGTGGTCAGCTTGGCCGACACCGAGTTCAGGGTGCTGACCACCTTGGCGCTGGCCGCCTTCTTGTAGACCAGCGGCAGCACGTTCTGCGCGGCGAACATGTTCTTCGGGTCCGACAGCGAGACGAGCTTGTCGGTGATGATCTGCGGCGTGGTGGTGAACACGTCGGCCGCCTGGACCTTGCCGCTGGTCAGGGCGGCCAGGGTGATCGGCCCGGACTCGTCCAGCGGAGAGAACGACTTGAACGTCAGACCGTACACCTTCTTGAGGCCGACGATGCCGTCGGCGCGGGTCTGGAACTCCGACGGGCCGCCGATGACCCAGTCCTTGGCCACCGAGGACAGGTCCGCGATCGACGTCAGGTGGTATTTGGTCGCGTTGGCCTGGGTGACGGTGATCGAGTCCTTGTCCTGAGCGGCCGAGGAGTTCAGGATCTCCGCCGTGCTGGGCAGCTTGGCCTTGAGCGCGGCGTCGACGTCGGCGGTGCTGGTCGCCGTGCTGGTCTTGTCCACCGAGGTGGTGAGCAGCGCGCCGTTGTACTCGGGGATGATCGAGATCGCGCCCTTGACCACCTCGGGGTAGTAGACCTCGCGGGCCCCGATGTTGAACTTGGTGGTGACCTTGACCCCGGCGCTCGTGAGGGCGTCGGCGTAGATCTGGGCCAGCAGCTCGTCCTCGGGGAAGTTGGCCGAGCCGACCACGACCGAGTTGGACGCGCTGGGGGCCAGCGGGTTCGAGCCGGAGCTGGAGCTGGACTTGCCGCTGCCCCCACTGGAGCAGGCGGCGACGGCGACACAGGCCACGGCGGCCAGGCCGACCGCCGTAAATTTCTTATGAGGCATGAGGGTGTTCCCTTCAATTCTGACCGGCAAAGACGTTATCAGGAGTTCTGCGCCTGTCCGCGCAGGCCGGCCGGGACAATGACCCGCCTGAGCAGAGTGAACAGTCCCTGGACGGCCAGGGCGAGCAGGATGATCACCACCGCCCCGCCCGCGACCACGTTGTACTCGTCACGGGCGAGCCCGTCGATGATGTAGCGGCCCAGGCCGCCCAGGCCGATGTAGGCCGCGATGGTGGCGGTGGCCACGACCTGGATGGCCGAGGTCCGGACGCCCAGGAGGATCAGCGGCAGGGCGACCGGGATCTCGGCCTTGCGCAGGATCTGCCATTCGGTCATGCCCATGCCGCGGGCCGCGTCGGTCAGCTCCCGGTCCACCCCGAGCACGCCCTCGTAGGTGTTGACCAGCATGGGCGGGATGGCCAGGGCGACCAGCGGGATCAGCCAGGACAGGATCGACCCGGAGGTGAGCACGAAGATCAGCACCAGCAGGCCCAGGGTGGGCAGCGCCCGGCCGAAGTTGGCGATCGTCACCACGGCGAAACCGCCGCGGCGCAGGTGCCCCATGGCCAGGCCGGCCGGGATCGCGATGACCAGCGCGATGATCAGCGCGAGCCCGGTGTACTCCAGGTGCTGGGCCAGCCGGATGGGGATGCCGTTGCTGCCATGCCAGTTCTGGGAGGCGATCAGCCAGTTCCAGGCGTCGCTGAAGTAACTCATATGCTGCCCCCCTTGACCCCGGCGTTAGCGCCCCGGAGAGCGACCTGCACGACGCGGCGGCGCTCCTGGCGCGGTGCCCGCGCCTCCCACGGGGTCAGCCAGCGCCGGGCCAGCACCAGCAGGCCGTCGAAGAGCAGGGCGAGCAGGATGATCAGGATCAGGCCGACCCAGATCTCGGTGGTGAAGTCCCGCTGCTCGCCGTCGGTGAACAGGTAACCCAGGCCGCCGATGCCGATCAGCTGGCCCACGCTGACCAGGCTGATGCTGGACACCGTGGCCACCCGCAGGCCGGCGATGATGACCGGCACGGCCAGCGGCAGCTCGACCTGGATGGTCCGCCGGGTGGCCCCGAAGCCCATGGCCACCGCGGCCTGCTTGACCGGCGGCGGCACCGAGCGCAGGCCGTCGACCACGTTCGGGATCAGCACCGACAGCGAGAACAGTGTCAGCGGGATGATCACGGTCCAGTCGGTCAGCCCGGTGTAGGCGATCAGCACCAGATACAGCGCCAGCGACGGCATCGCGTAGAAGATGCTGGTCAAGCTCAGGATGGGCGGCCACGTCCAGCGCCAGCGGACACACATGATCCCGACCGGGACGGCGACCACGATGCCGAACAGGACCGGCAGCAGGGCCAGGTACAGGTGGCTGGCCAGCAGGTGGCCGATCTGGTCGCGGTTCTGCCAGGCCCAGCTCATGACGGGCGGACGCCTTCGCCGGCCGGCTCGGCGGCATCGTCGGCGCCGGCCTGCTGCGCCTCCGGGGTGGTCCGCCCCTCCCGGAACGCCGGCTGGTCCGGGTTGCCGTCCAGCCCGGCCTGCTCGGCGGTCTGGATGGCGGCCCGCAGCCGCTCGTAGGTGGTGATGCCCACCACCCGGCCGTCGCCGTCCACCCCCGCCGCGCGCCCGGTGCGGGACAGCACGGTGGCGTCCAGCGCCGCCCGCAGCGAGTCCCGGCCGACCTGGAACGTGTGGCCGAGCGGGGCCAGCGGCAGCGACAGCGAGCCGAGCGTCTCCCGGTCGGGCTGGCGATCCAGGTCGGAGACGGCGAACCAGCCCTGCGGCTGGCGGTTGCCGCCGTCGGTGACCAGCACCCACGGCTCCCCGCAGCGCTGGGCCGCGGCCCGGGCCGCCTCCACGGTGGTGTCCGCGGCCAGCACGGTCCCGGTCTCCAGGTCCAGCTGGCCGGCCGAGAAGAACGCCAATCGGCGGATGCCGCGGTCGAAGCCGAGGAAGTTCTCCACGTACTCGTCGGCCGGCGAGCCGAGCAGGTGCTGGGGCGTGTCGAGCTGGGCGATCTTCCCGTGCGGGTAGAACACCGCGACCTGGTCGCCGACCTTGATCGCTTCTTCCACGTCGTGGGTGACCAGCACCACGGTCTTGTGCAGCTCGTTCTGCAGCCGGATCAGCTCGTCCTGCAGCGAAGACCGGACGATCGGGTCGACCGCGCTGAACGGCTCGTCCATCAGCAGCACGGGCGGGTCGGCGGCCAGCGCCCGGGCCACCCCGACCCGCTGCTGCTGACCGCCGGACAGCTGGTAGGGGTAGCGGCGGGCCATGTTCGCGTCCAGCCCGACCAGGTCCATCAGCTCCCGGGCGCGGTCGCGGGCCTTCGCCTTGTTCCAGCCTTCGAGCAGCGGGACGGTGGCGATGTTGTCCTCGATCGTGCGGTGCGGGAACAGCCCGGCCTGCTGGATGACGTAGCCGATCCCCCGCCGCAGCCGGGGGGCCTCGACGGTGGAGATGTCGGTGCCGTCGAGCATGATGCGGCCCTCGGAGGGGTCGATCAGCCGGTTGATCATCCGCAGCGACGTGGTCTTGCCACAGCCACTGGGCCCGACCAGAACCATCGTCTGGCCATCAGGAATCTCCAGGTCCAGCGCGTCGACCGCTACTGTTCCGCCCGGGTAACGCTTTGTCACACTCTCAAAGGTGATCAAGCGTGGGCCTCGCTCATCGTTGGTAACCCCGGTGACTGATCGTCGGTCTGTGCCCCGTTGCCGCTGGACTCACCCTGTCACCAGCATGAATATTTCTCTTCATGCTCTTGAGTCCTGAAGAGGGTGTCAAGGCGACCGACTGCGGAGTATGCGAACTTGTTACGTGCACGGGGAGGTGCTCATGACGGCGGAAACGGACCGGTCACCCGCACCCGCGGAGCTGGGTGGATCGGAACTGACCTGCGAGGATGTGCGGACGATCGCGCGCGACGGCGAGCCGGTGGCGGTGGCCGGGGCCGGGCTCGAGCGGGCCCGGGCGGCCCGCGACGCGGTGCACGCGATCATGGCCACCCGGCCGGTCTACGGCCGGACCACGGGGGTGGGGGCCAACCGCAGCATCCAGGTGCAGGACGGGGGCCACGGCCTGCGCCTGCTGCGCAGCCACGCGGGCGGGGCCGGGCCGCTGCTGGCCGCCCCGCTGGCCCGGGCCATGCTCGTGGTCCGGCTCAACCAGCTGGCGGCGGGCGGCTCCGGGGTCGACCCGGCTCTGCTGACGGCGCTGGCCGAGGTGCTCAACCGGGGGCTGATCCCGCCTGTGCGGACGGTCGGCGCGATCGGCACCGGCGACCTCGGCGCGCTCGCGGCGACCGCGCTGTGCCTGATCGGCGAGCGGCCCTGGCTGGGCGGCCTGGGCGAGACGCTGCCGCCGTTCGCGCTCGACCCGGCCGACGCGCTGGCGTTCATGAGCAGCAACGCCGCCACCATCGGGGAGGCCGCGCTGGCGGCCGCCGACCTGGCCGACCTGATCGCCGCCACCCCGGTCGTGGCCGCGCTGTCGTTCCTGGTCGTCCGGGGTTCGGCCGAGCCCTACGCGGTCCCCGTGCAGCGGGCCCGGCCGCACCGGGGCCAGGCCGAGGTGGCGGCCCGGATGCGCAGCCTGCTGGCCGGCCAGGACCTCCACCCGGCCCGGATCCAGGACCCCTACGGCTACCGGGCGCTGCCGCAGGCGCACGGCCCGGCCGCCGATTCGGTGCGGGCGCTGCGCGAGGTGCTGGTGATCGAGATGAACGCGGCGGCCGAGAACCCGCTGATCGACGCGGCCGACGGCGAGGTCATCCACAACGGGAACTTCTACACCGCCTACCTGGGGCTGGCCCTGGACTCGGCCCGGGCGGCGGTGTTCCAGACGGCCGCGCTGGCGGCCGCCCGGCTGGGCACGCTGGTCGAGCCCCGGCTGACCGGGCTGCGGCCGTTCCTGGCCAGCGACGTGCCCGCCAGCTCGGGGGTGCTGGCGCTGGAGTACGTGGCTCATTCGGCGCTGGCCGACATCCGGCGGCTGGCCTCGCCGGCCACGCTGGGCACCGCAGTGCTGTCCCGCGGGCTGGAGGATCTGGCCGACTTCTCCACCCAGTCGGCCCGGGCCACCACCGACACCGTCGCCGCCCACCGCATCGTGCTCGCCTGCGAGCTGGTGGCCGCGATCCGGGGCCTGCGGCTGCGCCACCTGATCCCCGCCCCGGGGCCCCTGCGCGACGCCTACGACCTGGTCGCCCCGGCGCTGGACACGCGGATGGCCGACCGCCCCCTCGACGCCGACATCGACGCCGCCGACGGCCTCCTGGCCGCCCTGGCCCGGCTGTGACCTTCGCAAGCTCCCGGGGCTCTGGAGACGCGCGTGACGACGGAGGTGACGGCCCGGCCGTAAGAATTCGCCGCCCGAGCCTCGATGGAGCATTTGCAGTGATAATCCCTGCCCGTGCTCCAGTACACCGTACGAGCCGAGCCGGGCGGGGAGGATGGGTTAGCGGGACGCCTGTGGGCCGAGCCCAGGAGGTACAAACGCAGTGGTGAGGCTGCTGGGGCCCTTGTGGCGGGCATGATTGAGGGGCTGGTGAGGCACGCCGCGTACGCATCGATGGCCCGCCTGGCCCATCCGGTGGCCGCGTTGCCGGACCTCTCGGCCGAGGCCCGGGCGCCGCTGGGGAGCCCCCACCGTCAGACGTTTTATTCATGAAGATCTGAAAACGCCTCGACCTGCCGCTCAGTTACCGGGCTGGTCTCAGCGGTCCAGGAAGACGCTCTGACCGGCCGACAGGCGCTCGTGCTGGCGGAGGCGGTCCGAGGCGCGGACCGGGTCGGCGTCCGCCATCGCCTGGACGATCACGGCCGACAGGACGGCCGGGGCGGCGTGCGAATCGAACAGCAGGCGGGTGCCGACGCCGGCCGGCAGCAGCACGTCGGCCTCGCCCGCGAACGGCACGAAGCGGACGTCGCTGATCACCGCCGTGCGCATGCCGAGCTGGCGGGCGAACCGGAGCGCCTGCACGGTCTCGGCCGGGTAGCGGGGCAGCGCGAAGCCGACCAGCCACTTGCCGCCGGCCTCGCTGGCGTGCAGCAACGCGTCGAACACGACGCTGCCGCCGAACGTCAGGCAGCGCACGTCGGGGTGGATGCGGCGGGCCGCGTAGGCGAAGTACTCGGCCAGCGGGGCCGAGATGCGCAGGCCGAGGACGGCCAGCGGCACCGAGGCGGCCAGCTCGCGGGCCAGCTCGGTGACCACCCGGGTGTCGGCCAGCAGCTCGTGCAGGGCCTGCAGGTTGGCGATCTCGGCCGCCACCGCCGCCTGCATCGGGTTGCCGGTGCCGTCGTCCGGCCCGGGCGTATCCGGCTGCACCGGCAGCGGCGCGTCCAGCGCGATGTCGCGCAGCGCGTCCCGGAAGGCCGGATAGCCGGAGAACCCGAGCGCGGCCGCGAACCGGGTCACCGACGGCTGGCTGACCCCGGCCCGGCGGGCCAGCACCACGCTGGACAGGAAGGCCGAATCGGGCATGTGGTCGAGCAGGTACTGCGCGATGCGGCGCTGCGCCGGGGACAGGCGGCGCCCGTCCAGCAGCGTCAGCAGTGCGTCAGCGGGGACGCTCTGGCCGCGGCCCTCCATCGCCCCTCGCTCGCTGGCCGGCGTGTACGGATTCATTCACATCGTAAGTTCTCGCATGGATTCATGCCAGAGCCCGTTTTACAACTGTGTACGCCCAGGCAACCAGGTGCTCTGGCGCCCCTGGCTTCGCATCCGCGCCAGGACTACTGGATGGTAATGTTCGCACCCTAAGACCCCCCGGCCACGCGGGGTGCGCCGGCCGCAGCGGACGAGGATGGTGGGTGGACCTGTGACCCTCGGCCGACGTCCGCTCCGGGTGGCGCTGCTGTCCTACCGGAGCAAGGCCTACTGCGGCGGCCAGGGCGTCTACGTCCGGCACCTGAGCCGGGAGCTGGCCGCGCTCGGCCACACCGTCGAGGTGTTCTCCGGCCAGCCCTACCCCGACCTCGATCCGGGGCCGGTGCTGCGGGCGGTTCCCAGCCTCGACCTGTACCGGGACGAGGACCCGTTCCGCACCCCGCGCCGGGACGAGTACCGCGACTGGGTCGACGTGCTGGAGACCGTCACCATGTGGAGCGGCGGGTTCCCCGAGCCGCTGACGTTCAGCCTGCGGGCGCTGCGGGCGCTGCGCGAGCGGCGGGCCGACTTCGACGTGGTGCACGACAACCAGGGCCTCGGCTACGGGCTGCTGGGGGTCCCCCGGCTCGGGCTGCCCCTGGTGACCAGCATTCACCACCCGATCAGCGTGGACCGGCAGATCGAGCTGGACGCGACCCGGGGGCTGGCCCGGCTGTCCAAGCGCCGCTGGTACGGGTTCGTCCGCATGCAGGCCCGGGTGGCCCGGCGGCTGTCGGCGGCCGGCCCGGTCATCACCGTGTCCGAATCCTCGCGCCGGGACATCTACCGCGACTTCCGGCTGCGGCCGGGCAGCGTCGAGATCATCCCGCTGGGGGTCGACACCCGGCTGTTCCATCCCCGCGACACCCCCCGCGAGGCCGGCCGCATCGTGGCCGTGGCCAGCGCCGATTCACCGGTCAAGGGCCTGCCGGTGCTGCTGCGGGCGGTGGCCAAGGTCGCCACCGAGCGGGACGTGCGGCTCACGGTGGTGGGCAAGGCGACGGCCGGCGGCCCGACGATGCGGCTGGTCGCCGAGCTGTCGCTGGCCGACCGGGTCCGGTTCGTGTCCGGGCTCAGCGACGAGGACCTGGCCACGCTGCTGGCCAGCGCCGAGATGGCGGTGGTGCCGTCCCTGTACGAGGGGTTCTCGCTGCCCGCGGTCGAGCACATGGCGTCCGGTACCCCGCTGGTGGCCAGCTCGGCGGGCGCCCTGCCCGAGGTCACCGGCGACGCCGCGCTGCTGGTGGCGCCGGGCGACCCGGAGGAACTGGCGGCCGCCCTGCGGCGGCTGCACGACTCGGCCGCCGAGCGGGACCAGCTGGCCCGGCGGGCGTGGGCGCGGGTCCAGCAGAAGTTCGCCTGGCCGGCCGTGGCCCAGGCCACCGCCGCCTGTTACCAGGAGGCCATCGCAGGGGGCAGGCCGACGTGCTGACGGTCGACTACAACCGGCTGCAGATCGCTCCCGGCGACCGGGTCCTCGACGTCGGGGCGGGCAACGGGCGGCACGCGTTCGAGGCCTACCGCCGGGGCGCCCGGGTCGTCGCCTTCGACCTCGACCGTAACGAGCTGACCGCGGTGGCCGGGCTGTGCGGGGCGATGCGGGCCGAGGGCGAGGTACCGCCGGGAGCCGAGAGCGCCGGGGTGTCGGGCGACGCCACCCGGCTGCCGTTCGCGGACGGCTCGTTCGACCGGGTCATCGCGGCCGAGGTGTTCGAGCACATCCTCGACGACCAGCGGGCGATGGACGAGGTGGCGCGGGTACTGCGGCCGGGCGGGGTGCTGGCCGTCACCGTGCCGGCCTGGCTGCCCGAGCGGATCTGCTGGGGCCTGTCCCGCGAGTACCACGAGGTACCGGGCGGCCACGTGCGCATCTACACCCGGCTGGAGCTGGAGGCCAAGCTCCGGCGGGCCGGGTTCGCGATCGGCGGGCATCACCACGCGCACGGCCTGCACTCCCCCTACTGGTGGCTGAAATGCCTGGTCGGGGTCGGTAACGACGACCACCCGGCCGCCCAGGCGTACCACCGGCTGCTGGTCTGGGACATCATGAAGAAGCCGGCCGCCACCCGGCTGGCCGAGCAGGCGCTGAACCCGCTGATCGGCAAGAGCGTGGTCGTGTACGCGGCCCTGACCTCGTGACCCCGGTCGTTCCCGGGGTCCTCAGCGCGGACCAGGTGCGCGCCACCGCGCAGAGCATCGCCGCGGTCCAGGAGCCGTCCGGCGCGATCGGCTGGCCGGACGGCCACGTGGACGTCTGGGATCACATCGAGTGCGCGATGGCGCTGAGCGCGGCCGGCCTGACCGGGCCGGCCCGGCGGGCCTACGACTGGCTGCGGCGGGCCCAGCGGGCCGACGGCTCGTGGCCACGGACGATCGTGGCCGGGGCCGTGACCGACCCGGCCGCCGAGAGCAACCACGCCGCCTACGTGGCGGTCGGGGTCTGGCACGAGCTGCAGGTCACCGGCGACGGCGGGTTCGTGGCCGAGCTGTGGCCGGTGGTCCGCCGGGCCGTCGGCTGGGTGCTCGACCTGCAGGCACCGGGCGGCGAGATCGCCTGGGAACGGGACGCGGACGGCCGGCCCGGCGGCCACAGTCTGCTGACCGGCTGCGCCAGCATCCACCACAGCCTGCGCTGCGCGGTGGCGCTGGCCGAGTACGTGGGCCAGCCCCAGCCGGACTGGGAGCTGGCGGCCGACCAGCTGGCCCACGCGGTCGCCTGGCATCCGGGCGCGTTCGCGGACAAGTGCCGGTTCTCGATGGACTGGTACTACCCGGTGCTGGGCGGCGTGCTGCGCGGCCAGGCCGCGACCGAGCGGCTGGCGGCCGGCTGGGACACGTTCGTGGTGCCCGGCCTGGGCGTCCGCTGCGTGGACGACCAGCCCTGGGTGACCGGGGCCGAGAGCTGCGAGCTGGTGCTGGCGCTGCACGCGGCCGGCCAGACCGCGGCCGCCACCCAGCTGTTCGCCGACGTCCAGCACCTGCGGCACCGCGATGGGGCCTACTGGACCGGCTGGCAGTTCGCCAACCAGCAGCACTACCCGGACGAGCGCAGCGCCTGGACGGCGGCGGCGGTCATCCTGGCGGCCGACGCGCTGTCCGGCACCACCGGCGGCGCCGATGTGTTCGCCGCCGCGGGGGCGGGGGCTGGGGTGGGGGTGGCCGGCTCGGGGGACGGCTGTGACTGCGCGGCCGGGTCAGCCGAGGGACGGGCGGGAGCGCTCGAGCACCCGTAGCGAGCCGATCGCCCGGACCTCGACGAACTCCTCGGACTCGAGCGCGCGGGTGTAGATCCGGTAGGGCGCCTGGCCGCCGTCGGCCGGGTCGGGGAACACGTCGTGGATGACCAGCGCGCCGCCCAGCGTGACCTTGGGCGCCCAGCCCTCGTAGTCGGCCTGGGCGGCCTCGTCGGTGTGGCCGCCGTCGATGAACACCATCCCCAGCAGGCTCCGCCAGTTCTTGGCGACCACGGCCGACCGGCCGACGATCGCCATCACCTCGTCCTCCAGCCCGGCCTCGGCGATCGTCGCCCGGAACTGCGGCAGCGTGTCGATCCGGCCGGTGCGGGGGTCGACCAGCGCGGTGTCGTGGTACTCCCAGCCCTCCTGGTGCTCCTCCGACCCGTGGTGGTGGTCGACGGTGAACACGGCCTGGCCGAACTTGCGGGCGGCGGCGGCCAGGTAGATCGTCGACTTGCCGCAGTAGGTGCCGATCTCCATGACCGGGCCGACCGGGGCGTACTCCTCGGCGATCTCGTACAGGGCGAGGCCCTCGTCGGCGGGCATGAAGCCCTTGGCCGCCTCGGCGGCCCGCAGCAGGTTGGTGTCCATGGTGGTGGCGTTACTGGTGATGTGGGTGGTGGATGCGACCGGGCCGTGCAGGGCCGACAGCCGGGTCAGCGCCTCCTTGAGTACCTCGGGCCGCTTGCAGAACGTGAACCGGACCTGGGTCCGGCCCGCCTCGCGGTCGTCGTAGAACACCGCGCTGGGGATGGCCACCACCCCGGCCCGCTCGGGCAGCCGGGCGCAGAACTCGATCCCGTCGCGCTCCCCCAGCGAGGCGATGTCGGTGGTGACGAAGTAGGTGCCGTCGGAGGGGTAGACCTCGAACCCGAGGTCGGCCAGGCCCTCGCTGAGCAGATCACGCTTGAGCCGCAGGTCGTCGCGCAGCTCGGCGTAGAAGTGGTCGGGCTGCTCCAGGGCGGCCGCGATCGCGTACTGGAACGGGCCGCCGCTGACGTAGGTCATGAACTGCTTGGCCGCCCGGACCGCCGACACCAGCTCGGGCTGGCCGGTCACCCAGCCGATCTTCCAGCCCGTGAAGGAAAACGTCTTGCCGCCCGAGCTGATCGACACCGTCCGGTCCGGCATCCCCGGCAGCGTGGCGATCGGCACGTGCTCGCCGGTGTAGACCAGGTGCTCGTACACCTCGTCGGTGATCACCAGCAGGTCGTGCTCGACCGCGATCCGCGCGATCCCGGCCATCTCGGTCCGGCTGAACACCGCCCCGGTCGGGTTGTGCGGGGAGTTCAGCAGGATCGCGCGGGTCCGGGAGGTGACCTTGGCTTCGAGGGCCGCCAGGTCCGGCCGAAAGCCGGGCGGCCGCAGCGTGACCGGCACCCGGACCCCGCCCGCCATCGCGATCGAGGCCGCGTAGGAGTCGTAGTACGGCTCGAACGCGATCACCTCGTCGCCCGGCTCGACCAGGGCCAGCATGGCGGCGGCGATGGCCTCGGTGGCACCCGCGGTGACCAGCACCTCGGTCTCCGGGTTGTACTCGAGGCCGTAGAACCGGCGCTGGTGGTCGACGATCGCCACCCGCAGTTCGGGCACGCCGGGACCGGGCGGGTACTGGTTGCCCTGGCCGGCCAGGATCGCGTCGGCCGCCAGCCGGGCGATGGCGGGCGGCCCGTCGGTGTCGGGGAAGCCCTGGCCCAGGTTGACCGAGCCGGTCCGCACCGCCAGGGCGGACATCTCGGCGAAGATCGTCGTCCCCATGCCGGTCAGGCGCTGGCTAAGCAGTGGTCTACGCACCACCTCATGACATCATGCCCGGCCGCTCCCGGCAGCCCAGCCGGCTCAGCCCGACCGGCTCGGCGGCTTAGGCTGGCGGTATGCGAGTCGCGTTGTGCCAGATACCGGTCAGTTCGAAGCCCACCGTCAACCTGGGCCGGGTCCGCGAGGCCCTGGCCGCGGCGGCCGCCCAGCAGGCCGACCTGGCCGTGTTCCCGGAGGCGACCCAGGTCCGGTTCGGGGTGGACCCGCGGCCGGTGGCCGAGCCGGCCGACGGGTCGTTCGGCGCGGGCCTGGCCACGGCCGCCCGCGAGGCGGGGGTGGCGCTGGTCGCGGGCGTCTTCATCCCGGCCGCCGACGGCCGGGTGTACAACACCGCGGTCGCGTTCGACGCCGCCGGGACGCTGGTGGCCGCCTACAACAAGCTGCACCTGTTCGACGCCTTCGGCCAGCAGGAATCGGCCCTGATCGCGCCGGGTGACCAGACCGTGGTGGCCAAGCTGGCCGGGCTCAGCGTCGGCCTGCAGATCTGCTACGACCTGCGCTTCCCCGAGCTGACCAGGGCGCTGGTGACCGGCGGGGCCGACCTGGTGGCGCTGCCCGCCGCCTGGGGGGCGGGCCTGTACAAGGAAGAACACTGGATCACGCTGGCCCGGGCCCGGGCCATCGAGAACACCGTCTGGGTGGCGGCCGCCGGTCAGGTGCCCGACCCGGACGAGCCGCCCACCAAGGCGCCGACCGGCGTCGGCCGCAGCGTGCTGATCGACCCGATGGGGACGGTCCGCCTCGACCTCGGGCCGTTCCCGGGCGTGGGGGTGGCCGAGGTCGACACCGGGTTCACCGCGCAGGTGCGGCGGTCGATTCCGAGCCTGGAGCACCGGCGGGCAGACGTGCTCGGGTGACCTCGCCGGGGTCCGGGCCGGTGCTGGCAATCAGGGAACCGTCGGGGGCCCAGATGCCGGACCGGCCCGCGGTCTGGTCGTAGCCGCCGCCGGTCGGGCCGGCGCAGCTGGCGATCGCGACCCAGGTGTAGTGGCGGGTGGCGATTTGCTGGGCGCGCTCGTGCTGGAGGCCGGCCTCCTCAAGGTGCTTGACCGTGCCGGCCAGGTAGGCGTCGATGCCGAGGGCGGCGGTGGCGGCCGCGTGCTCGGGTACGCCGGTGTCCTTGCAGACGGCCAGGCCCAGCCGCCAGCCGTCGACGGTCTGTTTGGCGGGCGTGGGGCCGGGGGTGAAGCGTTTGGCCTCGTCGTCGCCCAGCCACATCTTGCGGTAGGCGACGGTGGCGCCCTGCCCGTCGACGGCCAGCACCGCGATGAACACCGGGCCGGTGCGACCCGTTCCGCTAGCGGTGCGGCCCTTTCCGTTGCCGGGGGCGCCCTCTCCGTTGCCAGCGGCGCCCTCTCCGTTGCCAGCGCGACCCTCTTCGATTTTCTTGCTGTTATCAGCGATCGGCGCGCCAACCAGGGCCGTCGCCCCCGTGTCCGCGCAGGCTTGCACGATTGGCTGGAGCCGTTCGTCGCCGGGGTCCACCGGATCGGCGTCCAGCTCGTACCCGGTCAGCGACAGCTCGGGGAACACCACCACCCGCGCGCCGGCCGCCCCCGGCGCCCGGATGGCGGCCGCGTGCGCCCACGCGTTGGCGGCCACGTCGTGGGGCGTGCACGGCGGCTGGGCCACCGCCACGATCAAGGGGGCGCGCATCGAGAACTCCTCAGGGGGCGCCTTCAAGCGTTTGGGCAGACTTTTTCGCAGATGCTGCACAAAAGTCTGCCCGAATCCGAAGTACACACCTAGTGGTGGGGTGCTCGGGGCGAGTGTGACTCAGGGGCTGGGCGGGGCGCTTCACATGGACGCTGCGGGGCGGCATGGTCCCCTGAGTGCGCCACGGCACCGGCCGACGCGGTCAGCCGCGGATGGGGGAACGCCAGATAGTGGGGGTCTCGCTGGTGGCCGTGGCCGAGAAGCCGACCCCGGTCAGGGTGCTGCCGGAGACGGTGAGGGCGGTGATCTGCTGGTCGCCGGGGCCGCTGAGGCCGGTGACGGTGGGGGCGCTGGCGGTCCAGGTCTGGCCGTCGCCGGAGGTCCAGATGACCACGTTCTGGCTCCCGTCCGGGCCGTAGGTCCCGGTCACGGTGAAACCGCCGCCGGTGGCGGCGACCGCGGTCACCGCGGCCGAACCGCCGGGCGACGGCAGCAGCGACTCGGTCCAGGTGCGGCCGCCGTCCTTGGACAGGGCCGCGAACGGGAGGGTCTGGCCGGACGTGGTGGTGGCGGTGCCCACCCCGACCAGCGTCCGGCCGTTGGCGGCGACCCGGCTGAGCTGTGCCTTGGCGGCCGAGGAGGGCAGCGCCAGCGTCACCGCCTGCCAGCTCCGGCCGTTGGCCGAGGTCCAGGCGGCCGGGTGGGTGCCGGCCGAGCCGACGGCGGCGAACCCGACGGCGGTAGCGGTGGCGGCCAGCATCTGGCGGTTGGTCCCGGCCTGGTCCAGCGCCCCGGGGGTGGCGTCGGTGGCGCGCTGCCAGCCGGTCAGCCCGGCCGACCACCAGGCGGCGGCGACCGTGCTCCCGCCGCTGACCTGACGGCCGACGATCACGTAACCGGACTGACCGGCCGCCACCGCCGAAGTGAACAGCCCGGTCCCGCTGAACGC
>JAFAYQ010000048.1 GCA_019240215.1 Actinomycetota bacterium | reverse complement strand
CGAGGCCAGCGGCCTGGGCAAGCGCTACGGCAGCACCTGGGCGCTGCGTGAGTGCACCTTGGCCATCCCGGCCGGGCACGTGGCCGCGCTGGTCGGCCCCAACGGCGCGGGCAAGACCACGCTGCTCAACCTGGCGGTCGGCCTGGCGACGCCCAGCGCGGGCGCCGTCACCGTGCTCGGCGGCCTGCCCGCGGGGTCTCCGGGCGCGCTGGACGGCATCGCGTTCGTCGCCCAGGACACGCCGCTGTACCGGAACGTGTCGGTGGCGGACATGCTGCACCTGACCCGCAACCTCAACCGCCACTTCGACCAGCACTACGCGCAGACCCGGCTCAGCGAGCTCGGTATCCCGCTCAAGCGCAAGTCGGGCAAGCTGTCCGGCGGCCAGCAGGCTCAGCTGGCGCTGACCTTGGCCCTGGCCCGGCGCCCGCGGCTGCTGATCCTGGACGAGCCGGTGGCGATGCTCGACCCGATCGCCCGGCACGACTTCATGGCCAGCGTGCTGACCGCGGTGGCCGACGACGGGGTCTCGGTGCTGCTGTCCTCACACGTGCTGGCCGAGCTGGAGCGGGTGGCCGACTACCTCGTCCTGCTGTCGGCGGGTCAGGTGCAGATCGCCGGTGAGGTCGAGGACCTGCTCGCCGGCCACCGCCTGCTGACCGGCCCGACCGCGCAGGCCGACCGGTACACGGCCGGGCCGGTCGTGTACACCCGGCGCGGCGACGCCCAGACCCACCTGCTGGTCCGGGTCGCCGCCGATGATCCGGTCCCGCCCGGCTGGGAGGCCCATCCGGTCGGCATGGAGGAGCTCGCGCTGGCCTACCTGCGTGAGCCCGGAGCCGGGGCCCTGCCCGGCCCGAGTCTGTCGGGGGTGGCCCGATGACCGCGCAGACGATGCCCACCCGCCCGGCCGGCCCCGGGCGCCTGCGGCCGGTGCCGTGGCGCCGGATGGCCTGGGTCAACTGGCGGCAGCACCGGGTCGCGCTGGCCGGGGTGGCCGCCTTCCTGGGCGGGTTCGCGGTATACCTGTGGCTCAGCGGCCTGCAGATGCACCACGCCGAGGCGGCCTACTGCCACCCGGCGGCCTCAATCAGCTGCGCCGTCAACTTCACCGGCCCGTACAGCGAGAGCGCGATCATCGTCAGCATCGTCCTGCAGGCGGTGCCCGCGCTGATCGGGGCGTTCATCGGGGCGCCGGTACTGGCCCGGGAGCTGGAGACCGGAACCTTCCGGTACACCTGGACCCAGGGGATCGGCCGGTTGCGCTGGGCGCTGGCCAAGCTGGTGCTGCTGGCGGTCGCGGTGACCGCCGTGGCCGGTGCGTTCACCGTCCTGTTCGCCTGGTACAACCAGCCGTGGGCGGCCGCGGGCTACGTGTCCCCGTTCTCGGCTCGCACCTTCGACCTGCTCGGGATGGTGTTCGCCGCCTGGACGCTGGCCGCCTTCGCGATTGGGGTGCTGGCCGGGATGCTCATCCGCCGGGCCGTCCCCGCGATCGCCACGACCCTGGCCGCCTACGCCGCGCTCGCCTTCGCCACCGGGCTGTGGCTGCGCGAACGCTACATCTCCCCGCTGGTCACCAGCAGCGCGAGCCCGCCCGCCTCGTCCTGGGCCATCAGCGGGTGGTACACCAAGGGGGGCAGGTTCGCATTCGGCGACCACGGCAGCGGGATAGCGAACACCGTCCGGCAGATCTGCGGTGGCCCCTGCCACGGGACGCATCAGGACCCAGCGCAACTGCTCGCCCAGCGCGGCTACACGCACTGGACCAGCTACCAGCCCGCCAGCCGGTTCTGGACCTTCCAGTGGATCGAGGCCGGCTGGCTGCTCGCCCTGTCCGTGCTGCTCATCGCCGTGGCCATCTGGCTGGTCCGCCGCCGCGCGGCCTGACCGGCCGTCTCAGTGCCCGTAGCGCCGCTGGCGGGCGGCGAAGCTGCGCAGGGCGCGGAGGAAGTCGATCTCCCGGAAGGCGGGCCAGTAGGCCTCACAGAAGTACAGCTCGGAGTAGGCGCTCTGCCAGAGCAGGAAGTTCGACAGCCGCTGTTCGCCGCTGGTGCGGATGACCAGGTCCGGATCCGGCTGCCCGGCGGTGTAGAGGTGCCGGTCCACGTCGTCGGCGGTGAGCTGGTCAGCCAGGCCGGCCAGTGTGCCGCCCGCTCCGGCCTGCTCGTACAGCAGCGCGCGGAAGGCCTCGACGACCTCCTGACGGCCGCCGTAGCCGACCGCGAGCGTGAGGTGCCGGCCGCTGGCACTCTCGCGGCTGGCCTCAACGGTTTGCTTGAGGGCCCGGGCCGTCTCGTCGGGCAGGACATCCAGATCGCCCGCCACGTGAACCTGCCAGGTGGGGATGCGGCTGAGCCGGTCGGCCGCGAACTGCTCGATCACCTGCATCAGGAACGCCACTTCGGCCGGATCGCGGCGGGTGAGGTTCTCAGTGGAGCACATGAACACCGTCACGTGGCTGATCCCGATCTGCTGGCACCAGCCGAGTACGTCCACGGCGTGCTCCGCCCCGTACCGGTGGCCCAGGCTCGGGCTGGCCAGGCCGCGCTGGCGGGCCCACCGCCGGTTACCGTCCATGACGATGCCGACGTGGCGGGGGAGTGGCCTGCCGGTCAGCTGGCGCCGTAGCCGGCGTGCGTACAGCCGGTACCCGAAGCGGCGTACCAGCCGTAGCGAAAGCGCCGGCGGCGAACTCATGATCCGGCCGGCGCGTAGGCCGCCCGAGCCGCCCGGGCGGTGGCCGTGCACGTGACCACCGTGACCGCGAGCAGCACCACCGCGCTGCCGGCCCAGTTGGGGGCGAGCGGGGTCGAGATGAGCCCGTTGTCGCTGTTGAACAAACCGGCATCGGCTGACCGGACCGCCAGGCCCCAGGCCACGTCGGCGGCCGTCACGGCGGCCATGCTCAGGCTCAGCATGGCCATGGCCGGGATCTCGGCCCGGAACAGGCGGCCGGGCAGCTGCATCCGGCGGATGACGGTGGTGACCGCCCATGCGCAGATAACCACGGCGGCGGCGCCGGAAACGGCCAGCGCGGTCACAACCAGGACGTCCGGCCCGGTGCCCTGGTGTGCTCCAGCCAGCCGGGCGGTGATCCAGACGGCGCCGGACCAGCCCACAGCCGTCGCCAGGCCCGCGGTCAGCGGGCCGAGCAGCCCCGGCCGCCGGTCGACGATCATCTGGCGGAAAACCACCCAGGCCAGTGGCGCCGCCCCGGCCAGCACGGCGAGGGCGGCCAGGCCAGCGGTGGCCCGCAACACGTCAAGGGCCACCGCCACCGTGACGTGCGCGCGGGTCACCGAGTCGAACGGCTTGCCCTCGCGCATCTTGGCCAGACCGGCGATCGCGACCGCGAAGACCATGACGGCACAGGCGACGGTCGCGAGCGGCCGCTTGCCGTGGCCGGGCAGCACCCGGCCGTTCGCGGCGCCGATCCAGGCCGTCAGGCCGCCACGCACGGCGTCGCTCATGACCCGGACCCGGCCCCGGAAGGTCGCTGACCCGGTCAGGTCAACGAGCAGGGCGGCGAATTCATCGCCGTAGCGTTCACGCCACCCGCGGGGATAGGCGTGGAGGACGAGCCGGATGACCAGTGGGTCGCGCTGGCCAGCGGGAGTACCCTCCGGCCCCGCGGGTCCGCGCCCCATCACGCCGGCCCCCGGGCCGCCAGGCGGCTGAGGCTCAGCTCGGCGACCTGGCGCAGTTGCGTGGCCGTTTCGGCCAGCACCTGTTCCCCAGCGGCAGTCAGCTGATAGGGCCTGCGACGCTGCTCGGGCGGAAGCGCCACGATGAGCCCCCGGTCCTCGAGTCGCCGGATCGCTCCGTACAGGGTCCCCGGGCCGAGCCGCACCCCGGCCTGGTCGGCCACGTCCTGGGTGATGGCGTAGCCGTGTTTGGGGCCACCGGCCAGGCTGGCCAGCACCAGCAACGGTGGATCTGACCAGCGGCCCACGTCGTCAGTCACCCGGCACCCCGTCCGTCTCGACCCGGCTAGTACGTACTACGATACTACGTCATACGTAATAGTGAGGCCGGTCAGCCGATGGCGGTGCCGAACAGGTGGCCGATGCCCCAGGTGAAAGCGAGCCCGATCGCCCCGCCGATGACGACGCGGAGGACCGCCCGGCGGATGTTGCTGCCGCCGATCCGGGCGCTGCCCGCTCCGGCGACGCCCAGCGCGACCAGGACCGCGACGATCGTGACCGGTATCCGCCACGACACCGGCGGCAGCAGGATGGCCAGCAGCGGCAGCAGGGCGCCGGAGGTGAACGACGCGGCCGAGGCGGCGGCCGCCTGGACCGGGCGGGCCAGGTCCTCGGGGTCGATGTGGAGTTCGGCGTCGAGGTGGGCGGCCAGCGCGTCATGCTCGGTCAGTTCCCTGGCCACCTGGCGGGCGGTCGGTTCGGACAGCCCCTTGGCCTGATACAGCGCGGCCAGCTCGGCCAGCTCCAGGCCCGGCTGGTCGGCCAGCTCGCGGCGCTCCTGAGCCAGCAGCGAGGTCTCGCTGTCGCGCTGGCTGGAGACCGACACGTACTCGCCCAGCGCCATCGACACCGCCCCGGCTACCAGGCCGGCCAGGCCGGCGGTGAACACCGGGCCGCGCGAGCTGGTCGCCCCGGCCACCCCGACCACGATGCCGGCCACCGACACGATGCCGTCGTTGGCGCCCAGCACCCCCGCCCGCAGCCAGTTCAGCTTGCCTGCGCTGGCCCCGGCGTGCGGTTCGCCGGGGTCGGCCGCCTGCAGTACGTCGTCCTCGCTGCTCACTGCCCGAACCCCCCTGAATGGTTGACCTTGACCGCATGCCCGGCCCGTACGGCTTCCCAGGGCCCGGCCAGATGAACCGCCAGCAGGGCGATGATGAGGCCGCCAGCCAGCGACACGGCTACCGTGAGCCAGCGGGCGACGCCGCCGGGCAGCTGGAAGGCCGACTGATCGCCGGAGCCGAGCAGGATGCGGGGCAGCCGCCCGAGGTGGGCCAGGACGTGGATGGCCATGACGCCGAGCCACACGATGAACGATGCCTTGTGCAAGAACAGCCAGTTGCCCGGGGCCGGCCCCGGTGACGGCCAGCATCACGCCGGTGCCCAGGACGGCCAGCGAGGTCGCGACCAACAGCGGCCCGAGCAGCCGAAGCGGCAGCGGGGGTGGCCCGCGCCGTACGTAGGGCGGGGCGCCGCGGTAGTAGCGGACGATGCGGTACCCGGTCGAGCCGATCTTCAGCGCCACCGGCCCGATCAGCAGCAGACCGAGGAAGACGTGCATTGTCAGCAGCCGCCCGATGCGCAGGATCGTCACGCCCTCGATCGCGAAACCAATCAGCAGGATCACGCCGGTCAGCGCGGTCAGCTGTTCGTTGCCGGCCACGCCGTCGTCACCGCTCGGTGCGCGGCGGTGCCGCGGCTTCATGATCGCGCCCGCTGCAGGCGCAGGGCCAGGACCGGGCAGCCGCGGACCGCTCGCCGGGCGGCCCCAGCCAGGGCGGGCGGCACCTGGCGGCCCAGCTCGCGGATCGAGCGCCCCAGGGCCGGGCCGTGCCCCCGTCGTCGAGGCGTTCCTCGGCCACGTTGGCCACCGTCACCGCGGCGGTGGTGGTCGCGGACTGGAAGTCGCGCCGGTCCTGGGCCGAGATCAGCAAGCCGAGCGGGATCGCGACCACGGCCAGCAGCAGGGTGATGAGGGCGAGGGCCGCTACCGCGATGCGCCGCGCCACTACCGGTGACCGGGACGGGGCAACGTCATGCGCCCCACAGTAGCAACTACATGTGTAGTAGTAGCTCCTGGCCGGCCATCACCACCAGCTGGATCGTCTACCGGTTCCGGCGCCTCGACCGGAGCACCGGCGGCCATCCGCCGGCGCGCTGATCTTGAGGAATGGTGGCCGACGCGGGAAAATGTCCGCTTGTTGGCTTATCCGGCGGTTCCAGTGCTGAGGAGACCCCATGGCGAGATTCCGACGGTCGTTTGCGCTCGCCACCGGGGCCGTCTCGCTGGCCGGCCTCGGCCTGGTCCCCGTCGCCGTCACCAGCAGCGCCGCCACGGCCGGCTCCGCAGGCGGGTGGTGCTCCGCCGGGGCGCACACCCTTTCCTCATATGGGTCGCGCTTGTACCCCGAGACCGGCAACGGCGGTTACACCAGCCTTCACACCTCCGTGCACATGGTGTACGACGCCGCGGCCAACACCTTCCTGGCCGGCAACCACGTGGCCCTGACCGATCAGGCCCGTCAGTGCCTGACCAGCTTCAGCCTCGACTTCGAACGATCCTCGGCCAACACCGCCGACGGGCCGCACCTGACCGTCAGCGCGGTGACCGTCAACGGGCGGCCCGCCGCGTTCACGTTCGCCCAGCCCACCTACCCGGGCGACCCCCACGGCCCCAGTGACCCGAACCCGCTGGCCCACGAAGCGTCGCAGACCAACCCGGTCGGCGGCCCCGAGCACAACCCGCTGCCGCCCGCCTGCACCCCCGAGCTCAACGGCTCCCAGGGCGCCGACGCGCTCGACGGGACCCAGTGCCCGGCCAACAAGCTCGTCATCACCCCGTCCGCCCCGATCGGGGACGGCGCCCGGTTCACGGTGGCGGTCAGCTACACCGGTAAGCCCGGGGTGCACAACGACGGCGACGGCAGCACCGAAGGATGGTTCGCGGCCACCGGCGGCAGCTTCGTCACCACCGAGCCGGTCGGCACCGAAGACTGGATGCCGCTCAACGACTATCCGGCCGCCAAGCCGAGCTACGACTTCTACGACACAACCAACGCGGGCAAGACTGCGCTGGCCAACGGCCAGCTCAAGTCGGTCACCAAGCAGGGCCCGAGCGGACAGTTCCCAGCCGGCTCGGTCACCTACCACTGGTCGTCGGGCGCCCCGGTGGCCAGCTACCTGGTCGAGGACAGCGTCGGCAACTACGCGCTGACCTCCCGCCGGGCCAGCGACGGGCTCACCTACTACGAGGCCCAGGACACCTCGATCAGCGCCAAGCAGCAGGCCGCCAACCAGGCGATCATGAACCAGCAGCAGGACATCACCGACTTCGAGAGCCAGTACAACGGGCCGTTCCCGTTCGCTTCGGACGGCGTGGCGGTCGGCACCCCGCCCGCCAGCTTCGAAGAAGAGATGCAGACGATGATCACGTTCGCGGGCGGCCAGGTCGACCTCGACACCCTCTACCACGAGAACATGCATCAGTGGTGGGGCGACCACGTGACCGAGGCCGGCTACAACATGACCTTCTACAAGGAGGGCCTGGCCACCCTGGCCGAGTACCTGTACGCCGCCCGCACGGCGCAGACCAAGGCCGGCGGCCCCGGCACCGCGGCCGGCCGGAAGGCGTTCACCGCCAGCCTGGTCGCGCAGTTCAACAAGACCTACGCCAAGACCGGCAGCTTCTGGTCGGTGGCCCCGTCGAACCCCACGGCGGCCAGCCTGTTCGACGATTCCAACACCTACGACCGGCCCGGCGCCGCCTACATCGCGCTCTGGCAGATCCTCGGCACGGCCCGGTTCACCCAGGTCCTGCAGGTGATCCAGCGCGAATACGGCGGCCGCGCGATCACCGAGCCGGAACTCGAGGCCGCCTTCCAGCGTGGGCTGCCCAGCCAGAGCGGCACCTGCCACGCCGAGCTGAGCCAGTTCTTCACCCAGTGGTTCGACACCGCGTACCCGACCTCGGCCGGCGCCAAGCAGCCCACCATCACCGGCCCGGGCCTGAGCGGAGCCGGCTTCTCCTGCTAGCGCGCCTCTTGCCAGTGCGCCGGCCCGGCGGCACAAGGATGGCCCGGGCCGCCGGCCCGCCGGTACAACCGTTGTGCTCGCAGACCAACGGTGGACATCAGGCTTGAGACCGCAGCCCCACGACCGCGTGGCTCTAGCGCCAGACAATTGCGGCCATACGAGTCAGCTGCCGGTCCGGGGGGAAGCGAAAGGAAGCCCACCATGCTCAAGTCGACCTCCACTTCCCTGATCCTGCTCGGCATCTTGGCCGTCGTCGTCGGGATCGTGGCCATCGCCTGGCCCGGGGTCACGATCCTGGCGCTGGTCATCCTGTTCGCGGTCTACGCGTTCATCGACGCCGGGCTGCAGGGCGCCCGGGCGTTCAGCAGCCGGTCGGCCGGCCCGGTCATCGGCCGCCTGCTGCTCGCGCTGGTCGACCTGGCGGCCGGCGTGGTCGCGCTCGTGTGGCCCGGCCCGACGGCATTCGTGCTGGTCATCGTGGTGGCGTCGTGGGCCCTGGTCGGTGGGGTGGCCGAGTTCTTCGCGGGCTTGCAGGCCGGCGAGACCGGCAGCATGCGGGCGCTGCTCATCCTCTCCGGGCTGGTCTCGGTCGCGTTCGGGGTGCTGTTGTTCGCCCGGCCCGGCGTCGGCGCGGTCACCCTGGCCCTGCTGTTCGGCCTGTACAGCCTGATCTACGGGTTCTCGCAGATCAACGCCGGCATCCAGGTCCGCCACCTGAGCGGCGACGTGCATTCGCTGTCAGAACTGCACCCTGCTGCCTAAGACGAGGATGCCGCCTGAGGCTGAACGGGGCCGCTCGAGCGACACCGAGGTCCGGCCCCGCCGTCTGCGGGACGCCGCCACCCGGCGCGGTGTCCCGTTGGCCACGATCCTGGTCACGGTCGGGGTGGTGGTCCTCACCTACCTGGCGGGCAAGCTCGCCTACCGGATCCGCGACGTGCTGCTGATGATCGCGGTCGCCGGTTCGTCAGCCTGATCCTGAACCCGCTGGTGGTAGCGGCACGGCGTGGTCCAGCTGCTGCCGCCCGCGCGGGTGGCGTACTACACCCGGGTGGCCCGCGAGATCAGCCGGTCGGCGACCGGCTACGCGCTCGGCAACCTGCTGACCTCGCTGATCGCCGGGGTCGTGGTGTTCGTGACGCTGCTCCTCCTCGAGGTGCCGTTCCCGCTGCTGCGGGCGCTGTGGGTGACGCTGGTCGACTTCCTGCCGATGGTCGGCGGGGCGCTGGCGGGCATCCCGACCGTGCTGTTCGCCTCCGGCCACTCGATCACCGCCGGCATCGTGACCGCGGTCGCGTTCCTCGCCTACCAGCAGATCGAGAACCACATCCTCAACCCGGTGGTGATGAGCCGCACCGCCAACGTCAAAGCGCTGGCGCATTCGCCGGCTGCTCATCGACTGCGCCTGGTTCGACGGCGACCCGAAAGTCCTGGTCGCCCTGGTCTGACCGCCGATCCCGAACCGGTGCCGGCTATCCGAAAGGAGCACACTCAGCTAAAGCAGGAAGAAAGGGGCCAGCCCATGCCGCCGGACGACGTGCCGCCGGACGACGGGCCGCCGGGTGACGCGCCCCGGGCGGGGACGGCGTTCGGACGACGGGCCGCCGGGTGACGCGCCCCGGGCGGGGACGGCGTTGCTGCTGTCGCTGGCGATGGCCCAGTTCATGGTGGTGCTGGACTTCACCATCGTCAACGTGGCGCTGCCGTCGATCGAACGCGACCTGCACGTCGCCACCAGCACGGTGCAGTGGCTGGTCAGCGCCTACGCGGTCGCCTTTGGTGGGGTCCTGCTGCTGGGCGGGCGGCTGGCCGACAGCTACGGCCGGGCCCGGATGTACCGGATCGGGCTGGTGCTGTTCGTGGCGGGCAGCGTCTCTGGCGGCCTGGCGGTCGAACCGGGGCTGCTGATCGCCTCCCGGGTGGTGCAGGGCGCCGGGGCGGCGGTGCTCGCCCCGGCCGGCCTGTCGCTGCTGGTCACCTCCTGGCCGGGCGAGGCCGAGCGCAGCCGCGCGCTCGGCATCTACGGCGCCGTGGTCTCGGCCGGGTTCGCGTCCGGCGCGGTCCTCGGCGGCCTGCTGGTCCAGGTCAGCTGGCGGCTGGTGTTCTTCGTCAACGTCCCGATCGGCGTCGCCTTGCTGGCCGCCTCGATGCGGCTGCTGCCGCCCGACCCGCCCCGGCACCCCGGGCACCTGGACGTGACCGGCGCGCTGACCGCCACCGCCGGGGTCGCCCTGCTCGTGCTGGCGGTCGTCCAGGTCGGCCAGGGGGTGCCAGCGATCAGGCCAGTCCTGCTCGGCCTGGCCGCCGTCGTGCTGCTGGCCGGGTTCGTGGCGCGGGAACGGCGGGCCCGGGCGCCCCTGCTCGACCTGTCGCTGTTCCGGGACCGCGGGATCACCGGGGCCAACCTCACGCTGATCGCGGTCGGCGCCTACAGCGCCGGGCAGGTGCTGCTGATCACCCTGTACCTGCAGCAGGGCCGGGCGCTGTCACCGATCCTGACCGGGCTGTGCTTCATTCCCCAGGCGGCCGGGGCGTTCGCGCTGTCCGGCCCGGCCGGCCGGCTGGTGCCTGCCCTCGGGCCGCGCCGGACGCTGGCCATCGCGCTGGCGATCGCGCTGCTGGCGCTGGCCGGGGGAGCGGCCGCGGTGCTGGCCGGATCGCTGCCCGCGCTGCTGGTGGCCCAGTTCGTGCTGGGGGTCGCCGCCCGCCTCAGCCAGGTCGCCTCCACCCTGGCCGGTACCCGCGGCGAGGTGGCCGCCCGGTCCGAAGGGACCGCCAGCGCGCTGCTGACCGCCACCCGCCAGTGCGGCTCGGCCCTCGGCGTCGCCATCGTGTCCGCGACCCTGACCGCCGCTCACGGCAGCGCCGCCCAGCGGACCGGGCACGCGATGTTGGTGGTGGCCGGGTTCGCGCTGGCTGGCCTGCTGGCCACCCGGGTCGTGCCACCGGCGCCGTCGTCGGCCAGGCCGCCGGAGCCGCACCATTTGTTTCACCACCACGCGGGCGGTGTCCCCTGACGGGTCAGCTCAGCGGTTCGGCCAGCGCGACGATGACGCCGGCCGGCCCGCGGACGTAGCCCAGTTTGTAGCTGTCCTCGTACTGGCCCAGCTGGCCGACCAGTTCGCCGCCGTGCTGGCGCAGGCGGGCCACGGTGTCCTCGATGTCGTCGACCGCGAACATGACGTTGCGCAGGCCGAGCGTGTTGGCGGGGGCGTCGGCCGGCTCGGCGCTGATCGCCGCCGGGGACCGGAACCTGGTCAGCTCGAGGCGGCCGTGACCGTCCGGGGTCCGCATCATCGCGATGTCGACCCGGACGCCGTCGATCCCGTTGACCTGGTCGACCCACGATCCCTCGACCGGCGCCTCGCCCTCCAGCTCCAGGCCCAGCTCGGTGAAGAACGCGACCGCCGCCGCCAGGTCGCCGACCACCATGCCGACGTGGTCCATCCGCAGAATCGTCATGGCCCGACCCTAGGGGCGCCCGGTGACAGCGGTGGTCAGCGGTGCGCGCGGGTCCAGCGCGGCAGGATCAGACCGACTTGACCGTGGCGACGTCGCCTTCGAGCGTGTCCAGGCTGTTCTGCGCGGAGATGACCTGGTAGCCGTCCTCCTGCAGGACCGGGATCACTTTGCTGTAGCACGAGCCGTCGGCCCACAGTCCGTGCGCGAAGACGATGCTTGGCTTGGCTGGCATGGCTGCCCCCTCAGCGAGATGTCAGAACGCGCTCACGCTAAGGGGTCATACCGCCTCGGGCATCACCTGAATGCGTGATATGTGGCGGTTGCCATACCAGCCAGCCGACGCCGAACCACTCAGGCGGCGACAAGCTTCGGCGCCTGGCTGACCGCGGCCTTGATGACCGACAGGCCCCGGGTGCGGAGCTGCTCGGAGGCGCGCTGCTGCTCGCCCTGCTGCGCCCCGAGCACGATGATCCCGGCCGTCAGCGCCGGCGTCACCCACTGCAGCAGGCGTTGTTGCTGCTGCAGGGTGGCGACCGCATCCGGGGTTGCTTCCGACGGCACGGTGCCGCCCTCGACCGGAGCGTTCCCGCCCTCGGCGGCGATCTTGGCGCCCAGGATGCCGCTGTAGACGGTGGTGCCGAGCGCAGCCACCGTGAGCACGGACTTGATCACCGAGTTGGCGGCCGCCCCGCGCTGGTCACGGACCCGGTCGCGGTTGGCCAGGAAGATCCCCACTGAGCCAACCAGGTGGACGCCGACGGCGGCGGCCGAGACCGGGGCCCAGCGGGCCCACCCGGCCGACGCGACCGCAGCCCGTTCGGCTGGATTCTTGACGTTCCGGGAGCCGCCGTTGACTCCGATGGCTCCCATCAGGGAGCCACCGAACCAGGCAGCCGCACCGAGGTCGTGCAGGGACCGGATGATCGTGTTGCGGTTACTCGTCATGCGTATTTGCTCCTGCGGGCACGTCTGGGCGGGACCCGGACGGTCTGCTTCATCCCGCCCGCCGATGTCTGCGAGGGCTACCCGGGGTCCATCCGCCCAACCGGAAACCCGCAGATAATCGGGTCACCACCCCTCAAGCCGGTTGATTGGTGCGGCCGCTAGGTTGGGGAGCGAGCACGGCCAGCCGTGCGCACCGAAGCCGGACAGGAGGGCCAATGGGCTCGGCACGGATCGCGGTAATACCCGGAGACGGCATCGGGGCCGAGGTGATGCCGGAGGGCGTGCGGGTGCTGCGGGCCGCCGCCGACCGCTTCGGCTTCGAGGTGAGCACCGAGGATTTCGACTTCGCGAGCGCGGATTACTACCGGGCCCACGGCCTGATGATGCCGGACAACTGGGCCGACCTGATCGGTCACTTCGACGCGATCTTGTTCGGCGCGGTCGGCTGGCCCGAGGTGGTGCCGGACCACGTGTCGCTGTGGGGGAGCCTGCTGCGCATCCGCCGCGAGTTCGACCAGTACGTCAACCTGCGGCCGTGCCGCCTGCTGCCCGGGGTGACCGGCCCGCTACGGCGCTGGGAGGCCGGCGACATCGACTTCGTGGTCGTCCGCGAGAACAGCGAAGGCGAGTACTGCCCGGTCGGCGGGGTCATGTTCGCGGGCACTGAGCGCGAAGTGGTCCTCCAGGAGTCGGTCATGACCCGGGTCGGGGCCGACCGGATCCTCGATTTCGCATTTACGCTGGCGTCCGGGCCCGGCCGCAAGCGCCACGTCACCGGCGCGACCAAGAGCAACGGGATCCCGATCTCGATGGTCTGGTGGGACGAGCGCTTCCGGGCCACCGCCGAGCGGTTCGCCGACGTGCGCACCGACCTGTGCCATGTCGACGCGCTGACCGCCAAGGTCGTGCTGCGGCCCGACCAGTTCGACGTCATCGTGGCCACCAACCTGTTCGGCGACATCCTCTCCGACCTCGGGCCGGCCTGTACCGGCACGATCGGTATCGCTCCGAGCGCCAACCTCAACCCGCCCCGGCGCTACCCGAGCCTGTTCGAGCCGGTGCACGGCTCGGCCCCCGACATCGCCGGCCAGGGCATCGCCAACCCCATCGGCCAGATCTGGTCGGTCGCGATGCTGCTCGACCATCTCGGTCAGCCTGAAGCCGGCCAGGCGGTCGTCGCCGCTATCGAAGCCGTCCTCACCGGTCCCGACCGCGACACGGTGATCACCCCCGACCTGGGCGGCACCGGCACCACCACTCAGCTCGGCGCCGCCATCACCGACGCCCTGAAGTCGGCCGGCTGAGGCCCGACTGAATCCGGCCGAGGCCCGGCTCAGGGCCTGGCCGGGCCGCCCAACTGCCGGGTGGCGATGGCCAGGAAGCGCTGCTCGCCATCGTCGTAGGCGGTCAGGCGCCAGCCGGTGGCGCTGGTCAGGCGCTGCAGGGGACCGGCCGCCAGCGGTTCGCCGGGGTCGAGGGTGCGTCCGTGGCGGGCGGCCAGCGCGGCCCGGCCGGTCGGGTGGAACAGCACCAGCTGGCCGCCGGGCCGGGTCACCCGGGCGAGCTGACGCAGCCCGGCCTCGGGATCGGGCAGGTGGTTGATCAGCCCGGCCGCGAACACCGCGTCGGCCGCCGCGGCCGCGAACGGCAGCCGCCGGGCGTCGGCCACGACCAGGGCGGCGTAACCGGCCCGGCCGACCGTGCGGGCGTGCCGGAGCATCTCCGGGGTCAGGTCGATGGCGATCACGGTGCCGTCGGGCCCGACCGCCTGGCGCAGCGGCGGCAGCGCCCGGCCGGTGCCGGCCCCGATGTCCAGCACCACCGCGCCGGGGGCGAGGCGGGCCGCGGCGATGGCGGCCGCGTAGGCGGGCATGTCGTCCCCGAACCGGCTGTCCCAGGTGGCGGCCCGGGGCGCGAAGAACGCCCGCGTCTCGGCCACGTACCAGCGCCCGCCGCTGGCCAGCGGGCTGGCCACGTGGCGGATCACCGGCCAGTCGGGGTCGTGCAGGTCGGCCACGATCGTCGCGGTCTGTTCGCCGTCACCCTGGCGGGTGTGGCCGCCGCGTTCGCTCCGCACCCAGATGACCGCATCCCAGTCGCGGCCTCCGGGGCCTCCGGGGCGGCCAGAGCTGGGCCCGTCGCTGACCGTGACCGGCAGCCCGGCCGCCCGCACCGCCGCCGCCAGCTTCCCGGCCACCAGCCGGCGCAGCTGACCGGGCCCGTCGACCCGCACCGCGGCGGTCCCGGCCGGGAGCAGGCTCACCAGGTTGGCCAGGAATTCCTGCCACCGATCGGGGCCCGCCACCGCTACCGGCCCGAGCTGGCGAGCGGCTCCAGCCGCACGGCCAGACCGTGCACGGCCGGGCCGGTGACCGGCCCGACGTACTGCTGCCCGAATCGGTCGTACTTGGCGTGGTAGACCGCGTCGAGGTCGTCGCCGGTCTCCGGGCCAGCCGGGGTGAAGGCGACGTCGAACTCGGAGTCGCCCGCCCGGATCCGGCCCTGCCCGCTGGCCAGCGCCCGCCGGTACCAGGGGTTGTCGGCCCCGTAGGCGGAGCGCACGTACAGCTCGTCGCCCGACCGCACCACCCAGATCGTCACGTAGGGGCGCACGCTGCCGTCCGCCCGCCGGGACGCGATCCCGATTTCGTCGGTCGCCCCGATGCGCTCGAGTTCTTCCTGCGGCCAGGTGGCCATGTCGTCAGCTCCCGTCGTCCGGCCCAGCACGATGCCAGAAGATAGTTTCTCTCATGGGGGCAACTCGGGAAGCTCGGGAAGCTGGGAAGGCGGGCCATGATCACTACGCCGTCAACCGGGCCGGAGGCCATCGCGCTGGCGGCCGCCGGTAACCGGGCGCTGGCGGCGGCCGGCCAGGCCGACATGGTCTGGGGGCACGCCAGCGTCCGCGACCCCGACGGCCGCGGCGCCTGGATGAAGAGCGCGGGCTGGGGACTGGAAGAGATCAGCGAGGACCGGATCGTGCTGGTGTCGCCGGACGGTGAGGTCCGGTCCGGGGACGGGCGCCGGCATATCGAGTATCCGATCCACACCGAGATCATGGCCCAGCGGCCCGACGTCGGCGCGGTGGTGCACACACACTCGGACGCGGCCAACGCGTTCGCGGCCCTGGACGTGCCGATCCGGCCGCTGAACCACGCCGGCAGCCTGTTCAGCTATCCGGACGTGCCCCGGTTCACGCTGACCGGCGGGCTGATCAGCACCCCCGAGCTCGGGCAGGCGCTGGCGGCCGCGCTCGGCGCCGCTCCCGCCTGCCTGATGCCGCAGCACGGCCTGGTCGCGGTCGGCCAGGACCTGCCCGCCGCCGTCATGACCGCGGTCCTGCTCGACAAGGCGTGCCGGGTCCAGCTCGACGCGATGGCGGCCGGCCCGCTGCGCCGCTGGGGCGCCGAAGCCGACACCGTCGCCAAGCGGGCCGTGGTCTGGTCCGACGGCCAGCTGCAGGCCGGCTTCGAGTACCTCGTCCGCGCGGCCGGCCACCCTCCCGGCTTGAGCTGAGCACGGCCCGCAGACCGGCGACGACCTTGGCCGTCATGTCCTCCCAGCTGGCTGGGCCGCGGCCGGGGCGGCGGCGTTGTCCGGCTTGCTCATGAGGGCAGCCTAGGCAAACGAGCCGTGCTCAGGTGCCGAGCAGGTCGGGGACCAGCACCTCGTCGACGGTCAGCCGCGGCCCCAGGCCCTGTTCGTGGTGGTAGCGCAGGAAGGTGTCGACGGTGTGCCGGTTGGCCTCGGCGCCGTACGGCCACCAGTCGGCGCCGAAGGACTCGGCGTTCCGGTCCAGCAGGGCATCGGCCCACGGCAGCATCAGCGTGGCGCCGAACAGGCGGCGGGCGTGCTGGTAGCGCTGCTCGGCGGCCTGCTTGGCCGCCACGAAGCCGTCGTAGACGGCCCGGGCCAGGCCGGGATGCTGGGCCAGCAGGTCATTGCGGATGACGACCGGGTGCATCATCGGGTAGATCCCGGTCCGCCGGTAGTAGTCGCGCTCGACCGGCTCGTAGTCGGGGAACAGCCGCACGATGTTCTTGGCCGACCCGTCCAGCACCAGCTGGGGGACGTTGGCGGTGAACAGCGCGTCGATCTGGCCGGCCTCCAGCATCTGGCCGAGCGACCGGTCGCCGGGGGCGTCGGTGATGTCGACGCCGTCCGGGCGGATCTGCGGGACGAACCCGAACGGCCCCGACGGGGCGTCGAGGCCGCCGATCACCCACCGGTTGGCCTCCGGCCGGAAACCGTAGTCGTCGGCCAGCGCGCCCTTGGCCCACACGCCGGAGTCCTGCCCGTAGAGGCCGAACTCGCCGATCGTCTTGCCGGTCAGGTCCTGCGGCCCGCTGATGCCGGCGTGCCGGTTGACGAAGACGCAGGAGTGCCGGAAGACCCGGTTGGGGAAGACCGGCAGCGCCCGGTAGGGGGTGTCGGGGCCGAAACCGCGCAGGTAGAAGGTCCAGCCCAGTTCGGCGACGTCCAACTCCTGGGTGTGCATCATTTTCTTGAAAATGTCGGGCAGGGTGCGGGCGGTACGTATGGTGACGGCGGCCCCGTCGATGCCGACGCTGCCGTCGAACAGCGCCCGGGTGGTGTCGTAGGGACCGGTTGCGATCGTGAGCGGGATGTCAGTCATACCTTCATCGTTCGGCCTGGTGGTGGCGACTGTCCAAGTCCAAAACGGTTGGCTTGATACCGGACGGGTATGGCCCGCGCCGTGGAACTGCGGCTGCTGCGCTACTTCGTCACGGTGGCGACCGAGCGGCACGTCGGGCGGGCCGCCCAGCGGCTGCACATGACCCAGCCGCCGCTGAGCCGGGCCATCCAGCAGCTGGAGACCGAGTTCGGGGCGGCCCTGTTCGACCGGACCCCGCACGGGGTCGAGCTCACCCGGGCCGGCCAGGTCCTGATGGAAGACGCGGTGCCGCTGCTGGACCAGGCCGACCGGCTGCGACTGCGGGTGACCAGGGCGGCCGACGGGGCCGTGCTGCGGCTGGGGTCGCTGGCCGACACCGCCGACCAGGCCGGGCATGACCTGGTGGCCGCGTTCCGGCGGCGGCAGCCGGGGGTCGAGATCACCGTCGTCGAAACCGACCTGTCCGACCCGACCGCCGGGCTGCGGGCCGGCCGGGTCGACCTCGCCCTCACCCGCACGCCGTTCAGCGACGACGGCCTGGCGGTCGCGACGATCCGGACCGACCCGGTCGGGGTGGTGGTCGCCGCCGCCGACCCGGTCGCCACCCAGGAGTCCACCACGGTGGCGGCGCTGGCGGGCCGGACCTGGATCCGGCTGCCGGACGGCACGGACCCGGTCTGGGCCGCCTACTGGACCGCGGCCGACGACCGCCCGCACCATCCGCTCGCCCGCACCATCCAGGAATGCCTGCGCAGCGCCGCCTGGAACGGCACCCTGGTCATCGCCCCGCTCAGTCAGGCGTTGCCCGGCGGCCTGGTCTGCGTGCCGCTGGCCGACCGCCCGCCCAGCCGGGTCGTGCTGGCCTGGCGGGCCAGCCAGCCGTCGCCGCTCGTCCGCTCGTTCGCCCGCCTGGTCAGCGGCGCAAGCTGAGCGGGCTGAGGGCCAGCAGGTCGACGTCGAGCAGGGCCGGGCCGCCCGCCTCGATGGCGTCGCGGAACCGGGACTCGAACGCGGCCGGGTCGCTGACCCGGGTGGCGGGGATGCCCATCGACGCGGCCAGGGCCGGGAAGTCCGGGGTGGCGAGGTCGACGCCGGTCATCCGGCCGTCGAACTGGCGGGCCTGGAAGCCGCGCAGGACGCCGTAACCGCGGTCGTTGAACAGGCAGATGATCACCGGCAGGTCGTGCTGGACCACGGTCGCCAGCTCGCCGACGTGCAGCATGAAGCCGCCGTCGCCCGCGATCAGCACGGCCGGATGGCCGTTGCCGGCCGCCGCCCCGAGGGCCAGCGGCAGCCCAGGGCCGATGGCGGCCGAGGCCGGGCGTAGCGACGTCCGCGGGGCCAGGATCGGCAGCAGCCGGTCGCCCCACAGGTAGGCGGGGACGGTCGCATCCCGGACGATGGCCGACCCGCGCGGGGTGTGGCGCCGGATGGCGTCCATGATCTGCTGGTGGTCCGGGCCGAGCCGGGCCCGGGCTTCGGCGCGGGCGGTCGCGGCCGCCCGCCGGGCCTGCTCGGCGTGGCCGGGATCGGCGTGGCCGGGGCCGGCCGTCTCCAGCAGCAACTCCAGGCCGATGCGGGCATCACCCACGACCGGCAGCGCGGCCGGGTAGTTGCGCCCGATGACCTCAGGGTCGGCGTCCAGATGGGCCAGCGTCCCGCCGAAGGCCAGCTGCCAGTTCCGGGTGGCGTTGCCCTGGAACCGGGTGCCCACCGCCAGCACCAGGTCCGCCCGGGCGAGGACGTCCTCGACGGCCGGGCTGGTGGTCAGCGCGCCCAGGCACAGCGGGTGGTCCTCGGGGATCGCGCCGCGGCCGTTGATCGTGGTCACCACCGGGGCACTGAACCGTTCGGCCAGCGCGGTCAGAGCCGGCCCGGCCCCGGCGCCGACCACCCCGCCGCCGGCCCACAGCACCGGCCGGGCCGCGGCCGACAGCGCCGCCGCCACCTGGGCGATCGCGTCCGCGTCGGGGACGTAGGCGGAATCCTTGCGCAGGTCGGGCACCACGACCTCGGCCCGCCGGTACTGCTGGTCGATCGGGATCTCGACCGCCCCGGGCTGCGGGCGGCCCGCGCGGACGTCCTCGGCCACCGCGATCACGGCCCGGGCGATGTCCTCGGTCCGCGTCACCGTCTCCACCCGGCGGCAGAGCGAGGACAGCATCAGCCGCTGCTGCCCGGCCTCGTGCAGCGCGCCCTTGCCTTTGCCCAGGTGGCTGCTGTCGATCTGGCCGGTGATGAGCAGCACCGGCGAGGAGACGAAACCGGCCTCGAACAGGCCGGTCATGGTGTTGGTGGTGCCCGGCCCGGTGCTGGCGATGACCACGCCCAGTTCCCCGGTGGCGCGCGCGTAGCCGTCGGCCGCGTGGGCGGCCGCCTGCTCGTGCCGGACCCCGACCGGCGTGAGCGCCCCGCGCCTGCTGATCGCGTCGTAGATCGGCAGGTTGTGGATGCTGACGATGCCGAACACGTGGCGGACGCCGAGCTGTTCGAGGGCGGCCGCGACCGCCTCTCCGCCGGTCATTTCCATGGTCGTCGTCCTCCAGTCGGGCGGCCGGTCAGAACCTGATCGACACCTTCAGCGCGTTGTCGGTGCGGTCGTGGGCGATGCGGTAGGCCTTTTCGACCTCGTCGATCGGAAGCATGTGGCTGAGCAGCGGGGTCACGTCGATCGCGCCGTCGGCGATCAGCCGCACCGCGTACCGGAAAGACTCGAGCCCGGGCTCGCCCTGGGTGCCGGAGATCGCGTAGGCGGTCAGGAACTTGGCGAAGAACTCCCGGAACGAGAACGGGTAGTCCTCGGCGCCCTCGGGCAGGCCGAACCAGAGCACGGTCGCGTGGCTGGCGGCCAGCTCCAGGCTGAGTGGGAACGTCTCCCGGCTGCCGACCGCCTCCACCACCAGACCGGCCCCGCGCCCCCCGGTCGCCCCGGCCACGGCCGCCGCGAAGTCACCCTCGTTGGCGTCGACCGCGAGGTCGGCGCCCAGCTGCCGGGCGTAGGCGAGCCGGGCCGGAGACTTGTCCGACACCAGCACCCGGGCCGCGCCGGCCCGCTTGAGCAGGAACGTGAAGAACGCCCCGGCCGACCCCTGCCCGATCACCGCCACGTCGCGGCCGACCAGGTCGAGCGGGTGGCGCCGGAGCGCGAAGATGACCGTGCCCAGCTGCTGGGCCATCAGCAGCTGGCTGAGCGGGGCCGACCCCGGCAGCCGCACGCAGGCCGAGCCGGGCAGCGCCTGGTACTCGGCCATGCAGCGCCCGTCCACGAAGTGTGGCACGGTCAGCACCCGGTCACCGGGCTCGAAGCCCGGGCACCGCGATTCGACCACCTCGCCCACGCTCTCGTGCCCCGGATACCCGGCCGGCACCGACGGCGGCGGCGCCCCGCCGTACACGCTGTGCAGATCCGACCCGCAGATGGACGTGTAGGCGGTCCGTACCAGGATCTCGCCCTCGCCGGCGGTCGGCCGCGGCACCTCCTCGCAGACCACCCGGCCCACCTCGACCCAGCGCCCAGCCTTCATCAATGGCACTCCCGTCCCGGCCGGACGCCCTCCGGCGTACGGCATATTCTAGAACTAGATTCTATTTAGCGGAAATGAGGACGAACTTTATTCTTCCCCGCCGCCGCCCGGAACGCCGAGAGCCCCACCGGCCGACGGCCGGCAGGGCTCCCGCGAGGATCTCGCGCTAGTTCGGCCGGTGCGGCCCCGGGACGGCCGACAGCTGGCTCATCAACGCCCCGAACTGCTCGAACGAGAGGCTCTGGTCGGCGTCCGACAGGGCCTCGTCGGGGTTCGGGTGGACCTCGATGAGCAGGCCGTGAGCGCCGGCCGCGCGGGCGGCCCAGGCCATCGGGGCGACGTAGCGGCGCAGGCCGGTGCCGTGGCTCGGGTCGACGATGATCGGCAGGTGGGACCGCTCGCGGACGACCGCGACGGCCGACAGGTCGAGGGTGTTGCGGGTGGCCCGCTCGAACGTGCGGATGCCGCGCTCGCAGAGGATGACCTGCTGGTTCCCCTGGGCGACGATGTACTCGGCGGCCGCCAGCCACTCCTCGATCGTGCTCGACAGGCCGCGCTTCAGCAGCACCGGCCGGTCGAGCTTGCCGACCTCGCGCAGCAGGTCGAAGTTCTGCATGTTGCGGGCGCCGATCTGCAGGATGTCGGCGTCCTTGGCGATCCGCTGGGCCTGTTCGACCGCCATCACCTCGGTGATCACCGGCAGCCCGGTCTCCCGGCCGGCCGCGACCAGCAGGTCCAGACCCTGCCAGCCGAGCCCCTGGAACGCGTACGGCGAGGTCCGGGGCTTGAACACGCCGCCCCGGAGCACGTGGCCGCCGTGGTCACGGACGAACTTGGCGGTCGCGGTGACCTGCTCGGCGCTCTCGACCGAGCAGGGCCCGGCCATCACCGTGAACCCGTTGCCGCCGATCAGCAGGTCACCGACCTGGACCACGGTGTCGGCGGCGCGGCTGGCCCGGTCGACCAGCAGGTGCCCGCCGGACCGGCGCGGCGGCGGCGTCGGTCCGGCCACCACCGCCTCCAGCGTCTCGGCCGGTCCCTCGGCCGCCGGGGCGTCGGGCAGGCGGCCGGGCCGGGCGGCCGGGCGCAGCACCTTGGCCGGGTAGCTGCCCAGGATCTTGAGGAACTGGGCCGCCAGCCGCAGCTCGTCCAGCGCGGCGGCGGTCTCCGGAGCGGCCACGTTGCCCTCGAAATCCAGGAAGAACAGGTACTCCCAGGGGCGGCCGGGCCGCGGCCGCGACTCCAGCTTGGTCATCGAGTGGCCGCTGCCGGACAGAATCTCCAGGCAGCGCAGCAGCGCGCCCTCCTCGTGCCGGGTGCTGAGGATCACGCTGGTCTTGCTGGCGACCCGGGGGTCAACCGGCGCCGGGGCGCTCGCGAGCACCACGAACCGGGTGTAGTTGTCCTCGGAGTCGGTGATCCCGTGGCGCAGCACGGTCAGGCCCTGGGCCTCAGCCGCCTCGGCCGACCCGATCGCCGCCACGCTCGGGTCACCGGCCGCGGCCACCGCCGCCATCGGTCCGGCGGTGTCGAAGGAGCTGGTCGGGATCGCTTGCGGCAGCGTCTGGAGGAACCGGGCGCACTGCTCGAGGCCTTCGGGCGGGGACAGGATCCGGCTCAGCGAGCTGAGCGGGACGTCGCGCACCGCGGCCAGGCAGTAGTCGACCTTCCAGGTCTCCTCGCCGACGATGAACAGCTCGTGCTCGCGCAGCAGGCTGTAGACCTCGTTGATGCTCCCGGCCGCGGTGTTCTCGATCGGGAGGACGGCCAGGTCCACCTCGCCCGCCAGCAGCGCGGCCACCACCTCGGCCAGCGTCCGGTAACCGACCGGCTCACCCTCGGCCGCCCGGCCGGCCAGGTGCTTGCGGGCGGCGGCGTCACTGAACGAGTGGGCCGAGCCCTGGAACGCGATCCGCAGCTCGCCGGTGGCCGGCCCGTTGAGGCGGCTGGCCTGCTGGGCGACCGACTCGCTGATCAGCTCCCGGAAGATCCGGCGGACCAGGCTGGCCGACACCCCGAGGTCGGTGGCGACGTCCTCGACGCCCGCCAGCACCCGCTGCTCGCGGTCGGTGTCCTGGATCGCCGAGGTCGCGTTCTGCTTGCGGCGGCCGATCTCGGTGATGATGTTCATGCGCTGGGCGATGAGACCGACGATCCCGGTGTCGACTTCGTCCAGGTTCTGCCGCAGGTCGCTGATGTCTGGCTGCGATGCGTCCACGGCCCTTAACATACAGAAGCCGCAGCCCTGGGGCGGCGCGGCATGATCACCCGGGCCCCCCCGTACCAGGCCCGGGGACAAATACCAGTCAAATCACTGATGCGGGCGCGGGCTTTCCCTCGCAGACTGGCCAGCGTGACCGACGAAGAGCTGATCGAGCTGATGGCCGTGACCGTGCAGCTCGGCTGCGCGCGGATGACGGCGGCCCAGCTGGTGGCGTTCTCCGATTGCGTCGCCCGGGCGGAAGCGCTGCCCGCCCGGCCCTGGTGGGACCGGAAGGCGGTCGCCCACGCCGAGGCGATCGGGCTGCTGGGGGAGATGACCGGTGAGCCGGCCCTGATCCGGTTGGCCGGCCTGGCGGCGGGCTGGACCTACGACCGGGCGCTGGCAGCCGGCCGGGCGGCCGACCAGATCATCCTCGGCTCCCACCGCCGGCTGGTCGATCATCTGCAGGCCGGTGACGCGGACGCGGCCGCCCGGGAGATCAGCAAGCAGCTACGGGTGCTGGGGTTCATGGCCCGCCTGTCGCCGGCCTGGCCGGGGGCTCGGTCGCCGGCCTGCCCGTCTCCGGCTCGGCCGGGTGCAGCGCCCGGGCGACGTAGGACTCGGCCTGCGGCTGCCATTCCTGCCACAGCCGGGCCAGCTGCCCGACCGGGTCGTCGTCCCCGTCCACCCGCAGGTCGGTGACCGGCCAGGGCACCGAGGTGGCGATGAGCAGGCCCGCCGACCGCACCGGGGAGATCTCGCCGCCGGCGTTCAGCCCCGCCCGCAGGGCGGCGATCAGCCGGTCACCCAGGCTGTCGTCCGGCCGCTGGCCGAAGGCGGCCAGCATCGCCGCGGGCACGTCCCGGTCGGCCAGCAGGTTCCCGGCCGCGGCCGCATCGGCGGCCCGGACGTCGGCCGCCAGCCCCAGCGCCCGGTCACCGGACCAGGCGGCCGCGCCGCCGGCCGCGTCGACCGCCACCAGCTGCCGGTAGCTGACGTCGCCGGTCCGGCTGACCAGACCGGTCACCGCGTCGGCGGCCGGCCGGCCCGCCGCCATCGCCGTCAGCAGCTCCTCCCGCAGCCGCGGGTCGGTGGTGCTCTGACTGGCCACCGCGCCCACCCCGGCCCGGACCGCCAGGCAGCGGCCCGCCACCGCCATGCTGGCCGAGGCGATCACCGCGCCGACCGCGCCGGTGTGCCCGCAGCGTCCGGCCAGCGAGAACGTCACGGCTTGACCGCCACCGCGGTCACCTCGACCAGCCACTCGGGCCGGGCCAGAGCCGACACCACCACGCCGGTGAACACCGGATAGACCCCCTTGAGCCGCTGCCCGAGCACCCGGTAGACCGGCTCGCGGTGGCGGATGTCGGTCAGGTAGACGGTGCAGCTGACGATGTGCCCGACCGACGCACCCGCCTCAGCCAGCAGGGTGGTGATGTTGGCCATCACCTGCCCGGCCTGGGCCGCCGGGTCGCCGACGTGCAAGCTGGCGCCGGTCTCGAGGTCCTGGGCGACCTGGCCGCGCAGGTAGACGGTGTCACCGGCCACCACCGCCTGGCACAGGTCGTTGTCCAGCTGCTGCTCCGGATAGCTGTCGGCGGTGTTGAACGGCCGGATCCGCCGGTGGCCCCCGGCCACGATCGGCTCCCTCATGGCCCGGAGCGTAACAGCCGCCCGCGGGCCGGCTCCGCGTCAGGCCATGAGGCGTTTACTGGTGCCGTGGACGAGACCGGCCGCCCGTGGGACTCGCTGCTGTCCGTCGCCGAGTTCGCGGCGATCCGGCAGGCCGGGTTCGAGCCGGCCGGGCAGGTGTTCGGGGCCGCGGTGTACTACGCGGCCACCGTGGCCGGGGTCGCCTGCCCGGGGACGGTGGCGGCGCTGCCGGTGGGCGAGAGGCTGTACGAGGCGCGGCGGACAGCTCTGGACCGGATGGCGGCCGAGTGCGCGGGCCTCCGCGGCCACGGCATCGTGGGCGTGTCAATGCAGGTCACCGAGATTCCCGGCACCGAAGTGACCGCGGCCGCGATCAAGTTCACGGCGGCCGGGACGGCGGTGCGGGCCACCGGCGCCGCGCCGCTGGCGCGCCCGTTCAGTTGTGATCTGTCCGGCTCGGACTTCGCCAAGCTGGTCACGGCCGGCTGGGTTCCGGCCGCTGTCGTGCTGGGCGTCTCGGTCGCCGGGCTGCACGACGACCTGGTGACGACCAGTTCCGGTCCCTGGGGCACCGGCAACGCCGAGGTGCCCGGTTACACCAGCCTGATCACCCAGGCCCGCCAGACCGCCCGCGACCAACTGGCGCGGTCGGTCCGCGAACTGGGCGCCGACGGCGTGGTCGTGTCGGCCATGACCCTGCGGGTGCGCAGCGATCCCTGCCACGCCCAGGCGGCCGCCGCCGACCACTTCGCCGAAATCGTCATCACCGGCACCGCGCTGGCGAGGTTCGGCCGCCGGGACGCCGCCGCCCGGCCGCCCGTGCAAGCGGTGATGCGCCTCGACGAGCCAGCCCGGCTCGACGAGCCAGCCCGGCTTGACGGGCCGGCCCGGCCGGCGGACCGTTAGCCGGGCAGCTGGCTGAGCACCTCAGCCTGGACCCGGGCCAGCTTGTCCCAGCGTTCGGCCGGGTCGGTGCCCAGGTTCCAGTCGGGCACGATGAACTCGTCGAACCCCATGTCGGCAAACCGACCCAGCTGGTCGGCGACCTGCGCCGAGGTGCCAGCCAGAGTGCGCCCGGGCAGCGGGCCGGTACCGGTCCCGTCCAGATCGAGGATGGCGTTGACCGACGTCCACATGGTGGCCGGGTCACGGCCGATGCTCTCGCAGGCCGCCACCAGCCCGTCCCGGCGTTCGGTCAGTTCCGGGGTCAGCCAGGTGTTCCACTCGCTGGCGTGGCGGGCGGTGATGCGGAACATGCGCGGCCCCTTGGTGCCGACCAGCAGCGGCAGCGGCGACTGGACCGGCTTGGGGTCGCAGGGGGCGTCGGTGAAGTCGTAGAACTCGCCGTGGAAGGTGGTGGTGTCCTCGGCCAGCAGCGAGCGGACGATCCTGATCGCCTCGTCGAACCGGGAGACTCGCTTGCCCGGCGGCTCGAGTTCGATGCCGTAGGCGTGGTGCTCGTTGAGCTGCCAGCCCGCCCCCAGCCCGAGCACCATCCGGCCGCCGGACAGCTGGTCGATGGTGGCGGCCCGGTTGGCCAGCAGGGCCGGGTGGTGCACCGAGGTGGGGGAGACCAGCGTCCCGATCCGGACCCGCTCGGTCACCGCCGCCACCGCCGGCAGCAGGGCCCAGCACTCGAAAATGTCACCCCGGGCCGGGGTGGTGTCACCGGTGTCGGGCATGTAGTGGTCGGCCAGCCAGACGCCGTGCCACCCGGCCGCCTCGGCCTTGCGGGCGTCGTCGAGCACTTCGCGGGCGGCGCGGCTGTTACGGGGCCACAGTGAGAACTTCACGAGTCCCCACCTTACGACCGGACGTTGCGCACCATCAGCGGGCCGGTGGCCTTATCAAGTAGGTCCACGGCGACGGCTTCGACGCGGCCGGCGTCCGGGCGGCGGCGTGCTCGCAGTCTGGCATCCGGCCGACGGGCGCGCCGCTGTGGCACCGCCATGGAACTCGCCGTCCTGGACGAGCAACCCCTCAGGGAGCAGAAATGATCAGTGGGACGACCACCTTGATCGCGCATCTGGGCTATCCGACCCACACCTTCAAGGCGCCGCTCATCTGCAACCCGTGGTTCGAGAAGAACGGCATCGACGCGGTCGTCGTCCCGATGGGCGTCCGGACCGAGGATTACCCGGAGTTCCTCCGGTACCTGTTCCGGCTGACCAATATCCGCGGCGCCCTGATCACCATGCCGCACAAGGTCACCACCACCCGGCTGGTCGATGAGCTGACGCCGGCCGCGCAGATCGCCGGGGCCGCCAATGCGGTGCTGCTGCGCGACGACGGGACGCTGCTGGGCGGCCAGTTCGACGGGGCCGGTTTCGTTCGCGGGGTCGAACGCCACGGTTTCACGCTGGCCGGCAAACGGGCGCTGGTGGTCGGCAACGGGGGAGTCGGATCGGCGATCGCGGCGTCGCTCGCCGCGGCCGGAGTCTCCGCCCTCGGCCTGTACGATCCGGTCGCCGAGTCGTCGGATTCGCTCGCGGCCAGGATCCGCGAGCACTACCCGCAGATCGGGATCGAGACCGGCTCCCGCGACCCTGAGGGCTGTGAGATCGTCGTCAACGCCACGCCGCTGGGCATGAGAGACAACGACCCCCTGCCGATGGACGTGGACCGGATCGCCCCGGGCACGTTCGTCGGCGAGGTGGTGACGAAGCAGGAGATGACGCCGTTCCTGCAGGCGGCCGCGGCCAAGGGCTGCCAGCTCCAGGTGGGCACCGACATGCTCTTGGAGCAGATCCCGGCCTACCTGGAGTTCCTCGGCTTCGGCAGTGCCACCGCCGAGGGGCTCCGCTCGGGCGCGCAGATCAGGTTCTGACCAGCCCGGGCGCCGTCCGGGCTGGTCAGTCGTCAGCGGCTACCGGTCAGCCCGCCACGTTCCAGGCGGCCAGCACGTTGGCGTCGGCCGCCACGCCCGCCACCCCGAGGATCGGGTGCAGGTCCATGGCCGGGGCGTACTTGCTGGCCGGCACCTGCCGGCCGAGCGCCTCGGCCATCGCCCGGACCTGGTGCGGGGCTCCGCCGCAGCACACCCCGACGTAGTTGACGCCCAGCTCACGGGCGGCGCCCGCGAACGCGGCCATGTCGAACCGGGTGCACGAGAACGGCTCCAGCGCCAGCGGGAACACCCGGTCGACGCCGTCGGCCCGTAGCGACTCCATCGTCGGCATGGCCGGGCTGGTCCGGTACGGGACCGGCTGGGCCGCCACCGCGCAGTCGACGGTGGCCCGGATCCGCTCCAGCAGCGGCAGCATCGTGGCCGGGCCCCGGTCGCAGTTGAGGCCGACGATGGTGGCCCCGTGGTCGGCCAGGATCCGGCACGCCTCGACGTAGTCGTAACCGTCGCGGGTGGTCTCCGGCTGGGTCGAGGCCAGCGTCACCATCGACGGCAGCCCCAGCTCCTGGATCACCTCCAGCGCGATCAGCGCCTCGCCCAGGTAGTCGTTGGTCTCGGAGATGACGAAGTCGACGCCCTCGTCGACCGCCCAGCCGAGCTGCTCGGTGTACTGGGCCCGCACGGTCGCGCTGGTGGCCGGGTCGGCCGGGTCGTAGGACCAGGTGTTGCAGACGTTGCCCGCGACCAGCGCGCCGCCTTCCTGTGCCACTTCCCGGGCCAGCCGGACCGCCGCCCGGTTCATCGCCTCCAGGTCGTTCTCGCGGCCCACGTGCCGCAGCTTCTCCCGGTGCGCGTAGTAGGTCAGCGCGACCATCACGTCCGCCCCGGCCCGCAGGAACTCCCGGTGCAACTGCCGGACCGCATCCGGGAAGTCGAGCACCACCTCGGGCACGTACGGGCCGGCCTTGATGTAACCCCGGCGTTCCAGCTCGAACACGTAGCCCTCGGCCCCGAGCACCACGCCTTGCGCCAGCCGCTCCTCAATACCCAACCCTGTGGTCACGTGGTCCCTCCCGTAAGCGTTCCTGTCTGGCTGCCGCGCGCGAACCGGCCCGGCGTGAAGCGGCTGATGTCGTAGACGGTGCCCTCGGTCCCCGCCAGCTGGGCCAGCACCCGGCCGACCCAGGGCGCGAACTTGTACCCGGTGCCCCGCCAGCCGACGCCGACGAAGGCCCCGCCGACCGCGCTCCGGTCACCGGGTAGCGGCCCGAGGATGAACTCATCGTCCCCGACCAGGTCGTAGAAGCAGGTGTCGACCCCGCTGGCCTCGGCCACGTCGATCGTCTCGGCGTCCCGCAGCCCGGGCATGCACTCGGCCACGAAATCCTCGACCGACTTGATCGCCGACGGCACCGCGGTGGCGTCCGGCGGATGGTAGAAGCCGATCTTGACCCCCGGCGTCTTGCCCGCGTACAGCGGATGCCCGTAGATGCCGACGTCCAGGTAGGCGAAGACCGGCAGCGCTGCTTCGGTGTACTGGTCGCGGACGGCGGGGTCGGGGATGAAGTACTTGGACTGCATCGGCCGGTCCGGGCTGAGCGGGAAGCGGACCGAACAGCCGTCGATCAGCTCCAGCAGCCCGTTGGTGCCGAGCCCGGCCGTGATCACCAGCACGTCGGACTCGACCGCCGGGCCGCTGGTCTGCAGCTGCCAGCCGTCATCGGACCGGGTGATCGCGCGGACCTCGGTTTCCTCGCGGAACTCGACCCCGCGGCCCGGCAGCACCGACCGCAGCATCGCCGTCACCGCGGCCACGTCGGCGAACCCGGCGTCGACGTCGAGCCAGCCGCCGTCGGCCGCGAACTGCGGGAACCGCTGCGCCAAAGCGGGCCCCGGCAGCGCCTCGCGCGGCAGCTTGAGGTCATCCAGCACCGCGAAGCTGCGCACCGCGTAGCTGGCGTCCACGTCGGGGGTGACGCTCTGCTTGACCAGGTTGAGGCACCCGCAGTCCACCAGCAGCCGCTGCCCGGCCCGTTCCTGCAGGTCCAGCCACAGCTGCCGGGCCTCGAAGGCCAGCCGCGAGTACTGCGGGTCGAGATAGTCGTTGCGGACCGACCGGGTCAGCCCGAACGAGGCGGTCCCCGGATCACCGACCCGCGACTTGTCGATCACCGTGACCGAGGTGGCCAGCGGGGCCGCGTAGTACGCCGTCATCAGCCCCATGACGCCGCCGCCGACGATCGTCACCCGGCTGCCGCGAGTTCCGGTCAAATGCGCGCTCCCGTCCCGTGAATCTGAAAATGACTGACCCATGGTATGACCTGCATGTTTCAGCGCAATACCAAATCCACGCGACGCCGCCGGCCGGCCCCGGTCACCCACTCAGCCGGGATACTCCTCGTCGGTGACGTGGCGGCCCCAGGTGGTGTGGCGGCCGCTGTCGTCGGTCTCCTGGTAGGCGAGCTGGGTGTGGAAGCGCCCGGGGGCGGCGCCGTGCCAGTGATTCTCGCCCGGCGCGAAGTGGACGCGGTCGCCCGGACGGACTTCCTCGACCGGCCCGCCCTCGCGCTGGGCCAGGCCGATCCCTTCGGTGGCAAAGATGGTCTGGCCGGCCGGATGAGTGTGCCAGGCCGTGCGGGCGCCCGGCGCGAAGTGGACGATTCCGCCCATGACCCGTGAGGTCGGCGACGGCGTGCTGACGACGTCGATGTAGACGCCGCCGGCGAACCAGTCGCCGGGGCCGGCCGTAGTCTCGAGTCCGTTCCTGATGATCTCCATGTCTCCACGCAAGCACCGGTTGCGGTCCAGCTGGCAGGGCGAGCTTTTCCAGGTACTGGCAGGGCATCCCTCATCGCCGCCCGCCGATCTAGCCTCGGTGGGTGGACACCAGGAATGAGATCCGGGATTTCCTCACGTCGCGGCGCGGGCGGATCACCCCCGCCGCGGCCGGCCTCACCGCCTACGGCCCCCGCCGGGTCCCCGGCCTCCGGCGCGAGGAGGTCGCGACGCTGGCCGGGGTGAGCGTCGACTACTACAACCGGATCGAGCGCGGCCGCCTGGCGGGCGCTTCGGAGGGTGTCCTCGAGGCGATCGCGGGCGCCCTCCGCCTGGACGAGGCCGAACGGGCGCACCTGTTCGACCTGGCCCGGGCCGCCCGGGACCGCGCCACCGGCCGGCGCCACCGCCCAGCCTGGCCGACGGTGCGCCCGAGTGTCGGGTGGATGATCGAGGCGATGACCGGCGCCGCCGCCTTCGTGGCCAACGCCCGCCAGGACATCCTGGCCGCCAACCACCTCGGCCGGGCCCTGTTCGCGCCGCTGTTCGAGTCGGCGGCCCCCGCCAACCTGGCCCGTTTCACCTACCTCGACCCGCGCGCCCGCGACTTCCACGCCGACTGGAACCGGATGGCGGCCGAATGCGTCGCCGCCCTCCGGGCCCAGGCCGGCCGTGACCCGTTCGACCGCGGCCTGTCCGACCTCGTCGGCGAGCTGTCCACCCGATCCGAGGAGTTCGCCGCCTTGTGGGCCACCCACGACGTGCGCCTGCACCGCCGAGCGGAGAAACGGTTCCGCCACCCCATTGTCGGCGACCTCACGCTGCGCTACGAACGCCTCGCGGTCACCGCCGACCCCGGCCTGGAGATCTTCGCCTACCTGGCCGAGCCCGGCTCCCGATCGGCCGAAGCCTTCACCCTCCTGGCCAGCTGGACCACCACCGCCAGCGCCCTGCCCACCGAGACGGATGCCTGAGCATCCTCACCGCTATTTCCCGTGACCGGCCAGCACCCCGCCGTACTCCGGTCCCCGCTCCGGTTCCCGCCCGCTCACCCCGTCGGCCGGTCGCCGGTGTCTCAGTTGGCGGGGCGGAGCTTGGCGAGGCGGTTGGCGAGCATGGACAGAACGTCGGGGCGGGCGGCGTGGTGCAGCTCGTAGGCCTGCAGGGTCACCAGGTCGGTCTCGCTCAGGCGGCTGAGGCGGGCCCGGATCGAAGCGACTGACAAGTCGTCCCAGCCCGCGACCGGCGGCTCGTCCGCAGCGCTCTCAGCCGGGACGGTCGCGGCCGCGCCGGTCAGGGCCGCGGTCACCCGGGTCAGGTAGGCGGTGGTGGCGGTCATCAGGTCGAGCTGCTGCCGGGCCCACCAGACCGGGTCGGCCCAGTCGAGGAGATCACGGCGGAATTGGGTCAGTGTCATGAAGAAGATGTCCCTTCCTGATCGGTGAACGGACGCGTGCGAGGCCCGGCGCTCGGCCGGGCCTCGTCAATGCACCGTGTCAGCCCTGGTGGGACTGGGCGGCCTTGGTGACGCCTTCACGGACCTTGTCGGCAGCGGCGGTGCTGGTGATCAGCACCTGCTTGGCCAGGTCGCGCTGAGCGTTCAGCACCTGGCCGGCGAAGTCGTAGAACTGGTCGATGGCCTGCTCGGGACCGGCCAGCGAGGGGGTCGGGAGCTGGCTGGCAGCCTGCTTGATCGCGCTGGTCCAGGTCTCCAGGGCGGCCAGCGCCGCGTCCTGGCCCTGCTTGAACAGCTCGGCGTACTGCTCCTGAACGGTAGCCATAAGGGGTCCTCTTCTCCTGAAGTGCGTACTATCCCGTAGTGGTGTGGTTCTTATGCTTGAAATAGTACGCACGCTTGCCGTGTATGTCAAGCGCAGTGTTTGACATACCAAGCGTCAGGGAGATTTGCGCAGGCTGCGGTACACGTGCAGCAGCGTTTCCTTTTCCTCGGGGCCCAGCTCGGGGTCGTTGCGGATGGCTGACTCGGTACTGGGCGGCGATCCAGCTCCCGGCCCGTTGTCGCCGCCTTTACTGGCGGACATACCCGCCTGTGCGAGCAGGCTGTCAGCCGACAGGTTCAGGGCGTCGGCGATCGACCGCAGGACCCGCAGCGACGGCTGGTGCAGGCCTCTTTCCACCTGGCTCAGGTAGGCGTTGGACACCTTGGTCAGGTCGGCCAGCTGCCGCAGGGACAGGTCGGCCAGCTGCCGCTGGACCCGGATATAGCTGCCCAGCGCCCCCAGCTGACCGTCAGATTGGGACTCATCCGCCATCGGTCCAGTATGGCCGACCCTGGCCGAGGGTGGCGATCACCAGCACCGCCGCCACCAGGCCGGCCACGCCGCAGATGACGTAGCCGACCGAGTTGGCGCTGCCGAGCGCGTGGAACGCGACGTCCTTGATCGGGTTGGGCGGATCGGGGATCGCGTTGGCGCCCAGCGGGCCCGAGTTCACCGCGCCGACCGCCGACTTGAGCGCGGCCGCCTTGGCCCCGGTGGCGTGGGCGGGAGCCGCGTTGAAGGCGGCCAGCGCCTTGGACAAGGCCGGATTGCTGGTCACCTTGGCGTGGATGTCGGCCGCGGCCCGGCTGAGCGCGACCGCGCCGATCACGGCCGGCCCGAGCGTGAAGCCGAAGTCGCGCAGCATGTTGGTGGCCGCGCTGGCCATGCCTTCGAGGTGGATCGGCACCGAGTCGACGAGCACCGCGGTCATCGCCGAGACCGCCAGCGCGAACCCGATCCCGATCAGGATGTAGGGGGCGATGACCGGGCCCAGGCCGACCTGCGAGGGCACCGGCACCGCCGCCGTCCACAGATCACCGGCGCCCATCAGGATCAGCCCGGCTCCCATCGTCCAGCGCGGGTCGTAGGTGTGCAGCAGGTGCGAGGTGAGCGGGATGAGCGGCAGCGCGATGCCGTTGAACAGCACGAACGCGAGCGCCGCGTGCAGCGGCGTGAACAGCAGGATCGCGGTCAGCCGGATGCTGGTCGAGTAGGCGGTGCCGAGGAAGCAGAACATGCCGATGACGGTGGCGACCGACGCGATCGCGAACGGCCGGTTCCGGAACAGCTCCAGGTTCAGCAGGGGAGCGGCCGCCCGGTTCTCGGCCAGCACGAACAGCACCAGGAACACGGCCGCGACCACGAAGGCGATGATCACCTCGGCGCTGGCCCAGCCCGCCGTCGACCCCTGGATCACCCCGAACATCAGCGAGAACAGGGCGATGGCGACCGTGATCTGGCCGCCCCAGTCCAGCGAGCGGCCCTCCGGCGAGGACGAATTCTGCGCGAACAGGGCGGTGGCGGCCACGCTGACCAGCGCCAGCAGGCCGATCGCGACCGGGGCCCAGCGCCAGGCGGCGTTGGGGTCGCTGCCCCACTTGAAACCGGCCAGCCAGCCGCCGAGGACCGGTGACAGCATGTTGCCGGCCGACAGCGCCGCCGCCCAGATCGCGACCGCCCGGGCGCGGGCCTGCGGGGTGCGGGTCCCGGCCGCGACCATGGCCAGGCTGGTGGGCATGATCGCGGCCGCGCCCGCCCCGGCGATGATCATGCCGATCCACAGCACCACGATCCGCGACCCGGTCGAGGTGCTGGCGCCCGGCGTCAGCAGCGCCACCCCCTGGCCGACGGCCAGCAGCAGCCCGCCGATGATCATGAGCCGCTTGCGCCCGAACAGGTCACCGAGCACGCCGAACGTCAGCTCCAGCAGCGTGACCGGGACCAGGAAGGCGTCCGAGATCCAGGTCAGCTGGGACGACGACGGCACCAGGTCCTTCTGGAACAGGCCCTGCAGCACGGCCGGGATGGCCAGCGCCAGCTGGGCGACCGCGATCGCCAGCGCCCCGGTCCAGAGGGTGCCCGCCGTCAGCCGGGAGCCATCTCCGCCGTGGGCGGTCTGCCGCCCGGCCACATCGCGCGTCGACATGAGCCCACCCATGCCCCGCCGTGCCCAGCGGTAACCAAGATTGCCGGCATTTTGGTCACGAATCTTGCCGGCTTCCGCCGTCGGCGATGCTGGCCCGGTGATGGTGCCACTTCTGCCTCAAGGTCGAGGTGGCCCGGGCGAGCGCGTCGATGCCGCGGGCGCTGGCGTTCACGCTGCCCGACGTCCGCCGCGACAGCCTGGGCATACCGCTGACGCCGCTGCGCTACCAGGTCACCGGCGAGCTGCCGGTCATCGAGAACTGGGCCCAGACCCGCGAACTGCTGGATCGGTTCGTGGGCGGGTCATAACCCGGGCGGTTTCGTCTCGACCTGTCCGCGGCCGGGAGTTTTACTGGGTGGTGGGACAAGGGAGTTTCCATGGCTGACGAGACGCCGCAGGACCGGGCCCAGGACGCCGCCTTCCTGCTCGGGCCCGAGAGCGGGCTGCTGGCCGAGGTGGACATGGCCGGGCTCGGCCGGGCTCTGGGCCAGGTGTTCACCGGGGCGCTGGCCCATCCGGGCGAGCTGGGGGAGGCCTGGCTGCGTTACGCGGCCGCGCTGGCCCAGATCCCGGCCGCCTCGCTGTCGAACTGGATCGGCCACCCGATCCCGGCCCCGGCGACGCTGAACCCGCGGGACAAGCGGTTCGCCGACCGCAGCTGGGCTGACAACCCGGCGTTCTATTCGCTGCGGCTCTCCCACCAGGCGTTCGCGGAGTTCATGGACCGGCTGGTGACGGTGTCGGGCCTGCAATCCACCCAGGAGGCCAAGGCCCGGCTGACCGCAGGCCTGCTGGTGGACGCGCTGGCGCCGACCAACTACCTGCCCACCAACCCGGCCGCGCTCAAGCGCGCGTTCGAGACCGGCGGCGCCAGCGTGGTGCGGGGGCTGCGAAACTTCATCAACGATCTTCAGCACAACAACGGCCGTCCCCGCCAGGTCGACACCAGCGGGTTCACGCTGGGGGAGAACCTGGCCTGCACGCCCGGGCAGGTGGTGTTCCGCAACGAGCTGATGGAGCTGATCCAGTACACCTCGCAGACCGGCCAGGTCCACGCCACCCCGATGCTGTGCAGCCCGCCCTGGATCAACAAGTACTACGTGATGGACCTGGCGCCGGGCCGCAGCTTCGTCGAGTGGGCGGTCCAGCACCAGCGGACCGTGTTCGCGATCAGCTACCGGAACCCCTCGCCCGACATGTCGGGGGTCACGCTGGACGATTATTTAATCAACGGGCCGCGGCAGGCGCTCGACGTCATCCAGGACATCACCGGGGCGCCGGTGATCGACATCGTCGGCTTGTGCCTGGGCGGGGCGCTGACCGCGATCGCCGACGCCTGGCTGGCCGCCTCCGGTGATGACCGCATCGGCACGATCACGCTGCTCAACACCCTGCTCGACTACTCCGAGCCGGGCGTGCTGGGGGCGTTCACCGACGCGGAGACGGTCCAGCGGCTGGAACAGCAGATGCAGCGCGAAGGTGGCCTGTCGGCCACCGCCATGGCCGGCACGTTCGACATCCTGCGGGCCAACGACCTGATCTTCAGCTACGTGGCCGCCAACTGGCTGATGGGCCAGGACCCGCCCGCGTTCGACATCCTCGCCTGGAACTCCGACAACACCCGCATGCCGGCCGCCATGCACGCCTTCTACCTACGCAACTTCTACATGGAGAACAACCTGGCGCGGGGACGGCTTGAGATCGCCGGGCGGCGGCTGAACCTCAGCGACGTCAAGCACCCGGCCTACGTGGTGGCGGCCGAGAACGACCACATCGTGCCCTGGACGTCGGCCTACGCCACCACCAGCCTGGTGTCCGGGCCGGTCCGGTTCGTGCTGTCCAACGGCGGCCACATCGCCGGCATCGTCAACCCGCCGGGTCCCAAGGGCTGGTACCTGACCAGCAAAAAGCACCCGAAGTCGGCCGCCAAGTGGCGGGAGAAGGCCACCCGGCACGACGGCTCCTGGTGGCAGGACTGGGCGGTCTGGTCGGACGGCAGTTCCGGCCCGCTGACCGAGCCGCCGCCGACCGGCAGCGACACCTACCCCGCGCTCTACGAAGCCCCGGGCAAGTACGTCCACGAATGAGCCCGCCGTGCCCGGGCCGCTGGTGCTGGCGCTGGACGACCCCGGCGCCGGGCTCGCGGTGGCCGGAGGCAAGGGCGCCGCGCTGGCCCGGCTGACCCGGGCCGGCTTCCCGGTCCCGCCCGGGTTTGTGGTCACGACCGGCGCGTACCTCGACTTCATGGGCCGGGATGGGCTGCGCGAGCAGGTCCTGGCCGCCGTCGCCGGGGTGGACGACGCCGACCTGGCCACGTTCGCGGCGGCCGCCGCCCGGATCGGCGAACTGGTCGCGGCCCAGCCGATGCCGACGTCCACGGCGACGGCGATCGCCGGGGGCTACGCCTTACTCGGCGATCAGGTGCCGGTGGCGGTGCGGTCGTCGGCCACCGCGGAGGACCGGCCCGGCCTGTCGGCGGCCGGCCAGCACGACACCTACCTCAACGTCCGGGGCGAGGCGGCCGTGCTCGACGCGGTCAAACGATGCTGGGCGTCGCTGTGGTCGGCCCGCGCCATCGGCTACCGGGCCCGCCGGGGGGTCGACCCGGACGCGCTGAGCATCGGCGTCGTCATCCAGCGGCTGGTGCCCGCCGACGCGGCCGGCGTCCTGCTCACCGCGGGCGCGGCCGCCGGCGCGCCTGGCCAGCTCGTCATCAGCGCTAACTGGGGCCTGGGCGAATCCGTCGTGGCCGGCGAGGTCACCCCCGACGTCGCCTACGTCGACCAGGCGACTTTGCGGCTCACCCGCTATCAGCTGGGCAGCAAGCAGACGATGACGGTAGCCGACGGCGCAGGCACCCGGACGACCGGGATCCCGGACGCCCTGCGCACGGCCGCCGTGCTCACCCCCGGCCAGACCACCGAACTGGCCCGGGCCGGCCTGGCCGTCGAAAAGCTGTACGGCCAGCCGATGGACGTCGAGTGGGCCCGCGCCGACGGCCAGCTGTGGGTGCTCCAGGCCCGGCCGATCATCACCCCGGAGCCGGCGGATGCTGCCGAGCAGTGGAACGACAGCCTGGACGGTGACTACCTGTGGACCAACGGCAACGTCGGTGAGGCGCTGCCCGACGTCATGACCCCGGCCACCTGGTCGTTCGTCGAGTTGTTCATGACCCGGATGGTTTTCCCGCCCAGCCTGCCCGGCTACCGCGGCTACGGGCGGATCGGCGGCCGCTTCTACGTCAACGTGAGCATGGCGGTCGCGCTCGAAGCCCGGACCGGTATCCCGGCCCGCCGGTTCACCACGCTGTTCGGCCCGGTGCTGGGCCCGCTGCCCCCGCTCGCAGAGATTCCCCGGCCACGGCTGCCCCGCTGGCGGGTCACCCGGCTGATGGTGCCCGCCGCGTTCACGCTGCTGGGCCGGCTGCTGGCCAGCTACCGGCGGATGCCCGGGTTCCTGGCCGCCGCCCCGGAGCGCTGCGACCGGCTGCGGGCCGAGATCGAGCGGACCGCGGACCCGGCCGAGCTCGCCCGGCTCTGGATGGCCGAGGTCCGGCCGCTGATCGAGGAGGCGGCGGGCACGCTGGCCGGTGCCACCTCCCGGGGCTTCACCCTGCTGTCCGCCCCCCGGCGGCTGGCCCGGCTGACCGGCCCGGCCGACGCCGCGCTGCTGCTGTCGGGCCAGGAACCCGGCCAGTCCCCGCTGGCCAGCCTCGGCCCGGTCATCGGCCTGGCCCGGCTGGCGCGGGGCGAGATCAGCCGTGACACCTTCGCCCGCCAGTACGGGCACCGCGGTCCGCACGAGCTCGAACTGTCGGTCCCGCGGCCGGCTGAGAACCCCCGGTGGATCGACGGCCAGGTCGCGGACAGACCCGGCGCGGTGGCCGGCGCCGAGACGATGCTGGCCCGGCAGCAGGCGGCCCGGGCCGCCGCCTGGCAGCGGCTGGGACGGCAGCATCCCCGGGAAGCGACCGCGGCCCGCAAGGTCATCGCCCGCTGGGCGCCCGTCGCCCGCGACCGCGAGGCGGCCCGTTCCGAGGTGGTGCGCTCGGCCTGGGTGGCGCGGGCCTGGGTCCTGCGGGCCGGCCAGCTGACCGGGCGCGGCGACGACGTTTTCTTCCTGACCTTGCCCGAGGTCGCCGCGGTCCTCGGCGGCGACCGGGACCCGCTGGCCCGGGTACCCGCCCGCCGGGCCGCCTACGAGACCTACCGGGCCCTGCCGCCCTACCCGGCGCTGATCCGCGGCCGGTTCGACCCGGTCCGCTGGGCGGCCGACCCGGACCGGCGTACCGGCTACTGGGACGGGCGCGCCCCGGCGGCCCGGCCGGACGCCACCGTCACCGGCCTACCGGGCGCGGCCGGCGTGGTCGACGGCACCGCCCGGGTGCTGGCCACGCCCGAAGACGCCGATCAGCTCGGCGACGGCGACATCCTGGTCACCACCGTGACCAACATCGGCTGGACGCTGCTGTTCCCCCGCGTCGCGGCCGTCGTCACCGACGTCGGCGCGCCGCTCTCGCACGCCGCGATCGTGGCCCGCGAACTCGGCATCCCGGCCGTCGTCGGCTGCGGCGACGCTACCGCGCGGCTGCACAGCGGCGACCACATCCGGGTCGACGGCGGCCGCGGCACCGTCGAGCTGCTGCGGCGCGGCCCGCACGCTCAGCCGCGGGTGTAGAAGCCGCGGACGCCGGTGATCGTGACCCGCAGCGCAACCGGGTTGGGCTGAACGGGGTGGACGTGTCGGGCAGAACGTCCGCTGCCATCCGCTTACATATACAGGCCGCCGTTGATCGGATAGACCTGGCCGGTGATGTAGGCCGATTCGGGGTCGGCCAGGAACTCCACCACCCGGGCCACCTCGTCCGGCGTGCCCAGCCGCCCGACCGGGATGCGGGCGACAATCTTCTCCATCGCGGCGGGCGGCACCGCCGCCGTCATGTCGGTGGTGACGAACCCGGGGGTGACGGTGTTGACGGTGATGCCCTTGGTCGCCGTCTCCTGGGCCAGGCTCATCGTCAGCCCGAACAGGCCGGACTTGGCCGAGGCGTAGTTGGCCTGGCCGAACCCGCCGGCCGAGCCGATCACCGAGGAGATGTTGATGATGCGGCCGTAGCCCTGATCGAGCATGTGCTGCAGCACCGCCCGGGACAGGTAGAACGCGCCGGACAGGTTGATGTGGATGACGTGGTCCCACTCTTCGGGGGTCATCCGCCGGACGGTCTTGTCCACCGTGACCCCGGCGTTGTTGACCAGGATGTCAATCCGGCCGTGGGCCTGCAGCACCTCGCCCACCACCCGCTCGCAGTCCGCGGCCGAGCCGATGTTGCCCTGGTGGATGCTGACGCCCTGATCGGAGTGCTTGGTGCAGAACTGCCCGGCCACCTGCCGGTTGGACGAGTAGCCGGCCGCGACCTTGACGCCCCGGTCTATTAACCGCTCGCAGATCGCCAGCCCGATGCCGCGAACACCGCCGGTGACCAGTGCGACCTGCCCGTTCATGTCTGCCATGGCGCTCCCGCTCCGTCCGCCGAGGTCGGCCTGTCACCACCGCACACCGTCGACCGGCCGGCGTCAACCCTGCTCGGTCAGCGCACCGGCCGGCCCGGCAGCAGCTGGCGCCCGTAGGTGGCGTCCCAGCTGGCCTGCGCGCGCTGCAGCACCCGCATGGACGGAAGCACCGACCAGCCCGGCACCGCCGGTTCCCGCCCCTGCCGGACCGCGTCGATGAACTCCGGCGCGATCAGCTGGGCGTTCTCCCGCTCGGCGCGGATCGGACGTTCGCCCTGTCCGGTGGTGAGGGTGGCCCGCACCTCGTCGACGTAGTAGTCATCGCGGTCGGTGACCGTGAGCACGTCGTAGATCCGCTGGTGCGCGGAGTAGGAGCCGGTGACCACGACGGACTGGTCCCCGGTGGTCTCGATCACCAGCGTCAGCTCCATGGGGATGCCGGTCCGCGGGTCGACGGCGGGCATGAGGCTGTACACGCTGCGGACGCGCTGGTCCGCGTTCGTCATGTCGCCACCGCACACCGTCCACAGGCCGACGTCGACCAGGTGGGCGCCGTGGTGCCAGAGCAGGTTGTCGGTCCAAGACCGCTGCAGTCCCGTTCCCCCGACGTTTTCCAGCCGGTGCAGGAACAGCCGGCCGTGCACGTGGGTGACCCGTTCCTCCCCGCGGCCGACCCGCCGCACCAGCTCGGCCCGTTCCGGCCGGAATCGCATCGGGTGGACGACGCCGAGCGTGCGCCCGTGCTTCCGGGCGGCCGCCACGACCCGCTGGGCACCGTCCAGGTCCATGGCGATGGGGATCTCGACCAGCGTGTGCTTGCCGTGCGCGAGCGCGGCGATCGCCATGTCGGCGTGCGTCTCGCTCGGGGTGGCGAGGATGACGACATCGATCTCGGGGTCGGCCAGGGCCTCGTCGTAGCTGGTGGTCCAGCGCTGGTAGCCGTAGCGGGCGGCGAACTCGGCGGTCGTCTCCGGTACCCGCCCCGATCGCGGCCGCGGCCCGTCGTCCGGGACCGCGCCGACGACGGTGTGCAGCCGACAACCGGCGCTCTTGAGCCCTTCGCTGTGCCAGGCGCCCATCATCCCGTGCCCGGCCATGCACACGTTGAGGCCGGTCCCCGGCCGACCGGTCAGGACCGGCCGCCCGGCTGGCCGCCCAGCTCGGAGGTCACCCGGTCGAGCATGCGGCGGTGGATGGCGTCGGCGTCCTCTTCCCAGCCGAACACGCAGATCGCGGCGATGCCGTCGAAGCCGGCGTCGCGCAGCGCGCCGAACGTCTGGTCCCAGTCGACGTCGCCGTGGCCGATCTCGTTGTGCTGGTGGACGCGAGCGTCGACCCCGGGCGGGTTGACGATGTAGCGGTTGCCCACTCCTGCGCGGTGGTTGTAGCAGTCGGCCACGTGAATGTGGGTCAGCTTGGGGCGGGCGTACTCGATCATCGCCCGCGTGTCGCCGGCCCCGTCCGACAGGTGGAACGCGTGCGGGACGCAGAAGCAGTAGTTGATCCAGGGCTGGTTCAGCCCGCGCACGATCTGCACCGCGTCAGCGTTCCGCTCGGAGAAGTCGTACGGGTGAGCCTCGATGTCCAGCCGCAGGCCGTACCGCTCGAAGACCGGGGTCAGCTCCTCCATCGAGTGATAGAAGGCGTGCTCGGACCGCAGCGGCTGGTTCGGGTCGCCCGACAGCTCGGTGATGATGACCGGGACCTCGAGGCCGTCGGCCAGCTGCAGCAGCCGCTTCCAGTTCCGGACCTGAGCCTGGCGCTCCTGCTCGTCCGGGGCCGACCAGTTGAACACCGGGACCAGAGAGGCGATCTTGACCCCGGTTTCCTGGACCGCCTTCTTGACCTCGGCCACCATCGCGTCGTCGGCCTTGGGGTACCGGTGCCAGAAGAACCAGTCCGCCCGCGGCGACAGCTCCAGGTACTCGTAGCCGAGGTCGGCTGCCTTGCGCAGCTCGTCGGCGACCGACAGCTCGGCGTGATACATCGCGGGATCCAGTGCGACCTTCACCATGGCGTCCTCGTTGTGGTCCGGCCGGCCAGGAGTTTTCCCGGCCGGAGGGCTGACATTCATCACGTGAGCCGCTGACATTCGGCACGGCAGCGCCTTCATCGCTGCTGCCTACGGTGGCACGCATGAGGAGAATGAGGAACAGCAGAAGCAGCCGGCTGACGGCCGCCGCCACGCGATCAGCCGCACCCGGACCGCGGCCCGGGGCGCCGTCACCCTGGCGCCGTCCTCACTGACCGAGCTGGTGCTGCGGCCGGCCTAGACACGGTCGAGCTCGGCGACCGCGTCGGGCGGCAGCACCAGGCGGGCGGCGGCGACGTTCTCGCGCAGGTGAGCGACCGATGAGGTCCCGGGGAGGAGGACGGTGGTGGCCGAGCGCTGGAGCAGCCAGGCCAGGGCAACCTGGTGTGGCGTGGCCCCCAGGCGCTCGGCCACCGCGGTCAGGGTGGCCGACTGGATCGGGCTGAACCCGCCGAGCGGGAAGAACGCCGCGTAGGCGATGTTCTCGGCCGCGCAGCGGTCGACCAGGGCGTCGTCGTCCCGGCTGGCCAGGTTGTAGCGGTTCTGCACGGTGACCACCGGGGCGACCGTCTGCGCCTCGGTCAGCTGGGCGTCCGACGCCCCGCTGACGCCCAGCTGGCGGATCAGGCCCGTCTTCTGCAGTTCGGCCAGGGTGGCGAACTGCTCGGCGATGGAGTCCGCCCCGCTGCCTTCGATCGACAGCCGCAGGTTGACGACGTCGAGGACGTCCAGGCCGAGATGGTCGAGGTTCTCGTGGACCTGGGCCCGCAGGTCGGCCGGATCGTGGGAGGGATGCCAGCTGCCGTCAGGGCCGCGGCGGGCGCCGACCTTGGTCACGATGCGCAGGTCGGCCGGGTAGGGGTGGAGCGCCTCGCGGATGAGCTCGTTGACCACGACCGGCCCGTAGAAGTCGCTGGTGTCGATATGGGTGATGCCCAGCTCGACCGCCTCACGCAGGACGGCCAGAGCCTGATCGCGGTCCCGGGGCGGCCCGAAGACGCCCGGGCCGGCCAGCTGCATCGCGCCGTAGCCCATCCGGCTGATCACGAGGTCGTCGGCGAGCTCCAGGGTTCCGCCGGGAGCACTATCAACCATCTCTGCTCATCTCCAACGTTTCGGTTGCAGTTCCGCTAGCCTATCCATACCCGCTCCCAACCACAACGTTGGAGTTGGTATGCCATAGAGTATCCACGTGGCCTGGGATACCGAGGGAACCAAGCGGCGCCTCAAGGAGGCGGCGACGGCCGAGTTCGCCGCGCACGGGCCCGACGGCACCACCATGGCCCGCATCGCCGAGCGGGCCGGGATCAACAAGGAACGGCTCTACAAGTACTTCGGCGACAAGCAGGCGCTGTTCGAGACCGTGCTCACCGACGAGCTGGACAAGCTGGCCGCTTCGGTGGCACCGCCCCCCGGCGGCGTCAAGGACATCGGCGAGCTGGCCGGGCGTACGTTCGACTACCACGCGGCCCATCCCCAGCTGGTCCGCCTGCTGCTGTGGGAGGGCCTGGCCGGCGGCCCGGTGGCCGACGAGGGCCGCCGCACCGCCCACTACCGGGACAAGGCGCAGGCCTACGCGGCCGCCCAGCGCGACGGCGTGCTGGCCGACGACATCGACCCCAGCCACCTGGTGTTCCTGATCATCGCGCTGGCCGCCTGGTGGATCTCGGCCCCGCAGCTGGCGGCGATGCTGACCGGAGCCGACGACAGCGACCCGGACGAGCACCAACGGCGCCGCGCCAGCGTCGTCCGCGCGGCCGAACGGCTGGCCCGCCCGTGACCAGCTCACCAGGGACCGGGCGGCCGGTCGCGGGTACCGAGTCCGGACCGGTCGAGGGCATCACGGTGGACGGCGTGGCCACCTTCCGCGGTATCCCCTACGCGGCCTCGCCGGTCGGGGACCGGCGGTTCGCCGCCCCGCAGCCGGTCCCACCGTGGCCGGGCCTGCGCGACGCCAGCCAGCCCGGCCCGTCGGTGCCGCAGGGCCCGTCCCGGCTGGAGGCGGTCATGGGCGCCCGGGTGCCCGACTGGGACGAGGACGGCTGCCTCAACCTCAACGTGTGGGCACCCCGCTGGCCAGCCGATGGCCCGCCTGACCAAGCCCGCCCGGTCCTGGTCTGGTTCCACGGCGGCGGGTTCAGCAGCGGATCCGGCGGCTGGGACTGGTACGACGGCCGCCACCTGGCCGCGGCTGGCGACATCGTGGTGGTCACCGCCAACTACCGGCTGGGGCCGCTCGGCTACCTGTACCTGCCTGAGCTCGGCATCGGCAACCTCGGCGTCCAGGACCAGGTCGCGGTGCTGGGCTGGGTCGAGCGCAACATCGCCGCGTTCGGGGGCGATCCCGGCCGGCTCACCGTCGGCGGCCAGTCGGCGGGCGCGTTTTCCGCCCTGCACCTGGCCCTGGCTCCGGACACCGGCCCGCGCGTCGGCCAGGTCATCACCCAGAGCGGCCCGTGGGGGCTGCCGCCGCAGCAACCCGGCGAGGCCGCCCTCCACAGCCGGCGTTACCTGGAGATCCTCGGCCTGGCCGGCCGCCCGGACCTGGGGCCGGCCCTGCGGGCCCTCCCGGCCGAGGTCTTCCTGCCCGCCTACCGGCAGCTGGCCCGGGAGGTGGGCCGCCCGGGCAGCGCCGCCCCGCCGCTGTACCCGGTCCTCGGCGGGGCCGGCATCCCGGCCGACTGGCCGCAGCCGCTGGCGGCCGGGCGGCTGAGCGGCAAGCCGCTGCTGACCGGGACGACCAGGGACGAGATGGCGGCGTTCTTCGCGTTCGACCCGCGCATCGAGGCGCTGGCGGCCGGGCAGGGGCAATCGGTGGCGGACTTCACCCGGGCCGCGACCGAGGCCCTGTTCCGGGCCGGGACGCTGGAGGTCGCCGGTCAGCACGCCGCCCGAGGCGACGCCGCCTACGTCTACCAGTTCGACCGGGCTCCGGTCCCGGACCCCGACCAGCTGGGCGCCCCCCACTGCTCCGAGCTGCCGTTCTTCTTCAACACGATCGACGCCTACGACGGCAGCGCCATGCTCGGCCTCCCCGTCCCGTGGGCCCGGCGGCTCGGCCGCCGGTTCTCGGCCGCGATCGCGGGCTTCGTCGCCACCGGCCGCCCGGCCGACGACGAGTGGGTGCCCTATCAGCCGGCCGACCCGGCCACCGTCCGCCACCTCGCCTGACCGGCCCGGGCCGCTGTGCCCCCGGACCCACGGATGCCGCCCGGTTAGTGACCGGCGACCAATGGAAATGGGCGGGCAGGCGGCTTAGGCTCGGCGCATAATGAGCGCCGAATCCGATCCGGGCCGGCCAGCTGGCGATGACGCCAGCACGGTGCCGTTCGACCTGCTGCTGACCGACGCCGCCACCGGCATGCTGCGGCGGCTGAACCCGGGTGGCTCCGGACTGCGGCTGGCGGCCGCGCTGGCGGCCCGGCCGCGGCTGCTGGCCCGGCGCGGGGGACGGCTGGCCGGTGAGTTCGTCCAGATCGCGGCGGGCCGCTCGCAGGTGGCGCCGTCCCGGCGGGACCGCCGGTTCGCCGACCCGGGCTGGACCGGCAACCCGGTGCTGCGACGGGCCATGCAGGCCTACCTGGCCGCCGCCGAGAGCGCCGAAGGGCTGGTGGCCGAGGCCGGCCTGGACGAGGCCGACGCCGAACGGGTCGGCTTCGTGGTCACCAACCTGCTCGACGCGGTCGCCCCCAGCAACAACCCGCTGCTGAACCCGGCCGCGCTCAAGGCGGCGGTCGACACCGGCGGCGGCAGCGTGCTGGCGGGCCTGCGGCACTTTGTGTCGGACATGGCGGTCGCGCCCCGGGTTCCGGCCATGGTCGAGCCGGACGCCTTCCAGGTCGGCGTGGACCTCGCCGCCAGCCCCGGGTCGGTGGTGCTGCGGACCCCGGTGTTCGAGCTGATCCAGTACCGGCCGGTCACCGCGACCGTCCGCGAGGTCCCGCTGCTGATCGTCCCGCCGGTCATCAACAAGTTCTACGTGCTCGACCTGGCGCCCGGCCGCAGCCTGGTGGAGTACCTGGTCAGCCAGGGCCTGCAGGCGTTCATGATCTCCTGGCGCAACCCCGATGCCCGGCACGCCCAGTGGGACCTCGACACCTACGGGCAGGCCGTCCTCGACGCGATGGACGCGACCAGCCGGATCACCGGCACCGAGTCGACCGCGCTGGCCGGGACCTGCTCGGGCGGCATCATCGCCGCGATGGTGGCCGCCCATCTGGCCGACATCGGCCTGCAGGACCGCCTGGCCGCGCTGACCCTGCTGGTCACCGTGCTCGACCAGGCCCACGCGGGCCTGGCCAGCGCGGTCGTCGACGAGCGGACCGCGCAGCTGGCGGCGGCCGCGTCCCGGGCGCGCGGCTACCTGGACGGCCGGACCCTGGCCGAGGTGTTCGCCTGGCTGCGGCCCAACGACCTGATCTGGAACTACTGGGTCAACAACTATCTGCTGGGCCGCAAGCCACCGCCGTTCGACATTTTGTTCTGGAATGCGGACACCACCCGCATGACCGCGGGCCTGCACCACGACTTCCTCCGCCTGGGGGTGGACAACGCGCTGGTCAGCCCGGGCGCGACGACCATGCTCGGCTCACCAGTGGACCTGTCGGCGGTCGACCGGGACAGCTACGTCGTGGCCGGCATCACCGACCACATCTGCCCCTGGCCGAGCTGCTACCAGTCCACCCAGCTGCTCGGCGGGCAGCCCCGGTTCGTGCTGTCGACCAGCGGCCACATCGCCGCCATGGTCAACCCGCCCGGCAACGAGAAGGCCCGCTACCAGCGGGCCGATCAGTGCCCGGCTGACTCGAAGCAGTGGCTGGCGCAGGCCGAGACCCGGCACGGGTCCTGGTGGCCGGACTACGCGGCCTGGCTGGCCGAGCGCTCCGGTAAGGAAATCGACGCGCCGGAAGAACCGGGCGGCGGCGGGCTGGCGGCGGCCAGCGACGCGCCGGGAACCTACGTCTATGACCGCTGACCGATCCGCCCCCGAGCGGATGCGGATGCTGTCCGTCGACGGGCGCAGCCTGCGCGTCTCGGTCCGGGACGGCATGCCCGGGTGGCCGCCGCTGCTGCTGTGCAACGGGATCGGCGCCAGCCTGGAACTGCTGCAGCCGTTCGTGGACGCGCTCGACCGGCGGCGCCCGGTCATCCGCTTCGACATGCCCGGGGTCGGCGGCTCACCCGCCCCCGTCGTCCCCTACCACCTGTTCACGCTGCCGTCGCTGCTGGCCGGGCTGCTCGACGAGCTCGGTTACGGCCAGGCCGACGTGCTCGGCATCTCCTGGGGCGGCGGGCTGGCCCAGCAGTTCGCGCTGAGCCGCCCGGACCGGGTGCGCCGCCTGGTCCTGGTCGCGACCGCACCCGGTGTGATCATGGTCCCCGGCAGCCCGCAGGTGCTGCTGCGGATGCTCTCACCGCGCCGCCACCGGGACCCCGGCTACGCCGAGCGGGTCGCCGCCGACCTGTACGGGGGCAGCGCCCGCGAAGACCCCAACGTGGCCCGGGACCTGCTGCACGCCACCACCCGGCTGGGGCCTGCCCGCGGCTACTACTACCAGCTGCTGGCCGGGTCGGGCTGGACCAGCCTGCCGTTCCTGCCGCGGCTGCGGGCACCCACGCTGATCCTGGCCGGGGACGACGACCCGATCATCCCGCTGGCCAACGCCCGGATCATGCAGAGCCTGATCCCGGACTGCGAGCTGCACGTCTACCGCGGCGGCCACCTGGAGCTGGCGGCCGACGCCGGGCGGCTGGCGGCGGTGGTGGACACGTTCCTGGATACCGACTTACGACCGACCTCACCGTCGAGGGGAGCCAGCCATGACGCAGGCCAGCACGCCGACCAGCCCACCCGTGGGCGAGCATCTGGGCGAAGCGCTGGGGACGGACTTCTTCTCCGTCCGCGAGCAGTTCACCGACGAGCAGTGGCAGCACTTCATCACCGTCCGCCGGTTCGTGGACGAGGAGGTCGTGCCGGTCGTCGGTCCCTACTGGGAGCGGGCCGAGATCTGCTGGCCGCTGGTCCGGCGGCTGCCCGAGCTTGGCATCGTCGGCGAGGACATCGAGGGTTACGGCTGCGCGGGGATGAGCCCGATGGCGTGCGGCCTGGTCACCATGGAGCTGCACCGCGGTGACGGCAGCCTCGGCGTGTTCCTGGGCGTGCACGCGGGCCTGGCCATGACCTCGATCGCGATGTGCGGGTCGCAGGAGCAGAAGGAACGCTGGCTGCCGGACATGGCCCGGATGGCCAAGCTGGGCGCGTTCGCGCTGACCGAACCCGAGCACGGCTCGGACTCGGTCGCGCTGGAGACGTCGGCTCGTAAGGACGGCGACCACTGGGTGCTGAACGGGCGCAAGCGCTGGATCGGGCTCGGCAGCGTGGCCGATCTGGTCGTGGTGTGGGCCCGTAACGCCGAGGACGGCCAGGTCAACGCCTTCGTGGTGGAGAAGGGGACGCCCGGTTACCAGGCCGAGGTGATCGAGGGCAAGATCTCGCTGCGCTCGGTCTGGCAGGCCGAGATCACGCTCGACAACGTCCGGGTTCCGGCCGACAACCGGCTGCCGGCCGCGCGCTCGTTCAAGGACACCAGCCGGGTACTGGCCACCACCCGCAGCACCTGCGCCTGGGGGGCCCTCGGCCACGCCACCTCGGCCTACGACACCGCTCTGCGCTACGCCCAGCAGCGGCGCCAGTTCGGCGAGACGCTGGCCAGCTTCCAGATCATCCAGCAGCGGCTGGTGTCGATGCTGGCCGACCTGACCGCCATGCAGCTGTACTGCCTGCAGATCGGCCGCCTGGCCGAAGCCGGGCGGCTGACCCCGACCGTGGCCGGGCTGGCCAAGATGCACAACACCCGCAAGGCCCGGGCGATCGCGGCCGAGGCCCGCGACATGCTCGGCGGCAACGGCATCCTGCTCGACTATCAGGTCATGCGGCACATGGTCGACCTCGAGGCGATCCACACGTTCGAGGGCACCGAGACCATGCAGACGCTGATCGTGGGCCGCGCGATCACCGGCATCGGCGCCTTCACCTGAGGAGACCGGACATGACGAACCTGGCCAGGAACCTGACCGGCACCACCCGGGCGCACGCCGAACGGGTCGCGGTCCGGGTGGACAACGCGGCGATGACCTACCGGGCTCTGGACGAGGCGAGCGCCCGGGTGGCCGGGCTGCTGCGCGAGCGCGGCCTGGAACCCGGCCAGCGGGTCGGGCTGATGATGCCGAACGTGGCCGAGGTGCCGGTCGTCTACTACGGGGTGCTGCGGGCCGGCGGCGTCGTGGTCCCGATGAACCCGCTGCTCAAGGCCAGGGAGGTCGGCTATTACCTGGGCGACTCGGGGGCCCAGCTGATCCTCGCCTGGCACACGTTCGGCGACCCCGCCCGCGACGGCGCCGAGCAGGCCGGGGCCGACCTGATCGTGGTCGACCCGGTCACCTTCCCCGACCTGCTGGCCTCGGCCACCCCGTCGTTCCCGGTGGTGGAGACCGGCGACCAGGACACCGCGGTCATCCTCTACACCTCGGGGACCACCGGCCAGCCCAAGGGGGCTGAGCTCACCCACGGCAACCTCATCAGCAACACCGAGGTGGCCTGCCACGACATCGTCCGCGCCCGGCCCGACGACGTGGTCTTCGGCGGGCTGCCGCTGTTCCACGTGTTCGGGCAGACGGTCGCGCTCAACGTCGCGGTGGCGGCCGGGGCCTGCCTGACCCTGCTGCCGCGGTTCGACGCCGAGCACGCCCTGCGGATCGTGGCCGGTCACGGCGTCACCGTGTTCGAAGGCGTGCCGACCATGTACGTGGCGCTGCTGCACCAGCCCGACCGGGCCAAGTACGACACCTCGGCCCTGCGGATGTGCATCTCCGGCGGCGCCGCCCTGCCGGTCGAGGTGCTGCGCGGCTTCGAGGCGGCCTACGGGGTGCCGGTGCTGGAGGGCTACGGCCTGTCCGAGACGTCGCCGGTCGCCTCGTTCAACCACCCCGGCCGCGAGCGCAAGCCCGGCTCGATCGGCACCCCGATCCGCGACGTTGAGATGCGCGTCGTGGACGAGCTGGACCACGAGGTGCCGCAAGGCGAGGTCGGGGAGATCGTGATCCGCGGGCCGAACGTGATGAAGGGCTACTGGCGGCGGCCGGAGGTCACCGCCGAGGCGGTGCGGGAAGGCTGGTTCCACACCGGGGACCTGGCCCGGGTCGACGACGAGGGCTACTTCTACATCGTGGACCGGAAGAAGGAACTGATCATCCGCGGCGGTTACAACGTCTACCCGCGCGAGATCGAGGAGGTCCTCTACGAGCACCCGGCGGTGGCCGAGGCGGCCGTCATCGGCCTGCCCCATCCGTCCCTGGGGGAGGAGGTCGCGGCGGCGGTGGCGCTCAAGCCGGGGGCTGCCGCCAGCGCCGAGGACCTCCGGGCCTACGTCAAGGCCCAGGTCGCGGCCTACAAGTACCCGCGCCACCTGTGGCTGGTGGACGAACTGCCCAAGGGCGCGACCGGCAAGGTCCAGAAACGGGACATCGTCGTCCCGGCCGGCCTGATCTGACCCGCCGCGCGTGGATACCGACGTCCCCGCCGTCGCCGACCTGGTGGCCGGCGTGGCGGCCGCGATCAGCCGCCGGGTCGCCGCGGTGTCGGCTGACGTCTACGACGTGATCCTGCGGGACATCCCCGAGCTGCGCAACGACAAGACACTGCTCGACCTGCTCACCTCCAGCGTGCACAGCAACATCGGCACCTGCCTGCAGGTGCTGCGGCACCAGATCGAGCTGAGCACCGTGCAGGCGCCGGCCGCGGCGCTGGAGTACGCCCGCCGCCAGGCCCAGCGGGGCACGTCACTGCCCGCCCTGATCCGGTCCTACCGGCTGGGCCACACGGTCTTCGCCGAGTGGGTGTTCGCCGAACTGCCCCGCCAGACCGACAATCCCGAACTGATCACCGCGGCCACCTTGAGCATGACCAAGACCATGGCCGGCTACGTCGACCAGACCTCAGAGGAGGTCGTGGCCGCCTACACCGGCGAACGCGAGCACTGGCTACGCCGCCGCAGCGCCGCCCGGGCCGCCCGGATCCGGGCGCTGCTGTCGGGCGAGCACGTCAACGTCAGCGCGACCGAGGCCACCCTCGGTTACCGGCTGCGCCAGTACCACGTGGGGCTGGTGTGCTGGGCCGGGGAGGCGGCCGCCGCGGTCGACAACATCACCCGGATGGAGCACGCGATCAGCCACGTGGCCGAGAAGATCGCCGGCCCGGGCGAGCCGGTGTTCCTGCCGTGCGACGAATCCAGCGCCTGGGCCTGGCTGGCGCTGGGCATCCGGGACCGGTTCGACGTCGCCGGGGCGGCCGCCGACGACGTCGACGGCGACCTGCACTTCGCGTTCGGCGACGCCGCCAGGGGCATCGCCGGGTTCCGGCTCACCCACGCCCAGGCGCTGGCCGCCCAGTCGGTCGCATTGGCGGCCGCCTCAGGCGGGCCCCGGGTGGTGACGTTCGGCGAGGTGGCGCCGGTGGCGATGATGATCGGCCAGCCCGACCTGCTGCGCGCCTGGGTGCTGACCACGCTGGCCGGCCTGGCCGCCGACGACGAGCACCACGCCCGGCTGCGGGACACCCTGCTGGTGTTCCTGCGCACCGGCGGCAGCTACAAGGCGACCGCCGAGCGGCTGGTGCTGCACAAGAACACCGTGCAGTACCGGATCCACAAGGCCGAGGAGAGCCTCGGCCGCCCGGCCGCTGACCACCGCGACGACGTCGAGCTGGCGCTGCGCGTCAGCCACTGGCTCGGCGCCTCGGTGCTGACCCCGCCCCGCGACCGCCCGGGCTCCACCGGTACCCGCTGACCCGGAGCTGTATCAGAATCCGGGTACCGCCCTCCGGGTCAGTGGAAACAGTGGGCACCGCCAGGGGGGTCTTCCATGGCCACAATCAGCACCTCGGCTCCGGCCGAACCGAGTTCGCCGCCGCCTCCGCCGGTGCCGCCGAAGGTCGCGGGCCTGATCGGCGGGCTCACCGCGCTCACCGGGGCGGTGATCGGCCTGATCACCAGTTTCAACGCCGTGCACTGGACCTCGGCCGAAACCACGCTGGTGGCGACCGAGGTCGCGGCGTTCTGGGCGCTGGTCACCGCGGTCACCGCGCACCTGTGGCCGGGGACCAAGCAGCAGCCGGTGGCGGTGGCGGGCGCGATCACCGCCTTCGTGGCGGCGACGGTGTCGCTCGGCATCGGGTTCGCCTGGTGGCGGCTCACCCAGTCGCAGAACGCCTCGCTGATCAGCCTGGTCACCGCCATCGTGGCGGTCGCCGCTGCCCTGACCGCGCGGACCAAGGTCGACGCCAAGACCACACCCGAGCGCCATTAAACCGTTGCCGTGACCGCTAGCCGGTTGCTCGGCGATGATGATCTCGCCCGGCCCATGGTCAAGCCGTCTTTTTGTTACTACAAGTCTTGTAGTTGACCTATCGTGGACCCATGACGCTGCCTGCCTCGGCCCGGCCCGGCACCGAACCAGGAACGACCAAGGTGCTGGTGGTGGAGGACGACCCCGGGGTCGCGGCCCAGCTGGTGCGCGCGCTGACCCGCGGCGGTTACGCGGTCGACCAGGTCAGCACCGGCGCGGCCGCCCTCAGCCACGGCCACCCGGACGTGGTGCTGCTCGACCTCGGGCTGCCCGACACCGACGGCGTCCAGGTGTGCCGCCAGCTGCGGCAGCGGTCGCAGGCGGCCATCATCGTCGTCACCGCCTTCGGGGAGGAATCGGACCGGGTCAGCGCGCTCGACGCAGGCGCCGACGACTACCTGGTCAAGCCGTTCGGGCTGAACGAGCTGCTGGCCCGGATCCGGGCGGTGCTGCGGCGCATCCGCCCCGACGGCGATGTGATCCGCCACGGTCCGCTCACGGTCGACCTGCGGACCCGGAAGGTGCTGGTCGACGGGGCCGAGGTGGCGCTCACCCCCAAGGAGTTCGACATCCTCGAATGCCTGGCCGCCGACCCCGGCCGGGTTCAGAGCCGGACCGACATCCTCGAGGCGGCCTGGGACGCCAACTGGTACGGCCCGACCAAGGTGCTGGACGTGCACATGACCTCGCTGCGCCGCAAGCTGGGCGTGGCCGGGCTGATCGAGACCGTCTACGGCCACGGCTTCCGCCTCGCCGAAACCCTCGCCGAATAGTAGCGAGCAGTAGTGGCCCGGCGGATTGCCCTCGCGGTGCTCGCCCTGATCACTGTGCTGCTGGCGGTGGTCGCGATCCCGCTCGGCCTGCTGATCTCGGCCCAGGACCGGGCCGACTTCCGGGCCAGCGCCGGGACCGACGCCGCCAACGTGGCCAACGTGGCCGAGGAACGCCTGGACGGCGGCAGCCACGGGTCCGCGCTTGGCCGCTCGATCCGCACCCTCGGCCTCCAGGGTGACCGGCTGGCCGTCTACGACGCGGCCGGCCGGCGGATCGCTGGTACCACCCATCGGCCGGTGGTCGACGGCCCGGTCCGGCCGCCCGTGCGCACCCGGCGCAGCTACGGGAGCGGAGACCGGCTGGTGGTCCTGGTCCCGGTGGTGCCCGACAGCGGCAACGGCTCGATGGGCACGGTCGCGCTGTCCCGGCCGACGGCCGGGCTCGGCCACCGCATCGTGGCTCTGTGGTCGCTGATCGCCGGGGTGGCGGCGGCCGGGCTGACGGCCGCCGCGGTGGTGGCGGTCGGGCTCGCCCGCTGGCTCAGCCGGCCGATCGCGGCGCTGGCCGACGGGGCCCGGCAGCTGGGGGAGGGGGAGCTGGGCACCCGCACCCAGGTCCGCACCGGCCCGCCCGAGGCCCAGCACCTGTCGGCCGCGTTCGACACGATGGCGGCCCGGATCGAGTCGCTGGTCCGCGGCCACCAGTCGCTCATGGCCGACGTGTCGCATCAGGTCCGCACCCCGCTGGCGGCGTTGCGGCTGCGGCTGGACCTGCTGGCCCAGGACAGCGACGAGGCGACCGCGGCCGAGCTGGCCGGGGCCCAGGAGGAGATCGCCCGGCTGGCGCGGATGACCAACGGGCTGCTGGCGGTGGCCCGGGCCGAGAACAGCACCGTCCCTGGCCGCCCGGTCGACCTGACCGCGATCGCCCGCGACCGGGTCAGCACCTGGGGCCCGGTGGCGGCCGAGCGCGGGGTCACGCTGACCCTGGCCGCCGCGGCCGGCCCGGTGACGGCCCGGCTGGGCGACGACCACCTGGCCCAGATCCTCGACAACCTGCTGGCCAACGCGCTCGACGCGCTCAAGGCGGGCGGCACCATCATCGTCGTGACCCGCGTGGCCGGGACCCGCGCGCAGGTCGTGGTGCGCGACGACGGCCCCGGCATGACCGGCCAGCAGCAGCAGGCGGCGTTCCGCCGGTTCACCACCGGCGGCGGCGGGGCCGGCCTCGGGCTGGCCATCGTCGACCGGCTGGCCACCGCCAACGGCGGCGCCGCGACCTTGTCCAGCGCTCCCGGTGGCGGCCTGACCGTGCTGATCGACCTGCCGGCGGCCGGTTTTAACCAGTCCTGAACCGTCCGTGAACAGGTCATTCGCCCCCTAATCGGCAGCCTGGGGGTATGCCGCAGCCAACCAAGAGCCCGTCCGCCTCGTGACGGCTACCACCCGTCGTGTGCATCGGCGTCCGCACCACCGCCGCCGGTTCTGGTCGCGCCGCAGCGTCAAGGTGGCCGCCGTCGGCCTGGCCGCGCTGCTGTGCTGGGTGGCGTTCTCGATCGGGCAGACGCTGACCGCGCCCGGCAACACCGGCACGACCGCCCGGCTGGCCGAGTGGGCCCGCGACCACTACCTGGGACCGGTCGTCACATTCGGCGAGTGGATCTCCTACAACCCGCCCAAGGTCGGCGGCAAGCCCCAGTTCGCGCTGACCGCCCCCTCCGGGCCGTCCACTCCGGCCGGCGCCGTCCAGCCCCGGGCCGGGACGTCAAGCTCCCCTGCCGTCCCGGCCCGGCTCACTTCCCCGGCCGGCACCCCGCTGCCCGGCGAGGGCCAGTGGCGGGTGCTGGCCAGCGTGCACGGGGTGCCCGCGATCTACGGCACCTACCTGCGGCCGGACAGCGTGCACACCTCGTACGTGGCCGGTCTCGCCTCGATGGACCCGCGGCTGCTGACGTTCCAGCTCCGGCCCGGGCACGAGGACCCCGGACCGGCCAACTGGGGCTACGCCCCGTACCTGCCGGCCGGCTCGCGCCAGGGCGTGCTGGCCACGTTCAACGGCGGCTTCAAGATCAACCAGGCCGGCGGCGGTTTCTACCTCAACGGCATCACCCGGGGCACCCTCACCCGGGGCGCCGCCTCGCTCGTCTACTACCGGGACGGCAAGGTCGCGATCGGGGTCTGGGGCCGCGACGTGACGATGACATCGCAGGTGGTGGGGGTCCGGCAGAACCTGCGGCCGATCATCGACCACGGCCAGATCCCCGCCTCGGTCGACCAGAACGTGCAGAGCCAGTGGGGCGCCACCCTCGGCGGTGGCTACTACGTCTGGCGGTCCGGCCTGGGCGTGGCCAAGGACGGCCGCCTCGTCTATGTCTACGGCCCCGCCCTGTCGGTCCGCACCCTGGCCGGCCTGCTGCAGCGGGCCGGCGCGGTCGAAGCGATGGAGCTCGACATCAACCCCACCTGGATGTCGTACATGTACTACAAGCCGGCTCCGAACCCGGCCAGCCCGTCGCCGGTGAACCTGCTGCCGACCCAGCCGGAGCCCGCCCGCCGGTACTACTCGATCAACAGCCGCGACTTCACCGCGGTCTTCGCCCGGTGACCGCGCCCTACTCGCCGGCCGAAGCGCGGCCGGCCGTCCGTCGCGCTCCGGCCTGGCTGCGCTGGCCGGTCGCCCTGGTGCGGGCCGCCCGCCCGCGCCAGTGGCCGAAGAACCTGCTGGTGTTCGCGGCCCCGCTGGCCGGTGACTCCCTGGGCCGCGACGACGGCCCGGCCTACGCGCTGGTCGCGGCGGCCGCCTTCTGCGCCGCGTCGGTCGCCGTATACCTGGTCAACGACGTGCTGGACGCCGACCGGGACCGCCGTCACCCGGTCAAGCGGCGGCGGCCGATCGCGGCCGGCGAGATCCGCAAGTCGCACGCGGTGCTGGCCGCGCTGGCCTGCGCCGCGTTCGCGGTGGCGGCCGGGCCGGTGTTCCGGGTGCCGCTGCTGGCCGCGATCACGGCCGGCTACCTGGCCTGGTCGCTGCTGTACTGCCTGGTGCTCAAGCACGTGCCGGTGCTCGAGTTGCTGCTGGTGGCGTCCGGCTTCATGTTCCGGGTGCTGGGCGGAGCGGCCGCCACCCACGTGGTCCCGTCGGTGTGGTTCCTGCTCGTCTGCAGCCTGGGGGCGCTGTTGGTGGCCACGGCCAAGCGGTTCACCGAGCTGACCGTGCTCGGGCCGGCGGCGGTCCGGCACCGGCCCGCGATGCGCTGGTACCGGCCCGCGGCGCTGCGGCTGACCCAGTGGCTGACCGCCGCCGCGATGGTGATCACCTACCTGCTGTGGGCAGCCGGCGAGCACGGCGCCTGGCTGCGCGGCTGGCACCTGGCCAGCGCGGTACCGCTGACCGCGGCGCTGATCCGGTTCGGCGGGCTGACCGCCCGGCCCACCACCCGCCCGGTCGAGGACCTGCTGACCCGCGACGCCCCGATGACGGTGCTCGAGTTGCTGTGGCTGCTGACGTTCGGTCTGGGCCTGGCCGGGTTCGGCTCTTTATCCATATGGAAAAGGCGATCAGATGACCAAGTTCACCGGAACCGACCGGGTGCTCACCGGCTGGGGCCGGACCCGTTCCAGCCAGGCCTTCGTCACCGGTCCGGCCGAGGTCAGCCGGTTGCAGGAGATTATTGCCGCCCAGCCCGCCCGCGGCCTGGTGGCCCGCGGGTCTGGCTGCAGCTACGGTGACGCGGCCCAGAACGCCGGCGGCTACGTGCTCAGCCCGGTGACGACCAGCCACCTCGAGCTGGACGCGGCCGCCGCCTCGGTCCGGGTCAGCGCGTCCACCACGTTCACCGAACTGCTGGAGTACCTGGTCCCGCGCGGGCTGCTGCCGCCGGTGCTGCCCGGCACCCGCCACCTGACCGTCGGCGGCGCGGTCGCGGCCGACGTGCACGGCAAGAACCAGCACGTGGACGGCAGCATCTCGAGCTGGATCGACGAGATCGACCTGATCGACGGCGAGAGCAAACGGCGCACGCTGGTGCCGGGCACCAGCGAGTTCCGCGCCACCGTCGGCGGCATGGGGCTGACCGGCGTCATCTTCGCGGTCAAGCTCCGGCTGCTGCCGATCAGCAGCACCGCCCTGCAGGTGACGACCCGGCGGCTGCCCGACCTGGACGCGCTGCTGGCGGCGATGGAGGCCAGCACCAGCCAGTACGCGGTGGCCTGGATCGACCCGTCCGGCCGCCGCCGCGCGCTCGGCCGCGGCGTCCTCGACAGCGGCGACCACCTGGCCGGGCTGGCACCGGCCGACGCCGACGGCCTCGCCTACCGGGCCGGCCGGGCGCCGCGGGCCCCGGCGTTGCCGTTCTGCCCGTTCACCCCGCTCACGGCCCGGGCCTTCAACGGCCTCTGGTACCGGACCGCGGCCCGCGAGCTGACCGGCCCGGTGCCGCTGGCCCGCTACTTCCACCGGCTGGACGCGGTCGCGCAGTGGAACCGGGCGCTCGGCCCCCGTGGCTTCCTGCAGTACCAGTTCATGGTGCCGCGGCAGGCGGACACGATGATCAGCGAGGTGCTGACCACGCTGCGGCGCCACCACGCGGCCCCGTTCCTGGGTACGCTCAAACGGTTCGGCGCGGGCAGCGGCAACTACCTGTCGTTCCCCGGCCCGGGCTGGTCGCTGGCGGTCGACCTGCCCGCCGGGCGCCGGGACCTGCGGCCGGTCCTGGACCACCTGGACCGGCGGGTGGCCGAGCTCGGCGGCCGGGTCTACCTGGCCAAGGACGCGCGGCTGCGGGCGGACACGTTCGCGGCCATGTACGACAGGCTGGGGGAGTGGCGGGCGGCCCGGGCGCGGCTCGACCCGCGCGGGGTGTTCTGCTCCGACCTGGGACGGAGGCTGGGCCTATGTTGACCAGCACTGTGCGGGTGACCGGGAGCGGGGCAGCTGGCGGGCCGCAGCGGATCCTGCTGCTGGGCGGGGGCAGCGAGATCGGGCTGGCCATCGTGGCTGCGCTCGGCCGCGGGCCCGAGACCGAGATCGTGCTGGCGGGCCGGGATCCGGCTGCGCTGGTGGTGGCCGGCGCGGCGTTGCCGTATCAGGTGCAGACGGGCCGGTACGACGCGCTGGAGTTCGCCGACCACCAGGGGTTCGTGGACAAGGTGTTCGCGGGCGGCCCGGTCGACCTGGTCATCTCGGCCGCCGGGGTGCTGATCGGGCAGCCGGAGCTGGACCACGACCCGGCCCGGGCGGCCGACCTGATCGGCACCAACTTCACCGGCCACGTGACCACGCTGCTGGCCTGTGCCGGGCGGCTGCGCGAGCGGGGCCACGGCACAATCGTGGTGCTGTCGTCGATCGCCGCCGTCCGGCCGCGCAAGGCCAACCTCGTCTACGGCGCGTCCAAGACGGCCCTCGACGCGTTCGCCCGCGGTCTGACCGACGCCCTGCACGGCAGCGGCGTCCGGGTGCTGCTGGTCCGCCCCGGCTTCGTCACCGGCCGGATGACCGCCGGTATGAGCCCCGCCCCGCTGGCCACCACCCCGGCCGCGGTCGGCCTGGCGGTAGCGGCCGCGTTGCGCCGCGGCGACCGCGGCCCGGTCTGGGTGCCCCGGTCGCTGGCGCTGCTGGCGTCCGCGCTGCGGCTGGTCCCGCGCCCCCTCTGGCGCCAGCTGCGCCGCTAGCTCTTCGGCTGGTTGCTCAGCGCGGCGAGGACGGCGCCGACCCGGCGGCCGAGTGGCCCGGTCAGCTCCAGCACCGGGACGTCGGCCCAGGCCGCGAAAGGGTCGTCGTAGACCAGTTCCAGCAGGGCCTCGTTCATCCGGGACCGGAGCCCGGGCAGGTCGGCGGGCGGCAGCACCTGTTCGGTGTCCGCCGTGATCGGGGTGATGACCAGCAGGTCCAGGGTCGCGAAGGCCGTTCCGAGGGCGGCCGCGGCGCCTTCAGTGGCCGGATCGACGCCCGCGGCCGCCAGGTAGGACAGGTAGTCCAGCGGCGTCCGGTCGAAGATCACGTCCGGCCGCGGCGGGCTCAGGCTCCGCACCGAGCGGGACAGCAGGGCCCGGTAATCCTCCCGCGACGGCGGGAGCCCGAACTCATACCCCTGTTCCTCCAGCCGGTAATACGGCTCGTCGGCGACCGCGTGGCCCGGCAGTCGCCCCGCCAGCTCCCGAGCCAGCGTGGACTTCCCGGTCCCGTGCGTTCCGGAGATTCCCACCCTCACCGGCCCAGTATCGCTGGATCGGCGCCCGGCAGCGCATGCTGAAGCTGGCGGCGCGAGGTGATGCCGAGCTTGGTGAACACCTTGCGCAGGTGCCACTCGACCGTGCGGGGGGACAGGAACAGCTCGGCGCCGATCTCGGTGTTGGTCTGGCCGTCCTGGGCGCGGACCGCGATCTGCAGCTCCTGGGCGGTCAGGTCCCGGTCGGTCTCCATCCGGCGGCGGCGCACGGTCTCGCCGGTGGCCAGCAGTTCCCGGCGGGCCCGCTCGGCGAACCCGTCGGCGCCGATCGCGCTGAGGAGCTGGTGGGCCCGGTGGAGTTGCTCGCGGGCGTCGACCCGGCGGTTCTCGCGGCGCAGCCACTCGCCGTACAGCAGGTGCGCGCGGGCCAGGCCGACCCGGTCCCGTGACTGGCTCAGGTGCCGGATGGCCGCCTGGTACAGCGGCTCGGCCGAGCCGGTGTCGCTCAGCAGCGCCAGCGAGCGGGCCCGGACGCCGAGCGCCCAGTCGCTGTCGGTCGCGCCCGCCATCCGTGACAGCGTGCTCATGGCCTCCAGCGCCCGGCCGGGCAGGCCGGCCCGGGCGGCCGCCTCGATCAGCTCGGCGGCCGGCCAGCCGGACAGGATCGACGGGCCCGCGTACCTGATCGCCTCCTCGGCCGCCGCCAGCGCCGCCTCGTACTGGCCGAGCCCGTTGTGCAGCACCGCCGCCGCCCACTGAGCGGCGGCCGCCCCCGACCCCTCGCCGCGCCGGGCCGCGTCCTCGGTGACCTCGTCGATCAGCGGCAGTGCGACCTCCCGGCGGCCACGCAGGGCCGCCAGCCCGAGCGCCCCGTAAGGCGAGGACCTGCTGCCGGTCGCCGCCGCCGTCACCCGGGCCTCCTCGGCCAGGGACCCGGCGGTAGCCAGGTCGCCGCCGACCAGGTGGCGGCAGGCCAGCAGGTTGAGCGCCAGCGGCAGTTCCGCGACCGCTCCCTGCTCCCGCGCCAACCGCACGAACTGGCTGGTCAGGATGTCCCAGGCCGAGTCCGCCCACAGCGCCCGGGCGCACATACAGGCCAGCGGCAGCCAGTGCAGCTCGGCGGCCTCGAGGCCGACGCTCAGCTCATCCAGGGCCTGCCGCAGGGCCGGGCCGCCGGCCGCGTACTCCTCACTGAGCAGGGCGGCCAGGCCGTCCAGGAGCAGGTCGGCTGGTCCCGGGCCGTCGGCGTCGGGTGCCTTCCGGGCGGCCCGGGCCACCTCGGCCACGGTCCCGCCCGGCGCCGCCAGCCCGCCCGCGAACGTCGCGGCCCGGATCGCGTCCAGGTAGGCGGCCCGGACGCCGGCGGTGTCGGACCGGTCCAGCCGCCGGGCGGCATCGAGCAGCCGCCACGGCACCTCGGCGCCCCGCTGGCGGGCGGCCAGCCGGGCCCGCACCAGGTCGGCCCGGGCCCGCTGATGGTCGCCGGGCAGCCCGGCGTCGGCCACCGCCAGCAGCCGGGCCACCGCCCCGGGCTCGCCCGCCTGCAGCATGACCGCGGCCGCGTCCAGCGTCCGTTCCGCCCGCCGCCCGGGGTCGGGGGTCATGACCGCGGCCCGTTCCAGGAAGGCGGCCGCGGCCGCCAGGCCACCGCGGGCCCGGGCCCGCGGTGCTGTTCGCTCGAGCTCGGCGGCCAGCTTCTCGTCGGGCCCGTGACCGGCCTGGGCCTGGTGCCAGGCTCGGCCGTCGGGGTCGGTGGCCGGGTCGGTGGCCCGGGCCAGCGCCTGATGGGCGGCCCGGCGGTCCCGCAGCGGGGCGTCGTGGTAGGCCGCCGACCGGACCAGCCGGTCGCGGAACAGGACCCGGTTGCCCACCGAGATCAGGCCCGCCTCGGCTGCCGCCAGGGCCGCCTCGCTGGCGATACCGAGCTCGGCGGTGGCCCGCCACAGCCGGGCCGGGTCGCCGGTCGGGTCGGCCGCCGCCGCCAGCAGCAACCTGCGGGCCGGGAGTGACAGCTGGCCGAGCTGCCCGCGCACGGGGCCGGTGATCCCGCCCGGCGGCGGGCTCGGCAGCCGGTAGCCGCCCGCCAGCTCGGCCGGGGAGACGTCGCGCAGTTCGAGCAGCATCCGCGGGTTACCGCGGGCCTCGGCCACGATCTGCTCGCGGACCCGCTCGTCCAGCGGCCAGCGCACGGCCGCGCCGAGCAGGTCGCGGGCGTCGGCGTCGCGCAGGCCGTCGAGCACCAGCTCGGGCAGCCCGGCCAGGTCGGTGACGGGCGCGCGGACGGTGAAGATCATCAGGACCGGCTGGCCGGCCAGCCGCCGGGCCGCGAACGCCAGCGCCTGGCCCGAGGCCTGGTCCAGCCAGTGGGCGTCGTCGATGAGGCAGAGCAGCGGTCCGTCGGCCGCGACCTCGGTCAGCAGGCTCAGCACCCCCAGCCCGACCAGGAAGCGGTCGGCGGGCCCGGCCCGGCGGCCGAACACGGTCTCCAGCGCGACCCGCTGCGGCTCCGGCAGCCGCCCGAGCTGGCCGGTCAGCGCGCCACAGAGCTGGTGCAGCCCGGCGTACGGCAACGCGGTCTCCGATTCGGTGCCGACCGCCTGCAGCACCCGCAGGTCCCCGGCCAGCCCGGCCGCGAACTCCAGCAGCGCGGTCTTCCCGATGCCCGGCTCACCGGTCACCGACAGCACCGCGCCTTGTCCTCGCCGCAGGCCGGCGGCCAGGCCGGCCAGCGTCTCGCATTCGGCTTCCCGCCCGTGCAGCCGCGGGCGGCGTTCGAAGTTCGGGCTCATGAGCCGAGCCTCGCCTGGGCGGCGACCGCCGCCAATTGAGCGGCCTTCAGGGCCGGGCTCTGGGTTTCCGGCGGCCGGGCTCGGGTTAACCCCACAGTTGGCGCGCAGGCCGTGATTGTGGGGTTGACCCGATTGTGGGGCCACCCGGCGGCCATCACGATGACTCCGTGACCCCCCGAGTCCTGGTCGTCGACGACAGCCCGCAGTTCCGCGCGGTGGCGGGCGCCCTGCTGGCCGAGCGCGGCCTCGACCTGTTCGCCCAGGCGGCCGACGGGGGTCAGGCGCTGGACGCGGTGGCGACGGTGTGCCCGGACGGGATCCTGCTCGACATCAACCTGCCGGGCCCGGACGGGTTCACGATGGCGACGGCCCTGGCCCTGGCCTGCCCGCAGGCCAGGATCGTGCTGACGTCGGCCAGCGTCACGTTCGTGCCCGAGCGGCTGCTGGCCGACTGCGCGGCGGTCGCGTTCGTGCCCAAGGAGGAACTGGCCGGCACCGACCTGGGGGCGCTGTTCACGCCTGCAGGTACGTGAGCACCGCCAGCACCCGGCGGTGCGCGTCCCGCCCCTGACGCAGCCCGAGCTTGTCAAAGATGCTGGTCACGTGCCGTTCGACGGCGGCCACGGTGACCACCAGCTCGGCCGCGATACCGGCGTTGGAGCGGCCCTCGGCGATGAGCTTGAGTACCTCGCGCTCACGCCGGGTCAGGTCGTCGAGCGGCCCCGCCTTGCGCTGGCGGCCGACCAGCCGGGCCACCACGTCCGGGTCGAGCACCGACCCGCCGTCGGCTACCCGCTGGACCGCGTCGGTGAACGCCCGCAGGTCCCCGATCTTCTCCTTGAGCAGATAACCGACCCCCTGGGCGCCGTCGGCGACCAGCGCGAAGGCGTAGGAGTCCTCCAGGTACTGCGAGAGCACGAGCACACCGATCCCGGGGTTGGCCTGGCGGATGGCAAGCGCCGCCCGCAGCCCGTCGTCACCGTGGTCGGGCGGCATCTGAATGTCGGTGACGATCACGTCCGGGCGGTACGCCGCCGCCAGCTGCGTCAGCTCGACCGCGTCGGCGGCGGTGCCGACGACGTCGAAGCCGCCCTCCTCGAGCACCCGTAGGATCCCTTCCCGGACGAACGGCTGGTCCTCGCCGACGAGGACACGGATCTGCTCGGGTGGGTGCACGCTCCAACTATGGCGCGATCTTGGTCATTGCCCAAGTATCAGGCCGGAAGCGGGATGACGGCCCGCAGCGTCGTGCCCCCTGATTCTGGGCTGAGGATCTCCATGGTCCCGCCCAGCGCGCCGATCCGGTCGCGCAGGCCGGTCAGCCCGCTCGACTGCGCCCGGGGCCAGGCGCCGCCGGTCCCGTCGTCGCGGACCTCGGCCGTGCACTGGCCTTCGCCGGTGCTGACCTGGACCCAGGCGGAGGCGGCGTGGGCGTGCTTGACCACGTTGGTGAGCCCCTCGGAACAGAAAAAGTACACGCTGACCTCGACCGCCGCCGGTAGCCGCTGGTCGGGTACGTCGAGGTGGATGGTGACCGGCAGCCGGGCCGCGAGCGAGCTGATCGCGGCGGCCAGGCCGCGCTGGGTGAGGATGGCCGGCAGCAGCCCGGCCGCGATCTCGCGCAGGTCCGCGATCCCGTTGCGGGCGTCGCGGGTGGCCAGGCCCAGCAGTTCCCGGGCCCGCTCGGGCGCCGCGTCCCATTTCTGCTCGGCCAGCTGCAGGTTGATCAGGCTGGTGACGAACCACTGCTGCGCCCCGTCGTGCAGGTCCCGGGTGACCTGCTGGCGGGCGGCGTCGGAGGCCGCCACCAGCCGGGCCCGCGAGTCCATCAGCTCCTGCTGGGCGTGCTGGCGCTCGGTGATGTCGCGCACGTAGCCGGTGAACGACGGTTCCCCGGGCAGCCCGGTGCGGGTGACCGTCACCTCGGCCGGGAACTCGGTGCCGTCCGCGCGCACGGCCGACACCTCGATCCGCCGGTCCAGGATGCGGGCCTCTCCGGTCGCCAAGTGGTGGGCGAATCCAGCCCGGTGGACGGACCGCAGCGCCGGCGGGACGATCACCTCGGCCAGGTCGCGGCCGATGACGTCGGCCGCCCGGTAGCCGAAGGTCTGCTCGAACGCGCTGTTCACATACCTGATCCGGGCGCCGCTGTCGATGGTGACGACCGCGTCCAGGGCGGCCTCGAGGACCGCCCGCTGGCGGGCCTCGCTGGCGGTCAGCTCGGTCGCCCGGGCCTGGGCGATGTCCCGGTCGCGGGCGGCCTGGGCCCGCAGCTCCGACTCGGCCCGCAGCTCGTGGTTGGCCACCACCGTGCCGCACATCTGGGCCAGCACCGAGAGCAGGAAGATCTCCTCCTCCGACAGGTCGCGGGGGCCGCTGGTGATCAGGAAGACCGGGGTGCGGCCGAGCGCCGCGGTCAGCGGGAACGCCCAGGCGGCGCCGGCCAGCTCGATGGGGCCGGGCCCGGTGAGCTGGCCGAGCTGGGCGGCCACCGCGCCAGGCGCCTGCTGGTAGTAGCTTCCGGCGGTCCCGGGATGCCAGGCCACCGCCGTGTGCCTGGGCGCGATCGAGGGCACCGCGGTGGTGACCAGCTGCATGGCCCGGTCGGGGGTGGACGCCTGGGTGAGGATCAGCAGCAGCCCGAAGACCGCGTTGATTCCCTGGATCCGCTCCTCGGCGGTCTGGCCTGCGTCGTCCGGGCTGGCTGGCAGGCCCATGGTCACCTCCCCAGCCGTGGCGCTGAAAGTATCTCCTGGCGGCGAAAACAGCCGCAAGGGCCAGGCCCGTGTATGAATTCCGTCTGAAACGACGGATGGAACGATCAACCAGCCGGTCAGCACCGCGGACTCTGGATCATGAACGTTAAACTGCGGCTGCGCGGGCGGAGGCAAAACATGACATTTCCTGCAGTCCAGGATCCCAGCTTCACATTCGCTCCCGGCGATCATGTGTGCGCGTTCTACAACGGCAGCCGCAACATGCTTGACGACATCGTGGCGGACTACGTCACCCGCGGCCTGGAAGCGGGCAACCAGGTCTTCTGCATGGTCGATGATCCGCCTGCGATCCACCGCCGGGTTCCGTCCGAGCTGGTGACCAAGGACGGGATGCTGAACGTCCTCACCGAGGACGAGGCCTACATGCCCGGCGGCCACTTCTCCAAGGACACGTTCATCCGGGGCATGGAGGACCGGATGGCGGCCGCCTCCGGCCACGGCTACGACAGCTTCCGGGCCGTCGGCGACGAGAGCTTCATCGTCCGCCACGGCGTCGACATCGGCGAATGGTTCGCGGCCGAGGCCGAGCTCAACGGCATCGGCCAGAACTATCCGCACTTCTTCTTCTGCCTGTACGACGTCGACCTGTTCGACGGCGACACGGTCATGTACGTGCTGCGGACCCATCCGCGGGTGTACGTGAACGGCATCCTCATCAGCAACCCCCACTTCCAGGCCGCCTAGTTGATCGCCCGCCAGGAATGCGCCGCGATGGTGGTGGGCGGGCCGACCACCGTCCTCGACCTCGGCGGCCTGCGGGTGGTCAGCGACCCCACCTTCGACGCCCCCGGCCCGCACGGCTACCTGACCAAGACCGAGGGCCCGGCCGTTGACGCCGGCCAGCTCGGCCCGGTCGACCTGGTGCTCGTCAGTCACGACAACCACCCCGACAACCTGGACGCCAGCGGCCGGGCGCTGGCGCTGGCCGCGCCGTTGCTGCTGACCACCGGCAGCGGGGCCGGGCGGCTGGGCGGCCCGGCCGTCGGCCTCGCCCCGTGGACCAGCCACACCGTGGCCAGGCCGGACGGCGGCGAGCTGACCGTGACCGCCGTCCCGGCCGTGCACGGCCCCGAAGACGGCGAACGGGACGCCGACGGCTTCGTCAACTGTGAGGTCATCGGCTTCGTGCTGTCCGGGCCGGGGCTGCCGGTCGTCTACCTGACCGGCGACAACGCCTCGATCCGGACGGTGGCCGAGATCGCCCAGCGGGTCCCGGCCGTCGACGCGGTCGTCCTGCACGCCGGTGCTGCCCGGGTGGCCAGCAAGTTCCGCGACCGCCCGCTGACCATGGACAGCATCCGGGCGGCGGCCGCGGCCGCCATCATCGGGGCCGGCGTGGTGATCCCGGCCCACTACGACGGCTGGGCCCACTTCAGCGAGGGCCGCGACGACCTCGCCCGCGCCTTCGACCAGGCGGGCCTGGCGGGCGGGCTCCGCCTGACCGACCACGGCGACTGGACCCCGTTCGGCCAGTAGCCGGTCGGCTGGGTCCGGGCCTGGTTACCCGGAAGCCTTTCGTTTCAGGGCCTTGCGCCAGGGGGCGATGCCTTCGATCTCGGTTTCCAGCGAGAAGCTGAGGAACGTCCTGATCACCACGATCAGCCCCAGTACCAGCACGTTGTCGAGGGTGGGGGCGACCGCCACCGTGCGCACCAGGTCGGCGGCGACCAGCACCTCGAGGCCGAGCAGCAGGGTGCCCCCGAAGGCCTGGCGCACCACCGCGTAGGCGCGGGCCGCCGACCGGGCCTGGCGGGCGGCCGCCACCGCCACGATCAGCGACCAGACCGCGCCGGCGACCAGGATGACGGCGCCCAGGACCTCGAAGCCCTGGGCCACGTCATCCATCAGCCGGGTCACCCGCGATCAGCCCGCCGGGTAGCGGTTGGGTGGGCCGAGGTAGGGGAACCCGGCCGTGAGGTCGTCGTGCGGCTTGAGGCCCTGAGAGCCGATCTTCCCGTTCGACAGCCAGGCGAAGCGGGCGCTGAAGGCGTCGTCGTCGAGCGCCCGGCCGTTCGGGTAGCGGGCGGGCTGACGGCGGTCGTAGCGCAGGATGTCCGGCAGCACGATCCGGGCCGCCGCCCGCGCCTCCTCCTCGGAGTAGCCGCCGTGCTGCTGGAGCGTCTTCGTGAACGGCTCCAGCCAGGTGGCCAGGTCCTCGGCGGGCTGGCCGGCGTCGTAGCGGTTCTTGACCTCGTTCGGGTTGACGAACGGGTTGATCGTCGGGTGCCCGCCCCGGTCCACCTGCACCAGGTCGCCGTCGCGGCGCACGCAGACCGTGACCCAGACCCCGATCTCGGGGTCGGGACTGAGCATCTCGTCGGGCACCTCGAGCACGACCGCGAGGATGTTCCGGTTGGCGAAGGCGTCCCGGCCGGTCCAGTTGAACCCGTGGAAGGCGCCGTCGGCGTCGGCGAAGAACGGGTCGCTGCGGACACCGGCGAACAGCCGGACCGGGCCGCCCGGCACCGGCTGGACGGTGCCGTCGAAGCTGACGGGCGCGTCCGCCACCAGTACGTCGCCAGCCGGCTCGGGCCGCCGGGCCAGGTCGCCGAGGGCGTAACGCACGGTGGCGGTCTGGGCGCCACCCCGGCGCTCGGAGAACGTGAACGTGAACGCGGCGTCGGGCTGCGCGTCCCCGTCGCGGTCGATGCTGATCCGGTAGACCCCGTCCGGGTGGTAGTCGGCCCGCATCAGGAACGGTGGCATCGCGCTGATGCCGGTCGTGTAGGGGTTGACGTTCATGATCAAGGTTGTCCGGCCCGGCTCGCCAGGCGTGCCGAACGCGTACAGGTCGGTGAAGTCCAGGCGCGCGTCATCGCCGGGGAATTGGAGGTTGGCTGCGCTGTAGTGGTTGGACATGTCCTCACGATCACCTTCGCGCGCAGCGATCGCCCCCCGTACCAACCCGGGCCACCACCCTGGTCCAGTGGGCAGACCAGGGTCTTCCGCTGGTCCGCGCCAGGCGTCCGGGCGGGGATCGTGATGACATGACCCAGACCCTGAACTACCAGCAGATGGGCACGGCTGACCGCAGCCAGGCCCACACGCTGTTCGCCCAGACCATGGGCTACGTCGCCCTGACCGCCGCCCTGTTCGCGCTGGGCGCCTGGGCCGGGCACCGGCTGACCGGCGGGATCGGCATCGTCGCGTTCATCGCCGCCTTCGCGGCCCTGATCGCGATGCGGTTCACCGCCCGCCGGTCGGTGCCGGCCACGGTCGGCCTGCTGGCCGTGTTCGGCCTGCTGATCGGGCTGGCGGTGGCGCCCACGGTCGCCTACTACGGCAGCATGGACCCGCGCGCCCTGTGGGAGGCGGGCGGCGCGACCGCGCTGTTCATCGCCGGCTTCGGCGCGGCCGGCTACGCGACCCGGCGGGACCTGACCGTGGTCGCCCGGATCAGCTTCTGGGCGCTGGTGGCGCTGATCGTGGCCGGCCTGGTGCTGACGTTTGTCAACATCCCCGGCGCCGACCTGGCCTACTCCGCCCTCGGCCTGGTCATCTTCGCCGGCTTCACCTTGTTCGACTTCCAGCGGCTGCGCACCAACACCGACCACGCGCAGGCCCCGCTGCTGGCCGCCTCGATCTTCCTCGACATCCTCAACGTGTTCCTGTTCTTCCTGGAGATCTTCTCCTTCTCCAGCTCCGAGCGCTGACGCGGAAAAAGACTGGCGTCACCCAGCTCGGTGCGAGAGCCTGCCCGTATGGACGGATCCGGCGAGCTGGCGGCGGCGGCCGCGGCCTGGCGGCGTGACGGCTTCGTGGTGCTGCCGGGCTACCTCGACGGGCCCGAGCTGGCGGCGGCCCAGCGTGACCTGGCCGCGGTCTACCCGAGCGCGGCCGACTACCACGCGGCCCCCGGCGACCGGGCCCACCAGCCGTTCAGCGGCGACGAGTTCGGCGGGATCATCGCGTTCCCGTTCCCGACCGTCGCCCTGTCCCGGCTGGTCGTCCACGACCGGCTCATCGCGCTCGCCGCAGCCGTCTTCGGGACCGATGACCTGCGTGTCTACGCCTCCGAGCTGTGGGCCAAGTACAGCGGCGCCGCTCGCTACGAGCAGGAGCACCACCGCGACTACCTCAACCACACGCCGCTGGTCCCGTCCCGCGACCGGCGCTGGCGCGGGCTGGAGTTGTTCATCTGGCTGAGCGACGTACCCGAAGACCACGGCCCCACCCACGTGGTCCCGCTGCCAGTCACGGCGGGCGTGGCCGCCCTGCCGCACGGCTACCTGCGCACCGAGCGGCCCGACTTCTACCAGCACGAACGGTCGGCGGCCGGACCGGCGGGCACGGTCGTGGCCTACAGCACCGACACCTTCCACCGGGGTACCGAGATCACCGCGCCGCGGTCCGCCCGGTTCAGCGCCCACGTCAGCTACCGGCACGCCGACAACTCCTGGACTGGCCGTCAGGCCTGGGGTGACCGCTCGTTCCACCCCGACTGGGCCCCGTTCGTGACCCAGGCCAGCGTCCGCCAGCTGCTGCTGTTCGGCTTCCCGCCGCCCGGCCACCCGTACTGGACCCGGCAGACGGTGGCCGATCTGGCCGTCCGTTATCCGGGCCTGGACACCAGCGGCTGGCCGCCCGCCGGCTGAAGACAGGCCGGCTAGAGCGTGTCTTTTAGATCATTGACTGGATGGCGGAGCCAGATTTTGATGGCGGCGACGTCGATGGTGCCGCGCCAGATGAAGTCGCGTTTGATGCCCCTATGGATGTCAAGCGGTCGATGGAGGGCTGGTGTTCTGTGGTGCCCG
>JAFAYQ010000030.1 GCA_019240215.1 Actinomycetota bacterium | reverse complement strand
GGGGGGGGGGGGGGGGGGGGGGGGGGGGGGGGGGGGGGGGGGGGGGGGGGGGGGGGGGGGGGGGGGGGGGGGGGGGGGGGGGGGGGGGGGGGGGGGGGGGGGGGGGGGGTTTGGGGGGGGGGGGTGGGGGGGGGGGGGGGGGGGCGGCGCGGGGGGTGGCGGGGAGGTGGACGGAGGTGATGCGGCCCGCGGGCGGGCGCGCGCCGACGGTGCGGCCGGTGGGGGTATAGGCGGGCGACCGGCGGCCCGGGGCGCCAGCGCCCATGCCGGGGACGGTGAGCAGACGGGCACGGAACGGGGGGGACGCCGGCGCGGGCTGGTCCGGGGATGCGGACGGGCCGGGCGGCGGAGTCGCCGGGGCGGGCTGGTCCGCATTACCCGAGGTGCCGGGCGGTGGGACGTTTTCAGGGTTTTCCTGGGGAGAAGCGGGATCGGGACCGGCAGTTTGGTCACCGGCAGGAGGCTGAGCGGGACCGGGGCCGGACTCCGGGGGCTGGCCACCGCCGCCGCCGGGGGGCTCGGGGCCCTCGGGGGGGTCGGGGGGCGGCTCGTTGAGGGCGTCCTCGAGCTCGTGAGAGTCCAGGCCCGGGGCATCGAAGGGGTCGCGGCGGCGGCGATGGGGCAGGGCCAGGCGAGCGGCGGTGCGGATGTCATCGATGCAGACTTCATTTCGGCCGTGCCAGGCGGCCAGGGCGATCGCGGCCCGGGCGGTGACCAGGTCGGCGCGCATGCCGTCGACGCCGAAGCGGCCGCAGACGGCGCAGATCTGGCGGAGGGCGGCGTCGGGCAGCTTCACCTGCGGGAGGCGGGCGCGGGCGACGGCCACCGCGGCCGCCAGCTCGCGGGAGTCGGGCTCGAAGCGGGCCGCGAACTCAGCGGGGGCGGCCTCGAACGCCAGGCGGCGGCGGACCACCTCGGCCCGCTCGTCGGGGTCGCGGCTGGCGGCCACCTCGACCGTCAGCCCGAACCGGTCCAGCAGCTGGGGGCGGAGCTCCCCCTCTTCCGGGTTCATGGTGCCGACCAGCAGGAAGCGGGCGGCGTGGCGGATCGAGACGCCTTCGCGTTCTACGTAGCTGACGCCGAGCGCGGCCGCGTCGAGCAGCAGGTCGACCAGGTGGTCGTGCAGCAGGTTGACCTCGTCCACGTACAGCAGGCCGCGGTGGGCGGCGGCCAGCACGCCGGGCTCGTAGGCGGTGACGCCCTCGGACAGCGCCCGTTCGATGTCGAGCGAGCCCGCCAGCCGGTCCTCGGTCGCGCCGACCGGCAGCTCGGCCAGGGTGGCGGGCCGGGACCGGGCGGGCGCGCCGGGCGGGTGCGGGCCGTCCGGGCAGTCGGGGTCGGGCTCGGCCGGGTCGCAGGAGAACCGGCAGCCGGCCACGACCCGGACCGGCGGCAGCAGCGCCCCCAGACCGCGGACCACGGTCGACTTGGCGGTGCCCTTCTCCCCGCGCACGAGCACGCCGCCGATGGCGGGCGAGACCGCGTTCAGCAGCAGAGCCAGCTTGAGGTCGGGCAGGCCGACGATGGCGGCGAACGGGTAGAGCGGGGCCGGCGAGGCGGCCCGGGGGCCGTCGGAGGTCAGGTGGCTGGCCGTCAAGTGAGCACGGTCCTTTCCGGGTTGGCGCGCCCGTAGGGGTGGACAGGCAGCCGGAGTCTCCTGGCTCCCGGCTCAACGCTCGCCTTCGCCTTCCCATCACCGGGGGTGACGGTGGCCCAACCGAAGGGTTGCTCGCCGGTTACAGTTGCGCGACAGCCCCGGATTTACACCGGAGTTCCTCCGCAAACCGCCTCATCCCAGGATGACACATTTCCCGAGGCCCACCGCCTGCGGGTGACGCCTCGCTACACTGACCAGGCACATCGAGGCCGCCAGCGTTGCCGTCCGCGCCACTTGCGGTATGCGCTCGATTTACGCCCAGCTAATCCTCAGCTTGGGTCGGTAACGTGCCCGCCGTTACAACTAACAAAAACAAACCTTTGCTGAACGAAACCCGAATGGAGCTTGGATGGGGAACGATTCTCCTTCCCGCGTGCTGGTGACCGGAGGGGCGGGCTTCATCGGCCGTCGCGTGGTCGCCGCACTGCTCGCCGAGGGAGCCGAGGTGACGGTGGCGGACCTGAAACCGTTCACCGGCGACCCCTCGGTGCGGGTGGTGACCGGCGACCTGGTGGAGCCGGAGATCGCGGGCCAGGCGGTGGCCCCGGGGATTGACACGATCATTCACCTGGCGGCCCGCACCTCGGTGCTGGAGTCGCTGCAGGATCCCGAGGCGTACTACCGGAACAACGTGGCGCTGACCGCCGGCCTGCTGGAGCAGGCCCGGCAGCGCGGGGTTTCCACGTTCCTGTTCGCGTCGACCAACGCGGTGGTCGGCAACGTCGGCCAGACCCTGATCACCGAGCAGGCGCCGCTGCGGCCGCTGACCCCCTACGGGGCAGGCAAAGCTGCGGCCGAAATGCTGATCAACTGCTACGCGGCCGCCTACGGGGTGCGCGGGGTCGCGCTCCGGTTCTCGAACGTGTACGGGCCCGGCATGGAGCACAAGGACAGCTTCATCCCCCGGCTGATGAAGGCGGCCCGCGACGGCACCGGGGTCAAGGTGCGCGGCGACGGGACCATGATCCGGGACGTGATCCAGGTCGACGACGTGATCAGCGGAATGTTCGCCGCCTGGCGCAGCGACTACAGCGGTCCGGTGATCCTCGGCTCGGGGCAGTCAGTCACGGTCAACGACATGGTGACGACGGCCCGCACGGTGACCGGGGTCGACATCCCGGCCGAGAACGTGCCGATCCAGCAAGGCGAGATGCCCGCGGTCAGGCTGGACATCTCGGTGGCCCGGAGCCTGGGCTACTCCCCGACCTACGACCTCGAGAAGGGCATGGCAACGGTGTGGCCGGACTTCGACCCCAGCCGGACGCGGACGACGGAGGGGGGCCGATGAGCGCCTCCGCGGCCAGCCCCGAGGTGTCCCGCGACGCCGCCCTCGGCTCCTACGCGAGCCCCGAGGACATCGCGATCGACGACACCGCGCTCGCCGTCATGGCCGAGCGCTACGGCGACCGGGTCCGCAAGCTGCCGCCGGTCGCGCTGGTCATCGCCGCCTACAACGAGGAGGGCGCGGTCGGCCCGGTCACGGCGAACCTGCCGGCCGAGGTGTGCGGGCTCAAGACGGCGACGATCGTGGTGTCCGACGGCTGCGCCGACGCCACCGCCAAGGAGGCCGACGCGGCCGGCGCGCTGGTGGCCGACGTGCCGGTCAACCGCGGGCAGGGCGCCGCCCTGCGGCTGGGTTACCGGATCGCCCGCGAAGGCGGGGCCGAGTACATCGTCACCACCGACGCCGACGGCCAGTACAACCCGGCCGAGATCGAGAAGCTGATGGCGCCGATCCTGGCCGGCCAGGCCGACTTCGTGACCGGCTCCCGGCGGCTCGGCAGCGAGGAGACCAAGGACCCGATCCGCCAGGCCGGGGTGCGGTTCTTCGCGGCCGCGATCAGCCTGCTGACCGGGCAGCACATCTCCGACACGACGTTCGGGATGCGGGCCATGCGGGCCGAGGTGACCGCCGCCGTGCAGCTGGCCCAGCCGCAGTACCAGGCGTCCGAGCTGCTGATCGGGGTCATCACCCACGGCTACAAGGTGGCCGAGGTGCCGGCCACCATCCACAAGCGGCGGGTGGGCGAGTCCAAGAAGGGCCAGAACCCGCTGTACAACCTGCACATCCCGGGTGTGAACAACCTGTTCTACGGGATCCGGTTCAGCCGGGTGGTGGTCGGGACCTGGACGCGCGAGCGCAAGCGCCGCCGGGCGATGCTCAGGGGCGGCGGTCAGGCGTGACGTCGGCCAGCGGCTCCGGGCTGGCGTCCGGGGCCGCTGGGTCATTCGGGGCCGTCGCCGCGTCCGCGGCGAGCGCAGTGCTCTTTGGGCCGTCTCCGACGGCCGTCTCGCGGGGCGACTTGGGGTCGGCGAAGAGGACGTAGTGGAACAGCAGGAACCGGAGCAGGAACGTCACGCAGTTGGCCAGGAAGTAGGTGCCGTCGGCGACGGCGATCCGCTCCGCGCCGTGCATGTCGTTCACCTGAGCGAGGTGGACGCCGAGCTTGGCCGCCAGCGCCAGCAGGATCCACACCGCCACCGAGACCAGCCAGAACGGCAGCGTCTCCTTGAGCAGGTTGGGGCGGCCCTTGCGTTCCCAGGCCCAGCGGCTCAGCACGTAACTCACGCCGGCGCCGATCACCGCGGCCAGGCCGCCGGAGAAGCCGGCCGTCTGGTGACCCGGGCCCAGCAGCAGGCTCAGCGCGATCTGGCTGGCCACCACCGACGCGACCGCCACCACGGTGAACCGGGTGAAGCGGATGCCGACGTTGCTGCGAGCCTTGCGCCACAAGGCCGCGCCGATCCGGTTGGTTACGAGTGCCATTTGTTTCCTAGGTTACGCGACCGTCGATCTTGATCGCCGTCAAGGTGACCGGTCGAGGTCGCAGAGAGTAGGTACAGATGCCGGGCGCCGCAGCCACGATCGCCGCAAATACCGCAAAAACCCATGTCAGCCGCGAGGGCCGCGCACAGCACGTTACCGCGTTGCCAGTGTCCTACGCTGCCATTGGCACTTGCGGATCGGCTGGGAAAAAGCTGAACGGAACATGAACAAAGCCACTGAAGAGTGGACCGGCGGGCGGCCTGCACGGGCTGACGGGCGGTCCGCGCAGGCGGGCGGGCGGTCCGCACGGGCTGGCAGGCGGTCCGCGCAGGCTGGCAGGCGGATGGCCCCGACGAACCGAGGTGGATGGCGATGAAGATTCTGGTGCTGGGCGGCGACGGCTACCTGGGCTGGCCGACGACGCTGCACCTGTCGGCGGCGGGCCACCGGGTGGCGGTGGCCGACAACTTCGCCCGCCGCGGCTACGACAACGAGCTCGGGGTCGAGTCGCTGGTGCCGATCGAGCCGCTGCAAAGCCGGATCGCGGTGTGGCGCGAGCTGACCGGCGAGGAGATCACCTGCTACGTCGGCGACCTGACGGACGCGCTGTTCGCCCACCGGATCATCGACGAGTTCCGGCCGGACGCGGTGGTGCACTACGCCGAGCAGCGGGCCGCCCCGTACTCGATGATCGACCGGGCCCACGCGGTCTACACCCAGCAGAACAACGTGATCGGCAACCTCAACCTGCTGTTCGCGATCGCCGAGACCAACCCCGACATCCACCTGGTCAAGCTGGGCACGCTGGGCGCCTACGGCACACCCAACATCGACATCGAAGAGGGCTGGCTGGAGGTCGAGCACAAGGGGCGCCGGGACAAGGTGCCGTTCCCGATGCGGCCAGGGTCGTTCTACCACCTGTCCAAGGTGCACGACTCGCACAACATCGAGTTCGCCTGCCGGGTCTGGAACCTGCGGGCGACCGACCTCAACCAGGGCGTGGTCTACGGCGCCCAGACCGCCGAGACCGCCCGCGACGAGCGGCTGGCGACCCGGTTCGACTACGACGCGGTGTTCGGCACTGTGCTGAACCGGTTCGTGATCCAGGCCGTCATCGGGCACCCGCTGACCGTGTACGGGGCGGGTGGCCAGACCCGGGGCATGATCGACATCCGTGACACCGTGCGGTGCGTCCAGCTGGCGTGCGAGAACCCGGCCGATCGGGGCGAATTTCGGGTGTTCAACCAGATCACCGAGTGGATGTCGGTCAGGGAGATGGCCGAAGCGGTGGCGGCCGCGTTCCCCGGGGACGTTCGGATCGAGAACCTGGACAACCCGCGGGTCGAGCTGGCTGATCACTACTACAACGTGACCCACACCAAGCTCATTGAGCTGGGGCTGGAGCCGCACCTGCTGTCGGACACGCTGATCGAGTCGCTGTTCGAGGTGACCAAGCGGTACGCGCACCGGGTGCGGCCGGAGGCGCTGCTGCCCCGGGTGAACTGGCGGCGGCCGGCCAACGGGGCGTAGCGGCCGGGGCCGGGCGTGTCGGGCGTGGCGTGTGTGACTCGGATGGTGAATGGGGCTCAAGTGTCGTTACGGGGCGGGCGTGGCGTGTGTGACTCCGGTGGCGAATGGGGCTCGGTGGCCGTTACGGGGCGGGCGTGACGCTGGGGGCTGGTACCGCTGGGACGCAGGTGGCGCGTGAGGCCTGGCTGGGGGTGAGCGGCGGTTTGGGAAGACTTTTTAACAAATGCTGCACAAAAATCTGCCTGAACTCGGGGTCCCGCGTACTGCAGAGGCTCGTGGGGTCGGTGTGACCTGAGGGCCGAGGGTCTCGGTGGCTCAGGTGCGGGGGTCTCGGTGGCTCAGGTGGGGAGGTCTCAGTGGCTCAGGTGCGAGGGGTCTCGGTGGCTCAGGTGGGGAGGCCGAAGAGGCGGGCGAGGCTGGCGGTGGCGTGGGCGAAGTAGGCGGCGCGGTCGGTGATGACGTTGTTAAACTGGCCGAACAGCTCGAAGCTGATCACGCCGAAGACGCCCGCCCAGGCGGTGACGGCGGGCGCCGCGATCTCGTCGGGGACGGCGGGCATGACGGCGTCGCGGATCTGGGTCAGGTCGGTGGCCAGGGTGGCGGACGGGGCGGGCGCGGCCGGCGCGGTCAGGGCACCGGCCGCGTGGGCGTCGGCGACCAGGCGGCCGAACACCACCGCCGACCGGGCGGCGGGGACGATGGTGTCGGCCGGGGCCTGGTAGCCGGGCACCGGTGAGCCATAGAGCAGGGCGTACTCGTGTGGGTGGGCCAGCGCCCAGTCGCGGGCGGCGCCGGTCGCGGCCTGCCAGCGGCCGGTGAAGTCCTCGCGCGGGCGGACGGCGTCGGCCTGCTCGATGGCGGCCCCGAGGGCGTTGTAGCCGTCGATGATCAGCGCCGTCAGCAGCTCGTCGCGGCTGGCGAAATAGCGGTAGACGGCCGAGGACACCATGCCCAGCTCGCGGGCCACCGCCCGCAGCGACAGGGCGGCCGCCCCGTCGGCCGCCAGCTGGGCCCGGGCGGCGTCGGCGATCTCGCGGGTGATCTCGGCGCGGACCCGCTCGCGGGCGCTGGGGCGTGACGGCATCCTTCGAGGATAGCAGAGCACCGGCCGCGAACAAGAGCAGTGCTCTGACGGGGTTTCATCGTGCTCTGACGGGTTTCAAGGTGCTCTGACGGGGTTTTTTATGGGTGCTCTGACGGGTTTTAGGGTGCTCTGACGGGGTTTCGTGGTGCCCTGGCGGGGTCTTTACAGGTGCTCTGGCCGGTTTTTTCTGGGTGCTCTGGGCAGGGAGGGCATCGCCACGCCGTTGACCGCTCCGGGGACCATGTCTCAGGGCGCCTCGTCGTCGCGGGCTTAGAGTTGAAGTGATCAAGCCCATAAAGAGGTGGCACGATGACCGTTGTAGTCGGTGTGGACGGGTCGCCGGAGTCGTACGCGGCGATCCGGATCGGACGCGAAGAGGCCGGGCTGCGCGGGACGCGGCTGGTCACCGTGATGGCCTACAGCACCGAGGGCATGCTCGGCGCGCCGGCTGGACGGCCGCTGACCACCCCGCACTCCCCCGGCGAGGACCGCCTGCAGGCCGAGTCGACGCTGCGCAGCGTGGTCAAGGCGGCGCTCGGCGACGACGACAGCGCGGCCGAGGAAGTGGTGGAGGCCGGGCCGCCGGGGCGGGTGCTGGTGGAGACCGCCCGGGACCTGGGCGCGCTGATGATCGTGCTGTCGGCCCGCAAAGAACGAACACCCGCGCGTCTGCTCGGAGCGGTCAGCCAGTATGTTCTCCGTAACGCGCCGTGCCCCGTGCTGGTGGTGCCGGAGGCCGGTAAGGCACGATAGAGCGCGCGGGCAGGCACGGTTTTGGTGCCGGCGCAGACGGAGCCACTAGGAGGAACGGTCAGATGTCGTTGATTGCCGCCGCTGGGCCGATGTTCCTGGCCGTCAACGGGCCGAACGACCAGACGTCGATCACCAACATGCCCGAGAGCGGCCTGGTGGTGCTGTCGGTCTGCGCCATCATCCTCGCCTGTGGCCTGCTGCTGCCGCCGATCCTGGCGGGCCGGGCGCCGCGCCGGAAGGGACCGGCCTCGACACCGCCGTGGACCGGACCGGTGCAAGGGGGCGTGCACCTCGGCGATGGCCGCAGCGTGGCGCCGCACCGGGACGCGCCGGCCGAGGGGTTCGACGAGGAGACGATCAGGCGGGGGCAGGCGGCCCAGGCCACCATCATCCGCGACGACGACGATGAAGAAGAAGCGGGCGAAGAGGGCTCAGGGGCCGAAGGCTCCGCCAGCAAGGAGTAAACCGGCGACGGCCGGTAAGTAGGGCGGCATGGCTGACTCACCTTCGCCCTCGCCGAACGTGCTGGTCAAGGAACTGCAGGAGCGGTTCGGGCGGACCTACGCGGCCGAGGCCGGCATCGGTCTGGCCGACACCCCCAGCCCGCTGTACCAGTTGCTGGTGCTGGCCACCCTGCTCAGCGCCCGGATCTCGGCCGACATCGCGGTGGCGGCGGCCCGCGAGCTGTTCGCGGCCGGGTACCGGACGCCGCGGGCGATGGCCGAGGCCAGCTGGCAGGACCGGGTGGACGCACTCGGGCGCGGGCACTACAAGCGCTACGACGAGCGGACCGCGACCATGCTCGGCGACGGGGCGGGCCTGCTGAACGAGCGCTGGCACGGTGACCTGCGGCGGTTGCGGGACGAGGCGGACGGCGACGCGGGCCGGGTCGCCGAGTCGTTGCAGGAGTTCCCGGGGATCGGGCCGGCCGGGGCGTCGATCTTCCTGCGTGAGGTGCAGGACGTCTGGCCGTCGATCGCGCCCTACGTGGACGACAAGGTGCGGGACGGCGCCCAGGAGCTGGGCCTGCCGACCGCGGCGGACCAGCTGGCCAAGCTGGCCGGCTCCGACCTGGCCCGGCTGGCGGCCGCGCTGGTCCGGGTCGCGCTGACGAAGAACGCTGCTGCTGAAGTCCGGGCGGCTGCTCAGGATCGCGGCTGACCTCAGCGCTGCTGACCGCGGCGCTGCTGACCTCAGCGCTGCTGACCTCGGCCTGGCTGGCGGCCGCGTTGGCCCGGCTGGCCTCGGCCCGGACCGGGACCGCGAGAATGGCCAGCGCCGGGAACACGGAGGTCGGGGACCAGGTACGGCAGGCCGTAGAGGTACACGCAGCTGGCGGCCTGGGCACCCATGCCCAGAGCCAGGATCCACCACCTGCGCCGGTCACCTGCCATGAGGGCGACCTTAGCTTCATCTCATTTTGAGAGAAAGGCTGTCTCACTGTGCGGACACCGGACCGGGGGTCCAGCTGGGGATGGGGTAGGGGGCGAGGAAGTCGCGGATGTCGGCGGCCAGGTGGTCGAGGGGGGCGTCGTCGGATGTGGCGGCGGTGATGACCTCGTCGATCCAGGCGGCGATCATCGGCATGTGCTCTTCGCGGAGGCCGCGGGTGGTGATGGCGGGGGTACCGAGGCGGATGCCGGACGGGTCGAAGGGTCTGCGGGGGTCGTAGGGGACGGTGTTGTAGTTCAGCTCGATGCCGGCCCGGTCGAGGGCGCGGGCGGCGGCCTTGCCGCCGATGCCCTGGCGGGTCAGATCGACCAGGATCAGGTGGTTGTCGGTGCCGCCGGTGATCAGGTCGTAGCTGCGGGCGGTGAGCGCGGCGGCCAGGGCCTGGGCGTTGGCGACGACCTGGTGGGCGTAGTCGCGGAAAGCCGGCTGGGACGCCTCGTGCAGGGCGACCGCGATGGCCGCGGTGGTGTGGTCGTGGGGGCCGCCCTGGAGGCCGGGGAACACCGCCCGGTCGAGGGCCGAGGCGTACTCGGGGGCCGAAAGGATCATGGCGCCGCGGGGCCCGCGCAGGGTCTTGTGGGTGGTGGTGGTGATGACGCTGGCGTAGCCGACCGGCGAGGGGTGGGCGCCACCGGCGATCAGGCCGGCGATGTGGGCGATGTCGGCGACCAGGATCGCGCCGATCTCACCTGCGATCTCGGCGAAAGCGGGAAAATCGATCGTGCGCGGGATCGCGGTGCCGCCGCAGAAGATGAGCTTGGGGCGCTCGCGCCGGGCCAGATCGCGGACCTCGTCGAGGTCGACCCGGCCGGTGTCGCGGCGCACGTCGTACTGGACGGCGCGAAACCACTTGCCGGTGACCGACACCGGCCAGCCGTGGGTCAGGTGGCCGCCCATCGGCAGCGCCATGCCCATGATCGTGTCGCCGGGCTCGGCGAAGGCCAGGTACACGGCCAGGTTGGCGGGCGAGCCCGAGTAGGGCTGGACGTTGGCGTGCCCGACCCCGAACAGCGCCTTGGCCCGCTCGATGGCCAGCGTCTCGATGACGTCGGTGAACTGCTGGCCCTCGTAGTAGCGGCGGCCCGGGTAGCCCTCGGAGTACTTGTTGGTCAGCACCGAGCCGGACGCCTCCAGCACCGCCGCCGACACGTAGTTCTCGGACGGGATCAGCCGGATCTTCTCGTATTCGCGGCGGGCCTCGTGCTCGATCAGCTCCGCGATCTCGGGATCGGTGCGGGCCACATGCGGGATGGGCGGCTGGTGCATGGCGACCTCCTGGACCGAGGCTACAGTCGAAGGGTGGCGAAGAAGATCATCCTGGACTGTGACCCCGGCATCGACGACGCGCTGGCCATCGTGTTCGCGGTCGGCTCGCCCGAGCTGGACCTGCTCGGCCTGACCAGCGTGGCGGGCAACGTCGGGCTCGACCTGACCACCTCGAACGCGCAGCGGGTGTGCGAGTTCATCGGCGCCACCGGCATCCCGGTCACCCCGGGAGCGGCCGCGCCGCTGCTGCGGCCGCCGATCGACGCCCGGCTGGTGCACGGGGACAGCGGGCTGGGCGGGGCGCGGCTGCCCGACCCGACGGGCCGGCCCGCGGGCGGGCACGCGATCGACTACCTGATCGACACGATCAAGTCCGCCCCGGGCGAGATCACCCTGGTCGCGACCGGGCCGCTGACCAACATCGCGCTGGCCGTGCACCGCGAGCCGCGGCTGGTCAAACTGGTCAGCGACTTCGTCATCATGGGCGGGTCGGCCAGCCGGGGCAACGTCACCCCGGCCGCCGAGTTCAACATCGGGGCCGACCCGGAGGCGGCCGCGATCGTGTTCCGGGCGGGCTGGACAGTGACGATGGTCGGGCTCGACGTGACCCTGCAGGCCCGGGCGACGGCGGCGGTCCGCGACCGGCTCCAGCCGCTCGGCCCGCTGGCCACCGAGCTGGTGCTGCCGGGCCTGGACCAGTACGCGACCGACGCCGACCCGCTGGCGGCGACCCCGCTGGCCGACGGCCAGCAGAGCCGCTACCGGGCGCACGGGGCCGAGGCGGACGGCATCGGCCCGGCCGTGCACGACGTGGTGGCGATGGCGTATGCGGCCGCGCCCGGGCTGCTGGGCTTGCTGCCCGCGCGGGTCGAGGTGGAGACGACCGGCCGCTGGACGTCGGGGATGACCGTGACCGACTTCGCGCCCGCTGCCGGGGAGCAGAACGCGCTGGTGGCGACCGCCATCGACGTGGGCGGCTTCTGGGACCTGGTGCTGGACAGCTACCACCGGGTGGCGGTGGCCATGAGGACGCCGGCTTAGAAGGGCGCGGGCAGCGCGAACCAGACCACCTTGCCGTCGCAGCTCGGCCGGCTGAGCCGGGAGCAGGTCAGGTGGTGGCCCCAGCGGCCGCCGGACAGCTCGTGCACCACCTGCAGGCCGCGGCCGCTGGTGGCCGCGGCCGGCACCGCCAGCGGGAGCAGGCTCGGCGCCCGGCCGGACGACCAGAGCGGGCTGGGGTCGAAGACCTCGCACACCAGCTCGCGGGCGTCGCCGCCGTCCCGCAGGTAGAGCCAGAATTCGGACCGGCCGCCGGGGCCGACCGCGTGCAGCGTGTTGGCGGCCAGTTCGCTGGCCATCGTGACGCCGTCGTAGGCCAGTTCGGCGCCGAGCCCGACCGCGGCCGCCGCCGTCCGGTACAGCGCGCGGGCGATGGCCGCGCAGGACGCATCGGCGGGCAGCGGCCAGGCTACACAGGCCCCGGAGGTCAGCTCGCCCACGACGCTGGCCATGCCTGCCGCCTCCTGGCCCGTCAGGATCAACACCATCAGAATTTACGATGAGAGCTTTGAAATCCTCAACCTGCGAAACACAGATTATGGTTTACGGCCGTGTTTCGCAAGGTTTGCCGGATTCACGCGCGCTTATTGGACGCGATCGGCCGGCATTTATTTCGGCTAATGGAAAACGCGCAAATCAGCTATGGCAGCAAGCAAATAGCGCGTGTACAGTCGCAGGCGCGGCGGAATCTGCGAGCAGTCCCGCCGGGCCTTGAGACAGGGTCAGAAAGTGGGTGGATCCCCGGGATTGCCCCCCAGGGATCCACCGACCCTGCTGACGGCGATCAGATGTCGTACCGTCCGTCTTTCACGTCGGCCAGGAACGCGGCGAACGCGGCCCGGCCGACGACGTGGGCGCCGTCTTCCGGGCGCTGGCTGTCCCGGACGGCGGTCACGCCGTCCAGGTTGGCCGCGATCTCAACGCAGCCTCCGTTGTGTGCACTGCGGCGGGCCTTCCGCCAGTCGGCTTGAGACAGGTCGATCATGAGGTCACTCCAGTTGATTAGCGAGATGCTCGAGATAGTCGACCGTGTCGGCGGGGTCGAGCGCCCCGTCGCACGCACGGCTGAACGATTGGACGTAGCCGTTGACGGCGTCCCGCTTGCTCACCTCCTCGACGGCGTAGTCCGTTTCCACGAAGACCAGGCTCGGATCCCGGCCGTCGAAACCGAAGAGATTGACCATGGAGAAGCCGCCGGTCGGCGGCCCGTCCTCGAAGCGCTGGATCCGCAGCTCGACGTTGGATCGGCCGGACAGCTCGATCAGGTGGGCGATCTGCTCCTGCCGATCACTGCGAATGCCCCACCGGTAGAGCAGCGACGCCTCGGTGATCACGGCGGTGAGCTGCGGGGCGGTGCCGTCCGAGCGGTCGAGGATCTCCTGCCGCCGCAGCCGGGCCTCCACCGCCCGGCGCCGCCACTTCGGCGGGCGCGGCCCGGTCCGCAGCAGCGCCTCGACGTAGGCCTCGGTCTGCAGCAGGCCCGGCAGGATCAGCGGCATGAACACACCGATACTGGTGGCGTCGTTCTCATAGCCGGGGAACTCGCCGTCGAAGATCTCCGGGAACTCCCGCCACCAGGGCCGGGTCCGCGCCCGCATGGCCAGTTCCTCGACCTCTTCGGCCGCGCCGTCGGAGACTTCGTAGATCCGCAGCAGGTCGCGGACGTCGCTCATCTCCGGGCGCTTCCACTGGTTCGCCTCGAACCGCCCAACCTTGCCCCGCCCCCAGTTGAGAATGTCGCACACGTGGTTGGCGGTGTACTCCGAGCCGATACGCAGCTCGGCGAGCCGCTCCGACAGCCGACGCTTGGCGATGGTGGATCCGTAGGCGTCGTCGGTCATACCGGCCGACCTCCTTGACAAGTTCTGCCCGCACCCCTAAGGGTACCCAAATTGCGAATCACAGATCTATACATTGAAGATGCAATCGTCGACTTGGCTGTTCAGCTGCGCTTTTACCGGTGAAAACGTGGGCGCGCGGGAACAGCGGCGACCTAACGTCCGGGGACGACCGCAGCATCATCGAACTCGCCATTCCTGGCGCCGTCGAGAAAACATTCCCATTCGTGCCGGTCGAAGACCATGACCAGGTCGCCCGGGTCCCCGGTCACCCGCATCAGGACCCAGTCCTGGCGGCTCCCGGCTTCCCCCGGCGCGCAGGCGAAGGCGACCTCGATGGCACCTGCTCCGGCGCCGGACCGCTGCCAGCTCTGGCCGGCCGGGTCGATCCCGAGGTCGGCGATCGTCGGCTTGGCGGTCACGGCTTCCGGCCCACCGCGCAGTACAGCCAGCGCGATCCGTCGGTGTCCGCCAGCTCGCGGTCCTCGGCGCCCCAGACTCCGGTGTAGGTGAGGCCGGGCTCGGCACCCTCGTAGGGCGCGACCAGGTCGAGGCCATTGAAGAAGGCAGCGACCTCGGGCCTGGATCGGAAGTACAGATGCTCGGTGGCGGTGTCGAACGCGGCCCGGAACGCCTCGGCCCGCGCCGGAGGCTTCTGGTCGTCGGTGAGGTGGGATAGCGAGAGGTAGCTGCCCGGGACCAGCGCGTCGAGGTACTGCCGGACCAGGTCGTGCGGGCGGGACGCGTCAGAGACGAACATCATCACCCCGGTCAGCAGCAGCCCGACCGGCTGAGAAAAGTCGATCAGCTCGCGGACCGTCGGGTGAGCCAGGAGGGCGGCAGGCTCGCGCAGATCACCGGCGATAGCGGCGATCTTCTCCTCACCGATCAGGATGTCCTGGCTGTGCAGCTCCACCATCGGGTCGTTGTCGACGTAGATCACGGTCACATCGGGAACGACCTTCTGCACCACCTCGTGGGTGTTGCCGACGGTAGGCAGGCCGGACCCGATGTCGATGAACTGCGAGACGCCCTGCTCGGCGATGTACTTCGCCGCTCGCTGGTGAAATCCCCGGTTCGACCAGGCCGCGTCGCGGATCTCGGGCACCGCGGACAGGATCTGCTCGGCGGCCATCTGGTCGCCTTCGAAATAATGGCGGCCTCGGAGCATGTAGTCATAGATCCGGGCCGGGGTGGGGATGCTGGTGTCGACGCCCGGGGGGACGTTCGGGGCCTCGGTCATCACGCCTCCATTCACGTAGCGTTCATAGTCTGTCACGGAAAATGCGAATCACAAGTCCGCAAACGAAGCCTTCGTGGCGCTTTATACCGCTTTATCAGGAGAACGATCCACCAGATTCGAGGTCGCCTTCCATGTCCAGGTACACCTGGCGCAGCTGATCAATCGTCTTGGCATCGGGCTCCCCCCACAGGCCGCGCTGGGCCGCTTCGAGCAGACGCTCAGTTATACCCCGCAGGGCCCACGGGTTGGACTTTTCCATGAACGCCCGGTTCTCCGGGTCGAAGACGTAGGCGGCGGCCAGCCGCTCGTACATCCAGTCGGCCACCACGTGGGCGGTGGCGTCGTAGCCGAACAGGTAGTCGACGGTCGCGGCCAGTTCGAACGCGCCCTTGTAGCCGTGCCGGCGCATGGCCGCGATCCAGCGCGGGTTCACCACCCGGGACCGGAACACCCGCCGGGTCTCCTCGTCCAGGGTGCGGGTCTTGACCGCGTCGGGGGTGGCCGAGTCGCCGATGTAGGCGGCCGGGCTGTGCCCGGTCAGCGAGCGCACCATCGCCACCATGCCGCCGTGGTACTGGAAGTAGTCGTCGGAGTCGGCGATGTCGTGCTCGCGAGTGTCGGCGTTCTTGGCCGCCACCGCGATCCGCGCGAACGCGGTCTCCATGTCGCCCCGGGCGGGCCGTCCGTCCAATTCACGGCCGTAGGCGTACCCACCCCACACCGCGTACACCTCGGCCAGGTCGGCGTCGTCGTGCCAGTTCCTGGCGTCGATCAGCGGCAGCAGGCCGGCCCCGTAGGCGCCCGGCTTGGAGCCGAAGATGCGGGTGGTGGCCCGGCGCCAGTCGCCGTGGGCGGCGTGGTCGGCGGTGGCGTGCGCCCGCAGGTAGTTGACGTCGTCCGGCTCGTCCAGCCCGGCCACGGTGGCGATGGCGTCGTCGAGCAGCGCGATCACGTGCGGGAAGGCGTCCCGGAAGAAGCCGGAGATGCGCAGGGTGACGTCGATCCGGGGGCGCTGGAGCTCGGCGGCGGGCACGACCGCGAAGCCGGTGACCCGGCGGGAAGTCTCGTCCCAGGTCGGGCGGCAGCCGATCAGCGCCAGCACCTCGGCGATGTCGTCGCCCTGGGTGCGCATGGCCGAGGTGCCCCAGACGGTCAGGCCGACGCAGCGGGGGTAGCGGCCCTCGTCGGCCAGGTGCCGGGCCAGCAGCGACTCGGCCAGCGCGGCGCCGGTGTCCCAGGAGTTGGGCGACGGGATCGCCTTGGGGTCGACCGAGTAGAAGTTGCGGCCGGTCGGCAGCACGTTGACCAGGCCCCGGGTGGGTGAGCCGGACGGGCCGGCCGGGACGTAGCCGCCGGACAGGGCGGTCAGGACCGCGCCGATCTCGCCGGTGGTGGCGGCCAGCCGGGGGACGACCTCGGTGCAGGCGAACTGGAGGACGCGGGTGACGGCTTGGGGGTCGACGTCTGGGGTGGCGGCGGTGGCGGCGACGTTGGCGGCCTGGCCGGGGTCCCAGTCGGCGGCGGCCATGGCTTCGACCAGGGCGCGGGCGGTCTGCTCGGAGCGGTCGGTCTCGGTACGGGTCGCCTCGCCGGAACCTTCGGTCAGGCCGAGGGCGGCCCGGAGGCCGGGCAGGGTGCCCCAGCGGGCGCTCCACAGCTGGGCCGCGCGGAGGATGACCAGGACCAGGTTGACCAGGGCCTCGCCTTCGGGGGCAGCGCCGAGGATGTGCAGGCCGTCGCGGATGGCGGCGTCCTTGACCTCGCACAGGTAGCCGTCGATGTGCAGCACGAAGTCGTCGAACTCGGCCGCCTCGGGCGCGATCTGGACCCCGAGGTCGTGGTGAAGCTGGGCCTCGTGGATCAGCGACCAGATCTGGGCCCGGACCGCGGGCAGCTTGTCGGGGTCGAGCGCGGCCACGGTGGCGTACTCGTCCAGCAGCTGCTCGAGCTTGGCCAGCTCGCCGTAGGTGTCGGCCCGGGCCATGGGCGGGACCAGGTGGTCGACGATCGTGGCGTGCGCACGCCGCTTGGCCTGGGTGCCTTCGCCCGGGTCGTTGACGATGAACGGATAGACCAGCGGCAGGTCGCGCAGGACGGCGTCCGGACCGCAGCCGGCCGACAGTCCCAGGCCCTTGCCCGGCAGCCATTCCAGGGTGCCGTGCTTGCCCAGGTGGACGACGGCGTCGGCGCCGAACTCGCGGTCCAGCCAGTGGTAGGCGGCCAGGTAGTGGTGGGACGGCGGCAGCACCGGGTCGTGGTAGATCGCGACCGGGTTCTCGCCGAACCCGCGGGGAGGCTGGATCATCACGATCACGTGGCCGAACCGCAACGAGGCGAACACCAGGTCGTCGCCCTCGGTGTACAGCTCACCCGGGGGTTCGCCCCACTGGTCGATGACCGAGCGGGTGAAGTCCTCAGGCAGGGACTGCAGCCACTGCCGGTAGCGGCCGGCCGGGACCCGGGCCGGAGCGGCGCTGAGCTGCTCCTCGGTCAGCCACTCGGTGTCGTAGCCGCCCGCCGCGATCAGCGTGTGGATGAGGGTGTCGCCGTCCTCGGGGAAGCCGTCGCCGAGGTCGTAGCCGGCCGCCCGCATGGCCTGCAGCAGGGCCACGGCCGAGGCGGGGGTGTCGAGGCCGACCGCGTTGCCGACCCGGGCGTGCTTGGTCGGGTACGACGACAGCATGATCGCCACCCGCTTGTCCCGGTTGGGGGTGCGGGCCAGCTTGGCCTGGCGGACCGCGAGGCCGGCCAGCCGGGCCGAGCGCTCGGGGTCGGCCACGTAGACGCCGATGCCGTCGGGGCCGTCCTCCTTGAATGAAAACGGCACCGTGATCAGGCGGCCGTCGAACTCGGGGATGGCGACCTGCATGGCCGCGTCGATCGGGCTCAGCCCGCCGTCGGCTGCCCGCCACTGGGAGCGGGAGGAGGTGAGGCAGAGGCCCTGGAGGATCGGGACGCCCAGGGTGGCCAGGGCGCCGGCATCCCAGTCGCCCTCGGTGCCGGAGTCGGCGGCGGCCGAGCCGCCGGCGGCCAGGACGGTGGTGATGACCACCTGGGCGGGGGCGAGGAGGTCCTTGAGGCCCTGGTCGGCGGAGCGGAGGGACGCGCAGTAGACCGGGAGGGGGGCGGCGCCCTGGTCCGATATCGCCTGGCAGAGGGTGTCGACGAAGGCGGTGTTGCCGGAGAGCTCGTGGGCGCGGTAGAAGACGATCGCGACGGTGGGGGCTTCTGGGGCCGGTGGGGTTTGCGGGGCTTGGGTGGCGGCTGGGGCTTGGGTGGCGGCTGGGGCTTGGGGGGTTGG
>JAFAYQ010000060.1 GCA_019240215.1 Actinomycetota bacterium | reverse complement strand
GATGGGGCCCCGGGGACGCAGCGGGGTGCTCAGCTCCGCTGGTGCCAGCCGCGCGGGACCACATCGGCGGGCGGCCGGTGCCGGGCCCCAGCCGCATGCTGATGCGCCCGCACCACGGTCGAGTCCACCGCCACCGCCCAGTCCCGCGCTCCCTCATCGCAGCCAGCCCGCAGCGCATCCAGGATCATCTCCCAGGTCCCATCGGCGGACCAGCGGCGATGCCGGTTATAGACCGTCTTCCAGTTCCCGGACCGCTCCGGCAGATCCCGCCACGGGCACCCGGTCCGGGTCCGGTGGAAGATCCCGTCGATGACCAGCCGGTGATCATTCCACCGGTGCCCCTGCCGCGGATGCGCCGGCAGCAACGGCGCCAGCCGCGACCACTCCGCATCAGTCAGATCATGCCGCTTCAGATGCTCTTCATCCACGGCCCAATCCAACCGAAAACCGGCAATCAAGATCTACGAGACACGCCCTAGCGGCGCATCTCGGCGACACCCTGGGCGACCGCGCAGGGGGCACAGGTCGGCCGGCTGGTGCCGTCCAGCCGCCGGGTCATGACCGCCCGGCCGTCGCACACGCCCTGGTCCTGCGGGTGGGCGGTCGCGCAGGGGCACTGGCAGGCACCCCAGTGGCCGGCCACCGCGGCCCGGGCCGCCTCCAGCGCCGAGCGGACGGCCGGATCCAGCTTGTCCAGCGCCTCCGAGGTCGCCGCCGTCACCTGCTTGCGCCACTGGTCGACCGCGTCCGTGGCGGAACGCCAGGCCGCCGCGAACTGGCGCCTCGGGTTCTCCGGGTACTCCGCCATGAACCTATTTTCGCACCCGATGCCCGTGGTGACCAGCGGGGTTGGCCAGGCTGCCCTCGGGTAGGCCCATCAGCAGCCGTCAGCCGCAGGGGAAGTGATGGGCATGCGACGGTATTTGATCGTGCTGGACATGGATTTCCTGGCCGCCGACGAAGAGCTCGGGCTAGAGCCGATCAACTATCTGGTCGCCGAGCAGGAACAGGGTCCGTGCGAGGCGGTGGTGCTGTCGCTGACCGACACCAGCGAGTCCAAGCTGCCCGCCACCGAAATGCTGCTCGGGGCCCAGATGGGCGTGTTCCCGAAAGCGCCCCGGCCGAAGCACGACGTGGGGGCGGACGCCGAGCACCGGATGAACCTCACCGTCCGCCACCTGACCACCATCGGCTGCGAGGCCAGCGGATTCATCAGCGACAGCGACGACCTGGTCAAGACCGTCCCGCCGGAGGTCCGCCGCCACGACTACCACGCGGTCCTGCTGGTCAGCAGCAAGCGGCACGGCTCGCCGCTGGCCCGGCTGCTGCACCTGGACCCGGTCAGCCGCCTGCGCTGGCGGCTGGGCCGCCGGCTGGTCCTGTTCTCCCTCGGCGGCGACCAAGGGCTACAGTCATATCGTGCCGCCTCCCGATGATCATCCGGTGACGGCTGGCCGGCCGCTGGCGGGACTGCGGGTGGTCGAGGTGGCCTCGTTCGTGGCCGGGCCGCTCGGCGGCATGACCTTGGCCCAGCTGGGCGCCGACGTCATCCGGGTCGACCCGCTGGGCGGCGCCGCCGATCACGGCCGCTGGCCGGTGACCGCCACGGGGACCAGCATCTACTGGGCCAGCCTGAACAAGGGCAAGCGCTCGCTGGCGGTCGACCTCCGCTCAGCGGCGGGCCAGCAGCTCGTCACCCGGCTGATCACCGGCTCGGGTCCTGGCGGCGGTGTGGTGCTGACCAACGCGCCCCGCCCGTGGCTGAGCTACGAAACCCTGTCCGCGCTGCGGCCCGACTTGATCCACCTGCGGATCGACGGATACGCGGACGGCCGCCCGGCGGTCGACTACACGGTCAACGCCGAGCTCGGGTTCCCGTTGGTGACCGGCCCGGAGGGCCATGCTGGCCCGGTCAACCACGTGCTGCCCGCCTGGGACGTCGCCTGCGGCCTGTACGCGGCGATCGGGCTGCTGGCGGCCGACCGGCAGCGGCGGCTGACCGGCCGGGGCCAGCCGCTGACGGTCGCCCTGCACGACGTCGCGCTGGCCACCGCGGGCAACCTCGGCTTCCTGGGCGAAGCCGAGCTGAACGGGGTCAGGCGGCCCAAGGTCGGCAACCACCTGTACGGCAGCTTCGCCCGCGACTTCACCACCGGCGACGGCAGCCGGGTGATGGTGGTGGCGCTCACCCCGCGCCACTGGGCCGACCTGGTCGAGGTCAGCGGCCAGCAGCGGCCGGTGGCGGCGCTGGCCGAATCGCTGGGGGCCGACTTCGCGGCCGAGGGTGACCGTTACGAGTATCGCGAGGTGCTGGCGGCGCTGCTGCAGCGCTGGTTCGGCACCCACGACCTGGCCACGGTGACCGCGGCCCTGGGTGCCACCTCGGTGCTGTGGTCGGCGTACCGGTCGTTCACCGAGGTGGCGGCGGCCGAGGAGACCCGCGCCAACCCGATGATGGGCCTGGTCGATCAGCCTGGGGTGGGACAGTACCGGGCGCCGGGCTCGCCGATCCGGGCCCGCGGGGCGGCCGCTGGCGACCAGCAGCCGGTCCGGGCGCCGGTGCTCGGTGAGCACTCGGCCGCCATCCTCGGTGGTGACCTCGGCCTGGGCCAGGACGAGGTCGATGACCTGCACCAGCGCGGCGTGGTGGCCTCCGCGCCGCCCGAGCAAGGCGGGTGACCATGGGCCGACTGGCACAGACCAGCGGGCTGACCGACGTCCAGCGGGAGATCATCGACGCCGTCCGCGCGTTCACCGACCGGGAGATCATCCCGCACGCCCAGCGGCTCGAGCACGACGACGAGTACCCGGCCACGATCGTCGCCGCGATGAGCGAGATGGGGCTGTTCGGGCTGACGATCCCCGAGCAGTACGGCGGCCTGGTGGAGTCGCTGCTGACCTACGCGCTGGCGGTCGAGGAGATCGCCCGCGGCTGGATGAGCGTGTCCGGCATCATCAACACCCACTTCATCGTGGCCTGGATGCTGCTCCAGCACGGCACCGAGGAGCAGAAGCAGCGCTACCTGCCGCGGATGGCGACCGGCGAGGTGCGCGGCGCCTTTTCCATGTCCGAACCGGACTGCGGCTCCGACGTGGCCGCCATCAAGACCAGAGCCACCCGCGAGCCGGACGGGGACGGCTACGTGATCGACGGGCAGAAGATGTGGCTGACCAACGGCGCCACCTCCTCGCTGGTCGCGGTGCTGGTCAAGACCGACGAAGGGGCCGAGTCGGTGTACCGGAACATGGCCACGTTCCTGGTCGAGAAGCAGCCCGGCTTCGGTGAGGTCGCGCCCGGGCTCACCATTCCGGGCAAGATCGGCAAGATGGGCTACAAGGGGGTCGACACCACCGAGCTGGTCTTCTCCGGCTACCGCATCCCGGCCGGCCAGCTGCTGGGCGGGGTCCCCGGCCGTGGCTTCTACCAGATGATGGACGGCGTCGAGGTCGGCCGGGTCAACGTGGCCGCCCGCGGCTGCGGGGTCGCGCTGCGCGCGTTCGAGCTGGCGGTCAGCTACGCCCAGCAGCGCCAGAGCTTCGGGCAGCCGATCGCCCAGCACCAGGCCGTGCAGTTCCGGCTGGCCGACATGGCGACCAAGGTCGAGGCCGCCCACCAGATGATGATCATGGCCGCCCGCAAGAAGGACTCCGGCCAGCGCAACGACCTGGAGGCCGGCATGGCCAAATACCTGGCCTCGGAGTACTGCCGGGACGTGGTCGAAGACTCGTTCCGCATCCACGGCGGCTACGGCTTCTCCACCGAGTACGAGATCGAGCGGCTCTACCGGGAGGCGCCGATGCTGCTGATCGGCGAGGGCACCGCCGACATCCAGCGCATGATCATCGGGCGCCGGATTCTGGAGGATTACCGGCTCCGTTAGCCTTGCTTAGATCCGCACCCGACCTGCTCACGTGAGGAGCCAGCCGTGGACAAGACCGTGGCCTCTGCCGATGAAGCTGTGCGTGACGTCGGTCATGGCAGCCGGATCGCGGTCGGCGGATTCGGCATCTCGGGCATTCCGTTCGACCTGATCGACGCGCTCAAGGCTCAGGGCGCCACCGACCTGGAGGTCGTGTCGAACAACTGCGGGCTGGACGACGTCGGCCTCGGGCTGCTGCTGGCGGAGGGCCGGATCCGCCGGGTGATCGCCTCCTACGTCGGCGAGAACAAGGAGTTCGCCCGCCAGTATCTGGGCGGCGAGATCGAGGTCGAGCTGACCCCGCAGGGGTCGCTGGCCGAACGGTTGCGGGCGGGCGGGTCCGGCATCCCCGCCTTCTACACCCTGGCCGGGGTGGGCACCCAGGTCGCCGACGGCGGCCTGCCGTGGCGGCACGCGGCCGACGGCTCGGTCGCGGTCGCCTCCCCGCCCAAGGAGGTCCGCGAGTTCGACGGGCGCCAGTACGTGCTCGAGCAGAGCATCGTCTGCGACTTCGCCCTGCTCCGGGCGGCCCGCGGGGACCGGCACGGCAACCTGGTGTTCCACGAGGCCGCCCGCAACTTCAGCCCGCTGGTGGCGATGTCCGGCCGGGTCACCATCGCCGAGGTCGAGGAGCTGGTCGAGCCGGGGGAGATCGACCCCGACCAGGTGCACACGCCGGGCATCTTCGTCCACCGGGTCGTGCAGGCCGAACCGCGTAAGAAGCCGATCGAGAAGCGGACCACCCGTCCGCGCGCCGACAAGGAGGCGAAGTAGTAATGCTGAGCCGGGAGGAACTGGCGGCGCGGGTCGCGGCCGAACTGGAAGACGGCCAGTACGTGAACCTCGGCATCGGCCTGCCGACCCTCGTCCCGAACTACGTGCCCGACGGGGTGCACGTGGTTTTGCATGCTGAAAATGGAATCCTGGGGGTGGGGCCCTACCCCGACGAGGACCATCTCGACCCGGACCTGATCAACGCCGGCAAGGAGACGGTCACGATCCAGCCGGGCGCGTCGTTCTTCGACTCGGCGATGTCGTTCGCGATGATCCGGGGCGGCCACATTGATGTCGCGGTGCTCGGCGCGATGCAGATCTCCGCCGACGGTGACCTGGCCAACTGGACGATCCCGGGCAAGATGATCAAGGGCATGGGCGGCGCCATGGACCTGGTCTACGGGGCCAAGTACGTGATCGCGATGACCGAGCACGTGGCCCGGGACGGCAGCCCGAAGATCGTCGACGTGTGCACCTGGCCGCTCACCGGCCGCCGCTGCGTCAACACGATCATGACCAACCTGGCCGTCATCGACGTCACCCGCAGCGGGCTCGTCCTGCGGGAGATCGCTCCCGGCGCCACCGTGGCCGAGGTCAAGGCGGCCACCCAGCCGCCGCTCACCGAATCACCCGACCTGCGGGAGATGACCGGTCCGGCCGGGTTGGCCGGTTAACCGTACGGCTGGAAGTGCCGGAGCAGCTGCTCGAGGAAGTTGGCCGCCAGCTGGCAGCCCGCGAACGCGACCGGCAGCGCGGCCCAGGCCGCGATCTGGGACCGGCGGGCCAGCCCCGCGCACGCCAGGATCACCACCAGCGCCAGGTACCAGCACAGGTGGGAGGCGTCCAGGGCCGACGCGGCCCGGTGCAGGCAGTCGGCCGTGTTGTCGGTCGGCAGCATGTCGCAGGCGGCCTTGGCGCTGCCGGTGTTGCCGGCCAGGGCGCCCGGGGCGACCGGCCACAGGTACCAGATCAGCAGCGCCGCCACGATCGCGCTCAGGTGCCACCAGCTGGCTGGGTCGGCCCCGGACGTGTGGATCTGCCACCACTGCAGGACCCCGACCCCGAACGCCACCGCGGCCGGGATGATCAGCACCGGCAGCGCCGCGCCGGGGAACTTCTGGTAGGTCAGGGCGCCGCCGATCAGCTCGACGATGATCGCCCCGAACACGACGATCCACCCGGTCATGCCCGCCTGGAACGGCCGGGCCAGCAGCGGCGGCTGTACCTCCACGCCGCCGTCGCGCAACGTGACGCGGCTCATGGGTTTCAGTGTTCCCCGATCGGCCCCGCGACGCCAACACATTAACGTCAAGGTCCGGTCAAGGACCATCCGGGAGCATTGCCCGGTTATGCGGGCCGGGTTAGTCTGCGGCCAGGCACGCGGTGATCAAGCCACGGGAGGCCGTGTGACTCATGGCCTGGCCGACCGCAACCGGGAACGGGACGTGCTCGACCGGCTCCTGGACGCGGTCCGCTCGGGGGAGAGCCGCACGCTGGTCATCCACGGGGAGCCCGGCGTGGGCAAGAGCGCGCTGCTCGGCTACCTGGTCGAGCAGGCCGACGGCTGCCGGGTCGCGCGGGCGACCGGCGTTCAGTCGGAGACGGGGCTGGCCTTCGCCGGCCTGCACCAGCTGTGCACGCCGATGCTGGACCACGTTGGCCAGCTGCCGGACCCGCAGCGGGATGCGCTGCGGACCGCGTTCGGCCTCCGTACCGGCCCGCCCCCGGACCGGTTCCTGGTCGGGCTGGCCGTCCTCGGCCTGCTGTCCCAGGTGGCGGCCGGGCGGCCGCTGATCTGCGTCGTTGACGACGAGCAGTGGCTGGACCAGGCGTCCGCGCAAGCGCTCGGGTTCGCCGCCCGGAGACTGACGTCCGACCCGGTCGGCCTGGTGTTCGCGACCCGCCCACCCGGGCCAGCGGAGCCCGGGCCAGCGGAGGCCGGGCCGTCGGCGTCCGGCCCCGAGCTGGCCGGCCTGCCCGAGCTGACCGTGACCGGGCTGCGGGCCGAGCACGCCCGGGCGCTGCTGGACTCGGTGCTCCCGGTCCCACTGGACGCCGAGGTCCGGGACCTGATCGTGGCCGAGACCCGCGGCAACCCGCTGGCGCTGCTGGAGCTGCCCCGCGGCCTGAGCCCGGCCGACCTGGCGGGCGGGTTCGGCCTGCCGGGGGCGCTGCCTGGCCCGGCCGTGGGGCCGGGCCAGGCCGGAAACGGCTTCAGCCGCCAGCTGGCCGGGCTGCCCGCCCCGACCCGGCGGCTGCTGCTGGTGGCGGCGGCCGACCCATCGGGCGACCGGCGGCTGGTGGAACGGGCGGCCGGGTGGCTCGGCCTCTCCCTCCAGGTGGCCGCGCCGGCCCAGGAGGCCGGCCTGCTGGAGATCAGCGCCCGGGTCCGGTTCCGGCATCCGCTCCTGCGGGCGGCCGCCTACCAGGCGGCGGGCGGGGCCGATCGCCGGGCCGCGCACCGGGCCCTGGCCGAGGTGACCGATCCGGGCGCCGACCCCGACCGCCGGGCCTGGCACCGGGCCCTGGGCGCCGACGGCCCCGACGACGAGGTGGCGGCCGAGCTGGAACATTTCGCGGCCCGGGCCCAGGCCCGCGGGGGACTGGCGGCGGCCGCCGCGTTCCTGGAGCGCTCGGTGCTGCTCACCACCGACGCCGCCGGGCGGGCCGAACGCACGCTGGCCGCCGCCCAGGCCAGCCTCCAGGCCGGGGCGTTCGGCCAGGCCCTGAACCTGCTGGCCAGCGCGGAAGCGGGGCCGCTGGACGAAGGCCAGAGCGCCCGGGTGGACCTGCTGCGCGGGCAGGTCGTGTTCGCCTCCGGGCTGGGCAGCGACGCCCCGCTGCTGCTGCTCAAGGCGGCCCGGCGGCTCGAACCGCTCGACCTCGGCCGGGCCCGTGAGACCTACCTGACCGCCTGGCTGGCGGCCCGCTGCGCGGGGCGGTTGGCCTGCGGGGCCGACCTGCTGGAGGTCGCCCGGGCGGCCCGCGCGCTGCCACCGGCCGGCGCGGCCGGGCCGGCGGGCTCGCCGCCGCTGGCCGGCCTGGTCCTGGACGGGCTGGCCCAGCTGGTCACCGACGGTCCGGCGGCCGCCGCCCCGGCCCTGCGGGCGGCCATCCGCGCCTGCACCAACCCGCAGGTGAGCGCGGCCGACGAGCTGCGCTGGGGCTGGATCGCGCAGGCGGCCGCCAGTGCGCTGTGGGACGACGACACCTGGCGGGCGATGCTGGGCCGCCAGGTCGGACTGGCCCGGGCGGCCGGTGCGCTCGACCAGCTGCCGGTCATGCTGGGGGCGCTGGGCACCGCGATCGCCTGGAGCGGTGACTTCGCGGCCGCGGGAACGCTGGCGGCCGAGACCGACGCGGTGTGCGCGGCGACCGGCAGCCGGGCCGCCCCGTACACCGCGATGCTGGTGGCGGCCCTGCGCGGTCACGAAGAGGAAGCGGGGCCGCTGATCGAGGCCACCCTGGCCGACGCGGCTGGGGCCGGGCAGGGGAACGCGGTGACCTACGCGCACTGGGTGTCGGCGATCCTCGCCAACGGCCAGGGCCGCTATACCGACGCGCGGGCCGCCGCTCAGCGCGCCAGCGCCGACACGCCCCAGCTCTTCATGGCCATGTGGGCGCTGCCAGAACTGGCCGAGGCGGCCGTCCGCAGCGGCCGTCCGGACCAAGCCGTCACCGCCGCCGCCCGGCTGGCCGAGCTGACCGCGCCCGGCGGGACCGACTTCGGGCTGGGCCTCGCGGTCCGCTGCCAGGCGCTGGTCACCCCGGCGGCTCGGGCCGAGCCGCTGTACCGGGAGGCGATCGACCGGCTCGCCCGCACCCAGTTGCGGCCCGAGCTGGCCCGGGCCCAGCTGCTCTACGGCGAGTGGCTACGCCGGGAGAACCGCCGCGCGGACGCCCGCACCCAGCTCCGGACGGCGCACGACCTGCTGACGGCGATGGGGGCGGGCGCGTTCGCCGAACGGGCCCGGCGGGAGCTGATGGCCACCGGGGAGACCGTCCGCCGCCGCGACCCTGGCCTCGGGGACGTGCTCACCGCCCAGGAGGCCGCGATCGCCCGGCTCGCGGCCGACGGCTGCACCAACCCCGAGATCGGGGCTCAGCTGTTTCTGTCCGCCCGCACGGTCGAATGGCACCTGCGCAAGGTGTTCAGCAAGCTCGGCATCAGCTCCCGCCGGGAGCTGCGGCGGGTACTGCCGCGGCCGTCGCCGACGACCCAGCCGCTATCTCGTTCCGCAGCGCCTTGAGCCCGGCCACGAAGATCTCCGAGAACGTTGGGAACGGCTGGATGACGTCCCGCAGCACGTCCAGCGGCACCTGGGCGCGGATGGCCAGCGTGGCCTGCTGCATCCACTCCCCGGCCTGCGGCCCCAGCGCGTAGGCGCCGAGCAGCCGCTGGCCGTCGCTGAGCAGGGTCAGGAACCCCTGGTGATCGGCGTAGGCGTGCGTGTAGGTCGCGGTCTTGGCCACCTCGGCGACCGGCACCGTGGCCCGGAACGGGGCCTCGCTGACCCCGACCGCGGCCGCCTCCGGGTCGGTGTAGACCACGTCCGGTATCGCCTCGTAGTGGGCCTCGCGGTCCTCGCCGAGGATGTTGGAGGCCACCACCTCGCCCTGGTACTTGCCCACGTGAGTCAGCAGCCGGACGCCGGTGACGTCGCCCACCGCCCACAGCCGGTCGGCCACCCGGCAGCGCCCGTCGACCGTGACCCCGTGCCGCCCGGCGGTGACCCCGACCGTGTCCAGGCCGTCCGGGATCCGCGGGGCCCGGCCGGTGGCTATCAGCAGCTTGTCGCCGCGCAGCTCGGTCCCGTCGTCCAGCGTCAGCACGTAGTCGGCCCCGTCCCGCCGGGCCGCAGTGGCCTGCCGGCCCAGGTGCAGCTCGATGCCGTCCTTGCGCAGCTCGACGCCGAGCGCGTCCCCCAGCGGCTTGGGCTCGCGCGCCAGCACGTGCGAGGAACCCTCGGCCAGCACCACCTCGCCGCCCAGCCGCCGGACGGCCTGGGCCATCTCCGCCCCGACCGGGCCGCCGCCCAGGATCAGCAGGCGGCGGGGCACCGCCTTCATCGCCGTCACCTCGCGGTTGGTCCACACCCCGGCCAGCTCCCGCAGGCCCGGCACCGGCGGGATGACCGGATCCGAGCCGGTCGCCAGCACCACGTGCCGGGCGGTGTGCCGGGCCCCGTCGACCTCGACCACGCCCGGCCCGGCCAGCCGGCCGGTGCCCCGCAGCAGGTCGATGCCTTCGCCCGCCAGCCAGCGGACCTGCCCGGCGTCGGAGTAGTCCGACACCATGTAGTCGCGGTAGGCCAGCGCCGCCGCCACGTCGACCTCGGCGGTGGCGGCCGCCTCACGCGCGTCCGCGGCCGCCTCGCCCGGGCGCAGCAGGGTCTTGGACGGGATGCAGGCGTAGTAGGAGCACTCGCCGCCGGCCAGCCGGTGCTCGACCACGGCGACCTTCAGACCGCCGTCGGCCAGCTCACCCGCGCAGTGCTCGCCCGGTGAGCCGGCCCCGAGCACGATGACGTCGTAATCACCCACGGTTCAGCGCCCCGGCAGGCGGGTCGTGACTTCCTGCACGAACCACTGGTTGCCGTCCGGATCGCTGAACGAGACGAACGAGCCGTAGCTGGCGTTCTCGGGCGCGGGCCCGATCACCCGGGCGGCGGTCCCGGCGTGGTGGAACACGCCGCCCTCATCGTGGAACACCTCGCTAACGTCGGCTCCACGCCCGGCCAGGTCGCTGCGGGCCGCGCTGATGTCGTCCACCACCAGCTGCAGGCCCTCGGCCGAACCGGGCGCGGCCGAGGTCAGCCCGGACCCGAAGATCACCGAGGCCGGTGAGCCGGGCGGGGTCAGCTGCACGACCCGGAACTCGGATCCGGTCACGAAGTCGGCGTCCTCCCGCCACCCCAGTGCCTTGTAGAAGTCCTTGGCCCGGTCCGCGTCGGAGACGGGCAGCACGACCACCTCGAGCTTGAAGTCCATGGCTTGATGATCGCTCGCCACCCGCCCGCTCGCGCCCGTGACAGTCCCTGGCCTGGCCCTGGGCCAGGGGCTTCCCGGACGCGAGCGGCGCCGGATTGGTCAGCTGGCCTCGGGCGGGGTGTGCATCAGCTTCTTGTTGACGAACTCGTCGATGCCGAGCGGGCCCAGCTCGCGGCCGACGCCCGAGCGCTTGGTGCCGCCGAACGGCAGATCGGCGCCGCCTCCCTCGGCCGAGTTGACCCAGGCCATGCCGACGTCGAGCCGGTTGGCGACGTCCAGGGCCAGCGCCTCGTCGCTGCCAAACACCGCCCCCCCGAGGCCGAACGGGCTGCTGTTGGCCAGCTCCACCGCCTCGTCGGCGTTGGCCACCTTGTAGACCACGGCGGCCGGGCCGAACAGTTCCTCACGGAACGCCCGCATCTCCGGGGTGACCCCGGACAGCACGGTCGCCTCGAAGAACGAGCCGGGCCCGTCGACCCGGTGGCCGCCCAGGTGCACGGTGGCGCCCTTGCTGACCGCGTCGTCGACCTGGGCGGTCAGGTTGACCGCCGCCTGCTCCGAGGACATCGGCCCGTAGCTGGTGGCCGGGTCGGTCGGGTCGCCGGTCTTGTAGCCGGACATGGCCGCGGTGAACTCGCTCAGGAACTCGTCGTAGACGCTCTCGGCCACGATCATCCGCTTGGAGGAGTTGCAGGCCTGGCCGCCGTTCTCCATCCGGGCGGCCGCCGCGGTCTTGGCCACCTCGGGCAGGTTGGCCCCGTCGAGCACGATGAACGGGTCGCTGCCGCCCAGCTCCAGCACCACCTTCTTGAGGTGCTGGCCGGCGGTGGCGGCCACCGCCGCCCCGGCCCGCTCGCTGCCGGTGACCGACACGCCCGCCACCCGCGGGTCAGCGATTATCTCCGCGACCTGCTCGTTGCTGGCGAACACGTTGATGTAGGCGTCGTCCGGCAGCCCCGCGTCGCGGAAGATCTGCTGCATGGCCAGCGCCGACTCCGGGCACTGGGGCGCGTGCTTGAGGATTATGGTGTTGCCGATCATCAGGTTCGGGGCCGCGAACCGGGCCACCTGGTAGTAGGGGTAGTTCCAGGGCATGATGCCGAGGATCGCCCCGATCGGGCTCTTGCGGACCCAGGCCGACCCGGGCACCCGCGTGTCCAGCGGCTGGTCTTTCAGCAGGTCGGCCCCGTTGTCGGCGTAGTACTTGTAGATGACCGCGGCGAACTTGATCTCGCCCAGCGCGGCCGTGGTGGTCTTGCCCATCTCCCGGGTGATGAGCGTGGCCAGGTCGTCGGCCCGGTCCCGGTACAGCTGGGACACCTGGCGCAGGATCGCGGCCCGCTCGTCCAGCGACGTCTCCCGCCAGGACTTGTAGCCGGCGTCGGCCTGCGCCAGCACGTCGCTGATCTCCGCGTCGGTCGCGGTGGGATACTCCTTCTCCACCTTGCCGGTCGCCGGGTTGGTTACCTGGTACATCGTCACCGCTGCCTCCATCGCGATCTTCACGTCAGTACCCATTACACGCCCGAAGGTCTATAACGAGAAAGGAGGGGGCGGGGTATGTCTGCGCAGACGCAGGAACGCAGCGAGGCCGGGACCCGCGGCCGCGGTGCCGCGGCCGGTAAGGCGGCCCGGGCCCGGGTGCCGCTCGACGCCCAGGCCGAGTTCCGGGCCGCGCCCGGCCGCGACCCGATCGGGCTGCTGGTCGAGCAGGGGCGGTCGCGCATCCCTGACCTGGTGCCGGTGCGGCACGGGCGGATGCTGGTCTCGCCGTTCACGTTCTTCCGCGGGGCGGCCCTGCCGATGGCCGCCGACCTGGCCGCGACGGCCGACACCGGCCTGCGGACGCAGCTGTGCGGGGACGCGCACCTGTCCAACTTCGGCGCGTTCGGGTCACCGGAACGGCGGCTGGTGTTCGACGTCAACGATTTCGACGAGACGCTGCCGGGCCCGTTCGAGTGGGACGTCAAGCGGCTGGCCGCCAGCCTGGTGGTGGCCGGGCTCGACAATGGGTTCAGCGCCAAGCAGCGGCGGAAGGTGGCGCTGGCCGCCGCCGCCCAGTACCGGACCGCGATGCGCGAGTTCGCGGGGATGCCGACGCTGGACGTCTGGTACGCGCGGCTCGACGTCGAGGACACCATCGCCCGCTTCCGGTCCCAGCTCAAGAAGCGGGTGCTGAAGCAGACCGAGGCAGTCGCCGCCCGCAGCCGGACCCGCGACAGCATGCAGGCGGTGGGCAAGCTGACCCGGGTGGTCGACGGCGGCCGGGAGATCGTCAGTGACCCGCCGCTGATCGTCCCGATCGAGGACCTGCCGGCCGGCGACTGGGCCGGGCCCGAGTACGCCACCCTGCGCGCGCTGATCAGCGGGTACGCGAGCACGCTGCCACCCGAGCGGCAGCACCTGGTCCGCCAGTTCCGGCTGACCCGGGTGGCCCGCAAGGTGGTCGGGGTCGGCAGCGTCGGCACCCAGGCCTGGATCATCCTGATGGAAGCCGACGACGGCCGCGGCCCGCTGCTGCTGCAGGCCAAGGAGGCGCAGCGCTCGGTGCTGGCCGCCTACGCGGGCGACAGCGAGTACGAGCACCACGGGGAGCGGGTGGTGGTCGGCCAGCGGCTGATGCAGGCGGCCAGCGACATCTTCCTCGGCTGGCAGGCGGTCACCGGGCTCAGCGGCGTCCGGACCGACTACTACGTGCGCCAGCTGCGGGACTGGAAGTACTCGGCCCCGATCGAGCAGATGGACCCGGCCGTGATGACCTCCTACGGCGCGCTGTGCGGCTGGACGCTGGCCCGGGCCCACGCCCGCACCGGTGACCGGGCCGCGATCGCCGCCTACCTCGGCAGCTCCGCCCGCTTCGAGCAGGCGGTGACCGACTTCGCGGTCGCCTACGCCGCCCAGACCGTCCGCGACCACGCCGCCCTGGCCGCGGCGGTCGCCGACGGCCGGGTCGAGGCCCGCTCGGGGGTGTGACCGGCCGCTAGAGCGGCGTGTTGATGAACACCTTGTCCGTGGGGTCCCAGGCCAGCTCGTTCACCTGGTACCCGGGGTCGAGATAGTACAGCCGGGTCCACTTTCCCTGGAACCCGAAGCAGGTCAGCGCGCTGTCCCCGGCCGCAGTGTAATGCAGCGGATGGTTGACCCAGTGATCTGGCTGCCCGTGCTGTCCGTGGACCCGGGCCAGCTCGTTCACCTGGGCCTGATCGTCGAGGTAGTACACCCGGGCCAGTTGCCCCTCGACCCCGAAGCAGGTCAGGGGGCTGCCCGGCATCGCGGTGACGTCGAGCCGCTCATTGGTCAGGTCATCGTCGGTCCAGGACACCTCGTTGATCCGGTGTTCGCGGTCGAGGTAGTACACCCGGGTATCGCCGTTGCTCAGGCCGAAACAGGTCAGCGCGCTGCCGGGCGCGGGGTCGGTCTTCTCAATCGGGTCGTCCGACATTCCGTCGGGATCGTCGACGTTGTCGTCGGCGGCTACGTGCAGGAGCTGGTCAGCGCCACTGACGTAGAACACGCGGACCAGCTGCTGGAGGTCCTGTTCGCAGGTCAGGCCGCTGCCGGTGGCGACCACGTCCGCCGACACCACCCGGTTCCTGAAGCTGAAGTCCCCGCTCCGGTTCTGGGCCAGCTCATGCACCAGATGGTCGGTGCCCACGTAGTAGCAGCGGGCACCCTGCCCGCCCACGCCGAGACACGTGACCGGACTGCCCGGCGCCGGCTGCCCGGGCGGCTTCTTCACGCCGGGCTGGGCGTCGCCCAGATGCACCAGGTAGATCTTGGCGTCGAGGCCGACATAGAACACCCGCGGGTCGGTCCCGTTGAAGCCGTAGCAGGTGAGCTGGCGGCCGGGTGGCTCGGTGGAAAAGACTTCTGGGTGCCAGCCGTCCGCGCTCATGGACAGTCCCTTGAGCCCGGAATCGGGGCCGGCGAAGTACAGCCGGGTCAGTTCCTGGTCGAAGCCGAAACAGGTGAGCGGGCTGCCCGCTTTCGCCGTAGTGGACATGGCCAATCACTCCTAAAGGGGTGTGTTGACGAAATTTCCGGTCGTGGGGTGCCAAGCCAGCTCGTTGACGCGGTGGCGCGGGTCCAGGTAGTACAGCCGCGTCCACCAGCCGTCGACCCCGTAGCAGGTCAAGGCGCTGCCCCGGGCCGCGGTGGCCGCCAGGCGGTGATTGACCCAGTCATCGTCGGTCCCGGCCAGCTCATTGATCCGGGCCTGGTTGTCGAGGTAGTACAGGCGGGTGTGCAAGCCCCCGGCCGCGAAACTGGCCAGGGCGCTGCCCGGCATCGCGGTCACCAGCGGACTGACGATCTGCTCGTCACCGCTCCAGGCCATTTCGCTGATCCGGCCGTGGTGGTCGAGGTAATAGACCCGGATGCTGCCGGTGCCTTCCCGGGTGAAGCAGGTCAGCGCGCTTCCGGGGGCCGGGCTGGTGCCTTTGATGGCGTCGTTGGTCATTGCGTCCGGATCGGCGGGGTCGGTCTCCGCCAGCACATGCAGGGTGTGATCGGTGGCGTCGACGTAGAACACCCGGACCAGACCGCGCGAGTCGATAGTGCAGGTCAGGCCGCTGCCCGGTGCGGCCTCGGCCGGCGGCACCGGCGCTTCCGAGAAGGTCCCGGCCAGGGTCAGCAGCCGATGGACCTGGCGATCGGCGCCGACGTAGTACAGCCGGAAGCCATTCGCGAAGATGGAGATGACCGGGCTGTCGGCGGCCACGTGCCATTGAAGGGTAAACGGGTGCCAATTGCTGTCGTACTTGAACAGCTGGACGATTTTTGCGCGCGTGCCGACGCAGTACAGGAGGATGTCACTGTCGTCAGACCCGTAGCACGTCATCGGGTTGTTCAGCGCCGAAAGAGAAAGGCTCGCCGGCCGCCAGCCGGTGGCCGTCCGGGCCAGCTCGCTGACGCTGGAATTGCTGGCGATTAAGTACAGCCTGGTGCCGGACTGACCGACCGCCAAGCACGTCAGCGGGCTCCCGGCTCGCGCTATCGTCGCCATGGCCACACCCCCGGGCCAACCTGACGGGGGTGCGGATCTGAGCACGCTTTCAATATTAATAATGAAAACGTTTTCGCCAGTCCGGCTCCCGCTGAAATTAAAATCAGTATCACCCGGTCAAATGCCAGTGTCAATCCGGTATCTGCTGGCGATATTCGAGTTACCGCGCTATTAGAGAGCGGTCTCCACACCATCTCCACACCATTTCCATTTGGTCTCCACGCAAAATGATTAGCGGCTGACCCCGGCCGTCGGGACCCGCATAACCTCAGCCGGCCGCGTCTTCGGCGGGGGAGTCGTCGGCGGCCTCGTCGAGCGGCGCTTCCTCGGTGGCGTCGTCCGGAAAGTCCTTGGGATCGACCTCGTCGGGCGCCCAGTCGGGGGCGGTGCCGGTGACGGCCCGCTCGCGGGCGACGCGGATCGCCTCGGTCAGCGTGGGCAGATCGAACGCGCCGTAGTGGCGCTGGCCGTTGATGAAGAACGTGGGAGTGCCGGACACCCCGGACAGGTCGGCCGACTCGACGTCCTGGGCCACCCGGGTCTCGTACACGTGCCGGCTGATTTCGTCGCTGAACCGGCCGGCGTCCAGCCCCAGCGACTCGGCGTACCGGGTCAGGTCGGCTATGGTCAGCGCGTCCTGGTGCTGGAGCAGCAGGTCATGCATGGGCCAGAACGCGCCCTGGGCGGCGGCCGCCTCGGCCGCCTCGGCCGCCAGCTGGGCCCGCGGGTGCACGTCGGTCAGCGGCAGCTGCCGCCAGACGTAGCGGATGGTGGTGTCGGTCAGGATGTCGCGCACCACCGGCTCGGCCTGGCCGCAGTACGGGCATTCGAAGTCGCCGAACTCGATGACCGTGATCAGCGCCTGCTTGGGGCCGCGGATGTGGTCGTGCTCGGGGTCGACGGCCGGGATCAGGTCCTGGATCAGCCGGGTGTCGCCGAGTAGCAGCCGGGCCCGCCGGTCAGCCGGCAGCAGCTGCGTCACCCGCAGCACCCCCCAGGTCAGCCCGGCCGCGATCAGCACCGCCGACAGCGCCCCGAGCTTGGCCTCGGCCAGGTCCTGGCCGGTGAACGCCCGGGTGGCGATGAGCAGCGCGGCGGTGAAGCCGATGCCGGCGATCGTGCCGCTGCCCAGCACCGCGGCCCGCCCGATCGGCGGCCGCACCTGGCCGTGGGTCAGCCGGGTCACCAGCCACGAGCTGAACGTCACCGCGATCGGCTTGCCGGCCACGTAGCCGACCAGCACCCCGAGCGTGATCGGGGCGGTGTAGGCAGTGGCCAGAAAGCTGCCGTTCAGCACCACCCCGGCGTTGGCCAGCGCGAACAGCGGCACGATGAGGAAGCTGGTCCAGGGGTGGTAGAAGCTCTGCAGCCGCGAGTTGGGTGACAGCGCGGCGGTCAGGCCCTGCCGGGCGGTCCGGGCCAGCTCCGGGGTGGGCTGCTCGCGGAACCGCCGGACCAGCCCGGTCGCGTCCTCCAGGGCGGAGCGGGACGGCGTGTAGGCGGGCACCGCCAGCCCGATGGCCAGCCCCGCCACCACCGGGTCGACGCCGCTGGCGCGCAGCGCGCCCCAGACCACGATCCCGAGCACCACGAACACCGAGCGCCGCTGCAGATGGAACCGGACCGACACCAGCATCAGCGCGAAGGCGGCGATCGCGAGCACCAGCGGCATAAAAACGATCTTGTCGCTGTAGACGAACGCGATGACCAGCAGCGCGCCCAGGTCGTCGACCACGAACACGGTGAGCACGAACACCCGCATCCGGTCCGGTACCTCGCGGCCGAACAGGGCCAGCAGCCCCAGCGCCAGCGCGGTGTCGGTCGACATCGCCACGCCCCAGCCGTGGGCACTGGCCCGGCCGGCGTTGAACGCCAGGTAGATCGCGACCGGGAACGCCATGCCGAGCAGCCCGGTGACGATCGGCAGCACGAACCGGCGCCGTTCCCGCAGGTCACCGAGGTCGAGCTCGCGCCGGGTCTCCAGCCCCACCACCAGGAAGAACAGCGTCATCAGGCCGCTGTTGAGCCAGGTCCGCAGGTCCTGGTCGATGCCGGCCGAGCCGACCCCCAGGTAGAACCGGGAATGCCAGAACGACTCGTAGCTCGCATCGCTGATGTTGGCCCACACCAGCGCGACCACGATGCCCGCGACCAGCAGCAGCGCGCTGGCCGCCTCGGTGCGCAGGAACTCGCGGAGCGGCGCGGCCCGGTCCCGGGCCCACAGCGTCTTGCCCTGCCAGCGTGGCAGCGCGGCGGCTACGTCGGACACCTGCGGCGGTCAGGGCTTCCGGGCGACGACCGCGTAGCCGGAGGACGGCGCGACCGGATCGGCGGGCTCCGGCCGCCACTGGTGCATCTGCACCAGCCCCGGCTCGATCACTTCGAGGCCGCTGGTGAAGCGGGCCACCTCGTCCCGGCTGCGCCGCCGCATCGGCGCCGCCACGTGCTCGTTGTACCGGTCGGCGGCCCGGCCCGACCGCTCGGCCTCGACGTCGCGGGCCGGGTGGGACAGCACCAGGTAGCTGCCGGACGGGACCGCGTTCATGAACGCGGCCACCAGGCGCCAGGGGTCATCCTCATCCGTGATCAGGTGCAGCACCGCGATCAGCATGACCGCGACCGGCTGGCTGAAGTCGAGCGTCCCGCCCGCCCGCGACAAGATCGTGCCCGGGTCCCGCAGGTCCGCGTCGATGAACATGGTCGGGCCGGCCACGCTGGTCAGCAGGGCCCGCGCGTGGGTGAGCACGATCGGGTCGTTGTCGACGTAGGCGACCCGCGCCTCCGGTGCCACCGTCTGGGCCACCTCGTGGGTGTTGTTGGCGGTGGGGATGCCGGTGCCGACGTCGAGGAACTGCCGGATCCCGGCCTCGGCGGTCAGGAAGCGGACGGCCCGGGCCAGGAACCGGCGGTTGGCGCGCACGTTGTCACGGATGCCGGGCTTGGCCTCGAGCACCTTCTCGGCCGCGGCCCGGTCGGCCGCGAAGTTGTCCTTGCCGCCCAGCCAGTAGTCGTACACCCGGGCCGGATGGGCCACGGTCACGTCGATATCATGCGGGGCGGGAGCCGCGTTCTCCGGCACCACGCTGTCGTACCAATTCCGGGCCATGCGCGCCCCCTTCTGCCGGGCCCAGCCTAGCGTGATCACTCAGACCGGAATGGGCAGGTACGGGCGGAAATGCCCGGCTACGGCGTCGGTCACCGCGGCCGCGTCCTGATCTACGCCGTCTACTGTGCGGCCAGGTCGAGCAGGAACGGAATGGTCTGGTCGGCCGGCCGCCGGTACAGGTGCTGGACCGCGATGATCACGGCCGAGGCCTGGCACCAGGCCCACAGCCGGTCCGGGTCGAGCCCCGGGATCAGGCGGCCGAGTTCGGCGACCCGCGGCTCCAGCTGGTCGCGGGCGCGCGGGGCGAGTACCCAGTCGACGGCGTCGAAGGTGGGATCGCCGACGCTCGGCCGCGGGTCGATGGCCACCAGGCGGCAGGGCGAGCCCGCGACCAGGATGTTGGCGAAGTGCAGGTCCCCGTGCACCAGCCCGGCCGGGACGGCCCGGTCGGGGCGGGCCAGCGACCGGGCGAGCTGGTCGCTGCGGTCGATCAGCTCCGGGCTGACCAGCGGGGCGACCCGCGGGCTGGTGCGCCGCCGCCCGATCAGCCCGAAGATGAAACCGATTCGCTCGCTGAGCGGCGGCAGCTCCTGGATGGACGCGGCCGCGCTGACCCGCAAGCCGGTCAGCAGCCCGGCCATCTCCTCGGCCGACGGGCCGCGGGCGGCGTCGTTGAGCTTGGTCCCCGGCCGGAGCCTGGCCAGCAGCAGGGCACCCACGTCGAGGTCCGCGTCGAGCAGGCCGACCGCGTGCGGGCTTCCGGCCCAGGCCCGCAGCGCGCAAGCCTCCTGGCGGGCTATCTCCGGATCGGGCGTGAGCTTGAGCACCACCTCCCGCCGTCCGCCCTGGCGGCCGAAGAAGACCCGCGACGTCGAGCCCGACCGCGCCTCGTCCAGGTCCAGCCGCCACCGGGCGCAGCACCGCGCGACCAGCTCCGGCAGGCCCGCGCACCAGGCCCGGGCCCCGTCCCCGAACCGGGCCAGCAGCCGCTCGCGGGCCGGCTCGTTCAGCACGAATTCGGGTTCCAGCACCCGCCCATCACAGCAGACCAGGCGCCGGCCGGTGTGCCCGCAGTGGGATGAGGGGGCACACCGGCCGGACGAGAGGCCGGCGCCGTCCCGTGCCTAATGGTCCGGCGCCGGCGGGGTCAGGCCGCTGGAGAAGGGTCACGCGGCCAGACCCGCTCGGCTTCGTCGGGCGCGGGCTGCGCATCCCGCTGGCTGACCTGCAAGTAGCCGACCAGCAGGACGAGCGCGACGACGAAGACGGCGGTGGTGGGCAGGTCGCCGAAGTTCATGCCGCTGAGCGAGTGCGGCTTGCTGAAGTAGTCGGCGAAGGAGGCACCGAGCGGGCGGGTCACGATGTAGGCGAACCAGAACCCGGCCACCGGGTTCAGGCCCATCCGCCAGGCGACCAGCGGGATCACGATGATGACCGCGAACATGACCCCGGAGGCCAGGTAGCCCAGGTGGAACGTGGTCGCGGTGAGGTCGCCGAGCGCGGTGCCGAGCGCGAACGTGGCGAACACGGTGACCCAGTAGTAGACCTCGCGCCGGGTGGTGAGGATGCTGTGGATCGACAGCGTGCCCTCGCGGCGGTACCAGCGCCAGAACACGACGGCCAGGACGACCGCCCACAGCAGCGTGGTCACCGCGTAGGGCAGGTGCAGCTCCAGGTGCAGCACATCGGCCGCGCCGGTCCCGAACGTGGCGATGGCCAGGGCCAGGTACCAGTAGGCGACCGCCACGTAGCGGCGGGTGCGGAACTGGAAGATCACCGCGGTCACGATCAGCAGCAGGTCGACCACGGCACCGATCATGATGTCGTGGGACAGGTAGTCCGAGAACGCCTCACCGCCCGCCGTGGTGAGCAGCTTGACCACCCAGAACAGCAGGCCGATCTGCGGCACCTTGGCCGCCAACGGCTCCGGGCTGATCCAGCGGGCAATGGCTCGCACGAGTGTCGTCTCCTCTGATTACACGTAAAGGGTCGCGCGGATCGACGGGTTATCGGGCCGGCCGGGGCGGGGCCACCCGGACCACGACGTTGTAGGTGATCAGGGCGATGGCCAGGTGCATCGCCACCAGCACGAGGACCGCCCGGCCGGGCTGGCCGGACAGCCAGATGTACAGATCGGGCAGCAGCAGGACGATGGTGACCAGCACCGCCAGCCAGCGGTAGACCCAGCGCGGATCCGCGCTCAGCCGGACCACCACCGGCCAGCCCAGGCTGGCGATGACCACGCCGATCACGGTCAGCTTGGCGTAGTCGCCGAACTGGAAGTGCACGTAGCCGCGGGTGCTGGGGAACAGCGCGGTCCCCGCCCGGGCCAGCAGCGCGTCGGCCAGCAGGCAGAGGCCGACGCTGAGGACGGTGGCGGCCGCCACCGCGATCGGGTGCGGCGCCCGGTGCCGGGGCGAGAAGTCCAACCGGGCCAGCGTCATGGCCCGGTCCATCACCGGAGACGGCATCGTCCTGCTTTCCCCTCGTCAGCAGGGCAGCCGCAGGCCACGACCACCAGGATCTACTACCGGCAGTGTAGTAGACGATTGGCGGTGGGCGCCTTTTATCTCAGTGAGAAGTGGTCGCGGAGCGGGGTGGAGTGGTGATGGGCGGCGACCCGTACCACTGACCGTTCAGGGCTGGCCGAATGCTGGCGGGCGGCCACCGTCCGGGCCGAGACCAGCTGGGCGAACTCGATCCGGCTGTGCACCGCGAACGTCAGCGTGATCGCGATCGCGCTGGAAGCCACCGCCAGCCCCAGGGCCGAGGCCGCCGCCCACGGCCGGAACCGGGGCGGCAGGGTGGTCAGCGCGTGCACCCGGGCGCTGACGTCGGACTCGGCCACCGCCAGCCGGAACCCGCCGGGCTGGGACGGCCGGGACGCGGCCAGGCTGGCGCGGGCCAGCGCCCGGGCCACCACCAGGCCGTCACCCACCTCGCGGGCGGCCAGCTGATCGGCCCACAGCTCGACCGCCAGCCGGACCTGGCGGGCGGCTGGGCGCAGCAGCGGGTTGGCGGCGGCCGCCAGCGAGGCCAGCAGTACGTAGCCGGTGTGGTAGCGGCGCAGGTGGGCGGATTCGTGCGCCAGCAGCGCCCGCCGCTCGTCGGCCGGCAGCAGCCGCAACATGCCGGTCGACACCACGATCGCGCCGCCGCGCAGCGGCACCGGCAGCGTGAACGCGGTCGGGTGCTCCTCGGGGGTGATCATGAGCTGGTCGCTCGCCCGCGGCAGCTGCCGGCAGGCCCGGTGTGCCCGGGTCAGGTCCCAGCCGACCCGCGCCAGGTAGACCAGCGCGCTGGCCAGCAGTACGGCGGCCAGCCCGGCGGCGGCGACGCCGACCGCGGCCGGCAGCTGGGTCCAGGCCCGCAGCCGGTCATCCGGCCAGCCGCCCAGCGCCGCCACCAGCGGCAGCCGGGCCAGCACCATGAACCCGGCCAGCGACAGCACCAGCCCGGTCGCCAGCGAGGTGGCCAGCGCGGTCAGCGTCAGCAAGGGCGCGGCCACCGGTGGGCTCAGCCGCCTCGACAACGGGGTCGCCGTCAGCGCCAGCAGCAGGCTGCAGGCGAACGGGACCAGGCCGAGGGCGATCATGCCTGATCCGGGTCCTCGCCCTGGGTGGCCTCCCGGTCGGCGCTGGCCAGCAGGTTGGTGAGCAGTTCCTCGTCCTCGGGGCGCAGGTCGGCTACGAACCGGGACAGCACCCCGGCCCGGTCCTCGCCCGCGTCCAGCAGCCGCAGCATCCGGTGCGCGGTCATCGACGACTGGGCGGCGCCAGGTCCGTCCGGCAGCTCGTAGGCGTACCCGCGGCCGGCCGGCTGGCGGGAGATCGCGCCCTTGGCGTGCAGCCGCGACAGCGTGGTCATGACCGTGGTGTAGGCGAGCTGGTCGCCCAGC
>JAFAYQ010000075.1 GCA_019240215.1 Actinomycetota bacterium | reverse complement strand
GTTGCGGCGGGCCGCGCTGGCCGAGCCGGCCGGGATCGCGTTCCACGCCTTGGACCGGGCGGAGGCGGTGGGCGCTGCGCTGGCCGGGGCTCAGGTGCTGGTGGTGGGCGGTGGGCCGATTGGGTTGCTGGTGGCGGCGGTGGCGCGGTATCGCGGGGCGGCCTCGGTGACGGTGGCGGACGTGCAGGAGCGGCCACTGCAGGTGGCGCGTGAGTTGGGCGTCCAAGCGATCCCCGCGCGCCAGCTCCCCGGCCCCGACGACCCCAGTAATCCTCCGAGCCCCAGCCCCACCAGCCCAAGCCCCATCCAACCCGCGAGCCCCATCAGCCCCGTCGGCGTCGAAAACCCCGCCGACCCCGTCAGCCTCACCCCGCCCGACATCGTCATCGAGTCGTCCGGCACCGTGCCCGGCCTCGCCAGCGCCATCCGGACCGCGCGCCCCGGCGGCACCGTCGTCCTCCTCGGCCAGGTCCCGGCCGGTGACATCTCCGTCCCCGCCAGCTTGGCCATCACCCGCGAGCTGACGCTGACCGGATCGTTGCGTCTCGTCGAGATCGAGCGGGCGGTGGCCTTTTTGGCCGATCCGCACGCGCTCGTCGACCCGATCGTCAGCGACGTCTTCCCGGCCGACCAGGCCGTCGATGCGTTCGCGGTCGCCGCCGACCCGGCCCGCTCCAGCAAGGTCCTGCTCGACTTTTCGGCCGGCCCGCGATGACCGAGCGCCCGGGTCCGGTCGATCCGGCCGCGCCGACCGTCCTGCGTCCGCTGCCGTTCGGCGACACGTCGATCACCGGCGGCCTGTGGGCCGAGCGCCAGCGGGTCAACCGGGAGGTCACGATCCCGATGGGCGCCACCCAGCTGGAGGCGGCCGGCAGCTTCGAGAACTTCAAGGCGGCCGCCGCCGGCTCGCACGGCGAGTACCACGGCCCGGTCTACCAGGACGGCGAGGTCTACAAGTGGCTGGAGGCGCTGGCCTGGGAACGGGCCCGGGCCGACGACCCGCAGCTGGCCGCCTGGCAGCAAGAGGTCACCGGCCTGATCCGGGCCGCCCAGGACGCTGACGGCTATCTGAACACCTTCGAGCAGGTCACCGGCGAACCCGGCGACCGTTTCGGCGATCTCCCTTTCAATCATGAAATTTTCAACGTCGGGGCGATGACGCAAGCCGCGATCGCGCAAGCCCGAACGGGTCACGACGACGGCCTCATCACCACCGCGCGGCGGGCGGTCGCCCAGCTGGGGGAGACGTTCGGGCCGGGCCGCCGGGACGGCGTGTGCGGGCATCCGCTGATCGAGATGGCCCTGACCGAGCTGTACCGGCTCACCGGCGACCCGGACGCGCTGGCGCTGGCCGGCTATTTCACCGATGCCCGCGGTCACGGCATCCTGGCCGCCCAGCACACCGGCCGGTTCGACGGCAGCACCTACTACTCGGACCGGATACCGGTGCGCGAGACCACGGTCCCCGAGGGCCACGCGGTCCGGGCCGTCTACCTGGCGGCCGGCGCGACCGATCTGGCCATCGAGACCGGCGATGCCGAGCTGCTGACCGCGCTGCGCGGCCAGTGGCAGGCGATGACCGACACCAAGATGTACCTGACCGGCGGGCTCGGCGCCCGCTGGGAGGGCGAGTCGTTCGGTGACCCGTTCGAGCTGCCGCCCGACCGCGCCTACGCCGAGACCTGCGCCGCGGTCGCCAGCGTGCAGTGGGCCTGGCGGCTGCTGCTGGCCACCGGTGAGGCCCGCTACGCCGACCTGATCGAGCGCACCCTGTACAACGCGGTCCTACCCGGCGTCTCGCTCAGCGGTGATCGCTTTTTCTACGTGAACCCGCTCCAACTGCGCGGGGACGCCCCGCTGGCCGAGGACCCGCGGGTGGTGTCGAACGGGCGGCAACCCTGGTTCGGCACCTCGTGCTGCCCGACCAACCTCATGCGCACGCTGGCCTCGCTGACGCACTACTTCACCACCAGTTCGGCCGACGGCCTGCAGATCCACCAGTACGCCCCGATGCGGGTGCGCGCCGGCGCTATCGACCTCGACCTGGCGACCGGCTACCCATGGGACGGTGCCGTGCAGCTCGAGGTCCGGGCCAGCGGTGACGTGCCGTGGACGCTGGCGCTGCGGATCCCCGCCTGGGCGACGGGCGCCGAGCTGACGGTCAACGGCCAGCCCGCGGGGGAGCGGGCCGAACCCGGTAGCTACACATCGATCCGCCGCTCGTGGCGACGGGGCGACGTGGTCACCTTGACGCTGCCGATGGCGACCCGCCTGACCCCGCCACACGAACGGATCGACGCGGTTCGTGGCTGTGCCGCCATCGAACGCGGCCCGCTGGTCTACTGCGTGGAGCAGACCGATCAGCCGCCGGCCGCGCTGGTCGACGAGATCCGCATCGATAAAGGGCCGTTGACCGCGGTGGACCAGCCAGGCCGGCTGGGCGGCATCACCGCGGTGAACATTCCCGGCCGGGCATCGGCCGGCGGAGCGGCGGGCGCGCTGCGGGCGACCCCGTACTACGCCTGGGCCAATCGGGGGATCGGAGCCATGCGGGTCTGGATTCCCCGGGTGTAACCGTTACGGTTAGGGCGCACCCGCGGCGACAGGAGCCAACATGGGCGTTGAGTTCCCGGTATCCCCGGATGGGCGGCGCAGCACGTCGGCGCTGGGCCGCTCGGTCGTCGCCGCCGCGTTGCGTGACGTCGACCCCGAAGGCGCGAAGGCGGCCGACCAGGAGCGGGACTGGCGCCGGCACTACCTGCTGCACTTCCGGCGGCTGATCGAAGCCGGGCTGCCGTCGGCCGACGCCGCTCGGTCAGTGGCGAGCGGTGGCCTCGGCGCCGTGCACCAGGGCATGCGGCTGGTGTCGGCCGACGGGGCGGAGTCCGAGCTGTCCACGGTGGTGTCCGCGCCGGCCGCGGGCTCGCCGCCGGTGACGGTCACGGTGACCGGCGACGGCGAACCGGAGCGTTCGCTGGTCATCCCGTACCGGGGTGAGCGGCTGACCGGCGACGGGCTGCTCCGCCAGCTGGACGGCTGGATCGAGCGGGGGATCATCGAGCCGTCCTGCGCCGAAGCGATCCGGGCGGTCGCGGCTCATCCGGAGTGGCTGGCCCTCCCGGACCGGTCGGTCGTCGTGCTCGGCGCGGGGGCGGAAGTCGGGCCGCTGCCGGCCCTGCTCGGCTGGGGCGCGCACGTGATCGGTGTGGATCTGCCCGGCGCCCGGCTGTGGTCGCGGGTGCTGGAAGTCGCCCGCCGTGGGGCGGGCACGCTGAAGGTCCCGCTCACCCAGGCCCCCGCTGGGGCCGAGGTCGGCCTGGACCTGGCCGAGGAGGCCGGTCTCGACCTGGTCGCCGACATCCCCACCGTCGCCGACTGGCTCGCGGGGATTGACGGCCCCGTCGTCCTGGGCAACTACGTCTACGCCGACGGTGCGGCCAACGTCCGCGTCGCCTCGGCCGTCGACGCACTCACGGTCCGGGTCCTGGCCGCCCGGCCGGACGCCGCGCTGGCCTTCCTGGCCACCCCGACCGACGTGTTCGCGGTCCCGCCGGAGGCGGTGGCCGAGTCTGGGCGACGGTTCGCGGGCCGCCCGATGGCGGCCAAGCTGGCCCGGGCGGCTTCGGGCGGGCGTTTGTTCCGGTCCGCCTACGCGGCGTCGGCTGAGGCGGGGCCCGGCGTCAACGACAGCATGATCGCCCAGCAGGGACCCAACTACGTGCTGGCCAAACGCCTCCAGCGCTGGCGGGCCACCGCCGCCCGCCAGGCCGGCACGGCGGTCTCCCTCAACGTGGCCCCGCCGACCAAGACCCGGTCAGTCACCAAGAACCGCGCGTTGGCGGCGGCTTACGAAGGCGCCCCCCGCTTCGGCGTCGAAGCCTTCGAGCCTGCGACCACCCGGACCCTGATGGCGGCGTTGCTGGTCCACGACCTGTGCGCGGGCGGCGGGGCTCCGCACGCTCACCCCTGGCAGGACGAAGCCCACGCCGCCGCCCACGGTGGCCTGTGGCGCATCCCCTACGCCCCGCGCAGCGCCCTCCCGGTCGCCGCGGTCATCGGCTACCCGGCTTCCCGCCGTTCCTGACCGGAAGCTCGCGCAATCCCAAACCGTAATGAACCGGTGTCGCAAAGCAAGCGTTCTATCACCGGGAAGCTGGTTGACTTCTGACCGGTTCCTCGGCGCCGGGGCTGCCCGCCAGCGGCTCCGGCGCCGAAACCACCCCGGGCCCGCGATGGCTCAGCTTTCCGGCTTGTCGGCCGGGAACCCGGCTGGGTACGGCTCCGCGAAGTCGGCCGACCGGCTCACGTTCTCCCAGGCCGTGGCCTCGTCGAGCTGCCGCCGGGAGTAGTCGAGCGCCATGTTGATGGCGTTCACGCCCAGCAGCAGGTGCGACGGCAGGTGGTCGCGCTTGACCACCTCGACCAGGATCTCGGCCGCCCGCTCCGGATCACCGGCGGCGCCGGTCGTGTTGGCCCGCATCCGCCGGTGCATGGCCCCGATCGTGCTGTCGTACTGCTCGGGGATGTCGTGGATCGTCATCGACGACCCGGCCCAGTCGGTCGCGAACCCGCTCGGCTCCACCACCATCACCTGCACCCCGAACGGCGCGGTCTCGACCGCGAGCACCCGGCTGAACCCGTCCACCGCGAACTTGGCCGCCTGGTAGCTGGCGATCCCCGGCGAGCCGCCCACGCGGCCGCCGATCGACGAGAACTGGACGATGCGGCCGCCGCCCTGCTCCCGCAGCTGCGGAATTACGGCCCGGGAGACGTTGTAGACCCCCCAGAAGTTCGTCTCGAACTGCGTGCGGAAGTCGTCCTCGCCGCCCGTCTCGATCGGTGCCAGGTTGGCGTATCCCGCGTTGTTGACGATCACGTCCAGCCGCCCGAACCGCTCGACACCAGCGGCGATCGCGGCATGCACCGCCTGCGGGTCGGTCACATCGAGCGCGACCGGCAGGATCTGCTCCCCGTATTGCTCGCTGAACTCGGCCAGCTGCTCCGGCCGCCGCGCGGTCGCGACCACCGAGTCGCCCGCCGCCAGCGCCGCCCGCACGAGCGCCCGCCCGAACCCCCGCGAGGACCCCGTTATGAACCAAGTCTGTGTCATGCCTCTTAGTAAAACACTGTTTCGTTAATAACGCAACTCCGTTTTGCTATACTGAAAAAGTGACCGCGCCCGAAGTCCAGCGCGCCCGCTCGGCCGAAGCCAAACTGGCTCGCGAGCAGGCCATCCTCGACGCCGCGGCCCGCCTCGGCGCGGAGCACGGCATCCGCCAGGTCACCCTGACCGACATCGCCGAGGCCGTCGGTATGCACAAGTCCGCGATGCTCCGCTACTTCGAGACCCGCGAGCAGATCTTCCTCAAGCTCACCGCCGCGGGCTGGCGCGACTGGTCCAGTGTTTTGCGGCAGCGGCTGGGCCAACTAGAGCCAGATGCCTCTCCAGCGACGGTCGCGTCGGCCTTCGCTGACACGCTGGCGGCGCGGCCGATGTTCTGCGACCTTCTGGCCCAGGCCCCGCTGAACCTGGAGCGCAACGTGTCCCTGGAGTCGGTCCGCTCCTTCAAGCTGGTCACCCTGGACGAGGTCGCCGCCATTAGCCGCGAGCTCAACCGGCTCCTGGGCCTCACCGAGCAGCAGGCGGTCGACGTCATCGCGACGGCGACCAGCATGGCCGGCGCCCTCTGGCAGATGGCCACCCCAGGCCCTGAGGTCCAAGCCCTCTACCGCTCCGACCCTCGCCTAGGCCACGCCGTCGTCGAGGTCGGGCCCCGACTCAGCCGTGTCCTGACGGCATTGCTCTCCGGCCTGAGCCTCGGCTCCTGAACGCAGAGACATCGCAGGTGTAGTAGATCTGTAGTCGTGACGACCGAAGTGGACTGAGCGAAACGTCGCCTGACCAGCGTTGTCCTCAGCGAAGGTCGGCCAGTAGCAGATCGACGATCGCTTCTTCGTGTACGGCGACATTGGCCGCCGCCATGGCCGGAGCCAGCTCCGGCTCCCACGGCGTGACTTCGGCGCGGCCGGTCAGCATGAGCCGGCGGCCGGCGGGCAGCCGGTCCACCGCCTCGTAGTAGTCGACTCGCCCGAGCCGCCATGGCTGGGCGACGCCTCGTTCGAGAATGCGGCGAGCGATGGCGACGCCCGGCCAGTCGAAGTCACCGTGGTATCGCACGGTCACGCGCCCGAGCATCAGCCACCCGGC
>JAFAYQ010000069.1 GCA_019240215.1 Actinomycetota bacterium | reverse complement strand
GTGCTGCGGATGGTGATGTACTTCAACCCGCTCAAGGTGCTGATGCCGGTGGCGCTGTTCCTGCTCGGGCTGGGTATCGCCAAGGGCATCTACGACATGGTGGTGCACCCGTTCTACTTCGCCATCAACACCGTGCTGATCTTCGTGACCGGGCTGATCATCGCCTCGCTGGCGCTGCTGGCGGACCTGATCGTCCGATCCCGCGGTGACACCTGACCCGTTATCCTCTGCTCATGATCAGTCGTCCCAATCGTCGCTTCCGGCCGTGCGGATCGCACTGATCGGCCCGGCCCACCCCTACAAGGGGGGTGGCGCCCGGCACACCACCGAACTGGCCCGCTGGCTGTCCGAGGCGGGTCACGACGTCGAGATCGAGTCGTGGCTGCGCCAGTACCCGGCCGGCCTGTACCCGGGCGGCCAGCAGACGGTCGACGTGGCCGACGGCGAGCCGTTCCCGAACACCCGGCGGATCCTGTCCTGGCGCAATCCGCTCGGCTGGTGGCGGGCCGGCCGCCGCCTGCGCGACCGCGACCTGGTGGTGTTCGCGCTGCTGATCCCGCCCCAGGCGGTGCCGTACCTGACCATCCTGTCCGGCCTGCTCGGCCGGCGGTCGCGCGCGGGCGGCCCGCGGACCGTGGTCATCTGCCACAACGTCGCCCCGCACGAGAGCCGCCCGGCCGACCAGCAGCTCACTCAGCGGCTGCTGCGCCGGGCCGGGGCGGCGCTCACCCACGGCCCGACCGAAGCCGCCCGGGCGCGCGAGCTGGCCCCGGCCGCCCAGGTGACCGAGGTGCGGATGCCGCCGCACCTGCCGGCCGCCGCCCCCGTACTACCGCTGAGCGATCATTCTGCACGGGAAACCCTGAAAACGTCGGACCAGCCCGGGCCGGAGCCGTTCGAGCAGTGCCGCCTGTTGTTCTTCGGCATTGTCCGTCCCTACAAGGGACTGGACGTGCTGCTGCGGGCGATGGCCCGCGGCCCCGAGCAGGTGACGCTGACCGTGGCCGGGGAGTTCTGGGGCAAGTCGGAGGCGGCCACCCGGGCGCTGATCGACGAGCTGGGCCTGACCAGCCGGGTCACGCTGCGACCGGGTTACGTCCCCGCCGACGAGATCCCCGCCCTGTTCGGCGCGGCCGACGCGCTGGTGCTGCCTTATCGTTCGGCCACCTCCTCCCAGAACGCCTGGCTCGCCTTCGAGTACGGCAAGCCGGTCGTCGTCACCCGGGCCGGCACGCTGGCCGACGCCGTCCGCGACGACGTCGACGGCATCGTCTGCGAGCCCGGCGACGAGGACGACCTGCTCCGCGCGCTGATCCGCATCAGCGCCCCCGGTGAGGCCGAACGGCTCCGGGCCGCCGTCCAGGCCGCCGACCCGGGCCGCTACTGGAAGGAGTATCTGGACGCCCTGCTGAGCTTCGTCCCCCAGGCCGAGCCAGGCCCCGACTCCGACGAGCCCGGCCTCCAGCCCGCGTCCCGGTAACTAAGCCCCAGCCTCCCGCTAAGAGGCCCCCGCCTCCCGCGCCCCACCAATCTCCCGCGCCCCACCGGTTTCCCGCGCCCCACCGGCCTCGCTGACCACGGTCGCCTCGCCGACCCCGCTCGCCTCGCCGACCACAGCCGCCCCCTGTGCCCCACTAGCCCCAGCCGACCCTTCAGCCTCCCGCGCCACACCAGTCTCGGCTGCCTCACCAGCCGCCATGGCCTCTCGGCGTGGCCGGCGGCCCACCGAGACCGCGATCCCGGCCCAGAACAGGTCGCCGATCGTCGCCACCACCCGCGACGCCAGCGCCACCACCAGCGCCGGCCCCTGCGGCATGACCGGCGACAGCACCGCGATCAGCGCCAGTTCGCGCGGCCCGATGCCGCCCGGGAACGGGATCAGCAGGAAGCCCACCGTCCACGCCAGCGCGTAACCGCCCGCCGCCAGCAGCAGGATGTGCAGGCTGTGACCGGCGATGTCGCCCACCAGCAGCCAGGCGTGCAGCCCGTAACAGACCCAGGCCAGCGCGGTCCAGCCCACCGCCCGGCCCATGCCGCCCAGCGTCAGCGCCCGGTACAGCGGCGGCCTCCGCACCACCCGCAGCACCAGGTCCAGCCCGAACTTCGTCACCGACGGCCACAGCAGGAACACCAGCACCGGCAGGCACACCAGCACCCACCAGTAGTGCCGCAACGCCCCAGCCGACGCCAGCGGCAGCACCACCCCGGCCATCACCAGTCCCACCACCAGCGTGATGGCCATGCTGACGAGGCTGGCGGTGCCGCTCCGGCGCTTGGCTACCCGGTAGTCCTGGGCCAGGCTGACCTGGCCGGCCACGGCCCACACCGCCCCGGGCACGTACTTGCCGAGCTGGCCGAGGAAGTTCACCCGGGTCGCGGCGGCCAGCGGCAGCGGTGACCCCAGGTCGGCCAGCAGCGCCCGCCAGGCCAGCATCTGGAAGCCCAGCGCCGCGATCACCGCCAGCGCCGCGCCCAGCACGTCGTACCAGGACAGCTGGCCCAGGGCCGAGTGCACCTCCGGCCACTTGACCGCCAGCCCGTAGGCGGCGAACGCCAGCGCGACCAGCAGCAGCGCGGCCCGCACCCACGGGCTCGAACTGATCCGCCGCACGTTGATCCGCCTCAGCACGCGGCCAGCGTACCCACCGGGGCGCCGCTCGCGCCGCCTGTCCCTCGATGGCAGGAATCATGCGCTCATTGACATTAAAGCCACTGTTGGCTCCGGGACGTGATGGGCAGGGTGGAAGAAGTCATGGACGCAACCACCTCCCCCGAGACCACCGCCCCCGATCAGTCACCCGCTCCCGAGCCCGGCCCGGCCCGGCCGTGGCAGTCGAAATCGTTCCTCGGCTGGGCCGCGCTGATCGTCGTGTACGTGTTCTGGGGCGGCACCTACCTGGGCATCCGGGTCGGGGTGGAGACGATCCCGCCGTTCCTGCTGGCCGGGGCCCGCTACCTGATCGCCGGCCTGATCCTGTTCCCGATCGCGCTGCGCGGCGGCGGTCCCCAGCTGCGGGCCGACGACCGTCCCCGGTGGCCGGCCTGGCTGGCCTGCGGGGTCATCGGGCTGCTGCTCCTGCTCGGCGGCAACGGCCTGGTCACGGTGGGGGAGCGCAGCGTCCCGTCCGGCTTCGCGTCGCTGCTGGTGGCCACCGTGCCACTGTGGCTGCTGGTCATGGACGCCGTCCTCACCCGCCGCTGGATCGGCTGGCTGCCGCTGACCGGCCTGGCGGCCGGCCTGGCCGGCGTCGCCCTGCTGGCGGGCCTGGGCGACGGTGCCTCCGCCACCGGCGCCTCCGGCCGCGGCATCGCGATCATCCTGTTCGCCGCGGTCAGCTGGGCGGTCGGCACGATCCTGTCCACCCGGCTGAAGGCGCTGCCCCAGCGCCCGCTGCTCGCCACCGCCATGCAGATGCTGGCCGGCGGGGCGATCATCACCGTGCTGGCCGCCGCGACCGGGGAGTTCAGCCACTTCCAGCTCAGCCACGTCTCGTTCCGGTCCTGGCTGGCCCTGCTGTACCTGATCGGCCCCGGCTCGATCCTCGCCCTTTCGGCCTACGGCATCGCCGTCCGCACCCTGCCGACCTCGACCGCCGCCACCTACGCCTACGTCAACCCGGTGGTGGCCGTCATCCTCGGCACCCTGATCCTCAGCGAAAAGCTGACCCCGATGATGCTGCTGGGCGGCGCCCTCATCGTCGCCGCCGTCGCCCTCATCGTCGCCCGCCGCGGAAGCCCAGGTCACTGACCAAGTTCGCGGTTCGATTTGCTTAGGACACCGGAAGTTCATAAAGTAGAGCCACGCGACGCGGGGTGGAGCAGTTCGGTAGCTCGCTGGGCTCATAACCCAGAGGTCGCAGGTTCAAATCCTGCCCCCGCTACCAGGCAAAACGGCCTCCGGAGCCCTGCTCCGGAGGCCGTTTTCATACCCGGGAAACCATCTGACCGGTGGTGGGTAGTGGGTACGGTCAACGGCGTGACCCATCCGCTGCTGGACCCCATGATCGTGGCAGCGGTGGAGAAGGCCGCGACCGAGCATCGCGGGCGCGCCTGGGTCCATCGTGCGTTCACCGACTTGAACCACCGCGCGACCCACCCGTGCGGCATCTTCACCGGCTTGCCGTTCTCGGTGTTCGCCAAGCTCGACCTCTCGCCGGTCGGGGAAGAGCAGTTCGCCGCCGAGCTCAGCGGGTTCGGCCTGATTCGCTCGCGGACCACCGTGGCGACGCCGGTCCCGGTCGCCGGCGGGCTCGTCGTTACCGGCGCGGGGACGCTGCTGCTGTCTGAGGCGCTCCCGGAGCGAGGGGCCGCGTCCGGTCAGGCGGCGGAAGGCCGGGTGGCGGGCGACTATGCGGCGATCGGGCACGCCTTGGCGAGCCTGCACCAGGTCCGCGGAGAGTCGTTCGGGCTGGCGGAGTTCGACGGGTTCTTCGGGCCGCTACCGCAGCCCAACCAGCCGGTCAGCTCGGGAACCTGGGCTGAGTTCTACGCCGTGCGCCGGGTGCAGCCGATGCTGCGGCTCGCGGTGAATTCCCGTTACCTCCCGTCCGAGCTGGCCCGGGGCGTGGAACGGGTGGCGGCCCGGCTTCCCGAATTGTCCGGGCCGGACCCGGTGCCGGCTCTCCTGCACGGCGACGCCCAGCAGAACAACTTTGTCAGCACCGCTGATGGCGCGGTGGCCATCGACGTCGCCCCCTATTTCGGACACCCCGAGGCCGACCTCGCGCTCGTGGACAACTACTCCCCGGTCGACCCGGCGCTGTTCCACGCGTACCTGGAGAGCGCGCCGATCGACCCCGGGTTTCCCGATCGACGCGAGCTGTGGCGGCTGCACTCCTACCTCGCGGCGATCGCGTTCCACGGCGCGGACGCGATTGACTCATTCCTTCCCCGCATCGAATCCGCGGTACGCCGGTACGCGTAGCGGCAGTGGAACAGCTCGCGAACGCGCCCGCCGCCGCACCCGGGCGCGTCTAGTGGGTGAGGCGATCGATCGCCTGGCGGATCACGTCGGTGACGGCCTGAGGCTGGGAGATCATGATCACGTGAGATCCCTCGACCTCGGTGATCTCGGCCCCGGCGCGCTGAGCCATGGACCGGACGGCATCGGCGCCGGCGGCCTTGTCGCCGGTGGCGACCACCGCCCAGGAGGGCAGATTCTTCCAGCCGGGAGCGCCGTTGGGCTCGCCGAAGGCGGCGGCGGCGACCGGGCGCTGGGTGGCCGCCATGACGGCGGCTTGCTTTTCGGGCAGGTCAGCGGCGAAGGCCTGGTGGAACTGGGCGGGGTCGATGGCGAGTTCCACGGCGGTCTCGGGGCCAGCCCCGGCCGGGTACTGGAGCTGGACCAGCGCGCTGTTCAGGACGCTGTCGGTTGAGTCGCCTTCGATGCCGCCGAGGGTCTCGCCTTCGTCCGGGGCGAAGGCGGCGACGTAGACCAGGCCGACGACGTTGCTGGCGTGGGGCGCGGCGTTGGTGATGACCGCCCCGCCGTAAGAGTGGCCGACGGCAAGTACGGGCCCGGAAATCTGCTGGAGGGCGCTGGCAACATAAGCGGCGTCGGCGGCGATGCCGCGCAGGGGGTTGGAGATGGCTTGCACGGCTATCCCGGCGGCCTGGAGTTGCTCGACCACATCGTTCCAGCTCGAACTGTCGGCGAACGCGCCGTGGACGAGGGCAACGGTGGGGTGCGAACCGCCTGCGGCAGCGGATTCGGTCATGAGGTTCCTCCGGTGAATGAAGCCAAGGGCTGGCCGGTTTCGACGATGCAGGTGGACAGCATGTGTCCGGTATCGGGACCGATGTCCCGCGCGTTGCGGGGGGTGCGAGGCGGGATGAGGAAGCCGTCGCCGGCCCGCAAGGTGAGCGTGGGGCGCCCGTGAATGGCCATTTCCACCGTCCCGGTGACGATGTAGCCGACCTCCGCTGACACAGTCGGCCGATTTTCTCAGCACCACCAATCTTCACAGGCGAAGATCCGCCGGTAAAGAGCGCTCCGGTCGCCGCCAACCAGTCCGCCGCCCTGGCCATGCTGCGCCACGCGGCCCGGCGCCTCGACGAGGTCCTGTTCGGCCCGCTCGCCAGCGGGCTCGGCGACCGAGCCCTGGTGGTGATACCGACGGGGCCATTGCAATCGCTCCCCTGGTCGGTGCTCCCGAGCTGCCACGGGCGCGCCGTCACGGTGTCACCCTCAGGTGCGTTGTGGTTCGCCAGCGCTGGGCCGCGCGTGGGCGCCGGACCGGGCCTGCCCGGCGCCCAGGCTGAGGTCGAAGGCGTGGCTGCGATCTATCAGACGACGGCGCTCACCGGCACCTCGGCCAGTGTGCAAGCAGTCACGGGCGCGCTGGACGGGGCCGACGTCGGCCACTTGTCGGCCCACGGGCACCTCCACCTCCGCAATCCGCTCTTCTCCTCGCTCCGGTCCACCGATGGCCCGTTGACCGTGTACGACCTGGAACGGTTGCACCGATCGCCCCAGCTGGTCGTGCTCGCGGCGGGTAACGCCGGCCGGCCCGTGGTCGCCACCGGCGATGAGCTGCTGGGCCTGAGCGCGGCCTTCATCGCGCAGGGAACCCGCCAGATCATCGCGCCCGTGACCACCATCCCCGACGCGCAGACCACCGGCTTCATGGTCGCCTTCCACCCCGGCCCTCGCCGGCGAGGGCACCCTGAGCCTGGTCCAACCTGACCACTGACCGTCGAACAGCAGGCGCGTGCCGCCTACGCTGACTGGGCCAAGCTGGCCCCGGACGGCGCTCGTCAGCGCGGCAGCAGGCGTCCGGCCTGCGGGGCGTAGGCCCGCAGGAACGTGGTGACGACCTGGCGGACGTGCTCGTCGAGCTCGGCGCGGGCCGGTGGGCGGCGGTTCGGCTGCAGCAGCGCCTGGTCCTGGTACAGGCCCAGGACCGCGTAGGCGAAGAACGCGGCCGCCGCGGCGGGATCGTCGGTATCCAGCTCGCCCCGGGCGGCCAGCTGGGTGAACCATTCGGTCAGCAGGGCCAGGGTTCGCGCCGGCGCGCGGTCCCAGTACGCGGTGACGATGCCGGGAAACCGCAAGGCTTCGGATATGGCCAGCCGCCGCAGCTGCACGACGGCGGGGTTGAGCGCACCGTGGGCCAGTGCGCGGGCGACCGCGGTCAGCCGCTCGGCTATCGGCTCGTCCCCGGTGAGGGTGGCGGCCATGTCCGCGATGATCTGCTCCGCGCGCTCGGTGACGGCGAGCACGACGGCGCTGAACAGGCTTTCCTTGTCTTTGAAGTTGTTGTAGACGGTGGTCTTGGAGACGCCGCTCACGGCGGCGACATCGTCCAAGCTCGTAGCGTCGTATCCCCGCTCCAGGAACATCTGCCGCGCCGTGTCCAGGATCAGCGCGCCCTTCCGGCCAGCCATCGGCACCTCCTTGACACTGAACTGTACCGTGCAGTACGTTTTATTGAAGTGTACTGGTCAGTACAGTTCAGTTAGAGGGGCGTTCCCATGTCAACCATGACCACCCAGCCCGGTCGGCCCGTTGCTGACTGCCCGCCCGCCGCCGTCCGGGTCACCAAGTCGCTACTCGGCTACGGCGTGCTGGCCGGGCCGTTCTACGTTGCCGCGTCGCTGGCCGAGGCGCTCACCCGCTCCGGCTTCAGCCTCGCCCACGACGACTGGAGCCTGCTCGCCGACGGCTCCCGCGGATGGATTCACGTGCTGGTGCTCGTGCTCACCGGGCTGATGACCGGCGCCGCCGCCGTCGGCGTAGTGCGCCAGCGGCGCGCCGAACGGGTCAACGCCGCCAGCGGCTGGTTCCTCGGCGTCTACGCCGCTGGCCTGGTCGGCGCCGGTTTCTTCGTGGCCGACCCCGCCCAAGGCTTCCCGGTCGGCACCCCCCCGGGTCCCACCGTCGCCCCGAGCTGGCACGGGTCGCTGCATATCGCCTTCGGCGGCGTCGGCTTCCTCGGCCTGATCGCCGCCTGCCTGGTGCTGGCCTGGCAATTCCGCCGCCGGCGCCAGCTCGGCTGGGCGTTCTTCGCACTGATCACCGGTGTCCTGTTCTTCGCCGCCTTCGCGGGCATCGCGACCGGGGGCGCGTCCACCAGCGCGGCCGTCCTGACCTTCACCGCCGCCGTGATCCTCGCCTGGACCTGGCTCGCGCTGGTCAGCGTGCACCTGTACCGCCGCGCCGCCACTCCGGCCGAAAGGGCCTGATGACCATGAAGTTCACCACGACCTTGCAGCTCGACGGCAAGACCGCGACCGGCATCCGCGTCCCCGAGCAGGTAGTGGCGGCGCTGGGCGGCGGCAAGCGTATCCCGGTCAGCGTCACCATCAACGGCACGCGCTACGCGAGCACTGTCGCCACCATGCGCGGCGAGCCCAAGATCCCGGTCAGCGCCGGCATCCGGTCGGCCGCCGGTATCGCCGCGGGCGACACCATCACCGTGGACGTCGAGCGCGACGACACCCCCCGCACGGTCGATATCCCGGCCGAGCTGGCCGCCGCTCTGCGCGCAGACCCCGCCGCCGCCGAGCGATTCGCGGCTCTGTCCTACAGCAACCAGCGGCGCCACGTCCTGTCCGTCACCGGAGCCCGCACCGCCGAAACGCGCACCCGGCGCGTCCAGCGCGTGCTCGAGGAACTGCGCCCGAACTGACGTCACCCGAGCGCTGGCCCCGGGCGAGGAGCGCGTGGGCGATATCGGGCTCGGATCAGCGCCGATCTGTCACTGGGTCCCTCGGGTCGGGCGATGTCGGGTGGCCGTCAGCGGCAGCGGCCGGTCGTTGATGACCCGCTTCATCACGATCGTCGAGGTCAGGCGGAGAATGCCGGGCAGCGCGGCCAGCCGCTGGTCGCGCAGCCGGGTGTAGTCATCCAGGTCGGCCGCGACCACCCGCAGCAGGTAGTCGGGGTCGTGGGCCACGCTGACCAGCGTCAACAACGCCGCCTGGTTCGCCTACTTCGCGCTGTCGGGGTTCTGGACGGCGCTCGTCCCGGCGGTCTCGGCCACCGTGCTGGCGGCCGTGCTGGCGGTGATGTACACCCGCCGGGGCGCGGGAGTTCCGCGCCGCCCGGCCGCGGTGGCGGTGGGGTGGGCCGCCCTGCTGATCCTCGGCGAACTGCTCTGCTGGGGGGTGTTCGGCATCTACCAGTCCGACCCCCGCCGGTCCCGCCCGCTGCCTTACTTGAACGGGACCGTGACCGGACCGGGCTGAGGCTGGTAGACGGCGAAGAAGTCACGGTCGTCGGGGACCAGGTAGCGGTTGGGTGACTGCATCGGGTTGGCCCCGACCATCGTGGGGACGAGGCGGCCGCCGTCGTGGGTGTAGGTGATCAGGGTGTGCCACTCCGGGTTGATGTCGAACTCCATCGCCCGTACGGCCCCGGCGTGCTGGAGGATCTTGGCCAGGGTGATCACGGTCTGGTCGTCGGCGGCGACGTAGATGAGGTTGCCGCGGCGGTCGACCCCGACCCCGCTGCGCCAGACCCGGGTCGTGCCGCCGAGCGTGTACCCCCACTGCGGGCTGTTCGGGTCGTCGTTCAGCTGCGGGTTGAGCTTCCCGTCCCAGACGATCGGCGCCAGGCTCTGGCGGGCCCAGGCGACGTCCGACCCCGCGTTCGGGCCGCTGTCCCAGTTGACGATCGCGACGCGGCCGTCGCGGTAGCCGATGAGGGTGGCGTTGCCCCGCTTGAGCGGCTCGTTGGTGCGGCCGTTGTCGGCCGAGCCGTTGGCGCCGTCGGTGTAGGTGAAGCCGCCGTTGAACGTGGCCAGCAGCCGCCCGCGCTGGTCGTCGGGCACCATCGCGGGCCCGCGGACCGCGGCGCTGGGCGGCTCGTAGCGGCCCGGGTAGTAGCCGATCTCGGTGCGGGTGTGGTCGAACCAGGCGACGTAGGCGACCAGTTGCGGATAGGCCAGTTCGGGACGGAACGTCGTCACCAGCACCGGCGGGGCGCCGTCGATCGTCGCGCCGGTCGGCCGCCAGTCGCCTTCGCCCGGCAGCGGGTGCGGGAAGACCGGCGTGATCGGGGGCGGCCCGGCCACGGCCGGTGCGCTCGCGGAGCTGGAGCTGGAAGCGGTCGGGGCCGGAGTCGTCTGCCCGACCGTCGGCAGCACCTTCAGCTGCGGGCCGCCCGTCTTGGGTGCGTTCATGCTGTAGTAGACGTGCTCGCCCTGATCGACCAGGTTGTTGCCGAACGGGACGTCGTTCCTGACCCATTCGGCGCTGTGCTCGCCCCACGTCATGCTGGTCGGCTGGAGCATGTAAGCCGAGTACGAGACCACCGCCCAGAGCAGCACGCCGAGGAAAGGGGCCGCGATCAGGAGGCGCCGCAGTCGCCGCCGGCGGTGGTCCGGCCGAGCGTTCACACCGGCATGATACGTGGCGGCTTTCCCGTGGCGGCGGACATTCGCCCCTTGCGCGTCCAAGATCGGGCCGGCTACCACATGACTGTCATGGCGTAACAACGTGGGAGGGGTCATGCCGAAGTTCCTTTTTCAGGGGTCCTATCACGGCGACGGGCTCAAGGGCCTGGCCGCCGAGGGCGGGACATCGCGGGTGGAGGCGGCCCGCCACTTGTTCAGCAGCCTCGGCGGCACGCTCGAGCACTTCTACTTCGCGTTCGCGCCCGAGAACCTGGTCGTCATCTGCGACCTGCCCGACAACGAGGCGGCGGCCGCCTTCAACCTCGCCATCAACAACTCCGGGGCGGCCCAGGGCCACGTCACCGCGCTGCTGACGCCGGAGGAGATGGACACCGCGATCACCCGGTCCCCGGCCTACCGGGCCCCCGGGCAGTCCTGACGCCCGCGCCGCCGCCTCCCGGTCAGGAGGTGGCCGGGCGGGTGTAGCGGTGCTTGACCCCGGGCGGGAAGTACTCGGGGTCGCCGGCCGGGCGCAGGTCGACGACCGGGAGCTGGGCGGCGTCCGGCACGTAGTGGGCGAACTCGCTGTTGAGGCGGCGCAGCTCGGCCCGGATGGCGTCGGCCAGCTCGGCCGCCCGCTCGGCCGAGGCGGCCTGGCCGGCCGCCAGCTCGACGGCCACCCGCAGCTCGCGGTCGCGGTCGGCCGTCTCGGCCGTCGACAGGACGAACTTGCCGGTGACCCAGTCGCTGACTCCCGGGCGCTCGAGGGCGACAGTGACGTTTTCCGGATAGATGTTGGCGCCGAAGTAGGACACGGTGAACAGCGACCGGCCGAACACGTACACGAACGGCAGCCGGGGCGCGCCGGTCCCGGTGCCCACCTCGGCCCGGGGGTCGTGCCCGTGGCGGGCGCAGAACGCCAGCATCTCGTCGTAGCCGACCAGGCCGCCCTCGTCGGCGATGTGGTAGCGCACCAGCGGGGTGGCGCCGTCGGCGCTGAACAGCAGCGTCGGCCCCGAGGTCTGGAAGTAGCGCGCCATCGGGTCGTACTGCACCAGCGTCGGCAGCCGGGCCTGGCCCACCAGTTCCTGCAGCGCGTCCGGGCGGTTGGCCAGGAACCGGCGGACGGACACGCTCAGCGGCGTCTCGGTGCCGAGCACGCCGGCGTCGGCCGTCCCGTACAGCGAGGCCGAATCGGCCAGCGGCGCCGTCAGCCCGGCCCGGCGGCCCATCAGGTCGCGCCACTCCTCGCTGAACACCTCGCCCGCCAGCACCAGCTTGACCCGGAACGCGGGCCAGTCGATGCCCTGGTCCCGGCCGGCGTCGACCACGTTCTTCACGAACGGCGGGTACCCGGCCAGCACCACCTGGTCGAACAGCGGCGCCAGCTCACCGACGACCCGCAGGATCTCGGCCACGTCGTTGCCGGGGGTGGCGACCGTGATCGGGTAGCCCTTGGCGGCCAGGTGACGGCAGGCGGCCGCGGTGTACATGCCGCCCACCCAGCTGCCGAGCGCGAAACAGATCACCGCCAGGGTGCGGCGCTCCCCGGCCCGGAACCCGTCCCGGAACACCTGCTCGAACCGGGCCGCGACGGCCCGCTCGTCGAGGACCGACCGCGGCCACACGGTCGGGCGGCCCGACGAGCCCGACGACACCGCGACCGTGTCGCAGCCGTCCAGGCGGCCGTCCCGGCACAGCTCGGGCAGCGGGTAGCGCCGGTGGTAACTGTCCTTGGTCAGCAGCGGCAGCCGGTCGAAGTCGTCCGCCGACCGCACCGCGCCCGGGTCGACGCCCGCCGACTTCAGGAACGCGGCGTAAGCCGGTACCGACCGGGCCGCGTCGTGGAACAGTGCCAGCGCCGCCGCGGCGGCCGGCCCGGCCGACTGAGTTGGCCCGTGTGCGTAGAACTCACGCATCCCCTGCAAGGTCCGTTCGGCCCGCGCCTGATCCACAAAGCGGAGCCTATCCCGCGCCCGTTGACAGCCAATTGACATGCTCGCCCAGGTCAGGCGGGCGGGTCGATCCAGGTCTCCCCGGCCGGCAGCAGCCCGCTGGCGTCCGGCCCCCAGCTGCCGCGGGCGTAACGCTGCACGGGCACGACGCCGCCGAGGATCGGGTCGACGATCCGCCAGGCGGCCTCGACGGTGTCCTGGCGGGCGAACAGCCAGCGGTCCCCGTCCAGGGCCGCCCCGATCAGCCGGTCGTAGGGGCGGATGTCGGACCCGGGCTGCTGGGCGAACGACAGCTGTTCGGCCTGGCCGGTCCAGCCGGCGCCGGGCTGCTTGCCCTGCAGGGTGAAGCGGACGGCGGTCTCCGGCCAGATCCGGAAGCTGAGCATGTTGGGCGGCGTCTCCGGCTCGACCCCGAACAGGTCGACCGGCGGGTCCTTGAAGATGGCGGTGACCTCGGTCGCGGTCACCGGCATGCACTTGCCCGCCCGGATCACGATCGGCACCCCCGCCCAGCGCCAGGAGTTGCTGGCCAGCCGGACGGCGACGTAGGTCTCGACCGTGGAGTCGGGAGCGACGCCGCTGACCTGCAGATAACCGTCATACTGGCCGCGGACGACGGCTTGCGGGGTCAGCGTGCCGAGCGCGTTGATGGCGGCCTGCTTGGCGTCCCGCCAGCCGTCGCCGGTGCCGAGGCTGGACGGCGGCTCGGCCAGCATGCTCGCCAGCACCTGCAGCATGTGGTTCTGCAGCACGTCCCGGGTCGCGCCGGTCCGGTCGTAGAACGCGCCCCGGTCGGCCACGTCGAACGCCTCGGCCATGGTGATCTGGATGCTGCGCACGTGGTCGCGGCTCAGCAGCGGCTCGATGACCGAGTTGGCGAACCGGGCGAACAGCATGTTCTCGAGCGCGTCGAACGCCAGCCAGTCGTCGACCCGGAAGATCGACTCCTCGTCGAAGTACTGGTGCATGGTGTCGTTGAGCTGCTGGGAGGAGGCCAGGTCGGTGCCGAACGGCTTCTCCACCATCACCCGGGCGCCGGTGTTGCGCCCGGCCTCGGCGATGCCCTGGGCGATGCGGCCGAACAGCTGGGCCGGCACCTCCATGTAGTAGAGGACGTCGCGGCCGTCGCCGATCTGGTCGGACATGGCCTTGTAGGTGGCCTCGTCGCCGAGGTCGCCGTCGACGTAGCGCAGCAGGTTCAGCATCTGCACCGCGGCCGGGTCGGCCGGGTCCATCCCGTTCAGCTTGAGCGACGCGACGGCGTAGTCGCGGAACTGCTCCAGGCCCCAGCCGGCCTTGGCCACGCCGATCACCGGGACGTTCAGCACACCTCGCTTGACCAGCCCCACCAGCGCCGGGAAGGTCTCCAGCTTGGCCAGATCGCCGGTCGCCCCGAAGATCACCAGCGCGTCAACTCTGTCCGCCATGCCGCCATTATGGTCGCGGCGGGTTAACGGCGCGCGCCGCTCAGGTGTCCGGCCTGGTGAAGGCGCCGCGCCAGACTTCGAGGGTGCCGTCGCCGACGGCCGCGGCGGCGTTGATGACCCGGGTGTAGCCGTCGTCGAGGATCATCGGCAGCGCCGGGCCGCCGGGCGGGCCGCCCGCGAAGGTCCGGGTGATCCAGGCCTGGACCCAGGCGGTTTCGTTCACCCACTCAGTGGTGGTGAAGCCGCCCTGCTCGATGGCGGCCCGCAGCGAGCCGGCGGTGACCACGAAGCTGTCGGTGCCGTCGAGCGACCACGGCATCGGCCACGGTAGGTCGGCCGGCCGCGGCTGGCAGATCTCCCAGACCGCCAGCCGGGCGCCCGGGGCCAGGCAGCGGGCGATCTGGGCGAACCAGGCCGCCTTGTCCGCCACGTTCATCTGGACGTGCATCGTGAACGCGGCCCCGAACAACGGGCCGGGTTCGAAGGTGGCGACGTCGGCCACCCGAAAGCCGGCCAGGTCACCCAGTCCGGTCCGGGCGGTCAGCTCGCGGGCGGCGTCCACGTAGGCCGGGGTGATGTCGATGCCGGTGACGCGGGCGCCGGTGCGCCGGGCGACCTGCCGGGCGGGACCGCCGAAGCCCGCGCCGACGTCCAGCACCCGGTCGCCCGCGGTGAGGCCGAGGCCGGCGATGAGCAGGTCAGTCGCCTCGGCGCCGCCCAGATGGAACTGGTCGAGGCCGTCCAGCGCCCCGTCGGCGGCCGGGTCCAGGCCGGGTGGTTCGCTCAGCAGCCGGCCGATTGTCTGGCTGACCGCCGTTTCTGCGTAGGTCATCGCACCAGATCCTTTCCGTCGCTGGCGGTCGCCGGTCGTTCAGTGTGCTGGTCAGGCCCGGCCGGCTGGGCAGGCGGGGCCGGAGGCTGGGCGGGCAGGAAGGCGGCGGCCAGCAGCGCCCCGGCCAGGGCGATGACGGCCGCGACCACGCACCCGACGCTCAGGCCGTGATCGAAGGCGCTGGTGGCGGCCTGGTGGACGGCGGCCCCGGCCGCGCGCTGCCCGTGGGCGGCGAGCTGGCCGGAGACACCGAACGCGGCCCCGGCCGACTGGCGGGCGAGGTTCGCCAAGGCAGCCGGCAAGGCCGGTAGCGAGGTGGTGAGCCGGGCGGCGTACAGCGAGGCGTAGACGCTGCCGATGATGGCCACCCCGAGGGTGCCGCCCAGCAGCCGGGTCGAGTCGTTGACGGCCGAGCCGACGCCGGCCTGGCGGGCGGCGACGGCCCCCATGATCGACTCGGTGGCCGGCGCCGACGTCAGGCCCATGCCCAGGCCGTAGACGACCATCTGGACGGCGATGATCCCGTAGCTGAGCGTCGGCGACAGGTCGCTGGCGACCCAGAAGTAGAAGCCCGCCTGCAGGACCAGCCCGGCGGTGACGATCATCTTGGTCCCCGATCGGACCGCCAGCCGGGTCCCGATCGTCGATCCGGCCGCCACCGAGACCGCGACCGGCAGCAGGTGGACGCCGGTCGACAGCGGGCTGTAGGCCCGGATGAACTGGAAGTACTGGGTCATCAGGAAGATGAACCCGGACAGGGTGAAGAACGCGATCGTGACCGCGGCGCTGGCCGCGCTGAACCGCATGTTCGCGAACAGCCGCACGTCGAGCATCGGCCGGTCGGTGCGGCGCTCGCCGGCGATGAAGGCGATCAGCAGGACGGCGGCCCCCGCGAACCCGAGCAGCGTCGCCGCCGACGTCCAGCCCCGGGCGGGGGCCTCGATGATCGTGTAGACCAGCAGCCCCATGAAGCCACCGGACAGGATCAGGCCCGGGAAGTCCAGGCCCGTTGGCCGCGGGTCCCGGGCGGCGGGAACGAACCAGGCGGCCAGGACGATGACGGCCAGCGACACCGGCCCCAGCGTGTAGAAGATGCTGGACCAGCGGTAGTGCCCGAGCAGGAAGCCGCCCACGATCGGCCCGAGGGCGATGGCCATCCCGGCCGTGGCCCCCCACAGGCCGATGGACAGCGCCCGCTCCCGGCGCCCGGTGAACACGCCGGTCAGCAGCGACAGCGTGGCCGGGAACGTCATCGCCGCCCCGAGGCCCATGACCGCCCGGGCGGCGATCAGCCCGGCCGTGCCGGTGGCGAACCCGCCGGCGAAGCTGGCCAGGCCGAACACCGCCAGCCCGGCCAGCAGCAGGCCCTTGCGGCCGAACCGGTCGGACAGGCTGCCGGAGGTCAGCAGCAGCGCGGCGAAGACCAGGTTGTAGGCGTCCACCACCCACTGCAGCTGGGCGGTGGTCGCCCCCAGCTCGCGTGTCAGCGTCGGCAGCGCCACGTTGACCAGGGTGGTGTCGAGGTTGATCACGAACGACGCCATCAGCAGGGCGACGAGGACGAGCGGCTTCGAACGCACGCGGGTCATGGCCTGCTCCTCTACTTCGCGGCCGCGGTGATCAGGGTGGCGGCCGGCTTGGGGGTCCGCCGCGACCTGGCCAGCGCGGTCACCGACGTGATGTGCACGGCGAACAGCAGCGGCACGCCGACCGTCGGCACCACCGCGATCGGCAGCTCGCTGATCGGCGCCCCGGACGGGGTGACGTGGATCAGCTGGTAGGCGGTCAGGGCCCCGAGGGTCAGGGCCACGATCAGATCAGTCATCCCGAAGGCGTTGAACCACAAGGCGGCCCGGCGGCCGCGGCCGCGGGCGAGCCCGCGCGCGATGAACGGGGCGGCGATCCCGGCGGCGATGTCGCCCAGGCCGGCCGGCAGCGCCCACAGCGCGGGCAGATGGCCGAGGCCCATGATGATCAGGAAGGCCAGCCCGTCGACCGCCCGGAACGCGTGCGGCAGCTCCAGCCGGGCCAGCATGCCCGGGGCCCGCAGTGCCCGGGCCACCACCGGGATCCGGCTCAGCGCCAGCGCCAGGCCGAAGAAGCCGATCACCGCGACCGGCATCCACGGCACCCCGTGGCCGAGCCGGGTGTGGTACCAGCCGTGATCGGCGATCACCGCGCTGGCGGTGAACCAGCCGCCGAGCACGACGGCCGCGCCGCCGGCCAGCAGCCCCGCCCGTGGCCGGCCGAGCCCGGCCCGCCGCGCCCCGCCGTACAGCACCACGCAGGTCGTGGCCAGGATGGCGGCGATGCCGGCGATCGTCATCGCCCACAGATAGCCAGGTGGGTCGTACATGACATCCTCCCCGAGTCAGTCTTTAGATATCTGGAAGATACTATCTGCTAGATACTTTCTTCCAACTATTATTTTGGACGTCATGACCCGGAACGTTCGCACCTACGACCACTTCTGCCTGACCGCGCGCTCGCTGGAGCAGGTCGGCGACCGGTGGAGCCTGTTGGTGATCCGCGACCTGCTGACCGGGGCCAAGCGGTTCACCGACCTGATGGACCGGCTCGGCGGGATCACCCCCAAGACGCTCAGCCAGCGCCTGCGCGAGCTGGAAGAGGCCGGGATCGTGGCCGCCGACCGCGAACCCGGGCGGCGCGAGGTCTGGTACGAGCTGACCCCGGCCGGTGAGGACCTGCGGCCGGTGCTCGACGCGCTCGCCCGGTGGGGGCTGCAGCACGCCTGGCGGCGGCCGCTGCCCGGCGAGCAGCTGCACGCCGAGCACCTGCTCCGCTCGGCTACCCAGGCCATCGCCCTGGCCGCCGCCGACCACGAGCCGGCGCGCTGGCACTTCCGGCTCGACGGCGCCGACTACCTGGCCGAAAGCGACGGCCACGACTGGGTGCTGACCACCGGGGCCCCGTCCGCCCCGGCCGGGGTCACGATCACCGGGACCGCCCAGGCGCTGACCGCCCTGATCTTCACCGGGTCCGACGCCGGGCTCGACATCACCGGTGAGCCCGGGGCGGTCGGCCAGTTCCGGCGGCTGATCGGCACCATGGCCGCCGTCGTCCAGCCCACCTAGGCGGTGCGCAGGCCAGGGTGCCGGCCAGGGACTTGCGCGGGGGCGACGAGACGCCCCCGCGCATGATCATGAGGCTGTGCCGACCCGAGGAGGAAAGGCCATGAGTCTCATCGATGAGGCGCTGAGCGCCAATACGGCCCTGGCCGACGGCTTCGACCCCAGCCGGGGGAAGCCGCCCGCGCCGAAGATAGCGATCGTCACCTGCGCGGACCCCCGGCTGACGGACATCGAGCAGATGCTCGGTCTGGCCCACGCCGACGTCGACATGATCAGGAACTTCGGCACCGTGATCGATGACGACGCGGTCCGCTCGCTGGTCCTGTCGACCAGGTTGCTGGGCACCCGGGAGATCATGATCATCAACCACACCGACTGCGGGATGCTCAGGTTCACCGATCGCGACCTGGAGGACCGGCTCCGCCAGGAGACCGGGCAGGCGCCGATCGCGCCGGCCCGGTTCTACAGCTTCACCGACGCCGAGGCCAACACCCGGGAGCAGATCCAGAAGGCCCGGTCCCATCCCTGGATCTCCCCGGAGGTCCCGGTGCGGGGGTTCGTCTACGACGTCAGCACCGGGCGGCTGCACGAGGTGTCCGCGGACGGGGGCACGGCGTGAGCGGCCAGCCGGGCGACTCATCGGCGGGACTGAGCTTCGAGCGCGACATCCGCCCCCTGTTCCGCGAAAAGGACCGCGACTCGATGCTGAAGGCCTTCGATCTCTGGGCCTACGCCGACGTCCAGGTGCACCAGGATGCGATCCTCCAGCGCCTGGGCGACGGCACGATGCCATGCGACGGGGCCTGGCCGCCCGACCGCGTCGCCGCCTTCCGGAGCTGGATCGCCGGCGGGTCGGCGCCTTGAGCGGCCGCCCGGCCGGGGAGGGCGCGATGGTCACGATGATGGCGCTGCGGGCGCACGCCCGCGGCGGCCCCGAACAGCTGATCTACGAGCAAGCGCCGGTGCCCGTGGCCGGGCCGGGTGAGGCACTGGTCGCGGTGCACGCCGCCGCGATCACGTTCGCGGAGCTGACCTAGGATCTGACCTGGACGACGCGGGGCGGGGCCGACCGAACGTGCGGACCAGCGCGCGGCCGAGCCCGGGGCCGATGCCGACGATCACCGCGGTTCCGAGCGTCACCATTCCACGGTTGCCCGGGTGGCGGGTGGTTCGCGCCCGGGGGTTCCCCTGGCCGCTGTCCCCGGTGTGCGGTGGTCAGTCGGTGGTGCCGGTCCCGAGCGTGAGCACCCGGTCGAGCGCGGCCGCGGTGTCGCCGGTCAGGGTGCGCGGGTCGTTGCCGAGCTGTTTGGCGGTCTGGAAGCAGGCCAGCGCGATCTGCCCGGCCAGCACGGCGGTGGCCTGGTCGCAGCCGCGGTCGACGAGCAGCTCGCTGAGCCGGCCGCCGATCTGCTGCACCTTCATCGCGTCGCGGTCGCGCAGCTCCGGGTGCTGGTCGATCAGCTCGAAGTGGCGGGTGTAGGCCTCGGGGTCGGCGGTGGCCTGGGCGCAGAGGGCGAGCAGGACCGGGCGGAGCTGTTCGACGGCCTCGGTCGCGCTGCGGGCGGCCGGGATGCCGCCGGCCCGGCCGGCCGCGGCGATCGTGTCGAGCAGCTCCTGCTCGTTGGCGAACACGACCTCCTGCTTGTCGCCGAAGTGGCGGAAGAACGTGGTCCGGCCGACCTCGGCCCGCTCGGCGATGTCGCCCACCGAGACCTGGTCGAAGCCGCGCGCGAGGAACAGCTCGCGGGCGGCCTCGATGATGCGCTGGCGGGCTTGCCGTCGTTTGCGCTCCACCAGGGGGAGGGGCGAGGTCATGACGGCCAGCATACCGATTAACGGTTGCCGTACCAAAAGGAACGAAGTACGTTACGGTACTGAGTACCAAAACGAACGGAGGACCTCATGGTGAACGAACTGACCGCTGACGACCGCTGGGCCATCGCCGAGACCCTGTCCTGGCACGGGCACCTGTTCGACCGGGGCGAGCTGGACCGGCTCGGGGAGATCTTCACCCCCGACGTCGTCTACGACCTGAGCGGCGCCGGGGTGGGGGTATTCGAGGGGATCGACGCGATCCGGGACGGCGCCCGGCGGCTCGGTCCCGGGAATCCCATCGCCCACCACGTGACCAACATCGTCATCACCAGCGTGGACGGCGACCTGGTGACCACCCAGTCCAAGGGCTTCATGATCATGGCCGACGGCAGCCCCGCGAGCGTGACCCACCAGGACACCCTGCGGCGCCAGCCCGGCGGCTGGCGCATCAGCCGCCGGGTCATCGTCCCCCAGCGTGCTCCGCTGGGCGCACCGTCGGCGTGAGTCCGCCGGGGTGCGGCCGGGGTAAGCGCCGCCGCGGCCGCACCCCGCCAGCCACGATTTCGCCGATCACCGGGCCGATCTCCGGGAGCTCGAGCACCAGGTCAGCGGCGCCGCTGTCGGCCACGGCCGACGGCATACCCGGATGCTCGGCCGAATCGGGACTTTGCACGACCACCGTGCCGCCGGCCTCGCTGACGGCGCGGCCGCCGGCCTCCGCGTCCCGGCCCATGCCGGTCAGCACCACCGTCATCGCCCGCTGGCCGTAGCTGCCGGCCAGCGAGATGAGGAAGAAGTCGATCGGCCGCAGCCGGTGCTCGTCCGCCATCGGCCGCAGCGAGCAGGCCGCGTCCGGCGAGACCTCGAGCAGTTGGCGGGGCGGGCAGACGTACACGTGCCCGGGCCTGAGTATCTCGCGGTCACGGATCCATTCGACCGGCAGCTGACTGCGCCTGCGCAGGATTTCCACCAGGCTGCTGCCGGTGGCCGGGAGATGCTGCATCACCACCACGGCGGCGGCCAAGTCAGCCGGCAAGTGGTGCAGGATCTGATTCAGGGCCGTCAGGCCGCCCGCCGACGAGACCAGCGCCACGACGTCAACCGGTGATCGGTCGGCCATCGCCACCTCCCAGGTTGTGGCGCCAGCCCGCAGGCCCAGCCCCTTCGCCGCTGCCTTCAGCCTAGGCTCCCCAGCGAAAATGGACAGGTGTGTGATTCACAGGTGTAGGCGGCGGCAGACGGGGCAGGGGCTGGGCATGCCACCCGGCCGGGACATCGTCGTGGTGGCCGCCTCCGCCGGCGGCCTCCAGCCGTTGCGCACGCTGCTGCGCGACCTGCCCGCGGACCTGCCGGCCGCGGTCTTCGTCGTGCTGCACGTCCCCGCCACCGGCGGCCGCGCCCTGCCGCGCATCCTGGATCGCTCCGGGCCGCTGGCGGCCGCCGCCGCGATCGATGGTGAACGGATCCAGGCCGGGCGGGTCTACGTGGCCCCGCCGGACCGCCACCTGCTGGTCGTCAAGGATGACGTGCGGCTGTCCCACGGACCCCAGCAGAATGGCGTCCGCCCGGCCGCCGATCCGCTGTTCCGCAGCGCCGCACTGTACGCGGGCCAGCGGGTCACCGCGGTCGTCCTCAGCGGCACGCTCGACGACGCCGCCCTCGGCAGTGCCACCGTGGAGCGCCTCGGCGGCCAGGTGATCGTGCAGGATCCGGAGGACGCCGACTACGACAGCATGCCCCGCAACGCGATAGCCGTCACCGACCAGCCGATCGTCGTCCCGGCGGCGGCCGTGGCCGGACAGGTGACGCGCCTGGCTGTGCAGGAGGAAGGAATGACGGTTCCGGGCACCCCGCCCGGGGATGAACTCGCCGACGAGATCCAGGGCCTGCTGACCGGTTCCCTGGAAACCAATACCCAGTTCCGGACGTTCAGCGGTCTGACCTGCCCGGACTGTGGCGGTCCGCTCTACATCGGACACGAAGCGGGAACGGAAACCTTCGACTGCCTGGTCGGGCATCGCTGGTCGCCGGAGAGCCTGGCCGAGGGACACAGCGCCGCCGTGGAGCGGGCGCTGTGGTTGGCGATCAGATCACTCGACGAACGCAGCAGGCTCACCGCCCGGCTGGCCGACCAGGCCCGCGAGCGCGGCCACGCGCTGTCCGCCAGCCACTTCGACAACGCCGCCGAGGAGGCCAGGCACTCTGCTGACGTGCTCCGGAAGACCGCGAGCGGCATGACCGCAGAGGTCGCCAGCGAGCCGGGCCAGGCGTAAGCTTCCGCGCTGTGACCGCGACCGAACCGGAGGACTTCGAAGATCTCCTCCTGATGCTCAAGGAGACGCGCGGCTTCGACTTCACCGGCTACAAGCGGTCGACCCTGCAGCGGCGCATCCACCGCCGGATGGCGCTGCTCAGCGTGGCCACGTTCAGTGAGTATCGCGACTACCTCGAGTTGCAGCCGGACGAGTACAACCTGCTGTTCGACAGCATGCTCATCAACGTCACCAGCTTCTTCCGTGACCCGCTGGCCTGGCAGGCGCTGCGCGAGAAGGTGATCCCCGAGCTGGTCTCCGGGAAGAGCGCGAAGGCGCCGATCCGGATCTGGAGCGCGGGCTGCGCAACCGGTGAGGAGGCGTACACGCTCGCGATCGTGCTGGCCGAGGCGCTGGGCCCCGAGCAGTTCCGGGAGCGGGTGAAGATCTACGCCACCGACCTCGATGAGGAAGCGCTGCAGATCGCCCGGGCGGGCGCCTACGATCTGAGCGCGCTGGCGGACGTGCCCGAGCGTCTTCGCGACATCTACTTCGAGCCTGCTGGTACCAAACGCGCCTTTCGCCGTGACCTGCGCAGGCAGGTGATCTTCGGCCGTAATGACCTGACCCGCGATGCCCCGATCTCGCGCGTGGACCTGCTGACGGCCCGCAACACGCTGATGTACTTCAACGCGGAGACTCAGGCCAATGTCATCAGGCGATTTCATTTCGCGCTCCGCTATCCGGGTTACCTGCTGCTCGGCAAGGCAGAGATGCTGCTCAACCACTCCGACCGTTTCGTCCCGGTCGACCTGCGCAAGCGGCTGTTCCGCAAGGCCTCGCGGGCCGAGCTCCAACCGAGCGGCACCCTGCCCTGGGCCGAGATGAGCAGCCGGGAAACGGCCAGCAGCCGGATCGACAACGCCACCCTCGCCTCCGGTCCGGTGGTTCAGCTGGCCGTCGACCTGTCGGACAAGCTGCGGGTGGCCAACGCGGCGGCCGAGGCGCTGTTCAACCTGCGGCCGCGCGACCTCGGGCGGCCGTTCCAGGATCTCGAGGTCTCCTACCGGCCGGTCGAGCTCAGGTCCCGCATCGAACAGGTACGTAAGGAGTTGCGCCCGGTCGAGCTGCATGACGTCGAGTGGCAGCGACCCGGCGACCCGGACCGCACCTATTACGACGTGGCGATCGTCCCGCTGTTCGCCGTGCCGGGTGACCTGCTGGGCGTGGGCATCAGCTTCGTCGACGTGACCAGGTACCGGCGGGTGCGCGACGAGCTCGCGCACGCCAATACGGAGCTGGAGCGCGCCTACGAGGAGCTCCAGTCGCTCAACGAGGAGCTGGAGACCACCAACGAGGAGCTCCAGTCCACCAACGAGGAACTGGAAACCACGAACGAGGAGCTCCAGTCCACCAACGAGGAACTGGAGACCATGAACGAGGAGCTCCAGTCCACCAACGACGAGCTCCAGGCGATCAACGAAGAGCTGCGCGGACGCACCGAAGAGCTGGACCAGACCAACGGCTTCCTCGGCTCGGTGCTGCGCAGCCTCGGCAGTGCCGTCATCGTCCTCAACGAGGACCTGAAGGTCCGGATCTGGTCGCCGGGCGCCGAGGACCTGTGGGGACTGCGCCCCGAGGAGGCAGAATCCCGGGAGCTGCTCGCGCTGGACATCGGCCTGCCCGTCAACGAGATCGCCCCGCTGCTCAGGCAGGTGCTCAGCGGCCAGTCAGCCGACGGCGGCGCGCGCCCGGCCGCCCTCCAGCTGACCGCCGTGAACCGGCGCGGCAAGACCGTGAATCTGCAGACCGCGGCCTCGCCCATGCGGACCGAAGAGGGCGGGATCAGCGGCATCATTCTGGTCATCGACCAGCGGCCGGCCTGAGCCGTTGCCCGGCTTTTGGCTTAGGCTTTTTCCACGCGGGTAATGCCGTGGAGCAAGTGCGGAGGAGCCAGCCATGGGAGCCGGTCGCATCGGAGTCAGCTTCGAGCTGCGCGGATCGGCCTGCGTCATCGGGGTCCACGGTGAGCTCACCGTTCCCACCAGCCACGAGTTCACCGGCCAGGTGACCATGGCGCTCGCCGCCCTCGGCGGACCGGTGCTGTTCGACGTGTCCGGCCTGGACTTCGTCGACTGCCACGGCGCTCGGGTGCTCGCCCGCGAACTGCGGGCGGTATCCGCCCGGGGGGCCGGGCTGTACGGCTGCCGCCCGGTCGTGCGGCGCTTTTTCGAACTGCTCGGGTTTGACCTGCCGTACGTGACCACGCTGACCTGGCCGGTCCCGGTGCCTGCCTCGCTGGGGCCGGTGGGCCCGGCCGCCCGCGGCCAGGACCTGACCGCCCTGATCCGGGTGACCCAGGCGACCGCCCGGCAGTCGGTCACGGAGGCCAGCGTGATCATGTCGCGGCTCGCCACCACCTACGCGGAGCTGGCGCTGAACAGCCGCTACCGGACGGCGCGGAAAAGTGAGGACCGCGGCCGGCTGCTGGCGCTGAGCGGGCGTGCCCGCGACCTGTCGCAGCCGCGCTCGCGGCCCGCGGCCCGCGACGCCGGCTGACTCAGCGCGGCGCCCGGGGCAGCCCGGCCAGGTCCAGGACCGCGGCTGCCGGGCTGCCCGGCTCGCTGATCAGGGTCAGCCGCTGCCCGTGGGCGGCCAGCTGCGCCGCCAACCGGTACAGCACCGTCACGCCCGCGCTGGCCAGGATGGTGACGGCCGACAGGTCGACGGTGAGGGACAGTACCCCCGCCCGGCACGCCGTCAGCAGCCCGCTGGCCAGCCGGTCAGCGGTGACGACATCCACTGGCCCGGCCACCCGGACCCGCGGCTCGGGTCTGGCCGTCGCCAGGTCAGCTGCGAACGAGGCGCGGGCGGCCGGCCCCGGCGGAGGTGGCGGACCGGACAGCGGGGCCAGCATTGCCCGGCGGTGCAGCCGGTGCCGCATCGCGACGATCGTGCCCCGGACACCCGGTGGCTGGTCCGCATCCTGCGGCGGATGGCTGACCTGCAGGCAGTCGGCGAACTGCAACGCCACCGAAAGGCCCTGGCCGCGATCGGCCGCGGCGACGTCCGGCCGCCGCCAGCGCCCCCGGTCGCTGATCCGGGTCTCCAGGAAGCCGTCGCTGCCCACCGCGGCCTCCAGGCGGACCGGGCCCGGGCGGCCGGGCGGGTAGGCGTGCTCGACCGCGTTGGTCACCACCTCGGTGACCGACAACTCGGCCAGCTGCCGGTCGCCGTAGGCGATGGCGAGCGCTTCCAGCCAGTCATCGAGGGCCCCCCGTAGCGTCGCCACCGCCGCGGGATCGGCCGCCACACCGACGTCGAGCCGGGGCGGCGGGGCCGGCCGGCGCCAGGCGGCCAGGGTGGTCACGTCGTCGCGGTATCCCCCCCGGGCCAGTAGCTCGACGGTGAGATGGCTGACCCGCTCGGCCGGGGTTCCGGCCTGCCAGGCCGCCAGTTCCGGATTGGCGGCCGCGTCCCCGGCCACGATGGCCAGGTCGGCCAGCCCGGCGTCCAGGGTCCGGGCCGGCCGGGTGACCAGGCCGTCGCTGTGCAGCAGGAGCACGTCACCCGGCTCCAGGGCCGCCTGCCCGGGCACCGGGGCCAGGTCCCGGCCGGTACCGAGCGGGCCGTCCCCGGTCCCCGGCAGGTGCCGGGCCCGGCCGTCCGGGCGGGCCACCAGCGGGGGCGGATGCCCGCAGGTGGCGTACTGGAATCGCGCGGCGCCGGGCTCGAGGACGGCCACGCACAGCGTGGCGCCCCGCAAGTCGCCATCGCCGGCCGCGAACCGGTCGGCCTCGGCCAGCACCCTGGCCAGATCGGGCTGGCCGGTCAGCGCGTGCCTGAGCACCGCGCGGAGCCGGCCCATGGCGGCGGCGGCCGTCACCCCGCCGCCCGCCAGGTCACCCACCGTCAGCGCGACCCGGCCGCCCGGCAGCGTCAGCGCGTCGTACCAGTCACCCCCGGCCGTCTCGCTGGCGGCGGCGGGCAGATAGCGGGCCGCGATCCACAGCTGGGGCAGGACCGGCAGACCGGACGGCAGCATCGCTTCCTGGACGGCGGCCGCCTCGTGGGCCGGCGGCAGCGGCGCGGGCCGCCCGGTGGGGTGGTCCGGTATCGGCTCCCGTAGCTGATCGGCGGCTTCCCGTACTCGATCGGTGGCGTCGGTCAGCGTCAGCAGGACGCCCCGGATCGCGCCATCGGTGCCCCGCCAGGGAACGAGCGTGAAGTCCAGGTAACGGTCTTCCCCGGCCGGCCATTCGCGCGCGGTGAACGGTTCTCCGGCCGCGTAGACCAGGTCCGCCAGGTCGGCCACCGGCGCCAGCAGGGACCCCGCGAGCAGCGGCCGGGCGGGCTGGCCGACCGGTTCCGGCTGGCCGGCGAAGGTCCGGAAGGCGGCGTTGGCCGCCACGACCGTGTGCCCGGGGCCTTCCAGCGCCAGCGACGGCGACGGCAGCGCCTCGAACGCATCCCGGATGGTTTCCGCAGCACCGGCCGGCCAGCCCGGGGCCGCCCCCTCGCTCCGTTCACCACCCACTGCCGACACGGTCGTCTCCCAGCCCGATCGCCTTCAGCCGAGCACCTACCCCCAGAGTAGGCGGCCCGGCCGCCTGGTGGCCGTCGGCCAGACGGAGTCACCGTTCCAGCCGCAGCGACCTCCCGTCCCGGAAGCCGGGGGAGTAGGCCAGGTGGAAGGCGCGAGTGGGCACGGTCGCCCCGAGCTGGGCGAACAGCCCGGCCGCGGCCAGCGTCGACCGCCAGACGAGCGCGTACTCCGGGGGCGGGGTCAGGCTGCGCAGGGCCGGGGCGAAGCGCGGCTCGGTGAACTGGGTCATGAGGCCGCGCAGCCAGGGCCGCGAGTAGGTGAAACTGTCGGCCGCGGCGGTGGCCACGACCGGCTCCAGCAGCTCCATGATCAGCTCCGGATCGACCTGGGCGCCGGCCGCCAGCAGCCCGATCTGCCGGGCCAGGCTGATCGCCCCGGGTCCGTCGCCCGCCAGCACCGCGGCGGCCAGCTGCCCGAACGGGGCGGGGATGCCACCGGGGGTGGCGGCCACCGCGCCGAAGTCGAGCATGCCGAGCCGCCCGCCCGGCAGCAGCAGGAAGTTGCCCGGGTGCAGGTCGGCGTGCATCCAGCCGGTGCAGGCGGCGGGCGCGTAGATCGCGTGCGAGAGCAGCCGCCCGGCCCGGTCGGCCGCGTCGCCGGGGCTGAGCTCGCGCCAGCCCGCGGGCAGCAGGTCGGTACGCCCGTCCAGCAGCGCCGACAGGCTCACCCCGTCCAGCCAGCCGGTGATCAGCACCCGCGGGGTGGCCGAATAGACAGTTGGCACGAGGACGTCGGTCCGCCCGGGCGGCTCGGGTGTCCCGGCCGCCCGGGCGGCCGCCACCGGCAGCGGGACGCGGGCGGTGAACGCGGCCGCGACCTCGGCCTGGACCCGGCCCTCGCGGACGTAGTCCAGTTCCTCGACGACCCGGCTGGCGAGCTCGTCGGCCAGGTCGGAGACCTTGAGCCCGCTGAGCCGGGCCATCCCCCGGGCCAGCCGCCGGCCCTGGCGCAGGTCCGACCGCAGCGCGGCGCCGACCCCCGGGTACTGGACCTTGACCGCCACCTCGACGAGCTGGCCGTCGTCGTCGCGCCAGCGCCCGCGGTGCACCTGGCCGATCGAGGCGGCCGCGGCGGGCGTGTCCTCGAACGCCACCAGCCGCTCCTGCCAGTCCGGTCCGCAGGTGGCCGCCAGGTCGGCGGCGACGATCCGGCGGGCCACGTCGGCGGGCATGGCCGGGGCCGCGTCGGTCAGCCGCCGCAGGGCCGACCGGTAGGGGGCGGCGGTCTCCTCGGGCATCGCCGCCTCGAACACCGACATCGCCTGCCCGAGCTTGGCGGCGCCGCCCTTGAGCTCACCCAGCGTGGTGAACAGCTGCTCGGCGGTGCGGGCGGCGATCTGGTCGCCGGTGGCCCGGGACAGCCGGCTGGCGGCGGCCGCGGTCCGCGCGACGTGCCGCAGCGGTAGCGCGGCCAGCCGGCTGGTCCGCCACAGCGTGCCGGTCGGCAGGACCGGCCGTTCCCGGTTCTGAGGTGCTTCGGTCTGGTGCTGGCGCGGCTGCCGGTCGATCATGTCCGCCGCCTCCCTCGGGGTCGCAGTCTTTATCTACTAAAACGCTTAGTAGATAAAAAGTGTTCAACGGGAGGGCCGGCCGGGCGGTGCGGGCCGGTCCAGCGGAGGGCTCGATGGGCCGCCGCGGCCCGGTGGCCGGGCACGGTCCGGCCGCCGCCCCGGCCGGTAGCCGCCGGCTAGGCGCCGGGGACCCGTCCCAGCAGCAGCGCGACCGCGGCCGGGGCGGCCGCCAGCAGGACCGGGGTGAGGACGAGGGCGGCGACGGCGGCCCGCAGCAGGTGGCGGCGGACCGGTCCCAGCGGCGGCTCGGCCGGTCCCAGCAGCCGGTGGATCCGCCCGATGGCGTCGGTCGCGGCGGCCGCCAGGGCCGGGCCCGGGGTGGCCGGGGTGGCCAGGATGACCAGCGCGGTGGCCAGCAGGCCGGGATCGCGGGAGCGCCGGGCGGCGTCGTCCGCGTGCAGCTCGGACAGCCGGGTGACCTGCGCGTCGGCCGCCCGCAGGAGCGGCAGGAACGGGAGCACCTGGCGGGCGATCCGGGCCACGGTCACCAGCTGATGATGGCGGCCGGCCAGGTGCGCCCGCTCGTGGGCCAGCACCGCGTCGAGCTGGGCCGGATTCAGGGCCGCCAGCGCGCCGGTGGTCAGCACCACCGTGGGCTGCGGCCCGGCCACGCAGTAGGCGGCGGGCTGGGGATGATCCACCAGCGTGGCCCCCAGAGCCGGGTCGGGGCGCCCGATCATCCGGGCCGTCTGCGCGTGCTGGCGGGCCTGCTGCCGCCCGGCCCGCACCTGGCTCACGGTGATGAACGCCGTCCGGGCCAGCACCGCGCCGGTCAGGGTGAGGCCGAACCCGGCCACAGCGGCCCCGCCCGGGGTCGCGTACAGGTCGCGCAGCCGGATCACGCAGGCCCCGATCAGCTGGCTCAGGCCGCCGCCGAGGGCGGTCGCGTGGACCGCCAGCGTCAGCCCGGCCAGCCCGACCGCCGCCAGCACCGACCAGGCCGCGGTCAGGTAGGTGCCGATGGCCAGCAGCGGCGCCCGCGACGTCCAGCGGGCCCGGCCCAGCGTCCGCGCGCCCAGCGTGCCGACCAGGGCCGCGTAGGCCAGCAGGATGGCCCCGATCGTCATGACGCCTCGCCCGGCTCGGCCGGCGGGCGCACCTGGTCGAGCGCCTGCTGCAGCAGCTCGGCGTCGTGCGGGCTCATCTGCAGCACGAAGTGCGCCAGGGCCGTGCGCCGGTCCGGGTCGGTGCCGAGCGCGTCGCTCATCAGCGCCACCGTGTAGGCCGAGCGGGAGTGGGCGGGCTCATAGCGCCAGGCCCGGCCGTCCCGTTCGCGCCGCAGCCAGCCCTTGCGGTGCAGGTTGTCCATCACCGTCATCACCGTCGTGTAGGCCAGCGGCCGGTCCTCGTGCAGCGCCTCGACCACCTCGCGGACCAGGGCCGGCCGGCCCCAGTCCCACAGCCGGTCCATGATCACGGCTTCCAGTTCGCCCAGCTGACGCATTCGCGGCTCCACCTGTCGTCGCGACGGCAGTACTCCCGCCACTGTCTACTAATACGGATAGGACAGCCACCCGGATTGCCCGGCCGCCGGCCAATCTCCTGACATCTACTAATCGTATTAGTAGTCATGTCTGCAATCCACGACGCGGCCCGCGGCGATCGGGCCGACGATGCCGACGCCGCCCTGCGCGAGCTGTACGCCCGCCACGCCCAGGCCCTGCACGGCTACGTCGACCGGTTCAGCCCCGGCCTGGCCAGCACCGATGACATCGTCCAGGAGACGTTCATCCGCGCCTGGCGGCACCTGCCGCAGCTGGCCACCGACGAGCGGCTGGTCCGCCCCTGGTTGTTCCGGGTGGCGCGCAACCTGCTGATCGACGCCGACCGGCGCGCCCGGTCGCGGCCGGTCACGATAGCGGCCGGGGCCGGCCTGGACCTGAGCCAGGATGACGTTTCCGGCCAGATCATCGACCGGCAGCTGCTGGCCGCCGCGCTGGCCGAGCTGTCTCCCGCCCACCGGGTGGTACTGGTCGAGACGTTCTACCGCGGCGGCACGATGGCGGCGGTCGCCCGCCGGCTCGGGATACCGGCCGGCACCGCCCGGTCCCGGCTGCACTACGCGCTCGACGCCCTCCGCCAGCAACTGCCAGACGCGGCCCGCCCGCAGTCGGAGGACCATGGCCGCCCGCAGTCGGAGAACCCGCCCCGCCCGCAGCCACACCCGCGCGAAGCCGCCGCCTGATGAACGGTCAGCGCCGGCCGGTGATCGCCGTCCTGCTGCTCGCCGCCGCGGCGCTGGACCTGTCCCGCTGTGGCGTCGCGCTGACCGCCGCCCGTCGGGACGACCCGACGGCCGGGCTGGTGCTGGCGGGCATCGCCGCCGCCGCGCTGAGCCTGGGCACCGCGCAGGCCTTCCAGCTCGCCCGCCGCTGGCCGGCCTGGGTGGCGCTGTTCATCGGCCTCGCCTCCGGCCCGCAAGCGGCCGCGACCGGATTCCACGCGCCCTACACGATCCCCGACGCCGCCACCGCCGCCCTCGGCGTCCTGCTGGCGGTCGCGGTCCTGGCCACCGCCGGCCGGCCCAGGTTGGCCGGTCCGTCTCTCGCGGACTCATGCACCGGCGGCGACCACCAGCTGGCCGAGCCGCCTCGGCTGGGTCATCGCCCGGGACCCGGGCCGCTTGGGCTGGGTCACCGCCCGCGGCCCGACCCGCCTGGGCTGGGTCACCGCCAACTGCCCGATCCGTCCGGTTTCGGCCGCCCGCGGCCGTCCGAGCTACCGCCGGGCCGCCATCAGCCCGCCGATCCGCCCGAGCTGGACCGTCCGCAGCGCTGGGTGTGACGGAGGTCGCGCCCGCCCGCCGAACCCGCCCTGCGCAGCCATCTACTAGGCCTTTTAGTAATAAAAGTACTCTTGCCGCGCACGAACCATTCATCTACAAGCACTTTTTCCTCGGCCAAAGCAATCCCTCTTGAATCTACTAACCGTACTAGTAGTAAAGATCGCCTCAAGGAGGAATCATGCAACACCCGAGGATCATGATCGCTGGCATCGGGGTGGCCGTGCTGGCCGCGGCCGGGGGCATCACCGCCGCCGCCACGAGCAGCTCGACCGCCAGCGCGGCGCCCGCCGCCGGCCACGCCAGCCACAGTGCCGCCGCCACGACCGTGCGCACCGCCCGGGTGCCGGTCAACGGCAAGCTCGAGACCATCCTGGTCTCGGCCACCGGGCAGCCGCTGTACTACTACCAGCCCGACACCGCCGCCAAGTCGTTGGTGACCGGGGGCCTGGCCGCGCTGTGGCCGCCGCTGACCACGACCGCGGCGAACCCGGGCGGCACCGGACTGAGCGGGCCGCTCAAGGTGCTCAACGACGTCAACGGCCAGCAGGTCACCTACAACGGCCACCCGCTGTACACGTTCGTCAGCGACCACGCGGGCGTGGTGACCGGCCAGGGCGTCCAGAACTTCTTCGTCGCCACCCCCGGCCTGGCCCAGCTCACCAGCAACGCCGCCCCGTCCAGCCCGATGGCCCCGACCGGCCCGGCCGGCGGCTACGGCTACTGATCGCCATGTCCACCACGCAACCGCAAGTCATTACGGCGGGGCCGTCGGCCGCCGCGACCCCTGGGTCGCGACGGCTGGGCCTGGCGCTCGCCATCATCGCGACGGCGCAGCTGATGGTCGTGCTCGACGCGACCATCGTCAACGTGGCGCTGCCGCACATCCAGGCGGCGCTCGGCTTCTCCGCCAGCAACCTCGAATGGGTCGTCAACGCCTACGCGCTCGCGTTCGGCGGGCTGCTGCTGCTCGGCGGCCGGTCTGGCGACCTGCTGGGGCGCCGCCGGGTGTTCATCGCCGGCATCGTGCTGTTCTCGGTGGCCAGCCTGGTCGGCGGGTTCGCCACCAGCCAGGCGTGGCTGCTGGCGGCCCGGGCGGCCCAGGGGGTCGGCGGCGCGTTCGCCGCGCCCACCGCGCTCTCGCTGATCGCGGTCACGTTCTCCGAGGGCCGCCCCGCAACCGGGCGATGGGCGTGTACTCGGCCATGAGCGTGGCCGGCGGCGCGGTCGGCCTGCTGGCCGGCGGCCTGCTCGTCCAGTACCTCAGCTGGCGCTGGGTGTTCTTCGTCAACCTGCCGGTCGGGCTGGTCATCGCGCTGCTCGCGCCCCGGGTGCTGCCCGGGTCGGCGCGGCGGGGCGGTGCCTTCGACCTGCCCGGCGCCGTCACCGGCAGCCTCGGCCTGGCCGCGCTGGTCTACGGCCTGTCCAGCGCCGCGACCAGCCCGCAGGGCGTGTCGCACTGGGGTGACACCAAGGTGATCGTCGCGCTGTCGGCCGCGGCCGTGCTGCTGGTCGTCTTCGGGTTCATCGAGGTCCGCAGCAAGAACGCGCTGGTGCCGGTGCGGGTGCTGCGCAACCGGGACCGGTCGGGCTCCTACCTGATCAGCCTCTGCGTGGGCACCGCGCTGTTCGGCATGTTCTTCTTCCTCACGCTCTTCCTGCAGGACGTGTGGGGGTACAGCGCACTCGGCACCGGCCTGGCCTACCTGCCGATGGTCGGCGGCATCACGGTCGCTTCGGCCCTCGGGGCCCAGCTGGTCAGCCGGATCGGCGCCCGGCCGCTGCTGCTGGCCGGTAGCGCGGCCGCCACCGGCGGCATGCTCTGGCTGTCCCGGGTCAACGAGCACAGCCACTACGCCAGCGGCCTGCTCGGGCCGATGCTGCTGACCGCGGTCGGCATCGGGCTGATCTTCGTGCCGCTGTCGCTGATCGCCCTGAACAAGGTGGCCGAAGCCGACGTCGGCGTGGCCTCCAGCCTGGTCAACACCGGCCAGCAGGTCGGCGGCACGCTCGGGCTGGCGGTGCTCGGCACGGTGGCCTGGAGCGCGGTCGCCAGCCGCCTGCACGCCCACGCGACGACCGGCCACGCGCTGGCCGCCGGGTTCTCCCAGGGCTACCTGGTCTCGGCCGGGATCATGCTGCTGGCGCTGGTCATCACCGTGGTCACGATCCGGGTTCGGCGGGCCGACCTGGCCGGAGGGCCGGGGCCGCGCTGACCTCCGCGGTACCGAGCCGGGCCAGTTCGTCGGCCCGCTCGTTACCGGGGTCGCCCGCGTGGCCCTTGACCCAGGTCCAGGTCAGCTCGTGCTGGCTCATGGCCGCGGCCAGCCGTTGCCACAGGTCGGCGTTCTTGACCGGCTTCTTGGCCGCGGTCAGCCAGCCGTTGCGCTGCCAGCTGGTGATCCACTTGGTGATGCCGTGCAACACGTAGGTGCTGTCGGTGTGCAGCCGGACCCGGGCCGGGCGCCGCAGCGCCTCCAGCGCCATGATGGCCGCGGTCAGCTCCATCCGGTTGTTGGTGGTCTCCGGGTCGCCACCGTGCAGCTCCTTCTCGGTGCCGTTCCAGCGGAGGATCGCGCCCCAGCCGCCCGGCCCCGGGTTGCCGCTGCAGGCGCCGTCGGTGTAGATGACGACCTCGGTCATGCCGGAAGGTTACGCGCTGTCGTCATCCGGCGGGCCGGTTGCGGGCGGCCAGCCTGGCCACCGACGGCGCGCCGACCGTGCCGAAGTGGGCGATGCGCACGTCCCGGCCGGCCGCGTCGGCGATGGCCACGATGCTGGCCCGGCTGGCGGCGACGTCGTCGGCGAACATCGGCCGTTCGGCCCGGCTCGGCGGGAACCCGGCCGACAGCGCGTCGCCGGCCAGCACGGTGCCGTCGGGCAGCCGCACGCTCTGCGATCCGGCCGTGTGACCGGGGGTCCAGAACGATCGCCCGAACCCGCCGTGCCCGCCCAGGTCCTCCTCGTCGCCGAACTCCAGGTCGGGGGTGACCGGGGCCTTGACCCCGCGCGAGAAGATCGGCGCCATCACGTGGCCGAGCGGCCGGTTCGGGTGCAGCCGCAGCGCTCCGCCCCGGCGCAGCGGGTCGGCGTCGAGCCGGTGGATCGCGACCGGGGCGCCGGTCGCCTCGCGCAGCGGGCCGGCCGCGCCGACGTGGTCGAAGTGGTAGTGGGTGAGCACGATCAGCCGCAGCTCGGCCCGCGCTTCGGCCAGTTTGGCCAGGACCTTGGGCGCGATCGACTCGGAGGACGCGTCGACCAGCATCGCCGACCCGCCGTCGACGACCAGGTAGGCGGTCGAGAAGCCGTTGCTGACCGGATAAATGTCCATGTCCCGTCTCCTTGTTAGCACTGCTTACGTGGCCCAAGGTGCCACCAGAAGTTAGCAGTGTCAACAAGAAAACCGAATGGTTCGGGCAGGTCATCCGCTGCTTTGTTAACATTGATTACATGAAAGGGTGTCGACCGGAGTGAGTCCACGAGAGCCAGCCGCGTCGTCAGGCTCAGGCTCAGCCTCGGCCCGCAAGCCGCTGGCGGAGCGGCTGGTCCAGGAGGCGCTGGCCATCGTCCAGACCACCGGGCCGGGGGCGCTGTCGCTGCGGGAGGTGCAGCGGCGGGCGGGGGTCTCGCCGGCCGCCGCCTACCGGCACTTCCGCGACCGGGACGCGCTGCTGCTGGCGGTCGCCCAGGAGGCGGCCGGGCTGCTGGCCGACCACATCGCCGCCGCCCTGGCGGCCGCGCCCGCCTTCACCGGCGACGAGGCCGGGGCCCGGGCCCGGCTGCTGGCCGCCTGCGAGGGCTACCTCGACTTCGCGACCGGCAACCCCGGCGTCTACCGGGCCATCTTCTACAGCGACGAACAGCTCGACGAGCTGACCAGGCCGCCGGAACGGGCCCGCGGCCAGGCCGGCGAGGGCGGCTACAACCTGCTCATCGCCACCCTGAAGGATCTGGTGGCGGCCACCGGCGGCACCGCGCTCGACCCGTGGGATCCGCTCACGGTCTGGTCGGCCTGTCACGGGCTGGCCATGCTGCGGCTCGACGCGGCCCTCCGCTCGCTGCCCGACGCGGTGTTCGCGCAGGCCCGGGACCGCGTCCTGCGGACGATCACCGCCGCCCTGCCGCTGGAAGCGCTGGCCCCTCCGTCGGCGCTACCGGGGGCCGCCGATCAGGTGCCGGTCCTCACCCTGGAGGAACTGCTGCCGCCACGGACCTGATCTGACGCCACACCTGTCTCAGCTTGAAACGGGGACCCGGGCCCGATCGGGTTACGCTCCGGGGAGGATCTGCCCGCACCGGGCACGCGCTGATGTCACGCGGAGGACTTCATGTCAGCAGACACCGGCCCGGCCGGCGGTCCCGCACCAGCGGCCCAGCCCGCAGGCCCGGTCTCGGCGGCCGATCAGGTGGCGAACTGGCATCACGAAGCGGTCGAGGCCATCGACAACTGGGCCTGGATCCGTACGCTGAACGACCAGCTGACCGCCGTGCTCGGGCCCTGGCGGGAGCGTAACCAGGACAATCCGGTCGTCGAGCTGATGCACGGCGGCCGCTGGCTCGGCCACCCGCTCCATCCGGCCCTCAGCGACCTGCCGATCGGGCTGTGGACCGGCGCCCTGCTCCTCGACGTGGCCGGCGGTGACCCGCCCCCCGGGCGCACGGTCGACCCGGCCACCCTGTTCAGCGCGGCCGGCATCGCAGCCGCGGTCGCGACCGCGGCCACCGGGGTGGTCGACTGGACCGTCAGCGACGATCAGGACCGCCGCCTCGGGCTGTTCCACGGGGTGCTCAACACCGCCGCCCTCGGGTTGCAGGGCCTGTCGCTGGCGGCCCGGCTGACCGGTCGCCGGCGCCCGGCCCAGGGGCTGGGCGCGGCCAGCCTGGCCGTCACCGGCGCCGCCGCCTACTTCGGCGGCCACCTGGTGTTCGCCAAGGCGGTCATGGTCAACCGGGTGGCCGGGGCCGACGGCCCCCGCCGCTGGGTCAAGGTGCTGGAAGAGGCCGAGCTGCCGGACGACGTGCCGACCGGGGTGCTGGCCGACGGGCGGCAGATCCTGCTGTACAAGCACGACGGCACCCTGTACGCGCTCGACAACCTCTGCAGCCACGCGGCCGGCCTGCTCAGCCGGGGCACGGTGGAGGGGCTGACCGTGACCTGCCCGCTGCACGGATCGCAGTACTGCCTGGCCGACGGCTCCGTCCGCCGGGGCCCGTCCCACCAGCCGCAGCCGGTGATCCGCACCCGGGCCCGCAACGGCTGGATCGAAGTCCGTGGTAGCCAGCCCGCCCCGCGCCGCCGCGCCGACGGAAGGAAATAGTCATGGCCTTTGTCATCGTCGCCAACCTCGATGACCTGGACGAGGGCGAGACCCTGTTCGTCGAGGGGCTGAAGGAGCCGATCTGCCTGGTCCGGCTGGACGGCGAGGACGTCCGGGCCGTGCACAACACCTGCACCCACCAGCAGCAGCCGCTGCACGAGGGCACCGTGCAGGACGACGACACCCTGGTCTGCGCGTCCCACAACTCGCGGTTCAACCTGGAGACCGGTGAATCGGTCGGCATCCCCGAGGTGCCCACGCTGCCGGTCTACGCCTGCAAGGTCGAGGGCGACGCGATCCTGGTCGACATCGACCAGCAGCTCAACGACGCCCCCATCCCGCACCACCCCTACCACTGACGAGTCCCCGGCCCGGTCAGCTCCGGGCGTAGTTGCTGGCGCCGTACCAGTCGACCACCACCACCGGCTCGTCACCGGTCACCCAGGCGTCGTGACCCTGGGGCAGGGCGGTGACGTCACCGGGCCGGGCGTCGAACTCCGAGCCGTCGGCCATGACCACGTGCAGCGTCCCCTGCACGTGGTACTGGAAGTGCGGCGCCTCGCACAGGTCGGTGCCCGCGAGCGGCTTGACGTGGTCGGACCAGCGCCAGCCGGGCTCCAGGGTGAGCCGTCCGATCTCGGCGCCCCCGATCCGCAGCAGGTCCAGCCGGCCGCGCTCGAACTCGCGGGTTTCGTCGGCGGTGGTGAAGCTCTTCTGCTCGGCTTTGTCAGTCATGGCCCGTCTCCTTCGTTCGGTTCCTGAACTGGATACGGACCAGCCTGATCGGTGCCGGTTGCAGCTTCCTTGCAGCCTTCCTCGCGTGGCCGTCACGGGTGGCGGCCGGTGGCCGGCTGGGGTTTGATACGGGCATGAAGTCGCTGGCGGTGCGGGTGCTGGGCGACTTCGGCGTGGACGGCATCGAGCCGTCCGCGCTGGCCAGCCGGAAGGGCCGGCTGGTGCTGTGCGTGCTGGCCCTGGCCCGCGGGCAGCCGGTGCCGGCCGACGTCCTGGTCGACACGCTGTGGGGCGATGCGCCGCCCACCCGGCCCGAGGATCAGCTGGCCGTGCTGATCAGCCGGCTGCGGTCGGTGCTGGGCCGGGACCGGATCCAGCACCACGACCGGGGCTACCTGCTCGCGTGCGACTGGCTCGACGCCTCCGAGCTGGCGGCGCTGGTCGAGGAGATCGACCGCCGGCGGGCAGCCGGGAACGTGCTGGGGGCGGCGGCCGCGGCCCGGATCGCGCTGTCACTGCTGCGGGGCTACCGGCCACCGCCGGTTCCCGGTGACTGGGCCCAGCTGCGGCTGGCCGAGCTGGACCGGCTGGTCGGCCGGGCCCGGCCGGCGGCCGCCACCGCGCTGCTCGAGGCCGGAGACTGGATGGCCGCCGCCGATGCCGCGGCCGCGGCGGTGGCGGCCGACGGCTACGACGAGGCCTCGCTCCGGATCCTGCTGCGGGCCTACGTCGCGGGCGGCCAGGTAGCCTCCGCCCTGGCCAGTTACGCCGCCGCCCGGGACCGCCTGGCGGGCGAGCTCGGTACCGACCCGTCACCGCCGACCGTCGCCCTCTACACCGCCATCCTGCGCGGGGAGCTGCCCGCGCTGGCACCGTCGCCCGCCCGCCGTCCGGCCGGGCTGATCGGCCGCGACGCCGAGCTCGCCTACCTGGACACGGTGGCCGGCCGGGCCCGGTACGGGCCGACCGAGATCGTCGTCGTCGACGGGGAAGCCGGCATCGGGAAGACCGCCCTGCTGGGGGCCTGGGCCGCCCAGCGGGCCGCCGCTGGGGACACGGTGCTGACCGCCTCGTGCGGGCCCCTCGACCGCGCCATGCCCCTCGATGCCCTGCTCCGGGCGCTGGCCGGGCAGCTGCGCCGGGCGGGGCCCGAGGCGGCCGCCGGCCTGCTGGGCCGGGAAGCACTGACCCTCAGCCCGCTGCTCGGGGTGACCCCGGATCCGGCCGGGCCGGCCGGCCGGCCGCCACCGCCGATGCTGGCCGACAGCCTCGGCCCGGCGGTGCTGTACGCGGCCCTGGGCCGGGTCATGAGCCGCCTGGCTGGCCGGGACCCGCTGGTGGTGGTGATCGACGACGCCCACCGGGCCGGGCCGGCGCTGGCCAACTGGCTGCGGTTCGCGCAGCGGGAGAACCTGCCCGCCACGGTCGTCGCCACCGTCCGCTCGGGGGCCGGAGATCCCCTGCCGGCCACCGCGTCCATCCACCTGGGCCTGCTCGACCGGGCCGCCGCCACCGCCCTGGTGGGTCCGGCGCGGGCCGATGAGCTGTACGAGCGCTCCCGCGGGCACCCGCTGTTCCTGACCGAGCTCGCCCAGCAGGCGGCCCACGCGGAGCTGCCCGGCTCGCTGGTGGAATCGGTGTCGGCCCGCTGCGATGAACTGGGGCCGGCCGGAGTCATGGTGCGCACGGCCGCCGTCCTCGGCGCCGAACTCGACATCGAGCTGCTGGCCGCGCTGACCGGCCGCCCCGCGATCGACGTGCTCGACGACGCCGAACGGGCCACCGCCCAGCAGCTGCTGGTCACCGACGGCGGGACCTTCCGGTTCCGGCACGAGCTGGTCCGCGACGCGCTGGCCACCAGCGCGAGCCCCGGCCGGGCGGCCCTGCTGCACCGGCAGGCCGGCCGGGTGCTGGCCCGCCAGCCCTACGCCGACTCGGCCCTGGTCGCCCACCACGCTCGCCTGGGCGGTGACCTGGTGCTGGCCGCCCGGTCGCTGCGGACGGCGGCCGAGCGGGCGGCCGAGCGCTTCGATCACGCGGCCGCCGAGGCGCTGCTGGACGACGCCCTGTCGCTGCACCCGGAACCGGGGACCTGGCTCGAACGGGCCCGGGTCCGCACCCGCCGCGGCCGCTACGCCCAAGCGCTGGCCGACGTCGAGCGGGCGGCCGCCGACGGCGCCGCGGCCCTCGAGGTCGGCGCCTGGGCCTGCTACTTCGACCGCCGCTTCGCCGAGGCGGCCCAGTTCGCGGCGGACGGCGCCCTCTCGGCCGCCGATCCGGCCGTCCGCTCGCGCTGCCTGGCCGTCGGCGGCCGGACCCGGCACGCGGCCGGCGACCTGGCCCAGGCCGAGCTGCTCCTGAGCGAGGCCTTCGCGCTGGCCGAGGGGGCCGACCGGATGACCGCCGCCGCCTGGCTGGGCGTGCTGCGGGCGCACCAGAGCAGGACCGAGGAGGCGGTGGCCCTGCTGCGGCCGGCCGCCCGCGCGACCGAAGGAGTCGCCCACACCGCCGCGACCCTGCACTCGCTGCTGTTCACCGGTCACGCCCACGCGGCCGCCGGTCGCCCGGCTGCGGCCCTGGACACCTTCGCGCGCTACACGGCCGAAGTCGAGCGCCGCCAGGTGCCGCGGTTCGCGGGCCGGGCGGTCAACTTCGCCGGCTGGGTGCTGCGTAACCTGGGCGCCGCCGGCCAGGCCCAGGACCGTCATCTCGAGGCGCTGGAACTGGGGCGCAGCGGCGAGGGAATCCCCGAGCTGACCATCGCCGCCCTGCTGGACCTGGCCGAGCAGTGCCTGGTGGCCGGCGACGCGGATGGCGCGCAGGCCCGGCTGGCCGACGCGCAAGCGCTGCTGACCGGGGAACCGCTGACCGGGGAGCTGGTGTTCGGCTGGCGGCTCGAGCTCAAGCATCAGCTGATCACCGCGCGGCTGGCGCTGCTGCGCGGCGACGCCGAAGCGGCGCTGGCCACGGCGACGGCGCTGCACACGCGGGCGACCACCCTGGGGGTGCCCCGGTACGTCAGCGTGGCCCGGGTCCTGACCGACCGGGCCCGCCGGGCGCTGACCCTGCCCTGCGAGCTCGACCTGGTCGTCGCCGACCTGGAGCTGGTCGAGACGTCGGTCGCGGTGGAGGCCTGGTGGTGGACCGGCGAGACGGCGGCGGCCTTCGCGGTGCCCGCCTGGCTGGACACCGCCGCCGAGCGGGCCGAACGGCTGGCCCGCCAGGCCGGCGATCAGGCGGACGGACTCCGGCAGGCGGCCGACCGGCGGCTGGCCGGCTGGCGCACCGCGTTCGCCAAGACCAGCTGACCGGCTCAGTGGCTGGCCGGCTCAGCAGGCGGTCAGGACCAGCATCGCCACCACCAGCGGCCCGGTGCCGGCCACGGCCGCTTGCGCGGCGTGCCGCAGGTCAGCCTGGCGGGTGGCGGTCAGCGAACCCACGAACGGGGCCACGTGGGCCATGCCCAGCCGCCAGGCCGCCAGCTCGGCCGGGCTGGACAGGCCGGTGTCCACCGTCACCGTCTGCAGCTGCACGGCGGCATAACCGGCGGCCGCCAGGTCCCGGCCCAGCGCGGCCGGGTCGCTGGCCCACGGCTCGGTCTCCCGCTTGAAGGTGACGTACCACGGGGGAGACTGGTAACCGAACCGGGTGAGGACCTGGTCGACGGCGGCCTTGGCCGGGTGGTTCCAGCCGGCCGCGAACGAGCTGGCGGCCAGGGCGCCGGCCACCCGCCGAGCTTCCCGCAGGCCCGCGACCGGCCGTGGCAGGTGGCCGAGGCAGAACGCGGCCAGGGCCAGGTCGAAACCGCCGTCGCCGAACGGCAGCGCGGTCAGGTCGGCCAGCACCGGGTGCAGCCCGGCCTCGCAGTGGCGCAGCATGCCCGCGGCCGAGTCGGTGCAGACGACCGAGCGCGCCCCGGCCCGCCGGGCCGCCCGGCCGGCCACCCCGGTCCCCGCCCCCAGGTCCAGCACCCGGCCGCCGGTGAGGCGGGCCCCGGCCGGGGTCAGCCGCGCCCGGGCCAGCAGCGCATCGGCCAGGCTGGTGTAGACCGGCCTGGGACCGGCCGCCCAGCGCGCGGCGGTCACGTCGTAGGCGGTCCGCAGGTCCGCGATCCGCAGTTCCGGGCCCGGCTCGGCGGCGGTCATGTCAGCCGGACTTCAGCAGCGGGGCCGCCTCGACCGCCCGCGCCTCCCACCACGCGAGCTCCTCGTCGTAACCGCCCAGCGCTTTTTCCCAGCCGAACTGGACCAGGGCGCCCAGCAGGCACAACGCCAGCTGCCGGTCCCACCACGGCTCGGTCCGGATCCCCTGTTCCTCCAGCGCCGCGCGGTAGCTGGCGATCGCGTCGTCCTTGCCCTGGGGCAGGCGGCGGCAGTTGATGGCCAGGTACCAGGCCAGATCGGACAGCGGCGCGCCGCGTCCCGGCTGTTCCCAGTCGAGCAGCACCGTCCGGCCCGAGTCGTCGGTGCCCAGGTTGTCGAGCTTCCAGTTGCCGTGCACGAACGTCTGCGGGGTGGCCGCCAGCGCCGCGACCAGCGGACCCGGATCCTGCGCGAGCGGGGTCACGACCGCGGCTGCCGCCGGGGCCACCGCCGCCAGCCGGGGCCAGCCCTCGCCCACCAGCCGGGGCACCAGGTGGGCGGAGCCGACGGCCGCCTCGGCGGCCGCCAGCCACGGGGACAGCTCCAGGTAGCGGTGCATCACCGGCACCACGTCGCAGTCGTCGCCGCAGGCCCAGAACGCGGCGTGCAGCGCGGCCATGTGCCGCAGGAACCGCTCATGCTGGTCCAGGGTGATCGGGTCATCGCTGACCGGGACCAGCCACCGCGACACGTCGTGCATGAGCAGGGCGCACCCGCCCGCGGGTGCCCGGCCGCCGGCCTCCTCCCGGGCGACCCCCACGATCGGCTGGTTGAAGCAGGCCGGCAGCCGTTCCAGCAGGCCGCGCTCCCAGGCCTCCAGCGGCGCGCCCCGCAGGCAGCCCGACGCCCGCATGGTCCAGTCCTCGGCCAGGTCAAGGTGCTTCAGCACGTACGACTGACCGTCGATAACCAGGCGTTCCAGGCGGGCCCCGGACTTCCCGGCCGCCCCGGCCAGCTCGGCCCGTTCGGTCGCGCCCGCCACCAGCTCGGCCACGTCGGCGAGCACTTGGGGAGGCAGCGTGTCAGGCATCAGCCAGCTCCATTTCCGCGAGCAGTGAGGCCGGCCAGCGGCCGCCGCACATCACCGTGTCCGCCACGATCTGATCATCCCGCACCGTGAGCAGGTGCACGTGATGGCCGGCGTGCGGCACACCGTTCTCGGTCCAGCTGAGCGTGTACTCGACCATCTCGGTCGGGCCGCCGTCGGAGCGGACGGGCCACCGTTGGAACTCGCCGAACTGGCCGGGGTCGGCGAACCAGCGGGCGTACTCGGCGCGGATCGCGTCGGCCCCGGTCGCGTGCAGCCGCCAGTTGGGCACGGTCGCGTCCAGCGTCGCGTCGGCGCTCCAGGCGTCACACTCGCCGATGGTAGCGGTCTGGATGGCGGTCAGGAACCGGTCGACAGCGGATGAGGATGGCATAGCGGCCTCCCGATGAGCTCATGGTCTGCGGCCATGGTCACCGGGAGGCCTTGCAGGAAGGTTGCAGTAGCTCCTGCGGGCGGTCAGTAGCTGAAGGTGGTCGCGCCTTCGTCGAGGACCCCCGCCAGCGCGCTCGAGCTCAACGGCATCATGCTGGCCACCGACGCCAGCTTCGTCCTGCACGACGATCCGGCCGTGCTGGACCTGGCCCGCCAGGTCGTCCGCCGCCGCCTGCGCCGCGACACTGCCCCCGGACATGACAGCGCCCCCGAGAGCTGACGCTCGCGAGGGCGTGCCGCCGATGCGCAGGTCGCCTCACGGCGAAAGGCACAACATGGCTCCAGCCGGACGGTATTCCATGAAGGCAGTGAGTTGAGCCCGGGGGACACTAACGCACCGACAGGGGATAAGAACGCGAGGGTGGCCAGGACTATTCCAGCCCGTCCGGGAATCGCGATCGCCCGGCGCGCAGGAGTCCGCCGGCATCGTCTCCACTGCCGCCGTGAGCAGTTGACCCGATCCTCCGCCCGCAGGTCCCTGGCCGGCCCGTCCGCAGGCCTTGGCCTGGCACCGCCCAGATCCTGTGGCCTGGTACCGCCCGCGCCCCTGTCGCCGGTGCCCTGGCCCGCACCGGCCGGCGCCCCGGCCCGCACTGCCCGCAACCCCTTGACCGCCCCCACCGCCAGTGCTTAAATCACGACTTAACATAAGTTTTGAATTTGTGGGAACTTGGGAGTCGCCATGCGTGAGCGACGGGCCGGCCGCGTACTGTCCGAGGGCCTGCGGGTCAGGCCGCAGCGCCGCCGCTGGCGCGCGATCGCCCTTGCTCTCGCGCTCCTGGCGGCCGTGACGGCGGTGACCGGTCTGCAGCGGTCGGTCGGCCTGGCCAGCGCGGCCAGCCTGGTCAGCAGCGCCAAGGCCGCCGCCGACGGCCCCTTCGGCGGGACGGCCGCCGCGTTGCCCGGCACCGTGCAGGCGGCCAACTACGACACCGGCGGCCAGGGCGTCGCCTACAACGTCACCGCCGCCAACGGGAGCGCCAACAGCTACCGGTCCGACGGCGTCGACCTCGAGAACACGGCCGACACCCAGGACACCAGCCCGGCCGGTGGCGCCTACGACATCGGCTGGACGACGGCCGGGCAGTCGTTCAACTACACCGTCAACGTGGCGACCGCAGGCACCTGGACGGTCGCCTTCCGGCTGTCGTCGCCGTACGGGATCACCGACGCGCTGCACATCGCCAACTCGGCCGGCACCAACCTGACCGGCCCGGTCGCGGTGCCCAACACCGGCGGGTACGAGACCTGGACGACGGTCACCGCCAGCATCAAGCTCGCGGCCGGCCAGCAGACGCTCACCGTCGACCAGGACTCCAACGGCTGGAACTTCCACTTCATGGCGTTCGCCCTGAACTCCGGCAGCAGCGGCGGCGGCTCGGGTACCACCGGGCCGTTCGGCGGGACCCCGGCCGCGGTCCCGGGCACCATTCAGGGGGCCAACTACGACACCGGCGGCCAGGGTGTCGCCTACAACGTCACCGCCGCCAACGGCACCGCCAACAGCTACCGGTCCGACGGCGTCGACCTGGAGGCCACCACCGACACCCAGGACACCAGCGCGGCCGGCGGCGGCTACGACCTGGGCTGGACCAACCCCGGGCAGTGGTTCAACTACACCGTCAACGTCGCCACCTCGGGGAGTTACACGATCAGCTTCCGGGTGGCCTCGCCCTACGGGATCACCGACGCGCTGCACGTCACCGCCGCGACCGGCACCAACCTGACCGGCTCGGTGGCCGTCCCCAACACCGGCGGGTACCAGACCTGGGCCACCGTCACCGCCAGCGTCACCCTGCCGGCCGGCACCCAGACGCTGACCGTCGACCAGGACTCCAACGGCTTCAACTTCCACTACTTCGCCATCACCCAGGGCACCAGCGGCGGGGGCGGCGGCACCGGCGGGACCGGCCCGACCACCTACTGCGGTACCCAGGACCTGGCGCTGGACCAGCCGACGACCGCCTCCTCGACCCAGGACGCGACCGACTACCCGGCTCAGGACGCCACCGACGGCAACCCCGGCACCCGCTGGTCGAGCGCGGCCAGCGACCCGCAGTGGCTCGAGGTTGACCTCGGCTCGCAGCAGCAGATCTGCAGCATCGGCATCCTCTGGGAGGCCGCCTTCGCCACCGCGTTCCAGGTCCAGGTGTCGAACGACAACTCGAGCTGGACCACGGTGTACTCGACCACGACCGGCTCGGGCGGGAGCCAGACGATCCCGGTCTCGGTCACCGCCCGCTACGTGCGCATGTACGGCACCGCCCGCGGCACCCAGTTCGGGTACTCGATCTTCGAGTTCGACGTCTACGGCCTCACCACCACCGCGCCGGTCACCGGCGGCAACGGCAACGGCGGCAACGGCACCTGCCCGTGGGTCGGCTCGACCGCGCCGGTCGCCCAGCGGGTCCAGCAGGTGCTCAACACCATGGACCAGGCCGAGGAGGTCACGCTGGCCTCCGGTGACGGCGGGTCCAGCTACATCGGCCAGGTCAACGCCATCCCCAACCTGTGCATCAAGTCGCTGAACATGGAGGACGGCCCGAACGGGGTCGGCGACGGCAACGGCAACGTGACCGCGTTCCCGGACGGTGAGGACGCGGCCGCCACCTTCGACCCGGCCCTGGTCAAGCAGGAGGGCGCCGCGATGGGGGCCGAGTTCGCGGGCAAGGGCGTGAACATCTCGCTCGGCCCGACCACCAACCTGGTGCGCGACCCGCGCTGGGGCCGGACCTACGAGACCTACGGCGAGGACCCCTACCTGGCCGGCCAGATCACCTCGGCCGAGGTGAACGGGCTGCAGAGCCAGGGCGTGATGGCCGACGTCAAGCACGTGGCCGCCTACGACCAGGAGCAGTACCCGAACGGCAGCAACAACGAGACCGTCAGCCAGAAGGCGCTGGAGGAGCTGTACCTGGCCCCGTTCCAGACCGCCACCGAGCAGGTGGCGCCGGCCTCGTTCATGTGCTCGTACGCGGTCGTCAACGGCAACCCGTCCTGCGCCAACGCCGACATGCTGCAGGACGGGCTGGACGAGCAGGCCAACTCGGGCGGCTTCGTGGTCTCCGACTGGGGCGCGGCCGGCAACGCGGTCGCCGACCTGGTCGGCGGCATGGACATCGCGATGCCGTTCTCCAACGCCAGCGACGTGTCCACCGACCTCGGCAACGGCACCCTGAACCAGGAGACCCTGAACGCCGACGTGGCCCGGATCCTGACCCAGATGTTCGCCTTCGGCCTGTTCGACAACCCGGCGTCCGGGTCACTGTCGGCCAGCGTCGCCACCGCCGCCCACGCGCAGACCGCGCTGCAGCTGGGGGAGGAGGGCACGGTCATGCTGAAGAACAACGGCCTGCTGCCGCTGAACCCGGCCGGCAACGAGTCGATCGCGGTCATCGGCACCGACGGCGGGGCCGGGGTCGAGATCTCCGGCGGTGGCAGCGGCTCGGTCAACGGCTCCAGCACGGTCTGGCCGCTGACCGGCATCCAGAACGCGGCCGGATCCAACGTCAAGGTCACCTACACGGCCGGCGACGACAACGGCACCACCGACCTCCCCCAGGCGGTGGCGGCGGCCAAGGCCGCCACCGACGCGGTCGTCGTGGTCAGCCTGCCGGAGGGCGAGGAGAGCGACCTGACCTCGCTCGACCTGTCGAGCACGGACGAGTCGATGATCTCCCAGGTGGCCGCGGCCAACCCGAACACGATCGTGGTCATCAACAGCGGCGGCCCGGTGGTGATGCCGTGGCTCGGCTCGGTGGCCGGGGTGTTCGAGAACTGGTACGGCGGCCAGGAGACCGGCGCCGCCCTCGGCGCGCTGATCTTCGGCACCGCCGACCCGTCCGGCAAGCTGCCGGTCACGTTCCCGGCCAGCCTCAGCCAGGTCCCGGCCCAGACCACCGCCCAGTGGCCGGGCACCTCGACCGGGGTGACCTACAGCGAGGGCGTGAACATCGGCTACCGCTGGTACCAGTCGCAGAACATCACCCCGCTGTTCCCGTTCGGGTACGGGCTCTCGTACACGAAGTTCTCGTTCTCGAACCTCAAGGTCGGCTCGTTCAGCGCCGACGGCCAGGCGACGGTGACCGCGACCGTCACCAACACCGGGTCGGTGGCGGGCGCCGACGTGGCCCAGCTCTACGTCGGCGACCCGGCCGCCAGCCAGGACCCACCGCATCAGCTGGCCGGGTTCCAGCGGGTGTCGCTGGCCGCGGGGGCGAGCACGACCGTGTCGTTCCCGCTCACCATCCATCAGCTGGCCTCGTGGTCGGCGGCCGACAACGCCTGGGAGGCGCAGGCCGGCAGCTACTCGATCGCGGTCGGTGACTCCTCGGCCAGCCTGCCGCTGACCGGCACGACCAGCCTCGCCCACGAGCTGACCGGCCAGGTCGCGGCGGGCACGTCGGGGGCCGGCGTCTCGGCCGCCAACACCGCGGTCAGCGCCAACGTCACCCCGAACTCGGGCGCGCCCGGGGCCGAGACCGTCGGCGTGGTCAACCCGTTCGGCTACAGCAGCCCCAAGGGCGCGTCGGTGGCGTTCGCGATGCAGGCGGTCGACTCCAACTCGGCCCAGACCCTGAGCTACACGGCCAGCGGGCTGCCGCCCGGCATCTCCATCGCCGCCGACGGCACGATCTCGGGGTCCAGCAGCACGCTGGGGACCTACACGGTGACGGTGACCGCGACCGACACGGCCGGGGTCTCCGGCACCGCCACGTTTATCTGGTCGGTCGTCCAATAGTCCGGTTAAAGGGCCGCTGCCACCCGGTGTGCCCAGGTGGCAGCGGCCCTTTACGGCACAATCTCACCCATGCCCGCCACTGAGCCGCCCGAGTCTCCCGAGATCGAGGCCCAGGCCGCCGACCGCGTCGCCTTCTTCTCCGACGCCGTGGTCGCGATCGCCATCACCCTGCTCGCCCTGGACCTGCCGATACCGGACATCCCGAACGCCAGCAACCGCAAGATCCTCGATTTCCTCGGCGACCACTGGCCCGCCTACTTCGCCTTCATCATCCTTCGCCTTCATCATCAGCTTCGTCGTCATCAGCGGGTACTGGGGCTCGCACCGGGCCATCTTCCGGTACGTGAACCGGATCAGCGACAAGGTCATCGGGATCAACATGATCTGGCTGCTGATGGTGGTGCTGACCCCGTTCGCGGCCCGGACGCTGGCCGGGACGGGCGGTTTCGTTGTCCGCTTCACTATCTACGCGCTGGTCCAGGCCATCGCCTCGATCTGCCTGGTGCGGCTGAGCAACGAGCTGGCCCAGGAGCACCTGCTGCGCGACGACGCGCCCGAGTCGGCCCGCCATCCGGACAGCCTGGCCCGCTACGCCACGATCGGCTCTTTCCTGGTCTCGATCCCGGTCGCGTTCTTCACGCCCTGGGCCTACGCGATCTGGGCGGCCGGCCCGGCGGTCGCAACCCGGCTCATGCGTACCCGCCGCGGCCAGGGCACCGGCCGGTGACCGGCCCTCGGTGACCGCCCGGCCGGTCAGGACGGCTTGAGCAGCTCGCGCTGGTACTGCAGGGCCTGGCTCTTGCTGCCGGTACCGATGACGAACTCGCCGCCGGTCAGCGGGTGCAGCACCACCGGAACACCCCAGGTCTGGCCGCCCACGATGGTGGCGAGCTGGTCCTTGGTGCCCGCCAGCTTGGTGGTGACCGTGGTCAGCTCGGCCGCCTCGGCCGCGGGCAGGGTGATGCGGACCTCCCACTGGGCGGGGTGCTTGACCGGCTGGGTGCCCGCGGGCTGCTGGTACACGGTGACCCCGGCGGTGGTGAACGTGACCGGCTGGCCCAGCTTACGGAAGCACATGGCGGTGCTGGTGTAGCTTCCGGCGGTGGCGGTGGGGACGCCCGGCCCGGTCAGCTTGACCTGGCCGGCCGGGCAGGTGCGGCCGGCCGCGGGCTGACCGAGCCCCGGCTGCATGACGATGGTGGCCGCCAGCGGGCTTGGCGCCGGAGTGGGGGCCGGGGCCGGCCCGATCGGCAGCGCCTGGCCGCAGGCGGCCACGGCCAGCACCAGCCCGGTCACGGTGACGGCGACGGCCGCCCCGGTGGCCGGCTTCATCCGAGCCCCGGGGCCGACGGCGACGACGGCGACGATGGGGGTGACAGGGCGATCTGGGCGCGCCCGGCGTCCAGCGCGGCCGGGCCGCTGGCCACCGCCAGGATCAGCAGCTCGACCAGCCCGACCTTGATCAGGTGGGGGTCCGGCCGGTAGAGGGTCAGCGAGGCGATCCGGTCCAGCCCGGCCACCGCCGCCAGCAGCACCACGGTCAGCGACCAGACGCCGCTGTCGGGCCGGCCCGACCAGGCCCGGGGTACGTGCGCCAGGCCCACCACGCTGACCAGCAGGCAGCCGACCCCGGGGTTGTCCGGCACCCAGGCCTGGTGGCCGCTCTCCTCGAGGGCCAGCAGCGGCAGCAGCACCAGCAGGAAGCAGGCGGCCAGCGCCAGCAGCCAGGCCCGCCGCGCGGGCGGCGGCGCGTCCCGGTGGAACGCGGCCAGCGCCAGCACCGGGACCGCCTCGATGAGGACCCAGTGCGCCCACGACGCCACCGGCGACACCGCGATGCCGGTGACCTGCGCGTTGATCAGCAGGGCGAGGCTGGCCGCCGCGGCCAGGCCCCCGAGGGCCCGGGCGCTGCGGTAGTCGCGCAGCACCAGGGCCAGGAAGGCCGCCACCCAGGCGCCGCCGATCAGGTACGACACCGTGGTCCCGCCGCCGCCCGGCGGCACCGGCAGCCAGCCGATCAGGTTGCGGCTGCGGGCCAGGAACAGCAGCTGGCCCAGCCCCAGCAGCGCGTTGGCCAGCAGCACCGCCAGCACCGCCCCGCGCACCGCCTGGCCCCAGGCGAAGTAGCGGCGCGGCGCGCCCGCCCCGCCCAGGTAGAGCCGGGCCGCCAGCCCGGCCACGCTGGCCTGCTCGGGCAGGCTGGGGCGGCAGAACCGGAGCACGCGCGCGTCGGTGTCCGGGTCACCGGTCAGCCAGCTGTCCAGGAACGCGGCCATCATGTCCTCTTCCCAGGCGTCCCGGTAGTAGCCGGGCAGCATCCGCAGCACCCGCCGGTAGCGCTGCTCCAGGTCCGGGCGGCTTCCCACCCCGCCGCTCATCCGGCTCCTGCTCATCCGGCCGCCTCCGGGCCGGGCAGGCCGAGGCGGGCCCGCACCACCCGGGCGGTGGCCGCCCGGACCTCGGCCTCCTCGGCCAGCGCCTGCCGGCCGTCCCGGGTCAGCCGGTAGTAGCGGCGCAGCCGCCCGTCGTGCGCTTCCTCCCGGTCGGGCTCGATCAGGCCGCTGGCCGCGAGCCGGTCCAGGACCCCGTAGAGGCTGCCGATCTTGAGCTTGACCCGTCCCTGCGACAGCTCGGTCACCTCGCTGACGATCCCGTAGCCGTGCCGCGGACCATCGGCCAGCGCGGTCAGCACGAAGAACGCCTGCCCGGTCATCGACCTGCTCGCCATGCGGGTCAATGTAATGGATAAAATGATATTAGTCCAGAGCCGATATCATCGAGCGCCGGGCTGCCTAGGTGCCAGGCCGCCGGGCTGCCGGGCTGCCGGCTGTCGCGCTACCGGGCCGCGCTACTGGGCCGCGTAAGGCAACGCCGCGTAGGTCCGCTCGGGATGCAGGCGGACGACCAGCCGCCGGGCCCCGGGCTCGGCCGGTGGCGCCGCGCCGCCCATGTAGAGGTCGTACATGACCTGGTGGAACGATCCGTCCGGGTCGTCGGTGAGCTCGACCGGGCCGCAGAGGCTGGCGTAGGCGCTGTCGGCCGCGGCCGCCGCCAGGCTGTGCAGCAGCAGCGTCGCCCGCGGGTCACGCCGCAGGTTGGCCGTCTTCCGGCGGCCGTCGATCGTGCTGAACAGGATGTCGTCGCCGTCGGCTTTGACGAAGATCACCGACAGCTGGGCCGACCCGTCCGGGTTGGTGGTGGCCAGCACGGCCAGGTGCGGGCCGCCGAGGATCTGGCGGACGGCCGGCCGGGCGCGGTCGGCGGGCAGTCCCCGCTTCAGGGGATCGTGGTAAGTGGTCATGCCGTATGGACCCGCGCGCCGCCGGCTGAGAATCGCACCGGGGCCGATTCTTTTCCGGGCGGCGGCGGGTCTGAAGACTATGACCATGACCGAGGGCGGCGCCGGGGAGTTCGAGGCCGCGACCGCGCCCTATCGGCGCGAGCTGATCGCGCACTGCTACCGGATGACCGGTTCGGTCCAGGAGGCCGAGGACGTTGTCCAGGACGCCTACCTGCGCGCCTGGCGCGCGTTCGGCCGGTTCGAGCAGCGCTCGTCGGTCCGGGCCTGGCTGTACCGGATCACCACCAACACCTGCCTGACCGCGCTCCAGCGCCGCGCCCGGCGGCCGCTGCCGTCCGGCCTCGGCCCACCGTCACGGGACCCGCTGGCCCCGGCCCGGCCCGAGCGGTCCGGGGTGCGCTGGCTCGAACCGGTCCCCGACCGCCTGGTCATCGACGAACTGGGTGACCCGGCCGAGGTCGTGGCCGCCCGGGCCAGCGTCCGCCTCGCGCTGGTGGCCGCGATGCAGCTGCTGTCGCCCCGCCAGCGGGCCGCCTTCCTCCTCTGCGAGGTGCTGGCGCTGACCCCGGCCGCCGCCGCCGAGGTGCTCGGCGTCTCCGTCGCCGCCCTCAAGAGCCTGCTCCAGCGCGCCCGCGCCCGGCTGGCCACGGTGCCGCTCCGCGACGAGGACCTGGCCGAACCGGCCGACCCGGCCGCCCGCCAGGTCCTCGACCGTTACCTGGCCGCGTTCGCGAACTCAGACATGGCCGCCCTGGAGGCTCTGCTGGCCGACGACGCCACTCTGGAAATGACCGGCACCACCACCTGGTTTTCCGGCCGGGCAACCTGCGTGCCGTATCTCAGGGCTTTCGCCATCGGTTCCCCGGGGATGTGGAAAATGGCCGGGCTGCCCGTCAACGGCCAGCTCGGCGCCGCTTCTTACTGCCGCGGTGAGGACGGGCGTTACCACCCGTTCGCCATCGTCGTGCTGGCCACCACGGCCACGCACCTCAAGCGCATCACTCTGTTCGCCGACCCGGCCCTGTTCACTCGCTTCGGCCTGCCCGCTGCCCGCTAGGGACCGGATGGGCATTTCCGCTATCGTCGGCCCATGGACGACGAGATGTTCCCGGTGTCTTACCAGGGCGTGCCCCCGGGCGTGCCGGTGCTGACCAAGGACGGAGCGCAGTTCGGCATCCTCGAGCACGTACTCGAGGTACCCGAAGAGGATGTCTTCGACGGGATCGTCGTGTGGACCGGGGGCGGCACCTGGCTGGACCGGAAGGTGCAGCGCGAGCTGAGCCGGGGCGAGGCGTCGGCCGCGCGGCGGCTGGAGCTGCTCCGGCCCGAGCATCTCCGGTTCGTCGACGCCGACCACGTGACGTCGATCGCGGCCGACCGTATCCGCTGCGACCTGGACGCGGCCCAGGCCACCGCGCTGCCCCCGCCGGAGCGCAACACCCCGCTCTTCTACGCCAACGCGATCGACCAGGCCTCCGGGGGCTCGCCGCTGTACGGCTACAACACGCTGTACGGCGGCGTGTTCCGCCGCGCGCGCTGGACCCGCGGCAGCTAGCACCCTACTGGGGCGCTGGCCGCAGCTGCCCGTGGCCGCGGTGCTGCGGGCCGCGGGGCCCGTAATCCAGCTCGGCGCCCCGGTTGCTGCTGTGGATGACCGCGGCGGGACCGTCCGAGCGGTCCATGACTGATTCGATGAAGATCATCTCGTCGTTCGGCGCGCTGAGGGCCTGCTGCAGGTCGGCGGCCGTCGTCACGACGAACGACTGGGCCGTGGTGTCCGGCCGGAGCACCTTCGGCAGGTTCGCGTAGGCCCAGGTGGCGATGTCGTTGTACGGTTCGGCCTTGCCGAGGTAGCCCCGTTCTATGGTGTACCCGCCGTTGTTGATCAGGAAGATGACCGGTTTGTGGCCGTGCCGCAGGATGGTCGACAGCTCCTGCGCCGTCTCCTGGAACGAGCCGTCACCTACGAACAGCAGATGGCGGCGGTCGGGTGCCGCGGTCAGCGCGCCGAGCAGGGCTCCGACGCTGTAGCCGATGGAGCCCCAGATCACCGACGCGATGACGGTGCAGCCGGGCGGGAGATGGAATCCGAAGATGGCGTACGACGTGCCGTTGTCGGTGTAGAGCACATCGCCAGGCCGCAGATAACCCTGGATGGCCTCCCAGTACGCCGCCTGGGTGAGCTTGGCCGAGCCGCCGTCCCCGGCGGCCGCCGGCCCCGGCGCCGCCACCGGGCGGGCCGGGCGGTCTGTGACCTGCGGCACCGCGTCGATGACGCAGCGTAGGACCTCCTTCAGGTTCACCGCCTGGTAATTGTCCGCGCCGACGTCGACCGAGTGGCCGCGGGCGTGGATCGTGTTGGCGGGCAGCGCCGCCGTGAAGTCGCCGGAGGTTCCGTCGATCGGCCGGTAGGCGATGGAGAGCAGGCAGTCGCTCTCTTCGATGGCCGCGCAGGTGTGCGGCTCGCTGGCCTTGCCGTTGTAGATGCCGGCGTAATAAGGGAACGTTTCGTCGATCACGGCCTTGGCGGGGCCGGTCACGGCCACCGGCAGCTGCATCTTCCCGGCCAGCTCGGTGATCTCGGCTGCGGTCCCGTACCGGTCCGCGTCCTGATCCACCAGGATGGCCGGCGACGTGGCGCCGGACAGCTGGCGCGCGATGGCGGCGGTGCACGACTGTAGCCGTTCTGGATCGCTGCGCGGCTGTTCCAGTGCCAGCGGAGCTTCCGGCACCTCGACATCGAGGTAGGCGATGTCGGACGGTAGCTCCAGGTAAACCGGGAGCTTTTCCCGCCAGGCGGCGAGGATCAGCCGGTCTATCTCGCTGACCGCGTTGCACGGCGTCAGCCGGGCCTGGGCCACGGTTACCTGCGCGAAGGCGCCGAGGAAGCGATCCCAGGTCCCGTCGCCCATCGTGTGGTGCATCCCCAGGCCGCGCTCGATGGATCGCAGCGGTATCGATCCGGCGATGCAGATCACCGGGACATGCTCGGCGTAGGAGCCGGCCACGCCGTTGATCGCGCCCAGGGCACCGACGGCGTTGGTCACGGTCAGCGCGGCCAGGCCGTTGAGCCGTGCGTAGCCGTCGGCCGCATAGGAGGCGTTCAGCTCACTGCAATTGCCAACCCATTTTATCGTCCCGGCGTCCTCGAGCTGCTGCAGCAGCTCGAGGTTGAAATCGCCGGGGACCCGAAGAGGTGGCGGACACCGGCCTCCTGCAGACGCCGGAGCAGGAAGTCGCCGATGGTCATCCATCGGCTCGGGTCAGTAGACATCCCTTTCTCCTCGTATACAAAAGTCGACAAATACTGACAAAAGGGACGGTAGTCCCGTAGCGGTCAACCGGCCAGCCCCTCGATCACCCCGGGCCGGGTGGCCACCACGTGCGCATGGCGGCGCGTGCTCGCGGACGCCTGAGCGCAGCTGCTGAAGCAGTCGCCATTCCCCGCCCCGCGCCGCTGCCGCATACTGGTCCGGTGAATCCGGCCGCTGAATCCGTGGGGGGCCGCCTGCGGCCCGCCGCGGAGCGCCGTCGCCGGGTGCGCCGACCGCCGTTGACCGGTCCATCGGACCAGGCCCTGCACCGCCTGGCGGGCTGGTACGCGATCGCCCTCCGGCTCGGTGGCGCGGTGCTGTTCACCGGGGTGGCGGTGCTGGCCGCCACCCGGGCGATCTCGGGCTGGTGGCTGGCGCTGACCCTGACCGGGCTGTGCCTGTGGTCGGCCTTCTTCACCTGGCGGGTCCGGCGGGCCGGGCTGACGCTGGCGGTGGTGCTGGTCGACGCGGCCGTCATCGCCGGGCTGGTGCTGGCCCAGCAGCACCTGGTGGTGGCCGCGCTGATCGCCGACGACACGACCTGGATGCTGCCGCTCGCCTGCACGGCGGTCTACATCCTGCAGATCGCGCTGCGGCCCTGGCTGGGGGTGCCGGCCGCCGCCGTGGTGGTCGTCGCCTACGGGCTCGGTACCGGTCACCTGACCGACGCCTGGCTGCTGATCGTGGAGACGATCGTCGCGGCCGGGCTGGTGGCGGTCATCCGCGGCGGCGCCCGGCAGGCCGACGCGATCGTCGCGGCCGGGCTGGAGACCGAGCGGCAGCTGCGGGCCGAGGAGGCGCGCCGGGCCGACGAACGCGACCAGCACCGCCAGCTGCACGACACCGTGCTGTCCACCTTGACCATGGTCGCGGCGGGCGCGTTCGACGGGCCGTCGGCCGGGCTGGCCGCCCAGGCCGCCCGCGACCTGCGGGTGCTGCAGAGGCTGGGCGACACCCCGGACGGGCCGGCCCCGCTGACCGACCTGCGGCCCCAGCTCGAACAGGCCGCCGCCAGCACCGGTGAGCTGGCCGTCCAGCTCCAGCTGGTCCCGGTCACGCTGCCGTCGCCGGTCGCCGACCAGCTGGCCGCCTGCGTCGGCGAAGCGCTGCGCAACGTCGAGCGGCACGCCGGCACCAGCCAGGCCGAGGTGACCGTCACCGGCGGAACCGGCTGGGCGATCGTCAAGATCATCGACCACGGCCGCGGCTTCGACCCGGCCGCCACCCCGCCCTCCCGCCGCGGCATCCGCGAGTCGATCACCGGCCGGATGGTGGCGGCCGGGGGCGAGGCCGCGATCGCCAGCCGTCCCGGCACCGGCACCACCGTCACCGTGAGCTGGCCGGCATGACCGCGGTCCAGCCGACGGCGGTGCTGTCGGGCCGCTACCAGCGGGCGTTCACGATCGCGGTGGTGTTCCTGGTCGCGGGCTGGCACCTGGGTGGCGCGGGCGGCCAGCTGCTGCACGACCAGACCGCCTACGCCTCGTTCGCCTTCCAGGTCGCTATGTGGCTGGTGATGGCGCTGGCCGTCGCGGCCGGGGCGATCCTGGTGCTGCGGGACACCCCCCGCGGCGAGGCGGCCCGCAGCCAGGCGACCCGCGGGAAGACGCCCAGCTGGCCGGCCGCCTGGGCGGTGGCGCTGGTCGCGCTGGCCGCCAGCACCGCGTCGGCCGCCGCCAGCCCCGCCTCGCACATGCTGGCCGAGAACTGGGCCTGGGGGAGCGCGGGCTGGATCGGCGTGCTCGTTCTCCTCCGCCGCCGGTTCTCCGAGCTGGCCTGGTTCCTGGCCGCCGAGGCGGTGGCCACGCTCAGCGTGCAAGCCTGGGACGGGCTGCACCGCACCAACCTGGCCGGCTTCCTGGCCCTGTTCGCCTGGTCGACCGGGGCCCAGGTGGCGGTCGCGGCCGGGGTCCGGGCGCTCGACCTGGCGGCCGATCAGGCCGCCGCCGCGGCCCGCCGGGAGAACGCCGCCCGCCAGCGGGCCGCGATCGCCGAGGTCATCCGGGCCGCCCGCCACTCCCGCTGGCTGGCCCTCCAGGAGACCGCCGTGCCGCTGGTGGCCGAGCTGGCGGCCGGCACCGCCGATCCCGGCGACATCGGGGTCCGCATCCGTTGCGCGGTCCAGGCCGCCCGGCTGCGGCGGCTGCTGGCCGAGGGCGACGAGGTCCACGGGTCGCTGGTGCACGAGCTGCACGCGAGCGCCGACGTGGCCGAACGGCGCGGGGTGGTGGTCGAGATCGAGACGGCCGGGTCGCTGCCGCCGGTGCCCGCGGCCGCCCGGCGGGTGATCACCGACGCCGCCATCGCGATCCTGACCGCCGCCCACAGCCGGACCCGCATTACCCTGGCCGCGGTGACGGCCGGGATCGCGGTCAGCTTCGTCGCCGACACCGGCGCGGCCGTCCGGCTGCCCGCGGCCGGCGAGGGGGTCGTCATCGAGCAGCAGCAGGACGACGGCACACTGTGGGCGGAGGCGCGATGGGACGGCCGGTGACGGTGTTCATTGTCGAAGACCACCCGGTGGTCACCGAGGGGGTGGCGTCCTGGATCCACTCCGATCCTGGTCAGCGGGTGCGGCTGGTGCAGACCGCCCGCGACCTGTCCGGCCTCCGCGACGTGCCGCCGGAGGCGGCTGACGTGGTCATCCTCGACCTCGAGCTGTCCGGCGAGCTGGTCACCGATCAGATCCCCGGGCTGGTGTCGGCCGGCTACCGGGTGGTGGCGTTTTCCGGGCACAGTGATCCGGTGATCGTGATGGAGACCCTCGACCACGGCGCGCACGCCTACGTGTCCAAGGAAGAGGGCCGCGAGCACCTGGTCGAGGCGGTGCTGGCGGCGGCGGCCGACCGGCCCTACGTGACCCGGTCGCAGGCCCGGGCGATCCTCGACGACCAGCGCCCGGCCCGGCCGGCGCTGTCCGAGCAGGAGCGGCAGGCGCTGCTGCTGTGGTTCCAGGGGATGTCGAAGGCGTCGGTCGCCCGGCGGATGGCGATCAGCGAGAACACCGTCCGCCAGTACATCAGCCGGGCGCGGGCCAAGTACGCGGCCACCGGGCGGACCGCCCCCAGCAAGGACGCGCTGCTGGCCCGGGCCATCGAGGACGGCGTGATCAAACCGGCCGAGATCATGCAGTACGAGTCGTTCGCGCGCGCGGCGGCCGCCCGTCCCAGCTTGGGTGCCCCGGACAGCTGAGCCGGCCGGGACACCCAAACCCCCCTCCCCAGGGATCTGCACAGTAAGGATCGCTGGGCCGGTGAACGGCTGTCATGACGCCCGATCGGGTATCAGCAAGAGGGGACGAAGGTCCCTTTCGTTCACTGTTTGCGCTCGTAGGCGAGATAGGCGTTGTAGTCCGACGGCGTGCCGACCACGTTCGGGTCCATTTGGGTCGTGAACGAAAACCCTGAAAACGTGCTGACCAGCCCGCGTGCCGCCTGCAGGTTGGCTTGCAGCTGAGCGGGGGCCATCGGGCCGCCGTGGCTGGCGGCCGAGAACATGTCGGGGTCGTCCCACAGCGCGCTGCCGGTCCCGGCCAGCGCCTGGTGCAGGGCGGTGAACCAGTGGGTGATGTCGGACGGCTGCTCGTAGCCGCTGCCCCCGCTGTCCTGCACGTTGATGACGTCGAAGCTACCGAGGACGCTGCGCACCGAGGCGGCGAACTGGGCCGGGCTCTGGGTCAGGTGCTCATAGGTCGGTGACGTCATGACCGGCCTGCCGCCGTCGTGGGTGTGCAGGTAGCTCGTGAGCGCGGCGAAGAACGACGTCAGCGGGGCGACATCGGCCGCGGTGCCGAGCTGCTGGTCGCTGACCTCGAACGGCACGTACCAGCCCTTGAACGCCGGGGCCGACTTGTACAGGCCGTACAGCTGATCGGCGGTCCGCTCGGCCACGTACAGCTGGTTGTTCAGCCAGGCGGTGTCGCCCGCGTGCGGCGGCCAGGCCGACACGTTGGCCAGGCCCAGCCAGACCGTGTCGCCGGCCTGGCCGGCCGCCGTCAGCAGCGGGTCGGTCATGTCCCCGCCGCGCGGGTACCAGCCGGCCGCGTCGGGGTAGTAGGCCTGGTTGGCGTCCTCGTCGACCGTCCACTGGTCGATGACGCCGGTGATCCCGGCCGCCCGCTCGAGCGTGATCTCGCTCTGGTACTGCCTGGCTTGCCAGCCGATGGTCGTGCTGCTCGGCTGCAGGAAGGTCGCGCTCATCACCGCCGGCGCGGCGGTCGCGGCGTCAGCCGTGAGCGGGGACAGGGCGGCCGGAGCCAGCAGCCCAGCCGCGGCCATGGTCACAATGATCGACAGTCTCACCGGTGGTACCACCGTTCGGTGCGGGGCGACCGGGTTGCCGCACCCTCCCACCGTCAGCGGCCCGGTAGCCGTCCCGGGGCCCGTTCCGGTGCAGAACGGTTGCTGCCTACTCGTGCTTGAGGGCGATGGCCAGGTCGGGCTTGACCAGTGAGGCGACGAACCGCGGCCACAGATCGGCGCCGTGACAGCGGAAGCTGATCGTGTCGCCGTCAGCCGCGTCGAACGGATGGGGCAGGCTCGAGTAGCGGCCGTGGCGCAGCCGCAGGGTGTGCTGGCCCGGCGCGACCGGCGTCTCGATCGACTTGTCGCGGTCGATCGAGCCGACGCTGGTCCCGTCGATCTGGATGTCGAACGGGAAGCGCCAGAGCTCGATGAGGTTGTCCTGCCGGGTGAGGATGAGCGTCGCTGCCATCGTGGGCCTCCTTGCTGTCGACCACTCCATGCTGGCCAAAACCAACGTCGGCCAAGCAAAAGTCCATCTGTTCTATTACTAGTAGAACAAATCTCAGAAGGCAAGAGCGCCATCCGCCGCCGCCCGGACCTGATCGCTGGCTCTGAGCCACCTCCAGACATCATCTGTCTCAGATATGGGTAAAAAGCCGGCAAACATCAGGGCCGAGCGAATGGTTGAACGTTCATTCATCCGCGGCGCGGGCCTGACCGCTCACGAGGAGGTGCGCGGCTTGCTGAGGCTTCACGTCAACCCGTTCGACTACACGATCCTGGGGATCTACTTCGCCCTCGTCATCGCGATCGGGGTGTTCGCCCGCCGGGCGGTCGCCACCAGCGAGGACTTCCTGCTGTCGGGCCGGTCGCTGCCGGCCTGGGTGACCGGCCTGGCCTTCATCTCCGCCAACCTGGGCGCGATCGAGATCCTCGGGATGGCCGCCAACGGCGCCCAGTACGGCCTGCCGACCGTGCACTTCTACTGGATCGGCGCGGTCCCGGCCATGGTCTTCCTCGGCGTCGTGATGATGCCGTTCTACTACGGGTCGCGGGTCCGCAGCGTGCCCGAGTTCCTGCTGCGGCGCTTCAACCCGGCCACCCACCTGTTCAACGCGCTGACGTTCGCGCTGGCGGCGGTGCTGACGGCCGGGGTCAACCTGTACGCGCTGGCGCTGGTCATCAACGCGCTGATCGGCTGGCCGATCTGGCTGTCGATCGCCGTGTCGGCGGTGTTCGTGCTCGCCTACATCACCCTCGGCGGCCTGTCGGGCGCGATCTACAACGAGGTGCTGCAGTTCTTCGTGATCATCGCCGGGCTGGTCCCGCTGGTGATCATCGGGCTGCACGCGGTCGGCGGCTACGGCGGCCTCAAGCACGCCATCGATCACACCAGCCTGGGCGCCAAAGCGTTCTCGACCTGGGGCGGGGTCGGCGTCCCGCACTGGACCAACCCGCTCGGCGACTGGATCGGCATCATCATGGGGCTCGGCTTCGTGCTGTCGTTCGGCTACTGGACCACGAACTTCGCCGAGGTCCAGCGGGCGCTGTCGGCCAAGGACCTGAACGCCGCCCAGCGCACCCCGCTGATCGGGGCGTTCCCGAAGATCTTCATCCCCGGCCTGACCATCATCCCCGGCCTGATCGCGCTGGCCGTGATCCCGAAGCTCGGCACCCCCAAGGGCGCCTCCTACAACGACGCGATCCCGCTGCTGATGGGCAAGTACCTGCCCGACGGCGCGCTCGGGGTGGCGCTGGCCGGCCTGCTGGCCGCGTTCATGGCCGGGATGGCGGCCAACGTCAGCTCGTTCAACACCGTGTTCACCTACGACATCTGGCAGACCTACGTCCGCCGGGGCCGCCCCGACCGCTACTACCTCCAGGTCGGCCGGGTCGTCACCGTGGCCGGCATCGTGATCGGGATCGGCACCGCGTTCATCGCCTCCGGTTACAGCAACATCATGAACTACATCCAGTTGCTGTTCTCGTTCTTCAACGCGCCGTTGTTCGCCACGTTCATCGTGGCCATGTTCTGGAAGCGCACCACCCCCTGGTCCGGGGTGGCCGGGCTGGCGGCCGGCACGATCGGCGCCGCCGTCATGCACTTCGCCGGCTACCACATCGGTTACTTCTACCCGCACCAGGTGCTGGACCCGACCCACGCCACCATCAACGCCCAGATGCTCAACTTCTACGGCGCGATCACCGCGTTCGTGGCCGACCTGGTCGTCACCGTGCTGGTCACCCTGGTGACCAAGCCGAAGCCCGTCTCCGAGCTCGGCGGCCTGGTCTGGGGCCTGCCCAGCCCGGACGCGCCCGACCCGTCCACCGTGCCCAAGCCCGCCTGGTGGGCGTCGCCCAAGCTGCTCGGCGGCACCGCGCTGGGCATCGTCCTCGTGCTGTCGATCATCTTCGCGTAGGAAGGAGCAGGCGATGTCCGACACCCCCGGCACCGGCACCACCGGCCCCGACAGCAAGGCCCCGCAGTCAGCCGCGGCCCGGCTGTTCGACCTGCGCTCGCTGATCGGCGGGCTGTTCGTCCTCTACGGGATCATGCTCACCGTGGCCGGCGCCTTCACCTCCAAGGCCAACCTGGCCAAGGCCAGCAACATCAACATCAACCTGTGGATGGGCCTCGGCATGCTCGTCCTCGGGATCCTTTTCCTGGTGTGGTGGCGGCTCAACCCGGTCCGGCCGGCTCAGCCGGACCAGCCGAAGCCGTACGAGACCGGGGCCGACCGGTGACGGCCCCGGCCGCGCCACCCTGCTGACCGTCACCCCGGCCGGGCGGCATCGCCACGAATGCCGTAAACCGTTTCCCGTCGGCGGCTACATTGTCAGGCGTAGCCGCCCGGCCGGACCTGCGTACGCCCTGATCAGCACGGACCGGGCCACCGACGTCACCGGGGGGCACCGTGACGGAAAGGCCGCCAGGCCAGGCCGGCGATGAGCCGGCCGCGCCGGAGCTGGAGTTCGCCCGGCGCTGGCGCCCGCTGATCGACCGGGTCGGGGGTGACGGTGGCCAGGCCCGCGCGGCCAAGCATCTCAACTGGACCACGTCCACGGTGTCGCGCGACTACAAGGGCGAGACCCTGCCTACCGAGGAACGCCTGTTCCAGCTGGCCAGCGCGCTGCAGCTGTCACACCGGGAGATACTGGACCTGACCGTCCTGCTCCGCCGGGCCCGGACCGCCCGCCGCGAGCGTATCCGCGCCTCCCGGCCTGGCCTCCCCCCGTCGGCTCTCACGTCCGGCTCACCGCCCGCGGCCGAGCCGCCCGGCCAGGCCGGGGCGCCCCACGCGACCGAGGCGGCCGACGCGGACGATCCCGCGGCCGCCGGCCGCTGGGCCTGGTTCCGCCGCCACCGGGCCCTGGCCGTCGGGCTGCCGGTGACGGCGGCGGCCGCGGTGGTCGCGGTGGTCCTGGCGCTGACGTGGCCCGCCTCGCCCGCGCCGGCCAGGCCGACCGCCGCCCGCGGCCAGTCCGGGCCGGGTGCGCGGGGCTCGTTCCCGGGCGCGTCGATGCAGGCGGTGGCGATCCCGGTCCGGTCGCTGACCCCGGCCCTGGCCGCCCAGTTCCGCGAAGGCCGGACCGTTCACGCCGCCACCGTCGCCGGTTTCGTGTTCCGTAACCACGAAGCGGGCGGCCTGTGCCTGACCGCACCCGACACCGGGCCGCAGGCCGGGCAGAACCACGACCGGGTCGTGGTCAGCACCTGTCACGGCTCGCCGAACCAGGTCTGGATCCCGCTGCAGTGGGAGGTGGACGGTTTCCGCTACACCCACCTGGTCAGCCAGCGTTACCAGTCCATGTGCCTGAACGCCGACAACCTCGGCGGGCTGGCCAACGGCCGGATCGTCCAGTTGTGGAACTGCTACCCGGCCGGCAACGAGGCCTGGGACTTCGGCGGCTGGCACGCCGCGGTCAGCGCCGGCACCCGGTCCTACCCGCTGTTCGCCCGGGACGACCGGCTGTGCCTGGACGCCGACAAATGGGATCTGCGCGACGGCACCCAGGTCCGGATCTGGACCCAGTACCCGGCCGCCAACCAGTTCTGGTCCTGATCCGGTCCCATCGCGATCCCATCCGCGTCCCCGCCGGGCGGCCATTTATCCAGTTCAGCGCGCTGGGATTCAGTGGGATCGCAGCTTGCGGGGCGACTGGGGGCCGGTGCTGGCAAGGTAGCGGCCGTCCATTCCGCCACTTCCGGTAGGGGAAGCATGGTGCCTTCATCCGGTGGCCAGACGCCGCCACCTCTGCTCACCCGCCTCGCCCGCTGGCGCAGGCGTATTCTGCTCGTCCCGGTGCTGGGCCTGGCCACCGTGGGCGTGCTCGCGGCCGGCGCCCCGAGCGCGCTGGCTCAATCGGCACAGCCCGCTCAGGCGTCCCGGCCCGCCGCTCCCGCGACCATCCCGGTCGGGGTCCAGGACGGCTGGATCAACAACTGCGACTCCGGCGCCGCCCCCGACTACAGCGCCAAGGGCTCGGTGCCCGCTCCCGACAGTCCCTACTGGGCCGCGCTGGGCATGAACACGGTCCGGTACAGCCCGCCCTGGGACATCGCCTCCCCGCACCCGGCCACCGCCGACGGTCAGGTGCTGGCGGTCGAACAGGCCTGCTTCGGCTACTGGCTCAAGGCGCTGGGAGCCAAGGGTGTCACCCCGGAGATCGCGTTCAAGCCGGACTACAACTACGTCTCCGGCCACCGGATCATGATCCCCAGCCTGAGCAGCTACGAGGCCGCGATCCGGGCCTTCGTCGCGGCCTACAGCTGCCCCTCGGCCCCGGCGGGCGCGCTCTGCCCGGACGGCCTGGCCCGGGTCAGCATCATCGCGCCCTGGGGCGAGCCCGAGTTCCAGGGCTCCGGCCAGGCCGGGCTGGACCACCTCCCGCAGTACTTCTATTTGCAGGACGGCCGCCGGTTCGACGCCACCAACTGCCCGGCCCATGCCAGCGACGTCAACTGCGGCCCGGCCCTGGCCGCGCAGATGTGGGTGACGGTCCACCACCGCTGCCCGTCCTGCACCGACATCGCCGGCGACTTCGGCAGCAACCGGGCCAAGGGCTTCGCCTACCTGGCCGTCTACCACAAGTACCTACGCGACCTGCACGGCGGCCGGACCGTCTACCGCCCGGCGGTGTGGGCCATCCACCCCTACACCGACGTGATCGCCTACGAGCGCCATCAGAACGTTCCGCTGGCCGACACCCTGGTCGGCCGGTACGCCCAGGAGCTGCGGCGCACCGGCTTCGGGTCGAAGACCCAGATCTGGCTGGACGAGGTCAGCTCGTTCACCGTCGACTTCAGCGGCCGCCACTACTCGCGGGCGACCCAGGCCCTCGGCGCCTACCGGCTGCTGCACGCCCTGCCCCGGGCGGGCGGGGCCAGCGTGCCGGGCGAGCCGGTCGTCACCCGGATCTACTACATGCGCTTCGCCGGGGAGACGCCCGACGCGCTGATCGTCGGCGGCCAGCGCGAGCCGATCTACTACACGTTCGCCAACCGCAACCGATGAAAGTGAGGAAGGGAATCTCATGCGTGGACAACTGATCCGCCGGATCCTGGCCGCGGCCGCTCTCGGCGGCACCGCCGTGCTGGCGGCCGCCGCACCGGGGCAGGCGGCCACCACCACCGGCACCCAGGCCGCGGCCAAGGCCAAATACATCCAGGCGTCCGGCTACACCGGCAAGAAGGTGCACTTCACCTGGGCCGGCCCCAGCGTCGGCGCCATCGCCTGGACCGTCGGCTCGGACTTCGTGGCCACCAAGACCAACGCCTACCGGTCCTGCAACTCCAACTGGACCGGGGTCAACATCGACGCCTCGTGGAACTCCGAGTCGCTCCACAACGGGGCCAAGATCGGCATGCTCATCTCGGTCAAGCTGTCCAACGGCCGGTCCAAGGGCATCGTGGCGCTGACCGTGTCCCACGCCGCCAACTGGCCCGGCCACCCGGCCTTCGGCGGCGAGTACCACGCCAACGTCTACACGCCCGGCAACGTGCACGTGGTCCAGGGCCGCATCCTCAGCTGGATCAGCAACGGCGGCGTCCCCTACGGCGGGTCCACCGACACCCTCACCCTCCAGCAGTTCCGCCGCTGCTGAGACTGTCGGACCCCGGTGGCACGGTGGGGGGATGGACATGACGATCGCCGTCACCACCCCCACCGGCCACGTCGGCTCGCACGTGGCCCGGCTGCTGGTCCAGGCCGGCCTGCGTCCCCGGCTGCTGCTGCGCGACCCGGGCCGGCTCGACGCCGGTCTGCGCGACCGGGCCGAGCTGGCCGTCGGCGATCTGCGCGACCCCGGTTACGTGGCCGCCGCCACCCGCGACGTGGCCGCGGTGTTGTGGGTGCACCCGGACGACTGGTCGCTGGCCGACTCGGACGCCGACGCCGAGCGCACCGCCGACGGCCTGGCCACCGCGATGCACGAGAGCCGGATACCCCGGGTGGTGCTGCAGAGCAGCATCGGGGCCGAGCTGCGGCACGGGGCCGGCTTCATCGACGGCCTGGCCCGGGTCGAGCAGCGGCTCGACGCCGCCCGCGACCAGACCGGGGCGGCCCTGCTCCACCTGCGCTGCGGCTACTTCATGACCAACCTGCTGGGTGAGCTCGACCGGCTGCGGGCCGGGCAGCTGGTGACCACCCGGCCGCTGGACGACCCGCTGCCCTGGGTCGACCCCTACGACATCGCGGTCGTCGCCACCGCCCGGCTGCTGGCCACCGGCTGGACCGGCCGCCAGGTCCAGGCGGTCCACGGCCCGGCCGACCTGACCTGGCCGGAGGCGGCCGCGGCGCTGACGGCCGCGACCGGGGTACCGATCAAGGCCGAGCGGATCAGCGACGACCAGCAGCGCGCGGCCCTGCGCCAGGCCGGCCTGCCCGAGGTGGCGGTCGAGGGCATCATCGGCATGGGCGTCGGCCCGCACGAGGGCTTCCCCGAGCAGTCCCGCTCGGTGCTCACCACCACCCCCACCAGCCTGGCCAGCTGGGCGGTCACCCACCTGCGGCCGGCCCTGTAACCGGGCGCCTCAGGTCTGGCCGGTGATCTCGCGCGGGTCGAAGGTGACCCGGATCCGGGTGATCTTGCCGTCCTCGACGTGCATCCAGTTCGCGGTCGGGGCCGGGGCGGCCCTGGTGGTGTGCAGGTCGAACCAGGTCAGCACGTCGGGGCCGTTGACCCACATTTTCAGCACGTTGACCCGGGTCAGCATCTCGGCCATGCCCCGCAGCCCGGCCAGGCACTCGTCGCCGCTGTCGGCCGTCCCCAGCGGCCCCCGGAACGTCGCGTCGTCGGCCAGCACCGACCGGAGCCGGCCGAAGTCCCGGTCCTGCCAGGCGGCGAAGTAGGTCTCGGCCGCCGCCCGCGGGCCCTGCTGGCTGAGCCACGACTCGAACGTGGCCGGGCCCAGCCGGGCGTCCGGACCGGGCAGCAGCACCTCGCCGCCCATCTCGGTCCCGAACGGCCCGTCCCGCCAGCTGGCGCGCACCCCCGTCGTTTCGCCGCGGGCCGCCAGCGTGCGCCGGGCCATGTCGACGAAGTCGAGCGGCTCCGGGCCGGCCAGATCCGGCGCCATCTCCTGCGCCGGCCCGACCGCGGCGTCGGCCAGCACCCCCGCCACGTCGGCGACCGCCACCGGCTGGACCAGCAGCGGGGCCACGGTGGCGACGCCGTCCCGGGTCGTCCAGCTCGCCACCATGCCCGCGAAGTCGAAGAACTGGGTGGCCCGCTGGATCGTCCACGGCACCGGTCCGGTGCGCACCAGCCGTTCCTGGGCCCGCTTGCCCGCGTAGTGCCCGTTCTTCTCGACCGCGTCCACGTTGACGATCGACAGCAGCACGTGGTGACCGACCCCGGCCCGCCGCTCGGCGCCGAGCAGGTTGCGGGTCGTGGTCTCGAAGAAGGCGATCGCCCGGTCAGCCGCCAGCTCCGGCGTGTTGAGCACGTCGATCACCGCGCTCGCCCCGGCCAATGCTTCATCCAGGCCCGCGCCGTCGAGGATGTCGACCCCGGCCGACCGGCTGATCTCCGCCACCTCGTGCCCGCCCGCCCGCAGCACCCGGGCGACCTCCCGGCCGACCAGCCCGGTGGCACCGGCTATCGCAACTCTGGCCATGCGCCCCACCTACCCCTGGCCTCCGCCGTGAACCCGCCCACCGGCGCCGCCCGCCCACCGGTGCCGCCCGGCTACCCGCGCCGCCCGGCCACCCGTCCACCGGTGCCGCCCAGCCACCGGTGCCGCTCGCCCACCGGTGCCGCCCGGCCGCCCGTCCACCGGTGCCGCCCGTCCACCCGCGCCGCCCGGCCAGACCGGTACTGCGCGGGATCCCCGAGCACCGTGGTCGCCCTTTAATATCAAAATAGTTTGATGTAATTTGGGTTGATGGCCACCTCGGGCCGGGACGGCACCGACCACGCGCGCCGGTTCCTGCAGCTGGCCGGCCATCCGCTGCGCTGGCGGCTGCTGCGCGAGCTGGCCCGCAGCGACCGGCGCGTCGGCGAGCTGACCGGGCTGGTGGGCGAGCCGCAGAACCTGGTCTCCTACCACCTGGGTCAGCTCCGGGCCGGTCGGCTGGTGTCGGCCCGGCGCAGCTCGGCCGATGGCCGCGACCTGTACTACACCGTCGACCTGGCCCGGTTCGGTGACCTGCTCGCGCTGACCGGCCAGGCCCTGCACCCGGGCCTGCGGCTGGCGGCGCCCGGAGCGGCGCCCGGGGCGGCACCCGCCGCCGAGCCCTACCCAGCCGCCGCAGGCGGAACGGTCCCGCGGCTGCTGTTCCTGTGCACCGGCAACAGCGGCCGCTCGCAGCTGGCCGAGGCGCTGGCCCGGGTCCGGTCGGGCAGCCGGGTCGAGGCGTTCAGCGCCGGCAGCAGGCCCAAGCCGCTGCATCCGAACGCGGTCCGGGTGATGGCCGAGGCCGGCATCGACCTGAGCGCGCACCGGTCCAAGCACCTCAGCGTCTACGCGGCCGACGCCTTCGACTACGTGATCACGCTGTGCGACAAGGTGCGGGAGGTCTGCCCCGAGTTCCCCGGTCACCCCGGCTACGTGCACTGGAGCATCCCCGACCCGGCCGCCGCGGGCGATTCCGACGAGCAGACCTACCCGGCCTTCCAGCAGCTGGCGGCCGGCCTCGAGACCCGGATCGGCTACCTGCTGGCCGGCCTGGCCGATCCACCCGGCCTGGCCGCGCCGGCTGGGGCCAGCACCTCGTGAGCGACGAGGCGGACCCGCCCCCGCCCGCGCTGCCGCTGACCACGGTGCTGCGGGAATGGGGGCGGATCGGCTGCATCGGGTTCGGCGGGCCGCCGACCCACATCAAGCTGCTGCGGGAGCTGTGCGTCGACCGCCGCCGCTGGCTCGACGGGCAGGAGTTCGAGGACGCCATCGCCGTCTGCAACCTGCTGCCCGGGCCGGCCTCGACCCAGCTGGCCATCTTCTGCGCCTGGCGGCTCCGGGGGCGCCTCGGGGCCCTGGCCGGCGGGGTCGCGTTCATCGTCCCCGGCCTGATCGTCATCCTCGCGCTGTCGACGCTGTTCCTGGCCACCTCGCCGCCGTTGTGGGTGCTGGGGGCGGGCGCGGGGGCCGGCGCGGCGGTACCAGCGGTGGCCGTCAACGCGGCCGCTGGCCTGATCGGCGCCAGCTGGCCGCGCCGGGCCAGCAGCGGCCGCTGGCTCGGTTATCTGGCGGCTGGGATCGTGGCCGCCGCCACCCTCGGGGTCTGGCTGGTCCTGGTCCTGCTCGGCTGCGGCCTGATCGAGCTGGCGGTCCGGCGCCCCCGCGCAACGGCCCCGGCCCACGGCGACGACGGGCGCCCCCAGTTGCGCGGCCTCCTGACCGCCCCGGCCGCCGCCGCCAGCGTGCTCGGGGCCGGCGTGCTGGCGTCGGTGGCGTGGGTGGCGTTCAAGGTCGGCGCGCTGTCCTACGGGGGCGGGTTCGTGATCATCCCGCTGATGCAGGCGGACGCGGTCGCCCACTACCACTGGATGACCAGCGCCCAGTTCCTCAACGCGGTCGCCCTCGGCCAGATCACGCCCGGGCCGGTCGTGCAGACGGTCGCGGTGGTCGGCTACGCGGCCGCCGGGCTGGCCGGCGGCCTGCTCGCGGCGGTCGTCGCGTTCACCCCGTCGTTCCTGTTCGTCCTGGTCGGCGGCCCCCAGTTCGGCCGCATCCGCACCGACCAGCGGGCCCGGGCGTTTCTCGACGGGGCCGGGCCGGCCGCGATCGGCGCCATCCTCGGCTCGGCCGTCACGCTGGCCCGGGCGCTCGGGCACCCCTGGCAGTTCGCAATCCTGGCGGCCGCCCTGATCCTGCTGCTGCCGCTGCGCCGCGGCGTCGTCCTCACCCTGCTGGCGGCGGCCGCCGCCGGCGTCCTCATCGCGCTCGGAGGGCTCGCATGATCGGAAGGCTGCACCACGTCATCCTCGACACTCCGGAACCGGCCGCGCTGGCCGCGTTCTGGTCCCGGCTGCTCGGGCAGCCGATCACCTACACCAGCGACGACTATGTGGTGGTGGCGGCCAGCAGCGCCGCCTCCGGCCTGGCGTTCCAGCTGGCCCCCGGCCACCAGCCGCCGACCTGGCCCGACCCGGCCGTGCCGCAGCAGATCCACCTCGACGTCATGGTCGAAGACGTCGCCGCGGCCGGGCCGCGGGTGCTGGCGCTCGGTGCGGTCAAGCTCGACGGCGAAGACGTCTACGCCGACCCCACCGGGCACCCTTTCTGCCTGATCAAACGCCCCGGCTGGGCGCCCCCGCTCCCCGAAGGCTGAAGCCTTGACACCTTTCTTCGGTTAGTGAACACTAACGGTTAGTGGGAACTAACCGATCTGAGGATCAGTGGGATGCGCTGGCCGACGGCACCCGCCGGGCGATCGTGGCCTGCCTGGCGGACGGGCCGCAGGCGGTCGGGCAGCTGGCGGCCGGGTTGCCGGTCAGCCGGTCGGCGGTGTCCCAGCACCTGAAGGTCCTCAAGGACGCGGGCCTGGTGGAGGACGTGGCCGCCGGGACCCGGCGGATCTACCGGCTCAACCCGGTCGCGCTGGCCGCCCTGCGGGACCAGCTCGACACCTACTGGCAGCGGGCGCTGGCCCGCTACGCCGACCTGGCCGAAACGCCACCGGCTGCGACCGAAGGGCCGCCTGAGGAGGACCGATGACCCAGACCGAGACCGCGACCGTGCGCCAGCAGATCGTGGTGGACGCGCCCATCGAGCGCGCGTTCACCGTGTTCACCGACCGGTTCGGCGACTTCAAGCCGCCGGAACACAACCTGCTGCGGGCGCCGATCACCGAGACCGTGTTCGAGCCGCGGGTCGGCGGCGGCATCATCGACCGGGCGGCCGACGGCAGCGAGTGCCGGTGGGCGCGGATCCTGGTCTTCGACCCGCCCGACCGGGTGGTGTTCAGCTGGGACATCAGCCCGCAGTGGACCATCGAGACCGACCCGGCCCAGACCAGCGAGGTCGAGGTCCGGTTCTACGCCGAGTCGCCCGGCCGCACCCGGGTCGAGCTGGAGCACCGGCACATCGACCGGCACGGCCCCGGCTGGCAGGCGGTCAGCGACGGCGTCGACGGATCGCAGGGCTGGCCGCTCTACCTCGACCGCTACGCCGCCCTGGTCCGGACGGGCAGCTGACCAGCTCGGACCAGCTCTCAGTGGCCGGAGCGGAAGGTGGCGGTCGCCACCAGCACCCCGGCCGTGGTGATCAGCCGGGCGCCGGTGATCGCGGCGGCCGGGTCGGGCTCGGGGCTGCCCCAGTAGCCGTCGCCGTTGACCATCCGGAACGACCCGACCGTGATCACCCGGCCGGCCTGGTCGGTCAGCTGGCAGACGATCGTCGCGTCCGGCCGGTCCAGGTCGATGGCGGTGAACATCCAGGGCTGGCGGCCGTCGTGCAGGTAGACGTCGCCGACCGCCCCGTGGCCAGGCGCGATCAGCGCGGCCGTGCGCAAGGCGGCCCCAGCGCCGGACGGGGCCGGCCCCCCGGCCGGGGCGGTGGCCCGCAGCCCCCACCCCGTCAGGCCGGCCGCCGCCACCAGGACCAGCGCCGCCGCGGCCAGCCACCGCGACCGCCGTGATCTCCGGGCCGGCGGCTGGGCCCGGCGGAGCCGGCCCGTCACCCGGGCCGCGAAGCCGGGCGGTGGCTGCGCCCCCGGGAGCAGCCACAGCAGTTCGTCGCTGGTGAACGCCATCCGCTGGATCCGGGCCCGGCACGGCCCGCAGTGCTGCAGGTGCTCGACCGCGCGCGCTCGTTCGCGGCCGGTCAGCACGCCCAGGGCCAGCTCGGTACCGTCGCCGCCCAGGTGTTCACCACCGGTCACGTCCCTATATACGGGTAGCAGAGCTACCTGGATTGCCCTGAGCAGGCATTCCAGGCGGAAAAGGCGTCAACTTCCGGCTTGGCGCCCGGGGCGCCCGGGGCGGCGCATCGGGGCGGCCCGGTCCGGCAGGCGGCCGGCGTCGGCCAGCGCCCGGCGGAGCAGGAATTCGATCTGGGCGTTGGTGCTGCGCAGGTCGTCCCCGGCCCAGCGGGCCAGGGCGTCGTGGATGGCGGGGTCCAGCCGCAGCAGGACGCTCTTGCGCTCGCTCACTGTGCTCCCCGGGCGGCGGTCACTGGTACAGGGTGCCGGTGTTGACGATCGGCTGGGTGGCCTGCTCGCTGCACAGCGTCACCAGCAGGTTGGAGACCATCGACGCCTTGCGCTCCTCGTCGAGGTCGACGACGTCCTCGTCCTGGAGCCGCTGCAGCGCCAGCTGGACCATGCCGACCGCGCCTTCCACGATCCGCTGGCGGGCGCCGATCACCGCCGCCGCCTGCTGCTGGCGCAGCATCGCCTGAGCGATCTCGGGGGCGTAGGACAGCCGGGTCAGCCGCGACTCGAGCACCCGCACCCCGGCCGGCCCGACCCGGGCGGTGATCTCGGTGGACAGCTCGCCGGTGACCTCGTCGGCGTGGTCGCGCAGCGACCGCTCGCCCTCGCGGCTGGTGGTGTAGGGGTAGCTGTTGGCGATGTGCCGGATCGCGGTCTCGGTCTGGACGCTGACGAACTGGGTGTAGTCGTCCACCGAGTAGGTCGCCCGGGCGGTGTCGGCGACCTGCCAGACGACCACCGCCGCGATCTCGATCGGGTTGCCGTCAGCGTCGTTGACCTTGAGCTGGGCCGACTCCTGGTTGCGGATCCGGGTGGACAGTGTGATCCGCCGGGTGAACGGGTTGACCCACTGCAGCCCGGGCTCGCGGATGGTGCCGCGGTAGCGGCCGAACAGCTGGACGACGCGGGCCCGCCCGGGCTGGATCGGGGTCAGGCCCGCCAGCACCAGGATGCTGGCCACGATGATCAGCCCGCTCACCCAGCCCAGGGCGGTGGTGGTGCCGTGGCTCTGGTGGCTGGCCACCACCGCGATCACCACCGCCGCCAGCAGCCCGGCCAGGCCCAGCACCAGCATCGGCAGGCCCGGCCGGAGGCGGGCCTGGTACTCGGTCACCTGGTGGTCGGGCCGGGGTGGATGGACCGCAGCGGTGTCGGTGACCATCGGACGCTCCTCTGCTAACAAAACTGATATCAAATAATTGACTCATTGATAGCACATTTACCTTGGCCCCGGAACCAGGCCAGAGTAGACCGGTGTGACGCGGCAGCGGCGGAACGGCAACTAGATACGTGACCGACAGGACAGCGCAGACACGGCCGGCGGTGGCGGACAGGGGCGCCACCGCCGAATTCGAGCGGATCTACCGGGCGAACGTGGACGCGGTGACCGCGTACTTCGCCCGCCGCAGTACCGACCCCCACATCGTCGCCGACCTGACCGCCGACACGTTCGTGGCGGTGATCACCGGCTTCGGCTCTTTCGATCCCAGCAAGGGCACTTCCCGCGCCTGGGTGTTCGGCATCGCCCGGCGCGTCTACGCCTCGCACTGTGAGGCCTACCGCCAGCAGCAGGACAAGCTGCAGCGGCTGGCCGGCCGCCGGGACCTCGACCCCGACCAGGTCGAGGAGCTGCTCGACCGGATCGACGCCGAGCGGGCCGGCCGCCAGCTGGTCACCGGGCTGGCCTCGCTGCCGGAACGGGACCGGGCGGTGGCCGAGCTGGTCGACCTGGCCGGCCTGCGGCCGGGCGAGGCGGCCGCCGCCCTCGGGCTGGCGCCCGGCACCGTCCGGATGCGGCTGATGCGGACCCGGGCCCGCCTGCGCCGCCAGGCCGGCCCCCGCCCGGCCACCGAAACCACGACCCAGAACAGGGGAGACCGCAATGACTAAGTTCGCCGACGACCTGTACGACGACCTCCTGCGCCAGCACGGACCGATGCTGGCCGATACCCGGCCGCACGCGGCCACGGCCCGGCCCTCGGCCGCCCGCCGGGTGGTGCTGGCCGCCGGTACCGGCGGCGTCGCCGTCGCCGCCACCGTCGGCGGCCTGGTCGCCACCAGCGGGACCCCGGCCTACGCGCTCACCACCAACCAGGACGGCACCGTCAGCCTGGCCGTCTACCAGCAGCCCGGCATCGCCCAGGCCAACGCCAAGCTGACCCAGCTCGGCGACCGGGTGGTGGTGGTCCCGGTCCGGGCGGGCTGCCCGAGCATCACCTCGCTGCGGCCGCCTGCGGTCAAGCCCGACCACCCGATGAGCGTGGAGACCCGCACCCGCGACGGCTCGATCACCGTGCAGGCCCAGGGCATCCCGGCCGGCGACATCATGGTGGTGGGCGTCGTGACCAGCACCCACGGCCAGGCGACGATGAGCATGACGGCGGGCCGGCTGACCTCTGGTCCGGCCCCGAGCTGCATCAGCCTGCCCAAGGGCCCGCGGCCACCGGCCGGCCCGGGCAGCAGTGGGCACGCTGGTTCCGGTGGCGGCTCCGGCCCGGTGACCAGGTCGAGCTCCGGCGGCAGCGCCGGCCCGGCGACCAGGTCGAGCTCCGGCGGCAGCGCCGGCCCGGCGACCACCTCGGGCTGAGCGGCCACCTCGGGCTGAGCGGCCACCTCGGGCTGAGCGACCCGCCCGGAGTCAGGCCCCGGCCAGCGACGGCCGGGGCCTGACGGCTGGCCTCGCCACCAGCGACTGCAGCAGCGACCAGCGACTCTCGGCCGGCGCCGGAACCGGCCGCGCGACCGCCCCCGCCGCCGGGGCCGCGGGCCGCGTGTCGGGCAGGTCGCAGAGCAGGAGCGCGATCGCGCGCAGCGTACGGGCCGCCAGCACGTCGCCCAGCCGCTGGTCGAACTCGGCCAGCGTGATGCGGCCGTCGGCGACGGCGGCGCCCAGCATGTCGGCCGCCACGTCCCGGTCGCCGTCCGACGCCTTGAGGTCCGGCCCCAGCACCGGGTCCCAGCCGGGACCCTCAACGTCCGGCAGTGAGAAGAAGGGAATCATCGCTCTCCCCGGCTCAGATCGCGGCCCGGCGGATGGTGGCCTGCCCGCCCGCCAGCAGCGCCACCGCCAGCACCGCCAGCACCCCGGTCAGCCCGGTCGCGGTGAGGCCGGTGAAGAAGTGCCCGACCCCGGCCCAGCCGTTCGCCCTGGTGACCAGCAGGCCGGCCGCCACCAGGACCGCGGCCTGGGCGGCGATGAACGCGATGGTGCCGATCAGCCCCCACCGCCGGAACACGATGCCGTACCACATCCCGTACACGAACAGCAGCGTCAGCCACACGAACGACGACAGCCAGGTCAGGTACCAGGGGCCGCTGAGCAGGTAGGGGATGCGGAAGAAGCCCATCTGGACGCCCCAGCCGTCGGTGGCCCGCTCGATGACCTGGAGCACGGCCAGCACCAGCCCGTCGACCACCGCCAGCCCGGCCGCCAGCAGCGCGGTGCCGGCGTAGTAGGAGCGACGGCTGGCTCCCAGCGCCAGCCCGAACGGCAGCCAGCGGCCGATGCTGTTCACCCCCAGCACCATGAAGTAGACGAACAGGCTGGCCAGCGCGCCGGTGTAGCGGCCTGCGGGGACGCCGCCGGCCCCGGCCGGGTGCGAGGTGGGGGCGAACGCGTACACGATGACGTTCACGGCGAAGCTGAACGCCACGATGCCCCAGGCCACCACCAGGAACGGGATCGGCTGGACCAGGTGGTAGCGGGCCACCTTGAGCAGCGTGTTCATGCGCTCACCCCTTCCGGGTGCTCGGCTGCGCCGGCCAGGCCGGGCCAGCCGGCCGCCTGCACCACCAGTTGCTGCAACGTCAGCGGGACCAGGTCGAGCCCTAGCGCCCGGGCCCGGGCCCGGTCGGCCTCGGCCAGCGGCCCGACGGTGACGACCGAGGCCTGCGACCCCAGCCGCCGCCGGGCCCAGACCGGTCGGCCGGCGGTGAACTCGTCGACCGCCAGCAGCGGGCCGCTGACGGTGCTGGCCACGCCGCGCAGGCCGTCGGCCGCCGCTTCGAGCACGATCCGGCCCTGGTCGATGACGACCACGCTCTCGAACAGGGCGGCCGCCTCGTCGATCAGGTGGGTGGACAGCAGGATGGTGCGGGGGTGTTCGCCGTACTCGGCCAGCAGCCGGTCGTAGAAGATCTGCCGGGCGACCGCGTCGAGGCCCGCGTAGGGCTCGTCGAACAGGGTGACCTCGGCCCGGGCGGCCAGGCCGATCGTGATGCCGAGGGCCGAGCGCAGGCCGCGCGACAGCTTCTTGATCGCCTTGTTCGGCCGCAGATTGAAGTCGGCCGCCAGCGTCTCCGCCAGCCCGGCGTCCCAGTTCGGGTAGAACCAGGACGCGGCCCGCAGCGCGTGGCGAACTTTGATGTCCGGGTAGGCCTGGTCCTCGCGGACGAACACCATCCGCGACAGCACCCGCTCGTTGTCGGCGGGTGGCTCGCCCAGCACCCGGACGCTCCCGGCCGACGGGAACTCCTGGCCCGCCAGGATCCGCAGCAGCGTGGTCTTGCCCGCGCCGTTGCGGCCGAGCAGCCCGGTGATCGAGCCGGTCGGCAGTTCGAAGCTCACGTCGTCGAGCGCCACCTGGTCGCGGTACCGCCGGGTCAGCGCGGTCGCCGATATCGCGGCGGTCATACCGGGACACCTCCCCGCAGGTCGCTGGGCTCGGGCTCGCCCCGGTCCTGTGAGTCCCGGGAGTCGCGGGAGTCCCGGGAGTCCCGGGCGTCCTGCCGACCCTGCTCGTCCTGGATGAGGCCGAACAACTCGCCACGCCCGAGCCCGAGCCGGCCCGCCTCGGTCAGCATCGGCCGCACGTAACGCTCGGCGAACTGCTGACGGCGCTGCCCCAGCAGCCTCGACCGGGCCCCGGCCGCCACGAACATCCCGATGCCGCGCCGCTTCTCCAGCAGCCCGTCGTCGGCCAGCAGGTTGATCCCCCTGGCCGCGGTCGCCGGGTTGATCCGGTAGAACGCCGCCAGCTCGTTGGTCGACGGCACCCGCTCACCCTCGGCCAGCCCGCCGTCCGCGATCTCGGCCGCCAGGCGGTCGGCGACCTGGGTGAACAGCGGCGTTCCCTCGTCCAGCCCCGCCATCTCGGCCATCGGCTCACTCCCCGTCCCCCGAGCCCGGGCCTGCTCCGGCCTGAGCTCATTGGTTAATTACTTGAGTAATGTACCGACGAAGGGGCCGGGGTTCAAGGGGCCCGGGGCCGCTCGCGTACGCTGGCAGGCCGGATCCGGGAGGACGGCATGAGCCAGGGCGCCCATCCCCGAGAGCTGCCGGCCGACGTCCTGGACGACGTGGCCGGTGTGGTCGGGGCCGAGGTCAGTGTGCTCAGCCGCCTACCCGGAGGCGAGCACGTGGGTGCCACGCGGGTCCAGCTGGCCGGAAGGGCCGATGCCGTGCTCAAAGCCGTGCCCCGGACCTACCCCGATGACCTGGACGCGGCGTTGCGGGCCCAGCGAGTGGCCGGGCACATGCGCGGGCGCGGTTACCCCACCCCGGCCTGGCTCGCCGTGGGGGCCACCGCCACGCACGTCTGGCAGCTGCTGGACTTCGTGGACGCGGCTGCGGTGGCCGAGCTGACCTCGCCCATCGTTGAGCAGCTGATGGAGATCGTCGAACTCCAGGCCGGCCAGGCCTCCGAGCCCTACGACCACTGGCTGTACGCCTGGCGGGTCGCCACCGGTCAGGAACCGGCCGTCGCCGGGCTGGAGGTCAGCGAGACGCCGGAGCAGTTGCATCTCCGCCAGTCGGTGGCCAGGCTCTCGGGGTATTCCCCGGTGGTGGCGGACTTGGCCGAGCGCACCCGGCTGGTGTGTGCCGGCCTCCCGCCCCCACCGGCGGCCCCGGACATGGTCCACGCCGATCTCAACCCGGGCAATGTCCTGGTCCGGGACGGAGCGGTGGTGGCGGTCGTCGATATCGGGAACGCCGGTAGCGGCACCCGGGCGACCGATCTCACCACCCTGCAGTGGCACACCTTCACCGATCCGCTGGACGGTGCCCGCAGGCGGCTGTGGAGCAGAATCCTGGCCGTGGCCGGCTGGGACGGGGCGGCGGTGCTCGCCGCGTCCCAGATCCTCCTACGGCTCGAGTGGCCCATCCGTCACGGGCGTCACGATGTCGTTCCCGAAGTGGTCAAGCGCGGCTATCAGGCCCTCGACGAGCTGACCGCGCTGCGCTGACGGCCGCCGGTCCGGGACCGGTCAAGGGGCGACGGCCCGGGCCACGCAGTCGTGCAGCATGGCCCGGCGGCGGTCGTGCTCGGCGGCCGACTCCGACTCCGTCGCCACGTAGACCGGGCTGGCCGGTGACCAGGCGAACGCCATCGCGATGACCAGCGCCAGCAGGTCGAACGGGTCGCCCGCCCGAACGTGACCGGCCGCCTGGGCGGCCGCGATCGCCGCCAGCTTCGGCCCGTCGTCGGCCTCGTCGGTGATGCGCCCGGACGGCCGCCGTTCCAGCCGTAGCCAGGTGGTCAGCCGGACCAGTTCGGGGTGGCGCACGTTCTCGTCGTACAGCCGCACGGCGGTGCCCGCCAGATCATCGGCGTCGAACGTGATCGCGTCGAGCAGCCGGCTGGCCCGGTCGGCGACGACGGCGTCGAACAGCCCGTCCTTGCTGCCGAAGTAGCCGTAGAGCTGGGCCTTGTTGGTGCTGGCGGCGGCCACGATGCGGTCGATCCGGGCCCCGGCGATGCCGCGCTCGGCGAACTCCGCGGCGGCCGCGTCGAGGATGCGCCGGCTGGTGGCGGCCCCGCGCAGCGTGGTCGGGAGTTCGGGCATGGCAACATTTTAGCCAAACAGAATGGTTGGTTTGTTTTGCGCCTCACCGGCGGCTACGCTGCAAACAGACCGAATAGTCTGTCTTTGGAGGGCCCGAGCCTCATGCGTACCACCACCGGCTGGCGGAGCCACGACCATTCCACCGACCTGCGCCGCGTCCCGGTCAAGCGCCGTGACCTGCGCGAGGACGACATCGCGGTCCGGGTCGACTACTGCGGCGTCTGCCACAGCGACCTGCACCGGATCCGCGGCACCCTGTTCGACGAGGGCGACCTGGTCCCCGGGCACGAGTTCACCGGCACCGTGACCGCGGCCGGCCCGGCCGTGACCCGCTTCGCGGCCGGCGACCGGGTGGCGGTCGGCACGATCGTCGACTCCTGCGGGGTCTGCGCGATGTGCCAGGCCGGCCAGGAGAACTTCTGCCTCCAGGGCGCCACCAGCACCTACGGGCTCAACCGGCGGGACGGCAGCAAGACCGACGGCGGCTACAGCCGCGAGTACGTGCTGCGCGAGACGTTCGCCTACCCGCTCCCGCCCGGCCTGGACCCGGCCGCCGCCGCCCCGCTGATGTGCGCCGGGATCACCATGTGGGAACCGATGCGGGTGGCCGGGGTCGGCCCGGGCCGCCAGGTCGCGGTGGCCGGCCTGGGTGGCCTCGGGCACCTGGGCGTGAAGCTCGCCGCCGCCCTCGGGGCCGAGGTCACCGTGCTCAGCCGCACCCCCGACAAGACCGACGACGCGCTCAAGCTCGGCGCCGCCGGCCTGCTCGTCACCACCGACGGGGAGCAGCTGAAGCAGGCGTCCGGCCGGTTCGACCTGATCCTCGACACGATCTCGGCCCCGCACGACGTGCCGCCGCTGCTGAGCCTGCTCGGGCTGGACGGCACGCTCAGCCTGCTCGGCTACCCGGGCGAGATCCCGTTGCGGATCATGGACCTGATCTACGGCCGCAAGAAGCTGACCTCGTCCGGCACCGGCGGCCGTAAGGGCACCGCCGACCTGCTGGCGTTCTGCGGCGAGCACGGGATCGCCGCCGACATCGAGCTGCTGCCCTCATCCCAGGTCCAGCAGGCGCTGGAACGGCTGGCCGACGGCGACGTCCGCTACCGGTTCGTGCTCGACGTGTCCGACCTGGACTGACGCTACGGCCGGGGCACCCCCGGCCGCGGCACTCCCGGCCGGGGCGGCCGGGGCGGCCGGGGCCGGGCCTGGGCGGCCGCGCGGGTGACCGCCCAGGCGTCGGCCACCGGGCCCAGGTGCCCGAGCTTGTCGGGGTTGCTGACCGCGCGGATCGTCTGCACCCGGCCGCCGGCCAGGTCGAGGACCAGGACCCCGAGCACCCGGCCGTCGCGGTCGCGCAGGATGGCCCCGGGCTGGCCGTTCACCGGCTGGGACGCCAGCGTCACGTCGACCAGCCCCAGCAGCGGGAACTGGGTGCCCAGCAGCCGGGCCACCTGATCGGCGCCGGCGATGACCCGGGCGAACTGGGGCGCCTGGCCGCCGCCGTCCCCGACCAGCTGCACGTCGGCCGCCAGCAGTTCCCGCAGGCCGTCGACGTCCCCGGTCCACAGCGCGCCGAAGAACCGCTCGGCCAGCTGCTCCCGGTCCCGGCGGTCGGCGGTGAACCGGGGCTGCCCGGCGTCCATGTGCCGCCGGGCCCGGGACCCGAGCTGACGGCAGGCCGTCTCCGACCGGCCGACCGCCTCCGCCACTTCGGGGAAGCTGAACCCGAACACCTCACGCAGCACGAACACCGCCCGCTCGAGCGGGCTGAGCCGTTCCAGCAGCAGCAGGGCCGCCATCGAGACCGAGTCGGCCAGCTCGGCCGACCGCTCCGGGTCCTGGTAGGGGTCGGTCAGCAGCGGCTCCGGGAACCACTGGCCGACGTACTGCTCGCGCCGGACCCGGGCCGAGCGCAGCACGTCGATCGAGATCCGGGTGACCGCGGCCGACAGGAACGCCTTGGCCGACCGCGGCTCGGCGGCGGCCGCCTGGTAGCGCAGCCAGCACTCCTGGACCGCGTCCTCGGCCTCGGTCACGCTGCCGAGGATCCGGTAGGCGATCGAGAACAGCAGCGGCCGCAGCTCCTCGAACTCCTCGGTCCGGGTCACCCCAGCTCCTCACGGAAACCTTGCCGCCAGGAGGGGTAGCGCAGCTGCCAGCCCAGCTCCCGCTTGGCCTTGGCGTTGTCGAAGCCGCGGCCCTCGGTCATCATGATCACCGCCATCTCCCCGGCCAGCAACCGCGCCACCCAGGCCGGGATCCGCAGCGGCCGCTTGGCCCCCGCGCACTTGGCCAGCCAGGGCAGCCATTCGCGGGCCGGCGCGGGCTCGTCGTCACCGACGTTGAACACCCCGGCCGCCTGCTGCTCGACCGCCAGCACGGTGGCGCGGGCGGCGTCGTCCAGGTGCACCCAGGACATGTAGCCGGTGCCCCCGCCGACCAGCGGCAGCATCCGCTTGCGGACGAATTCGACCTGGTCATCGGTGGCCCCCGGCCCGTAGAGGGACCCGTAGCGCAGCGCCGCGCCGCCGGCCTTGACCACCACCTCCTCCAGGTGCTGGATCGCGGCCGTCCCCTGCCGCACGTTGGCCGGACCGGGATCGAGCGGGTCCTCCTCGGTCTTGACCCAGCCGCCCCGCCGGATCCCGTTGAACGCGCCGAAACTCTGCGCGACCACGTGTGCCACCCCGGTCGCCTCGGCCGCCGCCAGCAGGTGGTCGGTCCCCTCGGTCCGCAGCCGGATCGTCGGCGCGAAGAACCGGTCGGCGTGCTTGAGGTCGGGCTTGCCCGCGTGGACCGGCGCCAGCGCCGTCATCTCCTGCACGATCGCGTCCGGCCGGGCGGCCGCCACCGCCGCCCCGACCGACACCGCGTCGAGCCCGTCCATCACCACCCCGTCCGCCCCCAGCTGGGCCAGCACCCCCAGCTTGGCCGCGCTGGTCGTCGTCGCCGTCACCTGATGACCGCGCGCCACCAGCTGGGGTATCAGCCGCCGCCCCACCACACCCGTCCCGCCCGCCACGAACACCCGCACTTCGCTCACCCTTTTTCCCACGATGAAAATGTCTCGACCCCGAGACGAGACAGCCGCGCCGGACTGTGACATGGCGGGTGACGCCTTACCGGTGGACGTGGTGGCTGACGTCGCCGGTGAAGTCGGTGCTGACGATCCGGGCGTGCGCATAGCGTGTAGTCGCCAATGGTCCCTGGATCTAGCCGTCTGCCGACTCAGTCAAGAAGCTTGAGGAACTCGCCTGGACTCAAGCCCGCCTGCCGAAGTATCGACGCCAGCGTTCCGCGCTTCACGACGCCGTGCATGGGGACGACTACCGCCCGCCCTTCCGGACTCCGGTATACCGCGTGGCTGCCCTTCGTGCGGGCATAAGAAAAGCCGGCCGACTCCAGCGCCTTGATGACCTTCCTTACCGGCAGATCAGAAAGCGCGGGGCTCACGCGGCGGGCAGCTGGAAGGAGGTCACCAGCGGCGTAGCTGTGACGTGCCCGGCCGGATCGTCCACTTCCTCCAGATACAGCTCGACCGCCTCAGCGAGGTTCGCCAGCGCCTCGTCGATCGTGTGGCCCTGGCTGGCCACGTCGACCTCCAGGCACTGCGCGATGTACCAGTCTTCTTCCTGGTGCAGCGCGGCAGTCAGGGTATGCGGCAGTTCCGGCATGGTTTCAGCATAGCTTTCTGCCGACTGGGATCGCTGGCTCCGAGGTTGTTCAGCTGAGTGGCCGTGGTGGGTGGTCGGGTCCCAGGGCCGCCTCACACCAGGCCGCGCTCCGCGACCAGGCCCGGCGCCTGCTGGCCGCCAGCCCGGCCAACCTGGGCCGCTCGGCCAGCCCCGGCCGCCCGGCCGCCCCGGCCGAGATCGCCGCCACCGCCTGGGCCGTCACCGCCCGCGCCTGATGTCCCGCCCGCGCAATTCCGGCGGCACCTCCAGGTAGCCCGCGATCGTCCGCGCCACCGCCTCCGGGTCGGAGCCGACCTGCGGCGGCAGGTTGCCGTCGAGCCACAGCATGGCCAGCCCGTGCATCAGCGACCAGGCCGCGGTCCCGACCGCCAGCTGGCCGGGGTCGGGGCGGGCGGTGCCGTACAGCCGGACCGCGGTGGCCGCCCGGGCCGCCAGCACCTCCGGGTCGTCGGCCCGGTACAGCTCCGGCTGATACATGACCTCGAAGTGGGCCCGGTGCCGGACCGCGAACCGCACGTAGGCCACGCCGACCTCGGCGTAGGCCTGATGGGTGGCCCAGGCCTGCTCCAGTTCACCGGCCAGGAGCTGGTAGCCCTCGATCGCGACCGCGGTCAGCAGCCCGGCCTTGTCCCCGAAGTGGTAGGCGGCGGCCGCGTGGCTGACCCCGGCCCGGCGGGCCACCGCGCGCAGGCTCATCGCGGCCGGGCCGCCGTCCCCGATCGTCTCCACCGCCGCCCGCAACAGGGCCCGGCGCAGGTCACCGTGGTGGTACGGACGAGCAGCAGCGGCAGGCACCCCTCAATACTAGGTTGCATCTGACCACTGGTAAGACTATCTTTCCAATGGTTAGATCGAGCGTTCCGAGAGCGTTTCGGAAAAATCTGAAAGGGGCCGCACATGCCCGCCTTGCCCTGGACCACCCGGCAGCCGATCGAGCCGGGCCGCCGTTACCTGGCCATGGCCTCGCGGCTGCCGCTGCAGCGCCACCGTTCGGTCCCCGGTTTCCTGCGCGACGCGATGGCCATCCGCCGCCAGCTGGCCGCCGCCGACGGCCTGGCCGGCTACGCGCTCGACGCCGAGGTCGGCCGCAAGACGTTCTGGACGTTCTCGGTCTGGGCCGACCAGGCCAGCCTGGACGCGTTCGCCCGGTCCGACCCGCACCTGGCCATCACCCGGCGGCTGCAGCCGCTGATGGGCCCGACCAGGTTCGAGTTCTTCCCCGTGGACGGCGCCGACCTGCCGATGACCTGGGACCAGATGAAGGCGCCGGTGACCGGCGGGCCACGACGATGACCACCACCGGTCCCGGCCCGGCCACCGGTCAGCCGAACCAGCGTTCCCCGGCCGCCCGCAGCCCGGCCAGCTCATCGGCGTCCGGCTCCGCCGCCGACGTCGCCCAGGCCACGTAGGTGTCCGGCCGCAGCAGCAGCGCGGTCACCCCATCCGGCGCCGCCCCCCCAGCCAGCCCCGCCCGCACGTACCGCCACGGCCCGTCGACCGAAAGGCCCGCCCCGGTCAGGTCGACCAGCAGCGGCTGCCCGTCCCAGGTCAGCTCGGCCAGCCGCACCGGCCCGCCGTCGATGCGCAGCTCCAGGTCCGGCGCGAACCGCCCCACCAGCGGATGGCCCCCGCTTTCGTAGCGGACATCACTCCCCGCCAGCGTCGCCGCGATGTGCCGGACATTGGCCGGGTCGGCCAGCAGCTCGGCGAACAGCTCACGCAGCGCGGTGACGTCGGGCCCGGGCGCGGTCAGGGCCGCCTGGGCCTGGGTCTGCATGATCACCCGTTCGCCGACCGGCCGCCGCTCGGTCTCGTAGGTGTCGAGCAGGCGTTCGGGAGCCCGGCCGGCCGCCACCGCGCCCAGCTTCCAGCCCAGGTTGATCGTGTCCTGCAGCCCCAGGTTGAGCCCGGGCCCGCCGGTCGCCGAATGTACGTGGGCGGCGTCGCCGGCCAGCAGCACCCGCCGGTCGCGGTAACGCTCCGCCAGCCGGGTGTTGGTGCCGATCAGCCGCCGCATCAGCTGCGGCCCGCCGCCGGCCGGGGTGAGCGGGACGCGGACCCCGAGCACCCGCTGGATGCTCTCCTCCATCTCGGCCAGGGTCAGCGGCTTGTCCTGGTCGAGCCCGGTGTCGCCGGGCACCCCGGTCTCGGTCGTGTGCAGCATCGGCGGCCGCCCCGGGAACGGCGCCCACACGAACATCCCGGTCTCGGTCCGGTGGTGCCGGAGCGGCGCGATCATCCCGTAGCCGGGGACGTTCAGGGCCCCGCTGGCCGGGTCGATCCACTCGGCCGGGGGCCTGGCGTTCACGCTCCGGCTGACCGAGTTGTCCCTGTTCACGCCGGGGAACCCGATGCCCAGCCGCTTGCGGGTGACGCTGTGCCCGCCGTCCGCGCCGACCAGGTACCGGGTCCGCAGCTGGTACCGGCCGTCCGGCCCGTCGATGGTGGCGGTGACCGTCTCGCCGTCCTGGCTGAGGTCGGCCAGCTCGTGCCCGCGCCGGACCTCGACGCCGAGCTCGGCCGCGCGCTCGGCCAGGATCTGGGTGAGCCGGGCCTGGGGGACCGGCAGCACGTAGACCGGGTTGCCGGCCAGCCCGGTCAGGTCGAGCGGCATGGCCGCGAACATCCAGCTGGGGGCGGGCGCGGGCGGCTGGCCGGTGCCGGTGATCCGCTGGTACAGGCCGCGCCGGTCGAGCATCCGCACCACTTGGCCGACCAGGCCGTTCGCGCGCGGCTCGGGGGTGATCTCGGCGGACCGCTCGAGCACGACCGGCCGGACCCCGGCCAGGCTCAGCTCGCAGGCCAGCATCAGCCCGTTGGGGCCCGCGCCGGCGATGACGACGTCCATGACAGTGCCTCTTCCCTTTCGGGCATGACGAACTGGCCCGTCGATGGTCCGGGCTCAGGCGGCGGGAATCCTTACGGGACCGGCAGTCCCGCCTGCAGCTGGCCGAACGCGTCGCGCATCAGCGCCTCGATCGCGACCGGCGGGTCGGCCCGCAGCCAGTGGTCCATGACGGTGGTGATGGCGGCGTTGGTCGTGGCCGCCACCAGGGACGGATAGAGGTCGTGGGCCGGATCGGTGCCGGTGCGCCTGGCGATGGCGACGCCCAGGTCGCGCTGGGCGGTCGCGTTCGCCCTGAGCACCTCGCCCGCCACGTCGGGCTCGGTCAGCATGAGCTGGATCGCGTCGGTCCACTCGTGCCCACGGGGCTCGCCCCCGGCGAACTGGCTCAGCACCGCGCCGGTGATCGCGTCCCACAGCGGCTCGCCCGCCGGGCGGCCCTGCAGCTCGACGGCGACCAGCAGCATCCGGTCCAGGTGCCGGGCGGCGACCGCCTCGGCCTTGCTGGAAAAATAGTTGCGGAACGTCCGCTCGGAGACGTTGGCGGCCGCCGCGGCGTCCTCGACGGTGACGTTGGCCCAGCCGTGCTCCACGCTCAGCCGGATCACCGCCCAGCTCAGCGCGCTGCGCGTCTGCAGCTTCTTCCGCTCGCGCAAACCGAGCGGCGCCTCCTCGCTGACCTTCATACCGCCACCGTAAATCAAACTTGCCGAAATTGCAAAGTTTCCGTTTCGGAAAAATCTGAAAAGGTGGCCAGCGGGCGGACGGCCCGGGTGCAGAGGGCGCGCCGGCGCGCGGGGTCCAGGCGCCCGCTCACCCGGGCCCGGCTCTGAGGGTCTCGCGCCCGCCCGCCGGGTTCCGGCTCCCCGGGGGCCCGGGCCGCCGCCCGGTCACCGGCTCCCCGGGGGCCCGGGCCGCCGCCCGGTCACCGGCCGCCCAGCGTGGTCGCCTGCTGGCGCAGCGTGCGCCGGACCTCGGCCCGTTCGGCGCGGTCGAGCCCGTCGATGAACAGCTCGCCGCGCAGGTGGTCGGTCTCGTGCTGCAGGCAGCGGGCCAGCTCACCGCCGCCGCTGACGGTGACCGGGCGGCCGTCCAGGTCGACGCCGGTGACGGTGACGCGGGCGGCCCGCCGCCGGACCGCGCCGATGCCGGGGATGCTCAGGCAGGCTTCCAGGCCTTCCTGCTCGCCGCTGGTGGCGGCCACGACCGGGTTGATCACGTAGCCGAGCATGCCGTCGACGTTGTAGGCGAACACGGCCAGGCCGGCCCCGATCTGGTTGGCGGCCAGCCCGGCCCGACCCGGTTCGTGGACCGTGTCCATCAGGTCGTCCACCAGCCGGGCGAGGGCGGGGCCGAAGTCGGTCACCGGGTCACAGGCCGTGCGGAGGACCGGGTCGCCCAGCCGCCGGATCGGCCGGACGGTCACGACGCCGCCCCCCGCCCGGCCCCGGCGACCCCGCGCCCCGGCCCAGCGGCCGGCCCGGCCGCCGCCAGCTTGCCCGCCCGGTCCAGCACCAGCCGGTGCCAGGCCAGTTCGGCGTCGATCCGCAGCCGGGCGTGCTCGACGACCAGGTCGTCGGCGGCGGTCTGGCCGGGCCAGGCCCGCTCGCCCGGCCGGATGTGCCGGGCCGCCTGCGCCTCCAGCGCCCGGATCCGGTCCTCGATGTAGCCGCGCAGCACGTCCTCGTCCAGGTCGCCGCTCATGACCAGGGCCAGGTCGACCGGGTCGGGCCGCCGCCCGACCTCACTGAGTGCCTCGGCCCGCAACGTGCGCAGCTCACGCCGGCCCTCGGTGGTGATCGCGTACACGGTCCTGGCCGGCCGGTGGCCGGCCTGCTCGGTCCGCACCGGCTCGATCAGCCCCTCGGCCGCCAGCCGGTGCAGCGCCCCGTACAGCGAACCGGGCCGGACATCGGACCACAGGTCGGCCCGGTCCATCCGGGCGTCCCGCCGGATCTGGTGCCCGTACATCGGCCCGTGCCGGGCCAGCGCACCCAGCACGAACAGCCTGGTGGGATTCATCGCACTAGTAAAACACGACTACTCAAATTTGAGTAATAGCAGTGATTGGGGACCCGGGCCGGCCGGCCCGGTCTCTGCTGGCCCCGGCCCAGCAGAGACCGGCGTTCAGCTCGACCCCAGCGTGGTCATGACCACCAGCACGATCGTGACGATGGCGAGGAGGCCGTGGCCGACGACGACCGGCAGCGGGAAGTTCCGTTCCGGCGGCACCGTCTTCTTGCCGGCCAGCGACGGGCCCGGCTTGGCGAACCGCCGGTACACGCCCAGCCAGCGGGCCGCCATCGTCAGCCCGAGGATCGCGACCACCGCCAGGATGGCGATCGAGACCCAGGCCAGCCGGTCCTGATCGACCAGGATGTAGACGAACCAGATGGCCAGGCCGACCAGCCCCAGCAGCGCGTGCCCGGAGATGACCGGCACCGGCAGCCGGGTCGCCACCGTGGTCTGGAACTCGCGGTCGTACTCGATGATCCAGATCATCAGCAGGATCAGCCCGCCGAAGACCGTGAGCACCCAGGCGAACAGGGCGGCGACATTCATCTCGCGCTGCATCCTCCTTGACCGGCGAGCCCGCTCCACTGCGGTAGTTACTACGGCCCACCTGCCCGTTGGGATTGCTTGGCGGGTTAGCCTGCGGCGATGGAGCTCCGGCGCATCCAGTACTTCGTGGCGGTGGCCGAGGAGGCCCACTTCGGCCGGGCCGCCGAGCGGCTGCAGATGGCCCAGCCGCCGCTGTCGCAGCAGATCAAGGCGCTCGAGGCCGAGATGGGGGTGGTGCTGTTCCGGCGCACCACCCGCAAGGTCGAGCTGACCGCGGCCGGCCAGCGGTTCCTGGAGCGGGCCCGGGCCATCCTGGCCGCCGTCGACGACGCCGTGGCCGAGGCCGGCCAGGTGGCGGCCGGTACGGTCGGCCGGATCGCGATCGGGTTCACCGGCTCGGCCACCTACGATCTGCTGCCCGCGCTGGTCCGGGTGCTGCGGGCCGACCTGCCCGGCATCGAGCTCGACATCCACGGCGAGATGCTGACCCCCGACCAGGTCACCGCGCTGACCGAGGGATCGCTGGACCTGGGGCTGCTGCGCCCGCCGGTCCGCAACGCGGCCGTCGACGTCCAGGTGCTGCGGCGCGAACCGCTGATCGCGGTGCTGCCCGAACACCACCCGCTGGCCACCCGCGACCGGGTCCGGCTGGCCGACCTGCGGGACGACCCGTTCATCACCTACCCGTCAAATCATCGCTCGGTGGTCTACGAGGCGGTCATCGACGCCTGCCAGCGGGCCGGCTTCGCCCCCGCCAACGTGCACGAGGTGGCCGAGACCTCCACCATGGTGTCGTTCGTGGCGGCCGGCCTGGGGGTCGCGCTGGTGCCCGCGTCCGTCCAGCACCTGCGGATCACCGGGGCGACCTACCTGCCGCTGGCGGGGACGACCCGCGAGGTCGAGCTGGCCCTGGCCACCCGCGCGGGCGAGACCTCCCCGCACGTGGCCCGGGTCCGCGCCCGGGCCGAGGCCCTCATCGGCGGCGGCCGCCCCCTCCACCCGGCCCGCTGAGCCCTCACCGCCCCGCGCCCTCGCCCCGCCCAGCCACGCGGCCCACCCGCCAAGCCCAAGGCCCCTCGAGCCCTATCCGCCCGAAGCCCTCTCACACCCCACCTAGCCCTTCAGCCTCACGCGGCCCCCCAAGTCACCACCCCGCCCATTCAGACGGCGAGCGTCTCAATCGCGACTTTTTCTGTATTTCACAGGCCCCTATCGGCGGGGTGACACTCGTCCCACGGGCTGGTCACCGAGGACCAGCCCCGCCGAAGGGTCAGCCGATGACACCGTTCATGCACAGCGTCCAGGACCGGCTGGACGGCGAGCCCGCGCCCGCGGTCGCGACCGTGCCGAGCGCCCCCGGGCCGATCCCGGCCGCCACCGACACCCAGGTCATCGTCCGCTCGCTGGCCGAGCAGCTGGTCAGCGAGGCCAACGCCGTACTCCGCGACCGCGGTGAGGTGATCCGGCTGGACGACGAGGTCGGCCCGGGCGGCCTCACCTTCACCCTCGGCTACCGGGACCGCAGCGCCCGCGTCCAGACCGCCATGTCCGGCCGGACCGCGCTGGTGCGCCTGGTCGTCGACGGCCGGGACGACGACCAGCCCCGCCAGCTGTCCAGCGAGGACGAGCTCCAGGCCCTGGTCCTCAGCCTCATCGCCGATTAGGAGCCAGCCGTGCAGTATGAGTTGCGCTACCAGGTCATCGAGCCCAAACGGAACAGCTACCAGAACGTCATCGACCGCCTCGGGGATCAGCCCGCCACCCGCTACCAGGAAGCCACCCTCGACGTCGAGCCGCGGGAGAACTTCCACTACCGCCCGACCTGGATCGCCGGCCGCGAGCTGTACGACCCGCGCTACTCGGCGCTCCGGCTGACCGACCCCTACACGTTCGCCGACCCCCGCGGCTTCTACTACACCCCCTACGTCACCAACCGGGCGGCGCTGCACGACGAGTTCGGCAAGACCCTCGGCTACCTCGAGGACCGCGACCTGCTGGCCAAGCTGCCGGACGCCTGGCGCGGGGTGCTGGCCTCGGTGGTGATCCCGCTGCGGCACTACGAGTCCGGGGCCCAGCTGGTCAGCGTGGCCGGCGCCCGGTTCGCGCACGGCACCTCGGTCGAGCAGTGCTGCACGTTCGCCGCCTTCGACCGCATCGGCAACGCCCAGATGCTGTCCCGGGTCGGCATCGCCCTCGGCGGCGGCACCGGCGACGTGCTCACCACCGCCAAGCAGGAGTGGCTGGACGGGGCGCACCTGCAGCCGCTGCGGCGGCTGACCGAGGAGATCATGGTCGTCGACGACTGGGCCGAGGGGCTGCTGGCCATCGACCAGGTCGACGCGCTGCTGTACCCGCTGCTCTACGCCGGGCTGGACGAGCGCGCGCTGCTGGGCGGGGCCGGGCCCTACAGCCTGTTCGCCCAGCACCTGACCCGCTGGTTCGCCGACCAGCGCAAGTGGCTGGACGCGCTGGTGACCAGCTGGCGCGAGGACCCCGAGCACGGGGCGGCCAACACCGGGCACCTGGACCGCATCACCCAGACCTGGGCGCCGCGCGCCCAGGAAGCGGCCGCCGCCCTGTCGGCGGTCGTCGACGACCGCCTGAACGGAGCCACCCCATGAGCGAGCAGGCCACCTCCGGCCCGCAGGCCACCCCCAGCCCGCAGGCCACCCCCAGCACCCGGCGGCAGGTCGGCATCGACCTGCAGGACGCCGAGGAGAACCGGGCCCTGGTCGACGCGATCCGGGCCGACAACCCCGAGCTGACCATCCGCCACCTGCCCGGGCTGCTCAAGCTGCAGGCGGCCGGCCGGATGGTGATCAACCGGGAGACGGTCGAGGGCAAGCTCGGCCGCGAGTGGGACACCGGGGAGTTCCAGCTCGCGCTGGTCTCCTACGCCGGCAACTTCTCCGAGTGGGACGACGACCAGATCATCGTCAGTTGGGAGCACTGATGACCCAGGCCATGCCGCGGAAGCGGAAGCTCCCGCTCAAGGAACGCTACGCGCTGCTCACCCGGGACCTGGACTGGCAGCCCAGCTACGTCGGCAAGGAGCAGCTGTACCCGTACACGTCCTACGAGGGCATCAAGGTCCACGACTGGGACGGCTGGAGCGACCCGTTCCGGCTGACGGTCGACGCCTACTACAAGTACCAGGCGGAAAAGGACAAGCGGCTGTACGCGGTGCTCGACAGCTTCGCCCAGAGCCAGGGCCACCTGGCCCTGTCCGACGCCAGCTACCTGAACGCGATCAAGCTGTTCATCCAGGGCGTCACCCCGCTGGAGTACGCCGCCCACCGGCACTTCGCCTACCTGGCCCGCTACCTGGAGGGCCCGGCCCCCCGGTTCGCGGCCCTGTGCCAGAGCGTGGACGAGCTGCGGCACGCGCAGACCCAGATCCACACGATCAGCAACTACAACAAGTACTACGGCGGCTTCCACAGCTGGTCGAAGATGCACGACCGGGTCTGGTACCTGTCGGTGCCCAAGTCGCTGTTCGACGACGCGATGAGCGCCGGGCCGTTCGAGTTCCTGATCTCGATCTCGTTCAGCTTCGAGTACCTGCTCACCAACCTGCTGTTCGTGCCGTTCATGTCCGGCGCCAGCTTCAACGGGGACATGCCGACGATGTCGTTCGGGTTCTCGGCCCAGTCCGACGAGAGCCGCCACATGACCCTCGGCCTGGAGGCGATCAAGTTCCTGCTCGAGCAGGACGAGGCCAACGTGCCGATCATCCAGGGCTGGATCGACAAGTGGTTCTGGCGCGCGTACCGGATGTCGGCGCTGGTGGCCGGCATGATGGATTACATGCTCCCCAAGCCGGTGATGAGCTGGAAGGAAGCATTCGAGCTGTACTTCGAGGACCAGATGCTCGGGGGTCTTTTCCCCGACCTGGACTTCTACGGCATCAAGCCGCCCCGGCACGTCGGCGACGCGATCGCCGAGAAGGACCATCTGTCGCACCAGGTCTACAAGATCCTGCACAACTTCAGCTTCGCGGCCGCGTTCACCACCTCGACCCCGACCGAGGAGCACTCGCGCTGGCTGGCCAGCCAGTACCCGGACACCTACCAGCAGCTGTACCAGCCGGTCTGGGACCGGCACCGGCGGATCGAGGCGGCCGGCGGCCGGGTCTTCTTCCAGGGCCTGCCCCAGCTGTGCCAGGTGTGCCAGATCCCGATGGCGTTCACCGAGACCGACGACCCGGCCCGGATCTCGTTCCGGCGCTCCGACTACCGCGGCGAGACGTTCCACACCTGCAGCAACGGCTGCCAGTGGGTGTTCGAGCGCGAGCCCGAGAAGTACGTGCAGGCCTGGCTGCCGGTCCACCAGATCTACCAGGGTCACTGCGGCGGCCCCACCGTCCCCGACGTCCTGGCGTGGTACGGCATCCAGGACGGCGACAACGGCGAGTACCAGGGTTCGCCCGACGCCCGGTCGTGGGCCGACTGGCACGCATCGAACCCGTCACCCGCACCGGAGAGGTGAGCCATGCCGGTCAAGGCCCTTTATGAATATGAATTCCCCTCCGCCGACCGAGCCGAGCTGTTCGGGGACGACCAGCTGGTCTACGTGCACTGGGACGGCAACCCGCTGTTCTGCTCGGCCGCCTGCTTCCGGGTCCCCCAGGCGATGCCGTTCGGCGAGTTCGTGGCCCAGATCGTGGCCCCCTGGGCCGGGTCCGATCCCGACTTCGACCCGGCCGCCGTCCGCGACTGGCGCCTGTTCGACGAACCGCTGGCCGCCGACGACATCCGCTCCCTCCACGACCTCGGGATCGGGCACAAGGCGCTCCTGCACTTCTCGGCCTGACGCCTGAACGGAGCCGGCCGATGCAGACCTACACCGTCACCGTCGAACCGCTCGGCGCCGAGATCGAGTGCCGCGAGGACCAGACCGTGCTCGACGCCTGCCTGCGCGACGGCGTCTGGCTGCCGCACGCCTGCACCCACGGCACCTGCGGCACCTGCAAGGCCCAGGTGCTGGACGGCGACCTCGACCTCGGCGACGCCTCCCCGTACGCGCTGCTGGAAAGCGAACGCGAGGAGGGCGCGGCCCTGCTGTGCGTGGCCCGGCCGCGCGGCGACGTGACCGTCGAGGGCGAGGTCGACGTCGAGGAGGGGGTCGACGTACACCCGGTCCGCGACTACACCGGCACCGTCACCGAGGTGACCGAGGTCGCCCCCCGGGTCCGGCGGCTGGTGCTCGAGCTGGACCGGCCGCTGGCGTTCAACGCCGGCCAGTACGTCCAGCTGCAGACGCCGGGCGGCCAGACCCGGCCGTACTCGGTGGCCAGCGCCCCCGGCGACGGGTCGCGGATCGAGCTGCACGTCAAGCTGTCGGCCGACGGGGCGGCGACGGCCGGCTGGATCTTCCGGGACCTGGCGGCCGGCCACCAGGTGCCGGTGTCCGGCCCGTACGGGCAGTTCTCGTTCCGGCCGGCCCGGGAGCAGCCGGTGCTGCTGCTGGCGGGCGGGACCGGGCTGGCCCCGATGAAGTCGATCATCCAGCACGTCGACCGGACCGGCGGCGGCCACCAGGTGGTGCTCTACCACGGGGTGTCGACCGCCGCCGACCTGTACGAGCACGCCTGGCTGGAGCAGTTCGCGGCCGGCCACGACTGGTTCTCCTACCGCCCGGCCGTCTCCCGCGAGGAGCACGGTGGCCGCCAGGGCCGGGTGCCGGTGCTGCTGGCCGAGGACTACCCGCGGGCGGCCGGGAACGTGGCCTACATCTGCGGCAGCCCCGAGTTCGTCACCGACACCATGAAGGCGCTGATGAAGGCCCGGCTGTTCCCGCGCGACATCTACCGGGAGGACTTCTTCGATTCCGCCGACCGGGCGGCCGGGACCAACGTGGTCCGCAGCCCGCTGATCCGCCGCTGACCCGGAAGGGCCCGGAAAGGCAACGATGAAGATCACCAAGATCGAGGCGATCCCGTTCACGATCCCGTACCGCAAACCGCTGCGGTTCGCGTCCGGCGAGGTCACCGAGGCCGAGCACGTGCTGGTGCGGGTGCACACGGACGAGGGCCTGACCGGCACCGCCGAGGCGCCGCCGCGGCCCTACACCTACGGCGAGACCCAGGCCTCGATCCTGGCCGTCATCGGCACCGTGTTCGCGCCCCAGGTGACCGGGCTGTCCCCGCTCGAACGCGAGCAGCTCCGGGTCCGGCTCGATCGCACCGTGGGCAACCCGACCGCCAAGGCCGCCCTCGACATGGCGGTCTGGGACATCGTCGGCCAGGCGACCGGCCTGCCGGTGACCGAGCTGCTGGGCGGCTACGGCAACCGGATGCGGGTCGCCCACATGGTCGGGTTCGCCGAGCCGGCCGAGATGGTGGCCGAGGCCCACCGGGTCGGCGAGCTGTACGGCATCAGCACGTTCAAGGTCAAGGTCGGGCGGCGCCCGGCCGACCTCGACATCGCCGCCTGCCGGGCGCTGCGGGAGGCGCTCGGCCCCGGTGCCGAGCTCTACATCGACGGCAACCGGGGCTGGACGGCGGCCGAGGCCGCCCGCGCGCTGCGGGCCCTGGCCGACCTCGACCTCCAGTTCGCCGAGGAACTGTGCCCGGCCGACGACGTGCTCGGCCGCCGCTGGCTGGCCCGCCAGAGCCAGATCCCGCTGTTCGCCGACGAGAGCGTGCCCACCCCCGGCGACGTGACCCGCGAACTGCTGGGCGGCGCCGCCCACGGCGTCAGCATCAAGACCGCCCGCACCGGCTTCACCGGGTCGCACCGCATCCTCGCCCAGTGCGAGGGGCTCGGGGCCGACGTGGTGCTCGGCAACCAGATCGACGGCCAGCTCGGCTCGCTGTGCAGCCTGGCGTTCGGGGCCGCGTTCGCCGCCACGTCGCGCCGGGCCGGCGAGCTGTCGAACTTCCTCGACATGCGCGACGACCTGCTGGCCGAGCCGCTGCAGATCCGCGACGGCGTGCTCCGGGTCCGCGAGGCGCCCGGCCTCGGCGCCGTCATCGACGAGGACAAGCTCACGTACTACCGCACCGACTGAAGGGAACCCCGCCATGACCTCGACCGAAGAGAAGGCGACGGCGGCCGCGACCGGCGCCTCCGCCACCGAGCGCTTCCGCACCGACAAGCAGCACACCGCCGACACCTCGCCCGAGCGGGTCAGCCTGCTGGCCCGCGAACTGCTGGAAGCGGTGCACGGCATCATCCGCAAGCACGACGTCACCTACCCCGAGTACGACGCGCTCAAGGCCTGGCTGATCCAGGTCGGGGCGGACGGCGAGTGGCCGCTGTTCCTCGACGTGTTCGTCGAGCACGTGGTCGAGGAGGTGGCCAGCGCCACCCGCGAGGGCAGCAAGGGCACGATCGAGGGCCCGTTCTACGCGCCCGGTTCCCCCGAGTTCGGGGCCGAGGCGACGCTGCCGATGCGGGACGGCGAGCCGGGTACCCCGCTGGTGTTCCACGGCCAGGTCCGGGCGGTCGACGGCACCCCGCTGGGCGGGGCCGAGGTCGACATCTGGCACTGCGACGACGCCGGCTACTACGCCCAGTTCGCCCCCGGCCTCCCCGAGTGGAACCTGCGCGGCCGGATCACCGCCGACGCCGACGGCCGGTTCCGCATCCACACCATCCAGCCCGCGCCCTACCAGATCCCGACCGACGGCGCGACCGGCGCGCTCATCCGGTCGGCCGGCTGGCACGCCTGGCGGCCCGCCCACCTGCACATGAAGGTCTCGGCCGCCGGCTACCAGCTGATCACCACCCAGCTCTACTTCCCCGGCGACCCGCACAACGACGACGACATCGCCTCGGCGGTCAAGCCCGAGCTGATGCTCGACCCCCGGCCCGCCGCCGACGGCCACGGCGTCGACGTGGAGTATGACTACGTACTCGACCCCGCCTGACTCTTTGTGGGAGGCCCCGTGCTGTTCGCGGTCACGATGGAAGTGCACCTGCCGCCCGACCTCGATCCTGGCTTCCGGGCCGATCTGCTGGCCCGGGAGAAGGCCTACAGCCACGAGTGGCAGCGGGCGGGCAAGTGGCCGCACATCTGGCGCCGGTCCGGCCAGTTCGCCAACCTCAGCATCCTCGACGTCGACAGCCACGAGGAGCTGCAAGACATCCTCTGGAACCTGCCGCTGTTTCCCTACATGCAGATCGAGGTGACGCCGCTGTCCCAGCACCCCTCGGACATCGCGCTCAGCTGACCGAACCGGACCCGCCCCAGTGGGCGGGTCCCGGCGGGCCGGCGTCGACCGCGTCCGCCAGTTCGGCGGCCCGGTCCGGTCCCACGACCGCCCCCAGCCAGGCCCTGAGCTGGGTCTTGTCGGGGGCCGGGAAGCGCTGGGTGCCGTACAGGTCCTCGCCGCCGCCCGGCCCCGGCAGCAGGATCTTCCAGGTCGCGGGCTCGTTGGGGTCGGCCGTGTAGGTCAGCACGGCCGCCAGCCGGGCCTCGTCGTGCAGCTCGTACCGGGTCTGGTGACCCGAGTGCGTTCGTTCGACGCTCATCGGTGCCTCCTCAGTGCTGCGGGTGCAGCCAGGGTGAGTCCTCGCGGCCGCTCCGGCGGCTCACGGCGGCACCCGCGACGATAGTGGCCAGCGCCAGCGCCAGCGGGATGAAGGCCTCGGTGTGGCGGACCAGCACCGCGCCGACGGCGGCGCCCGCCAGCATGGCCGCGATCGACACCAGCCGCCGGCCGGCCTTGGCGTCGGGCCCACCGGCCAGCCTGCTGTCGGCCGCGATCCCGGTCAGCGTCAAGGTGAGCACGGTGGTGGTGAGGTCGGGGACCGCCAGCGTGCGGGCCGACGCGTTCTGGATGCCCATCGAGATCCCGAGCACCACGATCAGCGCGTACCGGTAACCGGGGGCGGGCGTGCCCCCGCTGGCCGCGGCCAGGACCAGCCCGGCCGCGACGAACACCGCCTGGGCGAGCGCGGCGGTGCTGTGCAGCCGGGCCCGGTGCTCGCGGTGCCGGGTGCCGAGCCGCCCGCCCAGCAGCGCCCCGGCCGCGAACGCGACCATCGCCACCAGCGAGGCGGTGATCGAGAAACCGGGCGCGCCTGCCAGCGCGAAGCCCAGGAACACCACGTTGCCGGTCATGTTGGCCACGAACACGTGGCCCAGCACCAGGTAGCTGAAGCTGTCGACCAGCCCGGTGACCAGCGTCATGCTGACCAGCAGGGGCGGCAGCGGTCCGTGGCGGCCGGTGCGATCGGGCCGGAACGTGTCGCGGATGTCGGCCAGGACCGGGGTCAGGCCAGGTGTCCCGCAAGGCGAAGACTGCGTTCCGTTCATGCCTCCAGCATCGGCGCGGCCTACCATCGTGTCCAACGATCACTTTTAATAAATAGCATCAATTTTTTAGATGACCACCGCGCTGCGGGCTTAGCCTGGCCCGGTGGAGATCCGCGACCTGGACTACTTCCTGGTCTGCTGCCGGACCGGCAGCTTCACCGCCGCCGCCCGCGAGGTGCACATCGTCCAGTCGGCCATGTCCAGCGCCATCGCCCGGCTCGAGCACGAGCTCGGGGTGCCGCTGTTCGACCGGTCGGTCACCCCGGTCACCGTCACCGAGCACGGCCGCGCCCTGCAGGCCGGTGCCCAGCGGATCGTCGCCGCCGTCCAGGCCGCCCGCGACGAGGTCGCCGCGGTGTCGGGGGTGGTCGCGGGCACCGTGGTGCTCGGTTGCACGCTGCACACCGGGCCACTCGACCTGGCCGCGGTGCTCACCTCCCTGCGCGAGCGGCATGCGGGGGTGGTGGTGCAGCTCCGCCAGTCGATCACCGGCTCGTCCGGCAACCTGCAAGCGGTCGCCGACGGCACCATGGACATCGCTCTGACGGGCGGCCAGCCCAGCTCGCCGCACGAGCCCCACCGGACCGGCCCAAGCGGCGAGTCCCACCAGCCCGGCCTACCCCTTAAGTCCCACCAATCTGGCTCACCACTTGAGCCCCACCAGCCTGGCCCACCCCGCCAGCCCCGTGGGCCCCGAAGCATCCAGCTCACCCCCCTGGTCACCGAGCCGCTGGTGCTCGTCTGCCCCGACGGCCACCCGCTCGCCCGCCGCCCGCAGGTAACCACTGCCGAGCTGACCAGCGAGAATATCCTCCGCTTCCCGCCCGGCTGGGGCATCCGCACCACCGTCGAAGCCGTCCTCGGCCCCAGCCCGGCCGCCACCGAGGTCGCCGACTACACGCTGATGCTCAAGCTCATCGAGGCGGGCTTCGGCACCACCCTGCTCCCCGCCTCCGCCCTGGCCCACGGCCACCGCGGCCTCCGCGCGATTCCGACCGACGACCCCCGCCTCGCCTGGCACCTGTCCGCCGCCGTCAGCGCCAGTCGGCCACCCACCGCCGCCACCAGCGCCCTGCTGGCCGCGCTGACCGAGTCGGCGCCCCGACCGACTCGCCCGCCCTGACCGAGCCGACTGCCCTGGCCGAGCCGACTGCCCTGACCGAGCCGGCGTCCTGCCTAAGCCGGCCGAGCTGCGGCCTCACTCAGCTCGCAGATCACACGGACCACACCAGTCTCAGAACTGAGTGTGCACTTCGGACGCTGCCATGGAAATGGATCATGGAACTCACGGGGCTGGCCGAGGAGCCGGGACCCTACGACTTGTTCGTAGACGCGTCCTTATCAGTTCAAGCGCTCCACCGAATTCCCGGAACCTTGCTGTTGGTGCGACTGAAACTGGCGAGTCTCCCGAGGCGCGGGCAGAGCCAGGCCCTCCATCTCAGAGCCCGCGGGCCTCCGCCGGGGGCCTTACTTCCCGCTCAGGGAGCCAGGAACGGCCGACACCGAATCGGTACGACGCTGTTTGGCCGCGCCATCGGCGGTTAGGGAACGGCAATTAGCCGGTTACCGAAAGCGCAGACCGGGCGGCGCAGTTTGAGCGCCGGACCCGCCCTGCCGTGCGGAAGGGAAGCGGCCGGTGCCCACTCTGTTGCTCATCTGCCTCAAGGCGATCGACGGTGGCTTGTTCGTGGCCTTGTTCGCCGTCCTCGGTGAAATGCTGCAGCCCAAGCGGTTCGCAGGCATCTTCGGCGCGTCCCCCGCGGTGGCGCTGGCCAACCTCCTCGTGATTGCCCTGGTGAAGGGAGACGTCATGGCCCGCGACGCTGCCACCGGGATGATCGCCGGCGCGGTCGCGCTGGCCGTCGCGTGCGCGGCCGCGATTCCGGCCGTGCGCCGTTGGGGTGCCATACGGGGCTCGGCCCTCCTCTGGGGGGTCTGGATGCTGGTGGGCGCGGCGGTCGCCGTTCCGGTGGCGGGCGGCGCGAGCGCCATGTCCGGGGGCGGCTTGCCCGTCGGCCACCGGGCCCGCCGCCGGGCGAAGACCGGAGATGCCTCCGGCCCGGACGGCTCCGGGGCAGGCCACCTGTTCGCTGTCGACTTCGGGGTGCTGCGGGAGATCCGCCCCGGCGCTCTCGGCGTACGTTTCTTCTTTGGCGCGGCCGTGTCTGTCGTCGCTGGGCTGGTCGGGGTGGTGGCCGGGCAGCGCGCCGGGGGCGTGATGCTGGCCGCGCCGGCCGTCCTGCCGGCCACCCTCACGATCATCGAGAAAGAGGAGGGCCGCGGGCCGGCCGTGACCGAGGTGCAGGGGGCGGTGCCCGGTGCCGTCGCGCTCACCGGGTTCGCCGTGGTCGCCGCGGCCAGTACGGCGAAGCTGCCGCTGGCCGCGGCCCTGCTGTGCGCCCTCGCAGCCTGGGTCCTTGTCGCCATCGGCGGGTACCTGGCCCAGGCCGCCATCCTGCCCGTCTGGCGTCAGGACGTGCGCGGCCTGGCCTTCCAGCGTCGCCGGGCCGCCCAGGACGACCGCCGGGCCCGCCGCGGCGCACACCTGCCGTCTGGATCGGCTCCGGGCTGAGCTGATGGCTGCCGAGCTGATAGCTCCGGGCTGATCGGCCCGAGCTGACGGCGGGACGTCCGCGCGGCCCGTGGGACCGATCGCACGCGGCCCGTCAACTGCCGGTGATCTGCTGGATCAGGTAGATGATGCTCAGCACGGTGATAAAAGCCCGTGACGAACCAGCCGGCGACCCAGAGATCACCACGGACCGCGTCCGCGCCCATCAACCGGGTGTCGCTGCTGCACCGCAACGACGTGGCCGGTCGTTGCCATCAGCCCCGGCGGTAGGACCCGGTGCCGGTCTCGATGATGGTGGCGTTGAAGGTGAGCCGGTCGACGATGGGGCCGTTGCCTACATGTCATCTGACGCATCGGCCGGGCCGCCCAGGAGCCGCATGTACCGCGCGATCCCGGCTTCGTCCTCCGGGGCGTCCAGCGGACCCCGCTCCTCGGCCAGCTGATCGAGCAGGTCCGCCAGTGCCCACTACCGGTCGGCCGATCCCTCGTCCCGCTGCATGGCGTCAGGGCTTGGCCACGTTGCCCTGGAGGGTCCACCCCACCAGGGCGTTGGCGTGGCCGTGGCCCATCCCGTGCTCGGACTTCAGGTAGCCGACGATCGCCATGTGCTTGTCCCGGCCGCAGCCGGCGATGACCTGCTGCCATTCCGCGATCGAGCGCCCGTACTTCTGCTCGATCGAAGGGAAGTAGGACGCGGGTCCCTGCTTGGGCCAGGGCGGCGACTGTTCGGTCATCGGCGACGCTCCTCGTCGGGACCCGGCCGCGGTGGGCCGGGCCGGAGCGTCCATTGTCATCACAAGGGTGCGGTCCCGGCCAGCAGATCGGCCAGCGAGCGCGGCGGCCGCCCGGTCAGATCGGCGATCGTGCCGGTGACCTGGGCGGCGTATCCGTCCCGGCCTGAGCGCCGGTAGTCCTGATACAGGCCGATCAGCGCGTCGGCGAACCACGCGGTCAGCCCGGCGCCCAGCAGCGCCTGACGGACCGCGTCGTCGGGCACGTCCACGTAGCTGACCGGGCGGCCCAGCGATTCGGCCAGCTGGGCGGCGACGTCGGCGTAGGACAGCGCCTCCGGCCCGGTCACGTCGTAGCCCGCGCCGGCGTGGCCGGGCTCGGTGAGGACGACCGCGGCCACCGCCGCCACGTCGCCGGTGTCCACCATGCTGATCCGGGCCTCCCCGGCGTCGCCGTAGAAGGCGCCGTCCGCGCCGATCGACGGGATCGTCGACTCCGGGATGTTCTGCAGAAAGAGGTTGGGCCGCACGATGACGAACGGCAGCCCGGACTTCTCCAGGTAGCGGTCGCACTCGGTGTGGGCGTTGATGAAGTCGGCCGGCGACCCCCGGTCGGCGCCGAGGATCGAGCTGCGGACCAGCAGCCCGACCTCGCTCCGGCGGGCCGCGTCGATGGCGTTGCGGTGCCAGCGGACCGCGTCCGGATGCGGGCTGGACAGGAGGAACACTTTCTCCACCCCGTCCATGGCCGCCACCAGCGAGCCTTCGTCGGCCAGATCGCCAACCACGGTCTCGGCCACCGCGCCCCCTGAACCCACCGAGCCCCCCAAACCCTCCGAGCCCCCCAAACCCCCCGAGCTGTCCGCCTCAGCCGCCCGGACCAGGACGCGGACCTGCTCGCCCCGGTCCAGCAGGTCCGCGACGAGCGCGCTGCCGATCTTGCTGCGTCCTCCGATGACAAGAATCAAGGCTGGTCTCCATCCCCGTTCGCGCCCGGCCGGCCCGTTGCCAGCGCGCTGGGCCAGCCCGCCGCCGGGCCAGCCCCGCCCGGACCGGCCCGCGGCCGGCTCCTGCGCCCCAACCTGGCCCACCGCCCGCTGAACGATCAAGGGACGATCCCTGATCGGATCGATTAGGGTTCTTGATTGATGTGGCGTGACCTGGAGCTCCGTGAGCTGCGCATCTTTCTGGTCCTGGCCGACGAACTGCACTTCGGCCGGACCGCCGAGCGGCTGGGCATCTCCCAACCGGGCGTGAGCGAGGCCATCCGGCTGCTCGAATCGCGGCTGGGGGTCAAGGTCTTCGACCGCACCAGCCGCCGGGTCAGCCTCACCCCGGCCGGCGAAACGCTCCGGCGGGACCTCGCCCCCGCCCTGGGCGCCCTGGACCGGGCGCTGGCCCAGACCAGCGAACTGGCTCAATCCGTCCGCGGCCTGCTGCGCATCGGCTTCGTGATGACCACCGAGGGCCCCGCCCTCAGCCGGCTGACCGCCGCCTTCCAGGCCCGCTACCCGGCCTGCGAGATCCGGCTCCAGGAGGTCGAGACGTTCGACGCCTACCGGGCGCTGCGCCGGGGCGACATCGACGTCCTCTGCAACTGGCTGGCCGTCGACGAGCCCGACCTGGTCGCGGGCCGCGCGTTCGCCCACTACCAGCGGGCGCTGGCGGTGGCCGCCACCCACCGGCTGGCCGGGCGGCCGGCGGTATCGATCGAGGAACTGGCCGACGAGGAGGTGGCCGAGCTGCCGCCGACCACCCCGCCCGCGGTCTACGAGCTGCTGGTGCCCCCGGCTACCCCGTCCGGCCGCCCGATCCGCCGCACCCAGCCGGTCCAGACGATCAACGAGATCCTGGCCCTGGTCGCCCGTGGCCGCATCGTCCACCCCACCAGCTCCACCGTCCCCATCTTCAACCGCGACGACGTCGTGCTGATCCCCATCAGCGACCTGCCCCCGCTGCCGCTCGGCCTGGTCTGGTGCCGCAGCCGCGAAAATCCCCGCATCCGCGCCCTGAACGAGGTCGCCCGGTCGATCGGCTCAGCCCGCTGACCGGTCCTGGCCGTCGAGCGGGTCAGATGCTGCGCAGCGCCCGGATCCGGTCGGCCCGGGCCCGCTTCCCGACGTCGGTGGCCACCCCCGAGGTCTCGAACCCGTGCGGGCAGCCCGGGTGCACGTGGAACTCGGTCGGCACCCCGGCGGCGGCCAGCGCGGCCGCGTAGGCGGCGTCCTCGGCCCGGAAGATGTCCAGGTCGCCGACCTCGATGTAGGCCGGTGGGAGCCCGGCCAGGTCGGCCGGGCTGGTGGCCCGGGCCGGGGCGGCCGACCAGGGCACGTCCGGTCCGCCGGCCGCGTCGCCCAGCAGCGCCGACCAGCCGGTGATGTTGTCGTTCCAGGTCCAGGTGGCCAGCCCGTCCAGCTCGGGGTCGGGGACGGTGGTCCGGTCGTCGAGCATCGGGTAGATCAGGATCTGCCGGGTCAGGGCCGGCCCGCCGCGCTGGTGGGCCAGCCGGGTCACGGCGGCGGCCAGGCCGCCGCCCGCGCTGTCGCCCATGATCCCGATCCTGGCCGGGTCGGCGCCCAGCTCAGCCGCGTGCCCGGCCAGCCAGGCCAGGCCCGCGTAGCAGTCCTCGACCGGGACCGGGTGCGGGTGCTCGGGGGCCACCCGGTAGTCCACCGCCAGCATCGGCACCCCGCTGCCGCCGACGTAGGAGGCGATGGCCCGGTCGTACAGCTCGACGCTGCCCATGATCATCCCGCCGCCGTGCACGTACAGCGCGGCCCCCGGCCCGACCCGGCCGGGCGGCTCGTACCAGCGCAGCAGCAGCTCGGCGCCGTCGCCCCGGGTCAGCCGGAAGTCCTGGCTGACGACCCGGTCGGAGTCGGGCAGCTTGGCGAACCGCCCCGGCATCGTCAGCGCGGCGTTGACCCGCCGGGTCTGCCAGTCGCCGGCCGCCGGGGGAGTGACCCCCGCGCTCTGGGCGATCTGCGGGGCCATCGCCGCCGCGATCTGCGGGTCGTACGCCAGTGTCATCGAGCCTCGCTAGGGGACGTTGCGGGTGATCGAGACGAGTTTAGGGACGTACGGATTCCCGGTGGCGCTCGCACCGATGATGAGCGTGACCCCCGCGTACGGCTGGCCGCTGGCGACCCCGAGCACCCTGGCGTCGGCGGCGTCGGCCGGACGGCCCGTCCCCGCCAGGAAGAAGCCCGGCCAGATCGTGAAGCCGTTCTGCGAGGCACCGTGGGTCCGGGTCAGCAGCGTGATGATCTGGGTGTAGGTGCCGGACTGGGCGAGCACCTGGTCCAGGGCGGCGGCCCCCAGCGACGCCGGCGCGTCCGGGCTGAGCAGCCGGTCCAGCGCGGTGCGGTTGCGGGCCCGGGCATCGGCCAGGACGGCCCGCTCCACCGCGACGACCTTGGCGTTGAGCGCGTGGCCGACGTCGTCGACGGTGATCGCTCCCGGTTCCGGCTTGGCCGACGCCTTGGCCGCGGGCGCCGGTCCGCCCCCGCCGGCGCTCACCGCGATCACGATCACCACCACCAGGATGATCGCGGCGCTCCCGGCCCACACCGCAGGCCGGCGGCGTACCGCCTGAACCAGCCGCTGCCATCCCCCCTGCTCATCCATGTATGGAGCCTGATCCCGGCAGGTCGCTAAGTCGTCACGTAAGCGTCACGCCTCATCTATGTCGCTCAGCCGGCCCGCTGGCTGACCGCCTCGATCGCGGCCACCACCGCCTCCGGCGCCCGGGCCAGGATCTGCACGTGGTTGCAGGGCACGGTGGCCGCCACGGACACCCGTGGGTTGGCCGCCTCGGCCTCGGCCGCGCCCGCCCGCATCGTCGCCATCTCGTCGGTGCCAGCGCCCGGGTGCGGTCCGGTGCCGACGACGTAGGCGGCCGGAACGCGCAGGCCCGCGAAGTCGGGGCCGAGCTCGCCGTTGACCGCGTCGGTCTCGATCACCACCTCGGCCGCCTGGTCCGGTGACATCCGGGCGGACCGGCCGAACGCGGCCAGCACCCGCATGATCCAGCCCAGCCGCCGGAACTGCGCGTACGCCTGCTCGCGGGCGGCCGGCCCGAGCATCGAGACCGGGTAGGCGCCGTCGACCAGCACCAGCCCGGCCACCTGCTCGGGGTGCCGGGCCGCGTAACGCACGGCCAGGGTGGCTCCCAGCGACCAGCCGACCAGCACCGGCCGGTCCAGCCCGGTCGCCTCGATGACCCGCTCGATGTCGTCGACGGCGCCCGCCGCCGAGTAGTCGGCCGAGCGCCCGGACTTGCCGCGCGCCCGGGCGTCGAACCGCACCGTCTGGTATTTCCCGCCGAGCAGGCCGAGGACCCGGTCCCAGTCCCGGGTGGTGGCGAACGCGCCGTTGAGGAACAACAGAGCCGGACGGCCGCCCGGGCTCTCGATCGTGTGCAGTTGGGTGTCGGCGGACGGGACCTTGAGCTGGGACATGACGGTGGTGCCCTTTCAAACGGCGCCCACGGCGAGCACGCCTGGTGAGCGCTAACTGCGGCGGGCCTGCCACTCCTCGAGCAGGGCAGGCATTTTCTCGGCGAGAAAGTCGTAGAACTCGGCGCTCTCGCTGATCATCGAGCGACGGCTGGTGGAACCGTCCGCGAGCAGGCTCAGCGCCTCGCGGGCGAGGGTGGCCTGCTCCCGGTAGGTGGCGCCCGCGAACCCGGTGACGTCGAGCGCCCGCGGGTCGAGGGCGACGCGGTCCGAGCGCTGACCGGCGGTCCGGGTCCGGCGGACGGCCCGGTAGCTGGCCAGCAGGGCGACCGCCCCGGTGATCGCGCTCCGGCTGGCCAGCAGGGCCTCGCTCAGCTCGGCGATCGTCTGCTCGGCGGGCTCGCAGATGAGCAGGTACCCCAGCACCCGCCCGGCCACCGGCGGGAACCGGTACTCCCGGGCGTAGAACTCGGCCACCCGATCCAGAAACCCGAACTCCTCAGCGGTCGGCATGGCATCAGTCTGACATAGACAACTTAGATAACACAAATTTGTGTTATTTGATTCATTCTTAAAGGGTGCCAGCGCTGCCGCCCGGGTCCCGCGCAACAACCGCCGCTATCCTGGCCTGCTCGCCGCCTCCAGCACCCACCGGCCGAGGCCCCGTCGCTCAGAGGGCCCGGCCGCCCCGGCCCCGTCGCTCAGAGGGCCCGGCCGCCCCGGCCCCGCCACTCCTCCCGTCCTCCCGTCCTCTCACCCTCCCGTTAGACGAGACGCAACGTTGCGTCTACGCTGACCCTCATGGCCCCCGGAAAGACCGCGCCCCCCGCCCCCGCCCTCACCGGCACCCCCGCCGCCCCGCCCGAGTCCACCCCCGCCCGGGCCGTCGCCGTGATCGCCCCGGCCGTGATCCTGGTGATCGGCATGGTCGCGGCCGTCAACCTGGCCATCCCCCAGCTCCAGGCCAGCAGCCTGCACCCGTCGGTCTCAGCCACCGCCTGGGTGGTGGACAGCTACACGCTGGTGTTCGCCTGCCTGCTGATCCCGGCCGGTGCCCTCGGCGACCGGTTCGGCCGCAAGCGCGGAATGCTGGCCGGCCTGGTCCTGTTCGCGGCCGGCTCGGCGCTGTCAGCGCTGGCCCCGAACGTGGCCACATTGATGGCGGGCCGCGCGCTCAGCGGCGTCGGGGCCGCGCTGGTGCTGCCCGCGACCTTGGCGGTCACGCTGGCCCGCCTCGAACCCCGGGACCGCCCGCGCGGGGTGGCGCTGTGGTCGGCCCTGACCGGGATCGGCGGCGTGGCCGGCAACCTCGGCGGCGGCCTGGCCGTCGAGTACGGCGGCTGGCAGGCGCTGTTCTGGGCCGGGGTGCCGACCGCGCTGGCGGCCGCGGCCCTGATCGGCTGGCAGGTACCCGCGCTGACCCGGCACCGCGACCCGGTCGACGGCGGCGGCGGGCTGCTGCTGACCGCGGGCAGCGTCGCCCTGCTCTACGGCATCATCGACGGCCCCGAACGAGGCTGGGGATCGTGGCCGGTGCTCGGGTCGCTGCTGCTGGCGATCGTGCTGCTGGTGTCGTTCGTGGTCTACGAACTGCGGGCCGCGCACCCGATGCTCGACCCGCGGCTGTTCCGGCTGCCGGGCGTGCGGGCCGGGTCGCTGGGGATCGTCGCGCTGTTCTTCGCGCTGTTCGGGCTGTTCTACATCAACGCCCAGTACCTGCAGGACGTGAAGGGCTACTCGGCCGTGCTGACCGGCGTGTGCATCCTCCCGGTCGCGGTCGTCATGCCGATCACCAGCGCCCGCAGCACCCGGCTGGCCGCCCGCATCGGCGAACGGGCCACGATCGGTCTCGGCATGCTGATCCTCACGGCCGGGATCGCGCTGCTGTCGTTCGCCACCGCGGCCACCCCCTACCCGCTCTACGGCCTGCTGCTGGCCGTGGTCAGCGCCGGGATGGGATTGGCGATGCCGCCGCTGTCGGGGATGATCGTCCACTCGCTGCCCCCCAGCCACGCCGGCGTCAGCTCCGGCCTGAACAGCACCACCCGCGAGTTCGGCTCGGCGCTCGGGGTCGCGGTGTTCAGCACGATCCTGACCGCGCGGTTCGCCACCCATCTGCCCACCGCCCTGCGGGCCGTCCCCGGGGCCCAGGGCCAGGCCATCCGCCGTTCGATCACGTCCGCCCTGAACTACGCGGCCAGCGTCCCCGGCCCCGCCGTCCGGGCTCACCTGATCGACGGCACCCGCGACGCCTTCACCAGCGGCACCAGCCTCGGCCTGCGCGTCGGCGCGGTCCTGCTGCTGCTCACCACCGCCGTCGTCGCCCACCAGCACCCCCGCGAGCGGGAGTCCTAGCCGAGTACCTGGAACACCACCAGGTCGGTGAACGTCCGCGAGATCGGCCCCCCGGTGATCAGCGCCCGGTAGAAGATCGGCCCCAGCAGCTCATCGAGCGCCCGGTCGACGTCGAGGTCGGGCGACAGCTCGCCCGCGGCCACGCCGCGGGCCAGCATCGCCCGCTCGGCCTCCCGCCGCGGCTCCAGGTAACGGGTGCGAAAGGCGCCGGCCATCTGCTCGTCGTGCTGGGCTTCGCCGATCAGCGCCAGCAGCACCTTCCCGGCCGGGTCGCCGGTGATGAAGCTGGCCAGGGCGTGCAGGTACTGACGGGCGTCCTCGACCGCCGAGCCGGTGTCCGGCACCGCCAGGGCCTGCTCGGAGTCCTCGATCAGGGTGTCCAGCAGCACCTCGACCTTGGACGGCCACCAGCGGTAGATCGTCTGCTTGGCCACCCCCGCCCGGGCGGCGATACCCTCGATCGTCACCGCGGCGAACCCGCGCTCGGCCAGCAGGTCGTCGGCGGCGTGCAACACCGCGATGCGGGCCTGCTCGCTGCGCCGATGCGGCGCCCGCCCCTTGGCGCCCGGGGTCGGCGACATCGTGGACTCTGACATAACTCGATCATGCTAGCGCAGCCCGCTCCCGCGCTAGACGCAACGTTGCGTCTCCAGAGACGGCAACCCTCGCGATACGCAACGTTGCGTCCCACGACCCGAACTGAGCCATACGCAACGTTGCGTTTCTCTCATTTTTAAAGGGCGGCATCCACGGCGAGGCCGACAGCTACTGCGTCTTCCATGACTGCGCCGATCCAGTCGTGGCCCAGCCGCGCGCTCGCCCAGGCCCGCCAGCGGGTTCCGAGCCAGCTGGTGGCCGCCGCCGTTCCGGCCCCGGCCACCACGCAAGCCGCGGTCAGCCCGACCGCGACCCGGCCTGCTCCGCTTTCGTCCTGGCCGTCACCCTCGCCCGAACCGGCGTCCGACGACGCCCGGCGGGCAATGACCGCCCCGGCGGCGGCCCCGGCCGCCACCCGGCTGGCCAGGCCCGGTGGCGCCAGCCGGCTCGGCGCCTGCGGCAGTTTGTCGGCCGTGATCTCCCCGGCCGCCAGCAGGGCGGCGATGGCCTTGGCCCACGGCCGGCCCAAGATGCGATCGGGCTGAGTCCCGGCGCCGGGGCTGGCGGCCAGCGTCAACGCGGCCAGCCCGGCCGACGACCGGGACCCGCTCGCCGCCCCGGCCAGCACCGAGGCCACCACCGGCCGGGCCGAGCGGGCCGGCGCCCGTGACCCGGCGGGTGTCCCGGCCAGCACCGTCGTGATCATCGCCAGCGACGGCCCGCTCACGCTGGGCCGTCCGCGTCGTTCAGCGCCCTGCTTGGCGCTCCTGAGGTCATGCCGGCCTCGCTACCCCGGTCGCCCGGCTGGGAAACTTCGTCTTCTCGGGCCCGGCCACGCTCGGGGCGGGATGGCGTGGCCGGCCCGGTACCTGGTCGCTCCGGGGCCTGCTCCGTCCCGGTCCGGCGGTTCGTAATGAGTGCATGACGATCGATCATGGTTCGTTTCCCCCGTTGCTGCCGCCGAGGCTGGCTCTTACGTTTTGTAGGCGCTGACCAGCGGATTTTCGATGAGCAGCAGGAGAGGGAGCGGATGGCAGACGCGGTGGAAGGCGGCACCGGGCAGGCCACGGTTGGCCAGCTGTCGGTGGCGGCCGAGAAGCGGGAGTCCAGCGGGCGGCCGTGCACGGTCGTGAGCCTGACCGGCCGGGTCGACGAGACCGAGCGGGACCAGCTGCGTAAGGCGCTGCACTCCGCCGCCCGGCGGGGACCGGCGTTCGTGCTCATCGACCTGTCCGCGGTCCCCAGCATCGACGTCACCGGGGTGCGCGAGCTGGTCCGGGTCCGGGCGGTGATGTCGGGCCTGGGCCGGGTGGTGGCACTGGTCTCTCCGAGCCCCGGCGTGGCCCAGTTCCTGGAATCCTGCGGTGCCAACCAGCTCATGCCGGTCTACCCGGACGTGGCCGCGGCCATGGCCGGCTGACCCCCACCGCCATCCCCTTTTAAAAATGGAACAACGCTCCGTATACTTAGCGGAGCATCGTTCCATTTTCAGGAGGGATCATGCACTACCGCACGCTGGGCCGGACCGGGATCAAGGTCAGCCCCTACTGCCTGGGCGCGATGATGTTCGGGGTGATCGGCAACCCCGACCACGACGACTCGATCCGGATCATCCACAAGGCGCTGGACGCCGGGATCAACTTCGTCGACACCGCCGACATCTACTCGCGCGGTGAGTCCGAGGAGATCGTCGGTAAGGCCTTGCGCGGCCGCCGCGACGACGTGGTGCTGGCCACCAAGGTGCACAACCCGATGGGGGAGGACCCCAACCAGCAGGGCAGCTCCCGGCGCTGGATCATCGCCGAGGCCGAGAACTCGCTGCGCCGCCTGCAGACCGACCACATCGACCTGTACCAGGTGCACCGGCCCGACCCGTCGACCGACGTCGAGGAGACCCTGTCGGCGCTGACCGACCTGATCCGCAGCGGCAAGGTCCGGGCGATCGGCTCGTCCACGTTCCCGGCCGCCGACATCGTCGAGGCCCAGTGGGTGGCCGAGCGCCGCGGGCTGGAACGGTTCCGCGCCGAGCAGCCGAACTACTCGATCCTCAACCGCGGCATCGAGCGCGAGGTCCTGCCGGTCTGCCAGCGCTACGGGATGGGCACGCTGGTCTGGAGCCCGCTGGCCGGCGGCCAGCTCACCGGCCGCTACCGCAAGGGCCAGCAGATCACCACCCACCGGTCCGGCACCGGCTTCAAGTACCTGAGCGACGAGCGCCGCCTCGACGTCGTCGAGGAGCTCATCGCCCTGGCCGCCGAGGCCGGGATGTCGCTGACCCACCTGGCGATGGCGTTCGCGATCGCCCACCCGGGGGTCACCGCCGCGATCATCGGGCCCCGCACCATGGAGCACCTGGACGACCTGCTGGCCGGGGCCAAGACCGAGCTGAGCGACGAGCTCCTGGACCGGATCGACGCGATCGTCCCGCCCGGCACCGACGTCGGCACGCTGGACATGGCCTACCAGCCGCCGGCGATCCGGCAGGCCGGGCTGCGCCGCCGCCCGGCCGACGAGCGTGCCGCTGACTGACAGACCCAGGCAGTAGCCTCGAACCCATGGAACTCCACGTCGGCTGCGCGATGTGGAGCTACGCGGCCTGGCCGGGCCGCTACCTGCCGCGCGGACTGGGCCCCCACGACCGCCTGCGGGCCTATTCGACCTGGTGCAACGCGGTCGAGGGGAACACCACCTTCTACGCGACCCCGCCGCCCGCCACGGTCGCGTCGTGGGCCGGGCAGACCGGCGAGGACTTCCGGCTGATCCTCAAGCTGCCCAAGGTCGTCACCCACGAGCGCCACCTGGCCGACGTGGCCGAGCCGATGCGGGAGTTCCTGGCCGCGGTCGAGCCGCTCGGCCCGCGCGCCCACATGCTCTGGATCCAGCTGCCGCCGTCGTTCAGCCCGGCCGACCTCGGCACGCTGACCGGCTTCCTGCGCCGCCTGCCGCGCGGGTTCCGGTACGGCGCCGAGGTCCGGCACCGGGCGTTCTTCGACGACCCGCGGGCAGGCCAGGCGCTGGAACGGGCGCTGGCCGAGGTCGACGCCGAATGGATCCCGTTCGACACCACCGTCCTGTTCGGCGAGCCACCCGCCAGCGGCATCGAGCGCGAGGCGTGGCGCAACAAGCCGCGCCTGCCCCGCCGGACCCGGGCGCTGACCAGCTACCCGATGGTCCGCTACATCGGCCGCGACGACCCCGGCCAGACCATCGCGGGCTGGCAGCCCTGGCTCGGGGTGGTGGCCGGCTGGCTGCGCGAGGGCCGGTCGCCCACCGTGTTCATCCACACTCCCGACAACGTCATCGCCCCCGAGCTGGCCCGCCGTTTCCACGCCGAGGTGCGCGCGAAGGTGCCCGAGCTCGACCCGCTGCCGGAGCCGGTCGCGGCCGAGCCGGCCAGCGAAGAGCCGCTGACTCTGTTCTGAGGTTGCGCCTGGGAAGGCGATGCCTCCGGCGGGGTACTTCTGGCTCTGGGATGGGGCCAGGCCGGCCATCGGTGTGCACTTTGCGTGCTTCACCCGACACCCCGGTCCCACCTGTCCCAGCCCCAGTTTCACTGGAGCGAAACCGGTGATTATCGCCGGTTCTGCTCCAGTGAAGGCCGAGTCCGTGACGCCGAGTTGGAGCTCGTGACTCCTGTGACTCGGGAGGTTCCGAGCGGGGAAGCCCGGGCCCCACCGGCAACTCCAGCCCGCTCAGCCCAGTCTCCGGCTCGCCACATTCCTGTCGCAATGATACTGTCGCAATATGTCTTGCGAGGGATCGGGTGCGCGGCCCGGGTCGCAGCCTCAGTCCACGCCCGACGATTCAGCCGCCACTCCAGCCCCCACCACCCCGCGCGTCGTCAGCGACCCCCAGACGATGCGGGCCCTGACCCACCCCGTCCGCCAGGCCCTGCTCGAGCTCCTGCTCACGGAGGGCCCGATGACCGCCACCCAGGCCGGCGAGCGGATCGGCGAACCGCCCAACACCTGCTCGTTCCACTTCCGCCAGCTGGCCAAGTACGGCTTCGTCGAGGAAGCGGGCAAGGGTCCCGGCCGCACCCGGCCGTGGAAGCTCACGACCGCCGGGATGCGCTTCACCGACCTGCACGAGGACACCGAGACGGCGCTGGCCGCGCGGGCGCTGGACCGGATGCTGCGGGAGCGCTACTTCGCCCGGCTGCAGGCGTTCTACGACACCCGCTCCAGCTACCCACGGCGCTGGCAGGAGGTGACCGGCGGCAGCGAGTTCCTGCTGCACGTCTCGCCCGAGGAACTGCACGCGCTTGACGAGCAGATCACCGGGCTGCTGCTGCAGTACCGGGACCGGATCACCGACCCGAGCCTGCGCCCGGAGGACTCACTCCCGGTCGAGGTGCTGCTGTTCGCCTACCCGATCCGGCCCGCCGGGGACTGAGCCGTGCGCCGGCTGCTCAGGGTCCGGGACGCGCGGATCTACCTCACCGGTCAGGTGTTCTCGCTGTACGGCGACACCGCCCTGTGGCTGGCCATGGGGATCTGGGTCAAGACGCTGACCGGCAGTAACGCGGCGGCCGGGCTGGTGTTCTTCTTCGCCAACGCCCCGGTCCTGCTCGCCCCGCTGACCGGGCTGCTGGTCGACCGGGTCCGCCGCCGGCCGCTGCTGATCGTGGTCAACGCGGCCACCGGGGCGGCCGTGCTGCTCCTGCTGCTGGTGCACGGCCGCGGCCAGGTGTGGCTGGTCTACCTGGTCATGACCTGGTACGGGCTGGCCTACTCGGTGCTCGCGGCCGCCCAGTCGGCCCTGCTGGCCGCCATACTCCCGGCCGACCTGCTGGCCGACGCCAACGGGGCGCTGCGCACCGTCCAGGAGTCGCTGCGGCTGGCCGGTCCGCTGACCGGGGCCGGGCTGTTCGTGCTGGGGGGCGCTCACGTGGTGGCGATCCTGGACGCGGCCACGTTCGCGGTCCCGGTCATTTCCCTGCTCAGCTTGCGGACCCGGGAGCCCGCCCCCGCGCCCCGCCAGCAGCGCTGGCGGTCCGAGCTGACCGCCGGGGTCCGGCACGTGGCCCGCACCCCCGCCCTGCGTCACCTGGTCATCGCGGCCGCCTGCGCGCTGACCGTGTTCGGCTTCACCGAGACCGTCATCTACGCGGTCGCCGGCACCGGACTGCACCGGCCGCCCGCGTTCGTGGGTGTGCTGATCGCCGTCCAGGGGGTGGGGGCGGTGATCGGCGGGCCCACCGCCGCGCCGCTGACGCGCCGGATCGGGGAGGCCCGGCTGGTCGGGCTGGGCATGCTGGTGGCGGCGGCCGCCGCCCTGCTGGAGATGCCGCCGCTGCTGCCGTCGGTCATCGCCGGCGTGATCCTGTTCGGGATCAGCATCCCCTGGCTGGTGGTCGGCTTCACCACCCTGCTGCAGCGGCTGACCCCGCCCGACCTGCAGGGCCGGGTCTACGCGGCCGCCGACACCCTGGTCACCACCCCGCAGACGGTCTCGATCGCGGTCGGCGCGGCCCTGATCGGCGTGGTCGGTTACCGCCCGCTGCTGGCCGTTCTGGCCGCCGTGGTCACGCTGGCCGCCGGCTACCTGCTGACCCGGCCTGAGCTGCGCACCCGTCAAGTCAGGTCGGCGGGCGGGGTCACGTCGTCGTAGACCCGGACCGCGGCCAGCTGCCCGCCCGGGTCGCGCTCGCAGACGCTCAGCCCGGCCTGCGGCGGCAGGTCGTGCTGGCCCCAGCGGACGCAGTTGTACTCCAGCGCGCAGCGCACCCCGTCGTCGGTCACCGCGCAGTCCTGCAGGCCGATGCCGCCGCCGTCGCTGAACGTGCGGGTGAAGAACGACCGCAGCTCGGACGGCCCGCGGTGGACGGCGTGGGGCCCGATCGGCTCGCGGTAGTACCCACCGGGATCGAACGTGGCCAGCACCGCCTCCAGGTCACCCTTGGTCAGCGCCGCCTGGAAGGAGCCGACCACGTCCGGGAGCGGGCACGGCTCCGGTGACAGCACCGGCGGCCGCACGGGCCGCCGCCCGTCGACCGGCCACTGGCTGCAGTAGGTGCGGAACACCACCGACAGCTCGTCCGGCATCTCCGCCACCACCGCGATCGGCCAGGCCACCGGCTGCCCCCGCACGGTCAGGTGGGCGAGGATCTCGACCACCGCCCGGCCGCCGGCCTGGGTGGCCGCCACCGTCTCGGTCCGGGCGCCCAGCCCGGCCAGCCACGCCTTGTTCTGGTGGACGAAGTGACGCAGCGCCTGGTGGCCGCGGACCTCGCCGGCCTTGGGGTCGTAGACCACCACCCGGCCCGGCCAGGCCGACTCCAGTACGTGCGGGTCACCCCGGTTGAGGGCGCTGAAGTACTGGCCGACCGGGTCGGCCCGCCCGCGGTCGCGATCCTGCTGGCGGACGAGTTCGACCGCGCTGACGAAATCAGGAAACCAGGGCATGATCACATCCTGACGCCCGCGCCCGGCTCAGCGGAAGGCCCCGGCCCCCTGGCCGGTGAAGACCAGGGACCGGTCAGCTGGCCGCCCTGGTGAGGGCTTCGAAGGCCTGGCTGATGAGGTCGGGCAGCTCCGGCTGGCCGTCGTTCTCGACCCAGGCGACGACCGCGGTGCTGGCGGCGGCCAGGCAGGCGGCGACCGTGACCCGGGTCGGGAAGCTGGGCTCCGGCCCCAGCGCCTGCAGGATCAGCTGCTGGGTGGCCATCTGGTCGGCCCACAGCCGTTCCCGCAGCACCGGGGTGGACACGATCAGCTTGTTCTGGGCCAGCAGCGCCGCCCGGTCGGTGCCGTAGACCTCTTCGAGTCCTTCGAGCAGCGCGGCCCGGATCCGCCGGGCGAGCGGCCAGGCCGCTGGGGTGCGGGCCAGCAGGGTGGCCAGCAGCGGGTCGTAGGTGTCGGACAGGGCCACGTCTTCCTTGGTGGGGAAGTAACGGAAGAACGTCATGTGCGAGACGCCCGCCGCCGCCGCGATCTGCTCGACGGTGGTCGTGTCGTAGCCCTGCTCGGTGAACAGCCGCAGCGCGCTGGCCCGGATACGGTCGTGGGTCGCCGCCTTCTTACGCTGCCGCCAGTCCGGTTCGGGTTGGGTCACCTGTTCATCGTCGCGCACCGCCCGGGCAGATAGCGCCAGCTGACACCGATGGCGGCCGCCGAAACGGCCGCGCAGCTGAGCATGACGATGCTCAGGCCGTGCAGGAACGCGGTCCCGGCCGCGACCCGGAGGGCCGCGCCACCCGGGTGCAGACCGCTGGCGACCCGCACCGCCTGGGCGACGGAGGCGCGGGCGGCGGCCGCGTCGCGGCCCGGCAGCCCGGCCAGCGCCGGGCGCAGGTCGCGGGTGTAGGCGGTGGACAGCACGCCGCCCAGGGCGGCCACGGTGACCGCGCCGCCGATCTGCCGCAGCGCGCTGTTGACGGAGGCGCCGATGCCGGCCTCGTCGCCGCCGACCGCGGCCATGACCGCGTTGATGGCGACGGCCATGGCCGCGCCGGTCCCCAGCCCGCACAAGCTCAGCCCGGCCGCGGCGACCGGGTAACCGGTGGCCAGCCGGACCTGGCTGAGCACGGCCAGCCCGCCGGCCAGCAGGGCCAGCCCGGCCGCCACCGTGACCCTGGTCCCGGCCCGGCGCTCGGCCTGGCCCGCCACCCCGCCCGCGATCAGCAGGCCGCCCATCAGCGGCAGCAGCCGCAACCCGGCGCGGCCGGGGCTGTCCCCGAGCACGCTCTGCAGGTACTGCGGGGTCACGAACAAGATCCCGTACAGCGCCACCGAGACGGCCACCGAGGCGGCCGTCCCCGCGGTGAACCGCCGGTCGCGCCACCAGGCCGGGTCGATGAGCGGGTGCGCCGACCGGTGCTCGCGGACGACGAAGGTGGCCAGCAGCAGCGCCGCCGCGGCCAGCGGCAGCCAGCTGGATGGCGCCGTCCAGCCGTGCTCGGGGCCGTTGATGACGCCCCAGACCAGGCAGGTGACCGTGGCCGGGCACAGCAGGGCGCCGAGGCCGTCCAGCGGCGGCGCGGTGGGGTTGCGTGACTCGGGCATCAGCACGGCGCCGGCGGCCAGCGTCACCCCGGCCGCGGGCACGTTGATCCAGAACACCGAGGCCCAGGAAAAGCTCTGCAGCAGCAGGCCGCCCAGGACCGGCCCGAGCGGGAGGCCGAGCGCGATCCCGGCGGTCAGGATGCCGATGGCCTTCGGCCGTTCCTCGGCGCCGAACGCGGCCGCGACCAGCGCCAGCGGGAACACGATGCCCGCCCCCAGCCCCATCAGCGCCCGGGCCGCGATGAGCTCACCGGCCGAGGTCGACAGCGCGCACCACAGCGACGCGATCAGGAACACCGCCAGCCCGGCCAGCAGCAGCCGCTTGCGGCCGAGCCGGTCGCCGAGGATCCCGGCCGGCACCATCACCCCCGCGAACACCAGCGCGTAGGCGTCCACCAGCCACTGCAGGTCCCCGGTGCTCGCGTGCAAGGCGTCCGAGATGGCCGGCAGCGCGATGTTGAGGATGGTCAGATCGAGGTTCACCACGACCACCGAAAGGCAGGTCACGCCCAGCATCCACCATCGTCTGGCCATCATCACGCCTCCTGTTAGCAGCTAACATGTTAGTCGCTAACATAATGATGACGGGCAAGGGTGGCAAGCGAGATTCGAGGATGGCAGGCGGGGTAGAGGCGCCCGGCTGGTCAGGGGGGCGAGAACCTCAGCCCGGTGGCGTCAGCTCGTGCCGCTTGACCAGCCAGGCCGTGATCTCGGCCGCCGCCAGCTCGTTCCCGGTCGGCTCGCCGTCACTGATGGCGCCGCCGAAGTGCAGCCCGCGGACCGTCGCGGTGGTCAGGTCCTCGGCCCCCAGCGCCTCGATCATGCGCCGGCTGTCGGCCGGGAACGCCGCCTGGTCCCCGGTCAGCTCGATGAACAAAGAGGGCACGGTGACCCCGGGCGCGCAGCGGACGAAGCCGGCCCGCGAGCTCAGCCCCGACCAGGTCGACAGCCACGCCTCCGGGGTGGTCAGCCGCCCGAACCCGACCAGCCCGTAGTCGATCAGGTCGGGCCGCCGCCCGAACAGCGAACCGTACGGCCGCTCGTTCGGGTCCAGCGACAGGTCGACGGTGCGCGGGTCGGCGTCGGTGCGGAACACGGTGATGACGTGCGGCGCCAGCGACCGCCGCCGGTCGGCCGCCGCCCCGGTGGCCTTGAACGCCTTCCGGGCCGCGTTCGCCCCCGCCAGCTGCTCGCGGGCGACCGCGTCGATCCGCGCCACCCGCTCGCGCTGGGCCGCCCGGTACCGGGCCAGGAACTCCGGGTCGTAGGCGGAGCTGGCGGGCGGCTCGGCGAACCCGTTGGCCGGGTCGAACGGGTCCAGCCCGGGCAGCACCGACAGCGGGTCCTGCTCGTCGGCCACCGACGGGTCGATGCAGTGCAGCAGCAGCTGGCCCTGGCCCGGGTGCGGGGCCAGGAAGATCGCCCCGTCGGCCACCGGCAGCTCGGCGTCACCGAGCTTGACCGGCCGCCCGCCCGGGGTCGCGGTCAGCCGCTCGCCCGCCGCCCGCCCGGCCTGCTCCAGATAAAAGGCGAACAGCGGCCCGCCCCCGGAGTGCCCGAGCGTGACCAGCGAGGCGAACCCCTGCTCACGCAGGAACACCAGTCCGGCCGCGACGTCGAGCAGCGCCTGCTCGTGCAGCAGCGACAGGTCGTTGTTGACCGACCGGGTGTGCTGGGTCCACACCGCCGCCCCGGCCCGCAGCAGCAGCGGGACCAGCGGGTGGTGGGTCAGGTCCTGGCGCGGGTGCATCAGGCACACCACGGTGCGGGCGCCGGGCACGGTGACCAGCACGCCGCGCACGGTGGCGCCGTCGGCCGTGGTCAGCTCGTGCACCGAGGTCACGGCCGACGCCGGCCGCTCACCAGCCGCAAGGTACCGCCCGGCCCCGAGCCGCTCGCTGGAACTCAAACCGGCTCCACCCGCAGCGCGTTCTTGTCGTGCTGGACGATGTGGCTGTCGCGGGCCACCCCCGCCACCGAGCTGTACCAGACCGCGTGGCGGCAGCCGGTCGCCCGCCGGTCGATCACGATCGGCCCGGCCGACGTGATCTCGAAGTAAGGCCCGATCCGGCCCACCGTGACCTGCGGGTCCTGCGCCGCGACCTTGGCCAGCGGGGTGTTCTCGGGCACGTCGAGCACGTAGAGCGCGGTCATTTCCCGGCCGTCTCGCCCGCCTGGGTCAGCTCCCAGTCGGCCGCCCGCTGAACGATCAGCTCGGCCTTGCGCGCCAGCAGCTTGCCGAACGACGGGTCCGGCTCGGCCACCACGTCCAGCAGGGCGTCGATGGTCAGGTTGGCGTCCAGGTCCTCCTGCGGGGTGACCGGCCGCATGGCCCGGGTCAGCTCGATCATGTAGCCGTTGGGGTCGTGGGTGTATATCGACTCGATCGTCTCGTGCTGGATCTGCATCTCGACCGGCCACTGCGACTCGTCCAGGCGGCGCCGGTACTCCATCAGGTCGTCGTAGTTGTCGACGTGGATGGCCAGGTGCCGGGAGCGGATGAAGTACTCCGGCACCTCCGGCCCGAACGAGGCGTAGGCGTCGCCGCGGTCGGAATCACCCCACGGTGTGGTCCCGAAGTAGTAGAAGAACGCCAGCCGGTCGTCGTTGCCGATGTCGAAGAAGAAGTGGATGAAGTCGGGGTGGTCCTCCGGTCCCCAGCCCGCGGCGCAGATCGAGTGCACCACCGGGAACCCGAGGACGTCCCGGTAGAACCGCACGGTACCGGCCGGGTCGAACGTCGGGAACGCGGCGTGGTCGACCCCTTGGACGCGGTGATCCATCCCGGTCATGCCCAGCCTCCTGTCGGGTGAAAGTTCTGTCCCTACTCTCCCGACAGTATGCGCGCTTTACGAATTCGTCAATATTTTAACGAAAACGTCGAACGAATGCGATCTCAGCTCTTGATGATCCGTTCCAGGTGGTCGATGTCCTGGCGCAGCAGCTTGAGGGCGGCGGCCGGCCCGTCGTCGTCGGGGACGTGGCCGTCGGCCCGCAGCAGGCCGGCGATGGCGGTGTCGGCCAGCTGCTCGGCGTCGGCCTCGGCCTGGTCGTGGCCGGGCTTGAACCACCAGGCCACCCAGTTGCCCATGCCGATCACCCCGAGCGCGGCGACCCGTGCGTCGACCGGCCGGAATAGGCCCGCCCGGATCCCGTCCTCGATGACCCCGGTGATCGCGGCCAGCACCGCCCGGCGGCTGGCCGCGTAGGTGTGCGACAGCTCGGGCGGCAGCTCGGCCTCCGACCGGATCATCAGCCGGAACCGCTCGGGCTGGTGGGCCTGGCGGAGCACGTTCTCGCGGACGATCTCGCGCAGCTTGCCGACCGCGTCCAGGTCGGTGCGCTGGGCGATCTCGGTGATCTGGGCGGCCGAGCCGCCCGCCACGTCGGCCGCCAGCTTGGCCAGCAGCTCGTCCTTGCTCTTGACGTAGTAGTAGAGGGCCGGGCGGGTGATACCGAGCGCGTCGGCGATGTCCTGCAGGCTGGTGCCGGCGAACCCGCGCTCGGCGAACAGCCGGATCGCGTGCTCGTAGATCTCGTTCTCGACCAGCTCGCGGCGGGCCGTGCTGGGCCGTTGGCCGGCGTTCTTCGATGAGCTGGTCGTCATGACCGCGATTGTAGAGGCGGCCGGGCGGCCGAGCCGGTCGCCAGCAGCTGCCCGGCCCCCGGCAGCGCGGGCGGCAGCCCCAGGTGGCGCAGCAGCGCGTAGGCGCCGGCGGTGGCGGCCGACAGCACCGGCAGACCGAACTCCTGCTCGGCCGGCCCGATCAGGTCCAGCGACGGCATCTGCACGCAGGCCGAGATGACCAGCGCGTCCACCCCGGCCAGGTCGAGGCCGCGGGCGGCCGCCATGACCTCCTCGCCGGGGATGCAGCCGACCGCGGTGTTGTCGCCGACCTCGAGCGCGGCCCAGTCGGCCACCTCGAAGCCCTCGGCCTCCAGGTAGCCGACCACCTGCTCGGCCAGCGGGCGCAGGTAGGGGGTGACCAGGGCGATCCGCCGGGCGCCGAGCGCCTGCAGCCCCTCGACCAGCGCGCCCGCCGACGACAGGACCGCGGGGGCCTGGGCTGTGCTGCCAAAGTGCGCGGGTCCGGCCAGCTGGCCGGTGAGGGCCGCTTCGGTGCGCCGGTGCTCGCCCGGCCCCTGGGCCATCACCGCCACCAGGCAGGCGTACAGCAGCGCGTCCACGCGGGCGTCGGCCAGCTCGGCCACGCAGCGTTCGCGCTGGGCGTTCATGGCCCGCAGTTCCTCCGGCGAGACCTGCGCCATCCGCATCCGGCTGGAGTGGAACGAGAACCGGGCGCTGGCGTGCCGGGCCAGCAGGGCCGGCACCTCGGTCTCGACGGTGACGTTGGAGCTGGGCACGATCAGCCCGATCCGATGAGTGGTCACAACACACCTCCGGCGGCCTCGACCTGGGCCGCGATCTGGGCTTGGAGCCGCTTCTTGTCGGTCTTGCCGACCGACGTGCGGGGGATCTCGGCCAGGTGCTCAATGTGCTCCGGCCACTTGAACTTGGCCACCTGCAGCCCGGCCAGGTGGGCGCGGATGTCGTCGAGGGTCAGCGGCTCGCCCTCGACCACCAGGTAGGCGCAGGTTCGTTCGCCCAGCCGGGGGTCGGGCATCGCCACCACCGCGGTGGCGGTGATGCGCGGGTGGCGCAGCAGCAGCCACTCCACCTCTTCGGCGCTGATCTTCTCGCCGCCCCGGCTGATCAGGTCCTTGATCCGGCCCTCGATGCTGACGTAACGGCCACCGTCGATGGTGTGGATGGTGGCCAGGTCCCCGGTCCGGTAGAAGCCGTCGGCGGTGAACGCGGTCCGGTTGACGTCGGGGGCGTCGAAGTAGCCGCGCAGCGTGTACGGCCCCCGGCAGATCAGCTCGCCGACCTGGCCGTCTGGCACCTCGGCCTCGCCGCCCGGCTCGACCACCCGGATCTCGTCCCGCGGGGACAGCGGGGTGCCGACGGTGGTGGCCCGGGCCTGCCGGGGCGAGCCGGGCGGGGTGGTGAGGAACATGCCCTCGCCCATCCCGAACAGCTGCCCGGACCACAGGCCGCGCCGTTCCAGGTCGTCGAACAGCGCGGTCGGGACCTTGGCCCCGGACAGGATGACCTGGGTCAGCGCGGCCGCCGCGGCCGGGAACCGGGGGTCGGCGAACGCCCGGTAGTGCGCGTGCCCGAGCAGCACGTGGGTCGCCTTTTCCATAGCCATCAGAGGCAGGGATTCGGCCAGGTCAGCAGAGCCCAGGACCAGGCCGGCGCCCACGCTGTGCGGGGCGTGCACCGCGCACTCGATGCCGGCGTTGTGGATGATCGGGATCAGGTGCGCGACCCGGGTCGCGGGCGTCCAGCCCCAGGAGCGGGCGTAGGCGGCCGCGTTGTACCAGTACTCGGCGTGCAGCCGGGGGATCACCTTGGGCACCCCGGTGGTGCCGCCCGACAGCTGGAACACGGCCACCTCGTCCGGGTCGATCCCGCGCTGGATCTCGGCCACGCATCTGCGGGCGACGGCCGGGTCGATCCCGGCCCCCAGCGTCTCGATCGCGACCCCGGCGCCGTCCGGGTCGCCGAGGACCAGCACGTGCCGGAGGGTGGGGTGGCCGCGCTGCTGTTCGGCCGCGAACGCGACCAGGTCGAAGCTCCCGGTCCCGGCCTCGACCAGGTGGGCGACCGCGCCCACCCGGCGGCTGATCCCGCCGATCTCGTGTCCCCGGTGGGCGGCCAGCGTGCACACCGGCACCAGCCCCGCCTTGAGCACCCCGTACCAGGCCAGCACCGCCCCCAGCCGGTTGGTCACCTGGAACAGCACCGGGTCGCCGGGGGCCAGCCCGAGCCCGGCCAGCCCGGCCGCCAGCCGGTCGCTGCCCTCGTCCAGTTCCCGGAACGTCAGCCGCCCGTCCAGCGCGACGACCGCGTCCCGGTCCGGGTGGGCGGCCGCCACCGCGCGGAACTCATCAGCGATCGTGCGGGTGCCCCACAGCCCGCCGGTCCGGTACTCGCGCACCAGGTCGGCCGGGTAAGGCACTACCCGGTCACCCCAACGGCTCACGCTCACGCTTCCTCCTCCGAGTAGGAGATCAGGTCGGCCCGCCCGCTGACCAGCCCGGCCGCCAGGTCGTCGCGCACCGCGGCCGGCCCTTCGACCACGATCAGGCCGCCGACCTCGGTCCGGACCCGCTCGGCCAGATCCAGCCTGGTCAGTACCGCGGGCCGGTCCGGCGGCCCCCTGAACCGGAACCCCCCGGCTCCCGCCGCCCGGGCTCGCCGGGCCGCGGCCACCACGGCGTCCCCGCTCTCGTCCCACGGATCGCTGACCACGTCGCTGATCGTGTGCAGGGTCACCCGTCCCGGGCCGTCGAGCACCCGCGACGGAAACGTCCGGCCGGCGTACTCAAGGGATCGGCTGAGCACCCAGGTAGTGATGTCCCCAGGCCCTCCCGGAGTCCCACCGGTCCCGACAGCAACCTCCCCAGTCACACCAGTCCCAGCGCCAGCTCCCCGGGCCCTCCTCGACCGCCCAGCCCCATCGAGCGCACCAGCCTCACCCACAACCTCTCCAGTACCACCAGCCCCGGCATCCTCGTACTGCCCCAGAGCCTCTCCCACCACATCAGGGTTGGTCGCCGCGAACCGGTCCAGCGCCACGTTCCCGGCCCGGGTCATGTACGCCACCATCAGCCTTTCGGCCGGCAGCGACAACCGCCCCGGGAACGACTCCCACCACAGCTGGCTGCGCCGGGCCAGCTCCTGCATCCGCTCGACGGCGGGCCGCCGGTTCGCCTCGTAGCGGGCCAAGGCCGCCGCCGTGTCGTCCTCGGCCCCGAGCGCCTCGACCAGCCCGATCGCGTCCTCCATGGCCAGCTTGGTGCCCGATCCGATGGAGAAGTGGGCGGTGTGAGCGGCGTCGCCCAGCAGCACCGTCCGGCCCGCCGACCAGCGCCGGCAGCGCACGGTGCGGAACCGCGTCCACCGGGTCCGGTTGCCGATCAGCGGGTGCCCGCGCAGCGTCTCCGCGAACGCCTGCTCCAGGTAGTGCAGCGCCACCAGGTCGGAGGCGTCACCCGCCGTCTGTCCGGTACTGACGTCGAACCCGGCCCGCCGCCAGGTCGCCTCGTCGGTCTCGATCAGGAACGTGCTCAGCCCCTCGGCGCAGGGATAGGCGTGGGTGACGAACGGCCCGTACTCGGTCTCGGCCGGCGCGAACACCGCGTCGTCGAGCGCGAAGCCGGCCCCGCACCACAGGTAGAGGCCGCGCCCGGTCTCGATGCTGGTGCCGAAGTCGCCGTCATCGCGGGTGCTGCTGCTGATCCCGTCGGCGGCGATGACGATGTCCGCCTCCAGGTCGGCCGCCCGCGGCCGGGTGCCGAACTCCAGCCGCACGCCAGCCTTTTCCGTATAGCGCTGCAAGATGGCCAGCAGTTCGGTCCGGGCGATACCGACCAGCCGGTCGTTGTGGACCCGGACCGTCCGGCCGCCCGCCCGCAAGGTCATGTCGTGCCGGTAGCCGGCCGCCACGATGTCACGCAGCGTGTCGGGGTCCGCGGCGGCCAGGTTACGCTGAGTGCCCGCCGCCAGCCCGACCCCGAAGCCGAACGTGCGGCCCGGCTCGCCCTGCTCGTACACCACGACGTCGCAGGCCGGACGGGCGAGCTTGAGCAGCCGGGCGGCGTAGAGCCCGCCGGGTCCGCCGCCGAGCACCGCGGCTCGCCGTAGTTCCATCCCCGCACCTCCAGGCCGGCTATTGACGATCCGTCGCAACCGTAGAATAGTCTACGCTAACGTCAATCTAACGGTCCTGGAGTGCTACGTAAAGGAGCGAGTGCCATGGCCTATGTCATCGGCGTGGACGTGGGCGGCACGTTCACCGACGCCGTACTGGACGACGACGCCGGGACCGTACTGGCGGCGAAGTCCCCGTCCACCCCGCCGGACTACTCGCGCGGCGTCCTCGACGCGCTGAGCCTGCTGGCCGAGCAGCTCGGGGTCCCGCTGGCGGACATGCTGGCCGACACCCACCACATCGCCCACGGCACCACCTCCTCGCTGAACGCCCTGGTCACCGGGAACGTCCCGCCGGTCGGGTTCCTCACCACCAAGGGCCACCGCGACTCGATCTTCATCATGAACGTGGAGGGCCGCTACCTGGGCCGCTCGGCCGACGAGCTGCAGAACGTGCTCGGCCAGAGCAAGGGCCACGGCCTGCTCCCCAAGCGGCACGCGCTCGAGGTCACCGAGCGGGTCGACCGGGACGGCCACGTGGTCGTCGCCCTCGACGAGGACGCCGCCCGGGTGGCCATCCGGGCGCTGCTCGACGACGGGGTCCGGGCCATCGCGGTCTCGCTGCTGTGGTCGTTCCGCAACCCGGTGCACGAGCGGCGGCTACGCGAGCTGATCGCCGAGCAGGACCCGGACGTCTTCGTCGCTCTGTCCAGCGAGGTCAGCCCCCGGATCCGCGAGTTCGCGCGGAACGCCACCACGATCATGAGCACCCAGATCGGCCCGGGACTGCGCGACTACCTGAGCACGCTCGAGGACGCGCTGCGGGCCAGCCAGCTGTCCGGCCCGCTGCTGGTCATGCAGAGCAACGGCGGTGCGGTGGCCGCCTCGGAGGCCCCGGCCGCCGCCATCAGCACGATCGGCTCGGTGCTGACCGGCGGCGTGATCGGGTCGGTGGCGCTCGGCCGCCAGCTCGGCCACCGCAACATCGTCTCCACCGACGTCGGCGGCACCACCTTCCTGGCCGGCCTGATCGTGGACGGCGAGCCGGTCCGCGACACCACCACCGTGATCAACCACCACCCGATCAACGTGCCGACGCTCCGCGTGCACGCGATCGGCTCCGGCGGCGGCGCCATCGCCTGGCTCGACAACGGCGGCAACCTGCGGGTCGGCCCGCGCAGCGCCGGGGCGGTGCCCGGCCCCGCCTGTTACGGCAACGGCGGCACCGAGCCCACCAACACCGACGCCAACCTGGTGCTCGGCATCCTGCCCGAGCGCGGGCTGCTGGGCGGGCGCAAGCCGCTGTCGGCCGACCTGGCCCGGCAGGCGATCGAGAGCCAGGTGGCCAAGCCGCTGGGGCTGACCGTCGAGCAGGCGGCGGCCGCGATCTATGCGGTCCAGAACGCCCAGACCGGCGACCTGCTGCGCAAGACCGTGGTCGAGGCCGGGCACGACCCCCGCGACTTCGTGCTCTACGCCTTCGGCGGGGCCGGCCCGGCCCACTGCGCCCAGTACGCGGCCGAGGTCGGGGTGGGCGAGGTGATCGTCCCGCTCGGCCCGGTCGCCTCCGCGTTCTCCGCCTTCGGGCTGGCCTCCTCCGACATCGCGGTGTCGGCCGAGCTGTCCGACCCCACCATCGTCCCGTTCGACCCGGCCCGGGCGATGAGCAACTTCACCGAGCTGGAGAAGCTGGTCCGCGAGGGCCTGGACCGCCAGGGGGTCCGGTTCGAGCAGGTCCAGCTGCACCGCGAGATCGACATGCGCTACACCATGCAGCTGGCCGAGGTCACCGCCCCGGTGGCCGGCGGGCCGCTCGACATGGCCGCCATCGAGGCCGCCGCGGCCGCCTTCGAGCACCGCTACGCCGAGCTGTACGGGGCCGACACCGGCTTCCGGGAGGCCGGCATCCAGGCCATCACGTTCCGGGTCCGCGGCATCGGGGTGCTGCCGTTCTCCCCGGCCCTGCCCGCGATCGGGACCGCGTCGTCGCCGGACCCGGCCGAGGCGCAGGCGGGCACCCGCCCGGTCTGCCTGGACGCCAGCCGCGGCTACGTGGACACCCCGGTCTACGACTACCGGAAACTGCGGGCCGGGCACCGGCTGACCGGCCCGGCCATCGTCGAGGTGCCGACCACCACGGTCGTGGTTCCCGGCGGCACCACCGGCACCGTCGACACCCTCGGCAACCTGTCCATCCAGGCCACCACCACTGGGAGCGCGTCGTGACCATGCCCATCGCCGGCTCCGAGGCGTTCTCGAGCCGTCCCGTCGACCCCGAGGAGCTGCGCCGCTCGCTGCCGTCGGCGCTGGCCACCCACACCGTCAGCCAGGACCTGATCGACGACCTCGACCCGCTCACCTACGAGGTCATCCGGCACCGGCTGTGGTCGGTCACCGACGAGATGGGCGAGGCGCTCAAGCGCATGTCGGGCTCGCCGATCGTGACCGACGCCAACGACTTCGACTTCGCGCTGTGCGACGAGCTCGGCCAGGAGGTCCAGGTCGGCCTCTACAACACCATGCTGGTGGGCGCGGTCGACCTCGCCATCTACTGGACGCTGCGCAACCGGGCCGCCAACCCCGGCATCGCCGAGGGTGACATGTTCCTGTGCAACGACCCCTGGGTCGGCGGCGGCCTGCACCAGAACGACGTGATCGTCTACCAGCCGGTGTTCCACGACGGGAAGCTGTTCGCCTGGACCAGCGCGGTGGCCCACCAGCCCGATCTGGGCGGGACCGGGCTCGGCTCGTTCTCGCCGGCCGCCCAGGACGTGTTCGCCGAGTCGCTGCCGACCCCGCCGGTCAAGGTCGTCCGCGACGGCCAGCTGCAGCGCGACGTGGCCGACCTGTGGGTCCGCCGCTCGCGGGTGCCGATGCTGATCGCGCTGGACCTGCGGGCCAAGATCGGCGCCAACAACGTCGGCCGCGAGCGCATCGGTGCCCTCATCGACCAGTACGGGGCGGACACGGTCAAGGCCGTGATGAAGCGGATGATGAACGACGCCGAGTCCCGGCTGCGGGGCAAGCTGTCGAGCCTGCCCGACGGCTCCTGGTCGGCCACCGGCTACCAGGACCAGTCGCACGAGGGCGACCGCGGCCTGCACAAGATCACCGTCACCACGACCAAGGCCGGCGACCGGCTGACGTTCGACTTCACCGGCACCGACCCCCAGGCCGGCGTGATCAACTGCACCTACGCGGGCCTGCGGGGCGGGGTCATGCTGGCCCTGCTGCCCATCCTGGCCAGCGACATCCCCTGGTCGGCGGGCGGCCTGATGCGCTGCTTCGACCTGATCACCGAGGAGGGCACGCTCAACAACGCGACGTTCCCGGCCGCGGTCAGCCGGGGCCCGATCGGGCCGGCCTGGCTGACCGGCAGCCTGATCGCCGAGTGCCTGTCGCAGATGCTCGACCAGTCGTTCGAGCTCGGCCAGAACGTCCAGGCCACCTGCTGCGGGACCTGGGACACGGCGATCATCGCCGGCCTCGACCAGCGCGGTCCGCAGCCGGTGCCGTTCCTCAACATCATCATGGAGCCGATGGCGGGCGGCTACGGCGCCCGCCCGCACGCCGACGGGCTCGACACCGGCGGGCTGTTCTGCATCCCGATGGGCCGGGTCCCGGACGTGGAGATGACCGAGTTCCTCTACCCGGTCCTCACCCTGTGGCGGCGGGAGGAGCCGGACAGCGGCGGCCCCGGCCGCCACCGGGGCGGGGTCGGCGCCTCGGTCGCGATCACCGCCCACGGCACCAGCGTGCCGATGGGGCTGATCCTCGCCTCGGCCGGCAAGGCGGTGGCCCAGAACGCGGGGCTGGCCGGTGGCCTGCCCGGCAACACCGGCCTGGATGTGATCGCCCGCCAGAGCCGGGTGGCCGACCTGCTGGCGGCCGGCCAGCTGCCCGCCGACCTCAGCGAGGTCAGCGACACCCTCGAACCGGGCCAGAACTACGCCTCCACCTACCTGGCCCCCGGCGAGGTGTTCGCCATGACCTGGCAGGGCGGCGGCGGTTACGGCGACCCGCTGACCCGCGACCCGGCCGCGGTCGTCGCCGACGTCCGCGAGCAGAAGGTCACCGTTGACGGCGCCCGCGGCGTTTACGGCGTGGTGCTGGCCGACGGTCCCGACGGTCCGGTCGTCGACGACGCGGCCACGGCCGGCGAGCGCGACCGGCTGCGGGCCGATCGCCAGGCCCGCTCCCGGCTCACCGGCGACCGCCGCGGCCGGGCCGACCTGACCGCCGCCCGCCGCCTGGACGACAACCTGGTCCAGGTCACCGGCCCCGATGATGGCTCGGGCGGCGGCGCCCTGGTCGCCTGCCGCCACTGCGGCGAGATCCTCGGCGACGCCGCTCCCGGCGCCGCCCTGGTCACCGCCGTCCACGAGGGGCCGCCCACCGAGGCCGGCCCCCAGATCATCGCCAACGCCGCTGACTACGTCGACGCCCCGGTGGTGTTCCGCCAGTTCAGCTGCCCCGGCTGCTGGACCGCGCTCTACTCGGCGGTCGTCCCGGCCGGCGACGGCACCCCGGTCACCACCCCCCTGGCCAGCGGCCTGGTCACCACCTGACCCCGGCCGCACCGCCCGCCCAGCCGGAGACCCGGGCCGCCCACCGCGGCCCGGGTCTCTGCCCGTCTCAGCCTCCGGGAATTCGCTGGCCGCCGGGCGCCCGGCCGGAGTACCTTCGCGGTATCAGATAACGGTCACAGTGTCTCACTATTTAAGATCTTTCCATGGTCGAAAATGCGGTACCAGCGCGGGCGGCGGGTCGGCCCCGGCTCGGATTCTTCGCGATCTGCCTGGCCTACTGCGCGATCATCCTCGACGCCAGCGTGCTCAACGTGGCGGTCCCGGCCATCCGCAGCGGGCTCGGCAGCTCGATGGCGGGCGCCCAGTGGGTGCTCGACGCCTACACGCTGCCGCTGGCGGCGCTGCTGCTGACGGCGGGGGCGCTGGGGGACCGGCTCGGGCTGCGGCGCATGCTGCTGGGCGGGATCGCGCTGTTCACGCTGGCCTCGGCCGCCTGCGCGGCCGCCCCCGACCCGGGGGCGCTGATCGCCGCCCGGGCGGTGCAGGGGATCGGGGCGGCCGCGCTGCTGCCGGCCACCCTGGCCATGATCCCGCACCTGTTCCCGGCCGCCGCCGGCCAGGCCCGGGCCGCGGTGACCTGGGTCGCGGCCGGGGCGGTGGCGGTCGCGCTCGGCCCGCTGACCGGCGGCGCCCTGATCGGGGCGTTCGGCTGGCGCAGCATTTTCCTGATCAACCTGCCGATCGGCGTGATCAGCATCGCCCTGATCGCGGCCAGCGTGACCGAGACCCCGCGCCCGGCCGCCGTGACCGGGACCTCACGCCCGGCCGCCGTCGGCGAGACCCCGCGCCGGGCCGCCGTGACCGGGACCTCACGTCCGGCCACCGTGACCGAGACCTCGCGCCGGGCCGCCCCGCTCGACCACCCCGGCCAGGTGGCCGCGGTCGCCGCCCTCGGCCTGCTGACCGCCGCCCTGATCCTGGGCGGGTCGGCCGGCTGGGCCGACCCCGCCACCCTCGCCGCGCTGGCCGGGGCGATCGCCGCCGCCGCGGGCTTCCGCTGGCGGGAACGCCGCGCCGCTCACCCGCTGGTGCCACCCTCGTTCCTGGCCGACCGGACCCGCACGGTCGCCATCGCCAGCGCCGGCCTGATGGGGTTCGCGTTCTACGGCACCCTGTTCGTCACCTCGCTGTACTTCCAGCAGCTGCGCGGCCAGTCCCCGGCCGCGGCCGGCCTGGCGCTACTGCCGCTGACGGCGGGCAGCGCGATCGGCCCGCTGCTGCTGTACCGGCCGCTGGCCCGCCGCTACGGCCACCCCCCGCTGCTGCTGGCCGGCTTCACCCTGTGCGCGGCCGGCACCGCCACCCTCGGCTGGCTCGGCCCTCACACCAGCTACGCGGTCGCCGCCGCCGGCCTGCTGCTGACCGGGGCGGCCAGCACGATCGCGTTCTCGGCGCTGACCTCGCTGCTGATGGCGAGCGTGCCCCCCGCCCAGTCCGGCCTCGGCTCTGGTCTGCAGAACACCACCCGCCAATCGGGCGCCCTGATCGCGGTGTCGATCCTCGGCTCGGTCCTCAGCCCCGGCCTCGGCGGCGGGCGCCTGGCGGCCGCGTTCGTCATCATCGGGATCGCCGCCCTGGCCGGCATCACCGCCGGCCTGCTGGCGCTGCGGGCCGCCACCCGGGCCGAGCCGGTCCCGGCCTAGCCTCCCGAGCTGGGTGGCCACCTCCGATGTGGGCAGCGAACTCAGCGCTATTGACTGACTCCGCTGCCCAAACCCTCAGGTCCACCCCGCGCGCGGGTCCGGTACTGCCCCGGCGGGCCCGCGCGAACCGGCCGGCGGCCCGGCGTCAGACCCCCGGGTTAGCCTCGGGATCATGACTGGAAACGGAGACCAGACCGCCCAGGAGCTCAACCAACCCGGCGCCCAGGACCTGCTGCGCACGCAATCGCTGGCCCGGCTCGCCTACAGCGGGACCGACGGGACGCCGCGAGTCGTCCCGATCGGGTTCTGGTGGACTGGAGACGAGATCGTGATGTGCACGGCCACCACCGCACCCAAGGTCAGGGCGTTGCGAGCCCGCCCGCCGGTCGCGCTCAGCATCGACACCAACGATGCGCGGGCCCTGCAGGTCCGAGGTACCGCCGAGATCGACGTGGTCGACGGCATCCCCGACGAGTACCTGAAGGCCTCGTTCAAGGGCATTCCGGATGAGGCTGCCCGCCAGGAGTTCGAGGCCAACGTGCGCAAGACCTACCCGCAGATGGCCCGGATCTCGGTCCGGCCCGCCTGGGCCCGGTACTACGACTTCGGCACCGGCCGGCTCCCGGAGTTCCTGTCCGAGCTGGTGGGCGGCTAAGGGCCGCGGGCTCACCACAAGCCCGCGGGCTCGGCCGGGATCGCTCCCTCCAGCTCCAGCAGCCGCTGCTTGCGCTTGAGGCCGCCCGCGTAACCGGTCAGCTTGCCGTTGGCGCCGACCACCCGGTGGCAGGGGATGAGGATCGACAGCGGGTTGGCCCCCACGAAGCCCCCGATCTCCTGGGCGGTGACGTCGCCGCCGACCCGCCGGGCCAGCTCGCCGTAGGTGGTGGTCCGGCCGTGGGGGATCTCGGCCAGCAGCTTCCACACCCGCTGGGCGCCCTCGTCGCCGTGCGGGGTCAGCGGCAGCTCGAACTCCCGGCGCTCGCCCGCGAAGTACTCGCCCAGCTGGGCGGCGATGCCGTCGAAGCCGCGATCATCAGCTGCCTCCACCCGTGGCCCGAACGTGGCCGGGTCGGGCCGGGTCCAGTGGTGCGGGTAGTACACGCCGGTGATCCCGTCATCGTCGCGGACCAAGGTCAGCGGCCCGATCGGCGTCTCCACGATGGTGTGCCGAGTAGACATCGGTGGCACCTCCTCACTCTCACCGGGTAGACGCCCGGGCCAGCCGGTTCGTGAGGTCTGGTCTGGCTTGGCGGCCGTCAGCTGCCGCTGGCCAGGGCGGTCAGAATGTCGGCGGCGGGCCCCGGCCGGGTGTTCCGGTAGCCGGTGCCCGCCCACAGGTGCACCAGCTCCGGGTGACCGGCGGCGGCCGCCGCCTTGCGCAGCGGGCTGGTCAGGTGGTGCAGGGCCGGGTAGCCGGACGGCGCGATCGGCCCGTACTTCTCGATGAACGTATTGGGCAGCCCGCGGGCCGGCCGCCCGGTGAACGCCCTGGTCAGCACCGGATCACCCCGGTCCGGGGCGGCCAGCGCGGCTTGGTGCACGGCTGAGGCGCCGCTCTCGTCGCTGCGCAGCAGCGCGGTCCCGGCCAGGACCGCGACCGCCCCGGCCTGCACCGCCTGCGCCACCTCGCCCGGGGTGGACAGGCCGCCGGCGGCGATGATCGGCAAGCCGGTGGCGGCCCGGACCGCCCGCACCAGGTCCGGCAACGCCACCGGGTCGGGGATCCGCTCCGGCGTCCAGGTCCCCGAGTGCCCGCCTGCGGCCAGCCCCTGCACGGCCAGCAGGTCGGCTCCGGCTTCGGCGGCCGCGCGGGCCTCGGCCGGCGAGGTGACGGTCTGCACGGTCAGCGTCCCCGCCTGCTTGAACGCCCGGAACACGGACGGCTCGGGCAAGCCGAACGTGAACCCGGCGACCGGTACCGGCTCGGCCAGCAGCAGATCCAGCTTGTCCCGCCAGGCGTCGTCGTCCTCGACCGGCTCTTGCCCGGTCAGCCGCAGGTCGTAGCCGTCGGCCTCGGCCTGCAGGGCAGCCGCGTAGCGGGCGAACGCCCGCCGGTCGACCGGCACCGGATTGGGCACGAACACGTTCACCCCGAACGTCCCGCCCGCCGCGCGGACGGCGGCGATCTGCTCGGCCAGCTGGCCCGCGGTCTTGTACCCGGCCGCCAGGAAGCCGAGGCTGCCGGCCCGGGCGGCCGCGGTCACCAGAGCCGGGGTCGAGCCGCCGCCGGCCATCGGCGCGGCCAGCACCGGCAGCTCGACGCCGAGCGACGACAGCGGTGAGTTCAACTGAGCCTCCTCGCCCCCACGCTAGCCGGGCCGCGTCCTCGCTGCGTCAGCCGGCCGAGTCGCCTTCGGCGAACCAGGCCAGGAAGTCCTGATTGCCGAACATGGCGGCGGTGGCGGCCGCGCTCGGCTGGCCCGTGGTGGGGTCGGCGCCCGCGTCGAGCAGGGCGCGGACGATCTCCGGTTCGTGCTTGAACACCGCGCCCGCCAGCGGGGTCTGGCCGCGGTCGTTGGCCTGCCCGGGGTCGGCCCCGCGTTCCAGCAGCGCCCGCACGGTGTCCGGGTGGCCGTGGTAGGCGGCCAGCATCAGCAGGCTGTCGCCGCTGTCGTTGCTCAGGTTGACCGGCACGCCCGCGTCCACGTAGGCGGCGACGGCGGCGGTGTCGCCGGCCCGGGCCAGGTTGAACACCTTGGTCGCGAACTCGACCAGCTCCGGCTCCGGCTCAGACACGCACCCAGGTTACGACGCCGGGTTCAGGCCAGCCCCAGGCCCCGCCGCCCGGTCTCGTTCAGGTCGTCGGCCCCGAAACGATCGGCCCAGGCGCGCTCGTAGTGCTCGGCCGGGAAGTCGTCCGGGCTCGACCCGCTGGCGAACGCCTCGCGCACCCGGGCCGCGTAACGCTCGTTGCGCGGGCACCAGGGCGCGGCCGGGATGTACATCACGTTGCCCCAGCCCTGCTGGTCCTCGACCGGGGCGACGCTGTGGATGAGGTCGCAGTGCCACCACACCGAGTCGCCCGCCCGCACCGCCGGGATGCCGGTCAGCGCCCGCCGCAGCAGCGGGTGCCACCGCTCGGTGACCGGGAACGTCCGGTTGATGGTGACCCCGCACATGTCGTCGTCGGGCACGTCCGCCAGCAGCGGCCGCAGCATCAGGTAAGCCATCGCCCCGGGGATCGGGACCGTGTGCAGTACGCCCTGGTCGGGCGCCATGTCGGACAGCGCCGTCCAGCCCTGGAACGTCCGGAACACCGAGCACATGGTGGTGCCGGGATACTGCGGCCCGGTCGTCCGGTGGGCGGCATCCCACGGGTCGTACCGCTCGACCGAGCCGTCGAACAGGTGCCGGAACGCCCGCTGGTACTCCCGGGTCATCCATAGATCGAGCGTGCCCGGGTCGAGGTGGCTGCCCAGCCCGGCCGAGCTGGCGCCGGGCGGCCGCCGCCGGATCCGGTCGGGGTAGAGCGAGTCGCGGCCCGGGTCGAACCACTGCACGCCGTCCGACTCGTGCCGCCACAGCCCGTTCAGGAACGCCTGCACCTGCGCCATCTCGTCGCTCTGCCGGGCCTCCATCTGCGGCCGCGACCAGTAGATGGGATAGATCTCGGGCTTGGAACCGACGCTGGCGAAGAAGTCGTCGCCGGGACCTCGGTACTGATCGAAAAAGCCGTTCCGGTCGACGTAGTCCACCAGCTCGCGGTCCCACTCCCGGGCCCGGTCGTGCTCGAACTGCCCGCGCACCACCGCACAGCCGCGCCGCCGCAGCTGATCGACGGCGGCCGGGTCGACCGTGCCCGCCGCGATGTCGGCGTAGTCGATGACCGGCCAGACCGGCTCGCCCCGGTCGCGGGCGGCCTCGATCTCCTCGACCTCGGCCGTCAGCTGGCGTTCCAGCACCGCGACGACCTCCTCGACGGTGCGGCCGGAGGCCGCGATCCGCTCCCGCAACGCCGCCTTGATCTCCTTGATCGCGACCGGCAGGTCGGCGGGGGTCTGCTCCCAATGCGGCAGCGCAGGTGGCAGGTCGTTCATCCGGAAACTCCTTCTAGTAAAGCCCTTTATTTTTAAAAAGTTAAGCCGCCTCGCGTTTCTAGTCAAGACCCCTGTCTAGAATCGAGGCGTGGAACCGGCCAAGCCGTCGCAGGACTTGCTACGCTCCCTCACCGACGAGCACGTGCTGCGCGCGCTGATGCGCGAGGGCCAGCTCACCCGGGCCGAATTGGCCACCGCGACCGGGGTCTCCAAGCCCACCGCCGGCGAAAGCGTCCGCCGCCTGGTCACGGCCGGCCTGGTCGCCGACACCGGCCACCGCACCCCCGGCGGCCGCGGCCGCGGGCGGGTCGGCACCTACTACGCCCTGGCCCCCGAGGTGGGGGTGGCCCTGGCCGTCAGCATCGCCCCCGAAGGCATCATCGCCGAGTGCATCGACCCCTACGGCGCGGTGCTCCTCCGCGCCGGAGAACCGATCACGCGACCCGCCCACCCCGACCAGGTAGCGGCCGGCCTCCGATCCGCCGTCACCCGCGTCCTCACCCCACCTCCCACCACCCTCAAGACCCCCACCGCACATGCCAACCCCACCGCGTACGCCAACCTCACCGCGCACACCAACGCCATCGCACACACCAACCCCATCGCACACATCAACCCCATCGAACACATCAACCCCATCGAACACATAAACCCCACCGGCCCCACCGGCCCCACCAGACCCACGGGCCACCCACCCGTCCGCCTGGCCGTGGTCAGCGCGGCCGACCCGGTCGACCGGGCCACCGGCCGGATGGTGCACCTCCCGGACAGCCCGTTCCTGCTCGGCGACCTCGATCCGGTCGCCGTGCTGGCGCCGATGGTGGACGGCCCGGTCATCGTCGACAACGACGTGAACTGGGCCGCCCGCGCCGAACGCCAGGCCGCGGCCGCCCCCGGCGACTTCGCCTACCTGTACCTGGGCGAGGGCCTGGGCTGCGCGGTCATCAGCGAGGGCGACGTCCGCCGCGGCCACCGCGGCCTGGCCGGCGAGATCGCCCACCTGCTCACCGTCGGATCCGACGGCCAGGCCACCAGCCTCATCGACGTCTTCGGGCAGCTCGGGCTGCGCCAGCCCGGCAGCACCGCTATCGACACGGACCGTCTGCTGGCGGCCGTCGGCCCCGGCTCGCCGGCCCCGGCCACCCTCCAGATCGTCGCCCGGGCCGTGGCCGGCGCGATCGCCGCGGTGGTCGCCCTGGCCGACCCGGCCCAGGTCATCCTCGGTGGCCCCTGGGGCCGCCACCCCCTGCTCGCCGACGCCGTCGCCGACGCTGTCGCCGACCTGCCCCGCCCGGTCCCCGTCCAGGCCGCCACCCCGCTGGCCGAGCCATCCCTGGCGGGCGCCCGCGACAGCGCCCTGACCCGCCTCCGCGCCGACATCGTCACCCGCGCCACCGAGGCCCGGGCCATGGTAACTTCCCCCGCGTTAGAGGGGAGGAGGCTGAATGGGACAAAGAATGCACTGCTCGAAGGCTAATAATCGAACAAGAAATCAAGCTCTGATCGGCTATTCATCACAGTAGACCATGAAGCAAGGAAGCGCCACCGGACGCCGCCCGAGATGAGCGCGTTCATACCCTGGCCCACAAGGCGGCATAGGGGGAGGCCCGCGCGGGGTGATCACCTCGCTATGAACTAGTGGCAGGAAGGTCACTAAAGCTTGTTGCCGCAGCGCACGGCTTGGGACGGCCGGTGAGAATCATTGCGCGTCGCTGTGGTTGCTGTACCGGCCAGCCGAGTTCGATCAAGCAGACCTGGCTTGCATGGATCCTGCCGATGACGCTCATACCGGATTCACACTGAGGATGACCAGTATTACGGTTCGCGACCTGATCGGATCCATTACACGTCGCCCCGACGTACTAGCCGTCTGGCGCGACCCGGATAGCCAGCATCCTTGCCAGGAGGTCGTCAGGTCGCAGGACGGCGTGGGGCCTGAAACCGGCTTCCAGGTTCCTGAACCGTGGGCGGGCGGCATCGACCGCGCGCCGCTGCTGTTCGTAAGGAGCAACCCCTCCATTAGTAAGCTGAAGCCCTACCCCGAATGGGGCAGCCAGTGGGATACGGATCGGACAGCGCAGGCATCCTGATAGGCGAACGTACGTGCGAAAATTATTCCTGGGCTGTCATGGAAGGTGCGCATAAGTGCAGGAGAGTGCGCTCTCGTTTGGGCGGATCGTCACTCAGTTAGTCACTCAGCTACGGTCCCGTCCTACGTAAGAAGGCGGTGGAAAAGCATTGATAGCTTCTGAAGCTAAACGCTGCTCGCGCCGCCGCTGAAGCTAGGTTCCAAGCGGGTGGTTAGCGGGAATGACCAGAGTATGAGCAGCGACCATGGCAAGAGCATTGAGCTTCCCGGTCAAAGTGGCGACCCTCCCATTGAGAACCCTGACCCGACGAATACCGCAGAATCTGATCCGACGCCAATTCTCGATCCTGTTCGACAGCCGGGACAGGTACATGAGTCACGTCGGGATCGGCCGAATCGGCGCACAGATCTTCCTCCTCGTAAAGAAGAGGACCAAGATTTTCTTCCGCCAATCCTACGTTCTTAGTGCCGGCTTCAGCTTATTTAGGTCCGCTTGATTTTCAAGCGTCAAAAGCTCCCGTAGTCGGCCTGTAGGCCGGGTCTTGTGCCAGCGTTTCTCTGGCCTGGGTTGATGCATCCGGTTTGCCGTCTGACCTGTGGCTGAGATCTCCGCAGTTCTCAGTGTTCTCGCGCTGATGCGCCCCGGAAGCTGACCCTTGACGCTTAAACGTCAGCGGCCCGTCGGGAGACTTCGATATCCGCCCTGTACTTCGCTCCGATTCGGTCCGCCAGCCATCGGTCGAACTCTTCTGCTACCCGGGCGTAGGTGTCGACGACATCGACAATCGGGACGTCACTTCCATGGCCGACGATCCATGCTCTCGTGCCAGCGTTCCAGCCGTCCCATTCGAGCAGCGCGGCGGCCGACAGGATGAACGAGACCCGGATTGACCGGGCGGTGTAGGCCTCCTGGCTCTGGGCGACGGGGAGCTGCATGTGAGCAATGTAATTCCGCAGCCTCTTCAGGAATGCCGCCTCCGCACTCGCGGTGAAGTCAGAAGCGACCCGGTCGCGGTACTCCCGCATCAGGATCGTGTCGTCACCGAAATATGTGTCCATGAAGTGGCGCTGCTGGTCCACGCGGGTGCTCATCGCGGTCAGGACGTTGTGGAGTAGGCGCTCGGCCTCGCCTAGGAGACCATCGTGCGCAACGGGGTCGTCCAGGATCGGGAAGGAGACGGTAGGGTCTTGCAGCCGGGCGACCAGCGCCCTGTACTGCCTGACGTTGCCCTGGAGCAGGTAGCTCATGCGCTTCACCGCGCCAATGAGGGTCACCAAGCGATACCTGGGCCGGACAGGCTGGCCCTGGCCAGCGCCCGCGTTCGCGCCCGCAGGAAGCTGCTCAGCCGCCCCGGGCGTGTTGTCGGTGGGCATGCTCTTGACGCTACCGTCAATCACGAGCTGAACCGGATTGCGGCGCACTTCTGCGGTCGTTGTAGCGACGGTAGACTCTAACGCTGACCAAAGACGCTTCCAAAGACCGGTAAATCAATTCCCATTTAACCGGCTTAGATCATATTTTGCGTATATCCGTCCTGGCCGTAGACAGTGATAGCGGGGCGTCGCCGCACGTCAGAGCAGTTTCTTGACAAGCAGTGGATCCCAGGTACCTTGTCCGTGTCCATGATCCATCGATCGGAAGGACCGCAGTGATAACAGATATCATTGCATGCCCCAAGTGCGGGCACTTATTGAGCATCACTTACGCTCCGCAGTCGGAGACTCCCAGTGAGCGGTTCTACCGGTTAGTGCTGCTTCCACAGGAGTTAGCTGACGAATGCCCCGACCACGGTAAGAGAAAGTAGGCTGACGCAGGCAGCCCGCTTTCGCACTAGGGTGGGCTGCCTGCGTCAATCCATGGCGTGAATGCTGTTGAACATCTTGCATGGCCAAGGTTCGCCACACGCAACGCATGGTGACCCAACTTGCTTATCAAGCGTGACATGCTCTCTGAGGATCTCTTCGCCGAGGTCTAGGACCGGCTGATAGGCGGGACCGCGCTCACGATCCTTGCTGAGCTTGATAACCGCTTGCATGCGGTACCACGAGTAACTAGGCATGCAGTCTCCGTATAGATAGCGACTTGGGCTAGCGCCAATAGTGCCCGATGACAGCGCCAATGATCAGAAAGACGATGCTGCATGCGATGTTGATGCCGACGTCTGATCGGTGCTCTTGCCACCATGTAGGAGCCTCAGCTCGCGTACCAGTGCGCAATATGTTTCGGGCTTGGCCGAATAGCGCGAAAAGGCCGACGCATACGACGATGAGTACTCCACCCAGGTAACTAACATCACGCCCGCTTATTGGCGCTCTGCCATGGCCGTGCTTCAGTACAGGATCAAACGCAAAATGAACAATCGGTATGCATATAGCTGAGAAAATAAGAGCAATGAACAATGAGAAGGCGAAGCGCTCGCTGGCAGTTCCAATTGGACCGTCCTTTGTAACCCAATGCGGCTTAGGCTGGTTGCTCTGGCCGAGCTTTCTAATTTCGTTGATGACCCCCAACGTTGCTAGGTCTGGATCAGATGCAGTTATCGAACATCTTTTGTCAGTCATCGCTATTTCGATGATGTTCAAGGTAGCGCTATCATCGGTCGACCTGGTGGCTGCCACGGTAAACGAAGAGAGCTGATCTACGCCGATGTTCGGTAGGTCCGTATCGACATCATCGATGCCGCAGCCATCGGCCTCCAGCGTAATTTGTGCATCTTCGAGCTTTTGCACCAAACGAACTATTTCTATAAGTTCGTTCCGCCAGAACCGGATACACCCCAGTTGTGTAACTTGAGGCTGCGGCTTTGGCCGTCTCACTGCCATGGCAGAACTTTACCGGCTGTAGCGGACAAGCTAGTCCTGCTTAGCCATTAGAACGCGAGGACCGCGCCGAATGATGCAAAATCACCCGCGATCAAAGTGTCTATGACAAGCGAGAGCTGACCCCACGACAACAAGTGGCCATGGGCGTTAGGTAAGGGGAGTGGTTAATTCGCCGAAAGAGTACCGATGGCTTGTCCAGGATGTAATTCCCGAGATGTACATACCTGATCTGCACCTCACGGCCGGTCTAGCCGTGCCAACCGGCGGCCGGTTTCCGCCAAGAGTCGTAGACGGCGGAGCCGACGCCATAGGCGATCTTGACAGGTTCTGGCCGTGCCGGACAAGACCCAGGTTCGGGAGCAGGCATGCTCCCGATAGCTACTAACGCCATCCACCCTGGTGCACGGCCCGGACGATAGGAACTCCGATTGGCCAAGGCGCCCTTTGGATCGCACGACTTCGCGCCAGTCGACCGGCGTTAGGCCCGCTGGGGGAAGCTTCAGCGGGAGCTGCGGCGAGCGCGCCGAGTCGGCGGCGCGAGCGGCCCTTTGAGACCGTCTAGAAAAGGCGTACAGATAGTTATCACAGAGTTCCGGCCCACTACATCCGCCACTTCGGGCGGATCGGCGCCGAGGCGAAGGTGGTGATTCGCGACCTGCCAAGCTCGCATCGCCTGGTGAAGCTTCCGCACATGGGCCAGGTGCAGCCCTCCAACCTCGTGCGGACGCTGCACGGGACTGTATGACAGCGGCTATGCCGCTGAACTGGCTGGCTGCCTTTCTACCCGTTCCGTACCCAGCTTCCTGACCTCACCCCCTCTTCGAGCGGCCGAGGTCAGGAAGCACTACACAGAACGGCAGCCAGCCAGGCAAAGAGCACTGAGAACTAAAAGACTCAAGATCGAGATCGAAATCAATGCCCGTGGGAGGACTCCGAATCCGCTCCTACGGCCCCCAAGGCAACGCACAAATCTCCGGGAAAACCAAGCATGACGGCGCATGGCAACCCGGCCTGTCACTGTCTGGATCAATCACACCGACCGCTAGAAACGGTCAGGTGTCGACTCCGAGCCAGTGCGCGAACTGGCTCAGCTCTCCGCGCCCGCGCCGCGCCGAAGCAATCGTCAGTATGGTCTCGCGGACCATGGGGTGGTGCCTGGTCTGCTGCGGGGCGACGCGCCGGGCTTGCTGGAGTGCGCGCAGAGCACCAGCCTGGTCTCCGGTCATTACGTAGCCGCGTGCCAGGTCAATGTAATGATGGCCGCGCCGCACCGAGGGCACCCGCGCGCCCAGCCGGACGTTGCGGGAGCGGCGCACGGCCTCGGCGCCGTCTTCGAGTTCCACGGCTACTGCCACCTCGTGCTGGGCGACGTTGGACGGCCCGAACGCCAGCCCGTAGTCGTTGCGGTCCTGGCCCATCCGGTCGGCCACGGTCCGTGCCGCGTCGAGGTGCGCCCATGCGTCCTGTGCGTAGCCTGGTGCGTCCGTCCGCGCGGCCCGGGCCGCCAAGATCGCAGATCGCAGGTGTGTCGATCCGTAGACCGACAGCGTCGGCCCGTCCATCGTGTGAATGTCGTCCCCCATCTCCGCCCGGACCCGGTCCATCAGCCGCAGCGCCTGCCCGTAGGCGCTCACTGACATCAAGGTTGCCGACCGCTGCCAGCGCACGCGCTGCACCCGCAAGGGGTCGTCGGACCGTTCGGATGCCCAGCTGATCCGTTCGACAACCTGGCTGCGCAGGTCGAGGAAGCCCAGCAGGTTCGCGATGGCCGAGGCGCCGGAGTACGCCTCCGCCAGCAACGCGAACAAGCGCCGCTGATCAGCGGTATTCGCCGCGAAGTGCACCGCCGCGGTCAGCTCGTCGAGCAGCCCGGGAAGCTCCGTCCCGATCTGCACGTACTTCGCTGACTGGCCGAGCGCGGAAAGCCGTGTCACGTCGGCACTCAACGCCGCAACAGGACGCGGGGTGATCGACTCATCCGGCAAGTCGTAGGTGTCCACGCTGCGGCGGATCGGCTCGATCGTCTCCAGCAGCCGCGCGCCCTGCCCCCGGGTCTCCTGATAGGGCTGCCCGGTGATGCGTGGCACGTCGACTTTCAGCGCGCGGGCGACCGCCCCGATCAGCGCCGGGGACGCCGGGGCAGCGCCGGACTCCACCTTGGCCAGCAGGCTGTACGACACGTGCGACCGCCCGGCCAGTTCGCGGGCCGTCCAGCCGCGCGTCTTGCGGAGCACCGCGATACGCGACCCGATCCGTTCCTGATCTGGCATTGCCACCCCTGCTCCAGGGATTTCAAGCGCTTTGAAATTTCGCAGGTTCTTGTCTCTTACATGCTGCTCTACGGCAGACACCGTAAGCAACCGGAAACCCCATGAATGACAACACCAGTGAACCAGCGGCCGCCGAGCAGATCGAAGCGGCCTTTGACCGCCGCTGGGGAGCGTGGCGCAGCGACACCGGCCACTGGTGGGCCACTCGCGTCCGCCCGCTCACCGCGGAGCAGATCGCCGCAGGCTGCGTCCAGTACGTACGGGCTTCCACCCCCGGTGAGTTAATGCAAGCAATCCGTGACGAGGAACGGCTCACCGGTCCAGAGCACCCGGCATGAAGAGAGTCGATGCAATGCCAGCCAACAGCTGCTTACTGCGATGGGCGGCCCGCTGCCAAGCCGGTCAGCACAGCACGACACGGTCACGCACAGCCAAGGACTTCCGATGACGGGGTGGGACGTTTTCGCGGGCCGAGCCTGCCTGGCGCCGGGAACGCTGACTCAGCTGCACGCCTTGCAGGCCGCCCTGCCCTCCTACAACGTCACCATCAGCAGTCACGCCCCTATCCGCCGGTTCGAGGCTGTCCGCCGCCCCGGCGGCCCCGAGGCCGGGCCCTGGTGCGTCATCAGCACCGAACCCGCCGACCTGTGGCATGAGCTCGTTCCCTGGGCCCGCGCGTACGCCCCGTGCCGCCGCGGCCCGTGCCCCTTGAGCGGGGCGAGCCACCACTGCCACTCCGTTTGACGGCGCGGAGACCGGGCGTCCCTGACCAAAGTTTCGCCCGGCCTCCGCTTGCCTCCCCATCCATGAAGAGGTGAGCTCATCATGCCTGTCCCGGCCCGTCCCCTCCACCGGCCGGCCCCTATTCCTGTCTCCCGCCCCCGCCGCCTGGCCGCCGCCGTGTGCGCGGCGGCCGCGGTCACACTGCTGGCAGCGTGCGGATCAGCGGAGAAGGTAACCAGTCTCCGGGTGGAAAAACCGGACCTGACCGTGGCGGTCGTGCCGGCGATCAGCGCCGCCGGCCTGTACATCGCCGCCCAGCGCGGGTATTTCACCGCCGCCGGGCTGCACGTGAAGATCGTCCCGATCGCCAGCGGGGTCGACGCCATCCCCAATCTGCTCAGCGGCTCAGTGGATGTGGACGAGGGCCAGTGGGCCGCCGACCTGGCCGCCGAGGCCAAAGGCGTGGCGAAGCTGCACGCGCTGGCTTCGGCGAGCGCGGGCGGGCCGGGGGTGCAGGAGATCGTGGTGCCAGCCAGATCGCCCGTCACCACCGTGCAGCAGCTGCGGGGCAAGACCATCGCGGTCAACGCCCTCGGCGGGCTGGCCGTGCTGGCCACCGACATCATGCTGGCCACCCACGGCGTTCCCGTCTCCTCGGTGCACTACACGGTCATGGGGTTCCCGGTGATGGGCGCGGCGCTGGCCGCCCGCAAGGTCGATGCGGCGTTCATCGCCGAACCGTCCCTGTCCGCCGCCGAAGACCAGGACGGCGCGACCCCGTTGTTCGATGTGGATGACGGGCCGACCCAGAACATCCCGATCTCGGGCTATGTGACCACGGCCGCCTGGGCGAGGAAGTACCCCCGGACCGCCGCCGCCTTCATCACGGCGCTGGAACACGGCCAGCAGGTGGCCGGCACCGACCGGGCCGCGGTGGAACAAGCGCTGATCCCGGCGCTGCACATCAGCAAGACCACCGCCGCCGTGATGGCGCTGGGCACGTTCCCGCTGTCGGTCAACCGCGTCGCCTTGCAGCGGGTGGCGAACCTGATGCAAGAACACGGCCTGCTCGCCAAGTCCGCCAGCACCCAGGCGCTGGTGAAGGAGCTGATCAGCTCATGAGCGCGACCGATCCGCAGGCGGCCACCTCGCAGGTGACCGAGGGGTTCGCCGCCGCCGCGGACCGCTACGACACCACCGGCACCGAGTTCTTCACCATCATGGGTGAGCACCTGGTGGCCCACACCCGCGTCCCGGCCGGGGCGTGGGTGCTGGACGTGGGCTGCGGCAAAGGCGCGGTGTCCTTCCCGGCCGCCCGCGCCGCCGGGCCGTTCGGCCAGGTGACCGGGATCGACCTGGCCGCCCCGATGCTGGCCCACGCCCGCGACCACGCCGCCCGCGACCACGTCAGCAACGTCCGGTTCGAGGAAGGCCACGCCGAAGACCCCGGCTGGGAACCGGGCAGCTTTGATGTGGTGCTGGCCGGGAACGTGATCCAGTTCCTGGCCCGGCCCGCCCACGCCGTCCGGCGCTGGCGGGCGCTGCTCACCCCACCCGGACGGCTGGGCATCTCCTGGAGCCTGGCCGAAGACCCCCGCTGGCGGCCGGTCATTGCCGCGTTCGACACCGCCATGCCCGCCGGCCAGCCCGGGTTCGCCGCCACCTTGCGCCGCCCCGCGTTCGACTCGGTGGAAGCCATGCACGGCCTGCTGGCCGGGGCCGGCTTGCGCCATCCCGCCAGCGTCACCCACCCGGTCACCATGACCTACACCGGCCCGGCCCAGTGGTGGGCCGCCGCCCAGTCGCAAGGGCCGTGGGCGGTGGCCTGGCGGCACATCCCGGCCGCCGCCCTGGAACGCGCCCGGCAGCAGGCGTTCGCGCTGCTGGAACCGCTCCGCGCCGCCGACGGCACCCTCACGCGCACCCTCACCTTTGCCTGCACATCCGCCCGCAAGACTCCCGGTCCTGCCCCTTCATCTATTTCTGGTGATCACTGATGACGACGCCCGATGCCAACGGCACCCGGCCTGATGCCCTGGATGCATCCAAGCCCAACGTGGCCCGCGCCTACGATTTTCTGCTCGGCGGCAAGGACAATTTCGCCGCGGACCGGGAGCTGGCCGAACGGCTGCTGGCCATCTACCCGGCCACCCGGCAAATGGTCCGCGAAAACCGCAGGTTCCTGGTCCGCGCCCTGGACTACGTCCTCGCCCAAGCCATCAGCGGCTACCTCGACCTCGGGGCCGGCCTGCCGACCAGCCCGGCCGTGCACGAGATCGTCCGCCGCCAGGACAACAGCGCCGCCGTCACCTATGTGGACAACGACCCCGTGGTCATCAACCACCTGTGGGCGCTGACCTGCTCGGCGGACTCGCGGGTGGAAGCGGTCGCCGCCGACCTCGCACACCCGGCCACGGTGCTCGGCCAGGTGCGCGAGACCGGGCTGATCGACCTCGCCGAGCCGGTGTGCCTGATCCTGGCCATGGTGCTGCACTTCCAGCCCGCCCCGGCCGCCCGCGACCTCGTCGCCGCCTACGTCGATGACCTGGCCCCCGGCTCGTATGTGATCCTCACCGTAGGCCGGGGTGAACCGGCCATCGGGGACCAGATCACTAAAACGTACGACGCCGCCACTTTGTACAACCACACCCCCGAGGACGTGGCCAGTTTCTTTCCCGGCCTGGACCTGGTCCCGCCCGGGGTGTGCGATGCCCGCGCCTGGATGCCCGGCTGGATCACCCCGGCCCCGTTCTATGACCGGGCCGGGCAGGTCCTCGCGGGCGTCGGGGTGAAAAAGTGACCACTCCCGCCGGCCCCGCCGCCGACGTCGCGGCGGTCCTGGCCGCCCTGCTCGCCACCCGGGATATGCAAGCCGAACATCTGGCCCGGCAGGTAAATTGCACCGCCAGCCACCTGTCCCACATCCTGCACCGCCACACCCGCCCCTCGCCGGCCCTGGCCGCCCGGCTCGATAAAGCCCTTGGCAGCGACGGGCAGGTGACCGCCGCCCAGGCCCGCACCCCAGCTGCCCGCCTGACCCCCACCCGTCCCCGGCCAGCACGGAAACCGTGGTGACCGGCCCGCAGCCCACGCCGCGGCCGGTCACCCTGGCCTCCGTCCACTGGAACTGGGGCAGCGCCTACGCGATCGGATACCAGCACGACCAGTGGATCGCCGCCCGCCGCGACGCCAACGGCACCCTCGTCGCCGCTACCCTGACCGAGCTGGAGGCCGCGATCCAGGCCGACTACCGCACCGCCCCAGTGTCCTGCGTCTTCGATCCGCCCGGCACCCCCAACGACGACCCGCCCAGCGACGATGAATCATTCCTCCTGACAGCTCTGCGCGAGGCGTTCCCATCCTGGGCCATCAACTACGGCACCGGTCGCCAGCCCTGGACTGCGCAGACCCGGAAAACCACCATCAGCCAGCCCACCGCCGTACTGCTGTGCGCCGCCCTCGTCCTGGCCGACCGCCGGGCCCGCCGCACCAACGGCCCCGGACCAGGACCAGGACCAGGACCGGGCCTGCCGCCCGGTGACACCTGACGACGCGATGGCCCGGCCGAGGACCACATCGCCTGTACGGCTGCCACTCAAAGACATTTTTTCCCGTGACCGGACAGCACCTGCCGTACTCCGGTTCCCGCTCCGGTACCGGCCCGCTCATCCCGCACCCCATCACCGGTGCCCCCCGCCGTCCCGTAACCCCGGCCTTAGCGGGACGGCTCCATCCCGGCGTGCTGCCGAAAGTTCCGGCATTGCCGAAGAAAACCCGTTCCGGTGACAGGCAACCGGCCCGTCGGGCTACAACGGCAGCCATGCCCGCCGCCCGCGCTGACCCGGCCCCGCCACGGGGGCGCTGAAGATCAAGAACGATGCCTCCGGCGGGGACTCGGGCTCCGGGATGGAGGAAAAACCCAAGGGCCTGCCCCATCCCTGGTGCCGCCGTCGTCCGCCGGACAGCCGAGCAGACCGGACTTGTCGCGTCAAGCCGCAAAGAACGCGGCTTGACCCGCCTGCGCCCGGTCTGCTTTTCCGGCTGCCGGACGACGGCGACGGGATGGACCAGGGCCGCCCGCACCATGCGCTGACGCGCCAGTAAATGAAAGGCCGGAAAAATGCACACTGATCAGCCAGGAAAACCGGAAAGCGCACAAGAAAAGCACGGTAGGAATAGGCTGCTTGCCATTCCTGAATCAGCCGATATTGCTTATAATTTGAGGGAGGGGGAAAGGCCGGACGGGCTGAAAGTCTGGTTCAAAATCACAATAGCCGGGCAAGAGGCGCGTGAGCTTGATGCCCGGCAGGCCGAGGCGATTTGGAGGCTGCTGCAATGGGCACAGCACAACCAGCACTCACCGGACCAGACCTGACCGGTCCTGCGCTATCGGTGGCGGCCACGGCCGGGCCGGCGGAGGTGGTCCCGGTCGCGTTCATCGGCCGCACCTCCACCCTCATGCAGGACCCGGTCGCGTCGTTGCGGCGGCAGGTCCGCAAGTCAAAGGCCTGGCTGCCGGCCGGGTTCAAGATCGTGGCCTGGTACTGGGATGTCGAGTCCGGCGGC
>JAFAYQ010000008.1 GCA_019240215.1 Actinomycetota bacterium | reverse complement strand
ATAGATGCTGGCCGGCTCGGCCCGGGCGGGTCCGGATGGGCCGGGAATGGCGAGGGCTTTGAACCAGGCCACCATGCCCAGGCCATAGGCTTGTGCACGTGGCCGCAGCCGGATCGAAAGTCACGCACCAGTCCCGTGCCCTGACGGGCAGCTCGTGGATCGTCGCGGGCGGTCTGGCCGCCTACGCGGCCGCCCGGGTCAGCTCGGCCGACCGGATCGACCGGATTGAAAACCCGGTGCTGCCGTTGCTGATGTCGTTCACCCCCCAGGTGACCAAGGCGGCGCCGCTGGCCGCGCTCGGGCTGCGGCTGACCGGGCGGCGCAAGGCGGCCGCGACCGCCGCCGTGGCCGCCGCCACCCTCGGCGTGGTGCTGCACTCGCGTCGGCTGCCCAAGTGGCAGCCGGGCGCCAGCGGGCCGCGGCTGCGGGTGCTGACCAGCAACATGTTCTTCGGCCGGGGGGACGCCGAGGTCATCGTCGACCGGGTCCGCCAGCTCAAGGTGGACGTGCTGTTCCTGCAGGAGCTGACGGCCGACGCGGTGACCCGCCTCAAGCAGGCCGGGCTGGATGACCTGCTGCCCTACACCCAGCAGGAGATCCGCGGCGGTCCCCGCGGCTCCGGGATCTACTCCCGGTTCCCGCTCAGCGAGGGCCCCGAGCTGGCGCCGATCCACACCGCCCAGCCGACCGCGGTGATCGAGCTGGCGGACGGCTACCGGGCCGAGCTGATCTGCATGCACCCGTGCCCGCCGGCCTCCGAGCACCGGGGCGCCGCCACCCGCTGGCATAACGAGCTCGGTTCGCTGACCGCGCCCGGTGAGCTGCCGCGGATCGTGGCCGGCGACTTCAACGCCACCCTCGACCACGCCGAGTTCCGCCAGGTGCTCAAGCTCGGCTACGCCGACAGCGCCCTGCAGACCGGCAACTCGCTGGTCGCGACCTGGGGCATGCCGGGCAAAGACCCGGTCCTCACCCTCGACCACGTGCTGGTCGACCGGCGCTGCGCGGTGCTGGCCACCTCGGTGCACATGATCCCGCACAGCGACCACCGCGCCGTCTTCGCCGAGGTCCAGATCCCCGAGCACGGCGCCGAGGAGTAACCCGGCCCGGCGGCCCGCCCGCGCCGGTCAGTGCCCCCGGAACGCCTCGGCCAGCCACCACGAGCCACCGTCGCTGACGATCTTGGCGTCGATGACCAGCACCCCGGCCGGCTGGCGGGCCCAGGCCGCCACCGCCTTCAGGTCGTCCACCGTCCGGACGGTGACCCCGGTCGCCCCGAAGCCGCGGGCGATCGCGGCCAGGTCGCGGTCGGGGAACGTGACCGCGCCGTGGTCGGCCCCGGTGAAGTGGTGCACCTCGGCGCCGTAGGCGGCGTCGTCGTAGACCGCGACCACCATCGGCCGGCCGAGCCGGACCGCCGTCTCCAGCTCGGACACGCCCATCAGGAAGCCGCCGTCCCCGGTGGCGATGACCGGCAGGCGGCCGGGCTGGGCCAGCGCCGCGCCGATGCCGCTGGCCAGCCCGAGCCCGATCGACTGGAACGCCTGGGTGAAGCAGAAGCCGTCCTGGTCGGGGACCCGCAGGTAGGCGCTGGGGTAGCCCATGAAGTTGCCGGAGTCGACCGACACCAGCCGCTGCGCCGGCAGCACCCGGTCCAGCGCCTTGCTGAACTCACGGGGGTCGATCCGGTCGGCGGTGCCGAGGTCGTCGGTCGGGGTGTCGTTCCACCAGCGCCGCCCGGCCAGCCGGGCCGCGACCTCGTCCGTCCGGTAGCCGGTCCGGGCGGGCGCGTCCACGCCCAGGGCGTCGAGGGCGTCGGTCGCGGTGGCCGCGCAGTCGCCGAGGATGCCCAGGTCGATGGGCCGGTGGGCGCCCAGCGCGGCCAGGTCGTCGTCGACCTGCACGACCTTGGCGGCCGGGCCGATCAGGGTGCCGTGCCGCATCGTCCACATGTTCAGCGCGCAGCCCCAGCCGACGATGAGATCGGCGGCGGCGATCAGCTCGGCCGCCAGGGGAGTGGCGAAGCCGCCGGAGATGCCCAGATTGAAAGGGTCCCGGCCGAAGAGGCCGTTGGCCACCGCCGAGGTCGCCAGCAGCGCCCCGGCCTGCTCGGCCAGGGCGGTGATCGGCGGGCCGGCGCCCCGCCCGCCCCGGCCGGCGATGAACACCGGGCGCTCGGCCGCCGCCAGCAGCAGGGCCAGGTCCTCGACGGCCGCGGCGGCGGGCCGGGCCGGGGCCGGCGCGGCCATCGCCGCCAGCGGCAGCGGGGTCGCCAGCGGAGTCGCCTGGACGTCCAGCGGCAGGCTGATCACGACGGTCCGGCGCCCGTGGACGGCCGTCCGGTAGGCCCGGGTGAGGTCGGCCACCGCCGACGCCGGGCCGTGCACCCGCTCGGCGACCGCGCCGACCGCGACCGCCAGCGCGTCCTGGTCGATCCGGAAGTTGGAGTTGACCGCGGCCGCGGCGGTGTCGGCGGTCAGCACGATCATCGGGGTGCGGCTCTTGGCCGCCTCGGTGATGCCGGTCATCGCGTTGGTCAGCCCGCACCCCTGGTGCAGGGTGAGCACGGCCGGCCGGGCCGCCAGCCGGCTGTAGCCGTCGGCCATCGACGCGGCCCCGCCCTCGTGCCGGGCGGCCGTGAACGGGACCCCGGCCGCCCGCAGGGCGTTGGTGACCTCGAAGTTGCCGCTGCCGACGACGCCGAACGCGTGCCCGATCCCCAGATCGGCGAGCACCGAGCCGGTCGCGCCGGCCACGGTTCCGGTCATGCCGGGACGATGGCCAGGGCCCGGGCGGGCGACCCGGTGCCGCCGACGATCGGCAGCGGGGAGGCCACCACCAGCGCCCCCGCGGGCGGCAGCTGGTCGAGGTTCTGCAGCTGAGTGAGGCCGTACTTGTCCGCCCCGAGCAGACTGTTGTGGGCCGGGAACGATGGTTCCATGCCGCCCGCCTGACCGGCGTCGATGCCGACCGTCTCCACCCCGAAGCCGGTGATGGGCGAGCCGGCCAGCCACTTCGCGCCGGCCGGGGAGACCCCGGGGGTGTGCGGGCCGCGGTCGTCGGCGTTGAGGAACGCGGCCGCGTCCTGGTTGAACCGGCTCCACCCGGTCCGGAACAGCAGCCACGCCCCGGCCGGCAGCGGCCCGGCCGCCGCCACGTGGGCCTCGAAGTGCTCCGGTTCGAGCAGGAAGTCGGGGTTGGCGGCCACCTCGGCGCTGAAGTCGAGTACCACGGCCGGGCCGATCAGCCGGGCCGGCGGGATCTGGTCGACCGCGGTGCCGTGGCGGCCGGTGGCCCAGTGGGTGGGCGCGTCCAGGTGGGTGCCGGTGTGCTCGCCGAGGTGGATGTTGTTCCAGCCCCAGAACGGCCCGTCGTCGTCGAAGTCGCTGACCTTCTCCAGCGACAGCGGGATCGTGTTGGCGAACGGCGGCGGCAGCTGCAGGATCGGGGTCTGCGGCGAGAGCGGTGCGGTGAGGTCGATGACCCGCGCCTCCCCGGTGCTGAGGGCGGCGAGGAGGCTGTCGATGGCGGTCATGGCAGGGACGATACTAGGAAGAGATGCCCGAAGAATTCCGCCTTCGCTCCGTCGCGGTGGCGGCGTTCGGGCCGGCCACCCTGTTCGGGCTGGCCGAGGGGGCGATGATCCCGGTCATCGCGCTCAGCTCGATCGACCGGGGCGCCAGCACCGCGATCGCGGCGCTGATCAACGCGCTGCTCGGCATCGGGTCGATCGTGACCAACATCCCCTCCGGCATCCTCGCCACCCGCATCGGGGAGCGGAAGTCGATGTTGCTGGCCGCGGCCGTCGCCGTCGTCGGCCTGATCTTGTGCCTGATCAACCTGGGCCGCGGCCCGCTGTCGCTAGCGGTGTTCGGCCTCGGGGTACTGCTGCTGGGGGCGGCCAGCTCGGTCTACACCCTGGCCCGCCAGTCCTACCTGACCGAGATGGTGCCGCCGCCGATGCGGGCCCGGGCCATGTCGACCCTGGGCGGCACCCTGCGGATCGGGATGTTCGTGGGCCCGTTCATCGGCGCGGGCGCGGAAGCGCTGTGGGGGCTGCCGGGCGCCTACTTCGTCAGCCTGGCCGCGATGGCGGGCGCCGCCGCCGTCGTCTACCGGGTGCCCGACCTGGAGAAGAGCGACGAGCACCGGGCGGCCGCGGCCGAGGTGACCTCGTCGGTGATCCTCAAGCAGTACTGGCGCACGTTCGCCACCCTCGGCCTGGGCGTCATCCTGATCCAGGCGATCCGGCAGACCCGGCAGGTGGTCATCCCGCTGTGGGCCGCCCACATCGGGCTGTCACCCACCGCCAACTCGATCATCTACGGCATCGCCGGGCTCATCGACGTGGCCACCTTCTACCCGTCGGGCAAGGTCATGGACACCTACGGCCGCCGCTGGATCGCGGTCCCGAGCGCGATCGTGCTCGGCGTCTCGTTCATCGTCATGCCGTTCACCCACGCCGTCGTCACCCTCACCCTGACCGCGATGATCATGGGCTTCGGCAACGGGATCGGCTCCGGCATCGTGATGACGCTGTCGGCCGACGCCTCCCCCGAGATCGGCCGCCCGACCTTCCTTGGCCTGTGGCGCGAGCTGTCCGACGCCGGGCAGGGCATCGGCCCCCTCATCCTGTCCGGGGCGACCGCGGTGGCCGGCCTGACCACCGGCATCACCGTCAGCGGCCTGATCGGCTTCGCGGCCGCCCTGACCCTGTGGATATTCATCCCCGGCCGCCCCCGCCTGACCTGGCGCCGCGGCGAGGGCTTACCCAGCTGACCCGGCGCCGCCGAAAGTAACCTCGACCGACAAGCCGCCGTCCGCCCGGGTCCGGGCGGTGACGGTGGCGCCGTGGGCCTTGGCGATGGCGCCGACGATGGACAGCCCGAGGCCGTGGCCGCCGTCGCGGCGGGCCGGGCGCGGGCCGAACCGCTGGAACGGCTGGAACAGCCGCCCGACCTCACCGGCCGGGATGACCGGCCCCGAGTTGGCCACCGCCAGAATCGCCCCGTCCGGGCTGGTCCCCGTGCTGACCTGGACGTTTCCGCCCGCGCGGTTGTGGCGGACCGCGTTGTCGACCAGGTTGGCCACCAGCTGCTGGACCAGCAGCGGGTCGCCGGCCACCAGAGCGGGCTCCAGGTCGGCCTGCACCTCCAGGCCGAGCTCGGCGATGGCCGGGCGCGGGACCGCCAGCGCCTGGGCGGTTACCACCGCCAGGTCCAGCGGCTCGCGTTCGCCGGAGCCCGCTTCGCTGCTGGCCAGCGTCAGCATCGCCTCGATCAGGTGCTCCTGCTCGGCGTTGGAGGCCAGCAGCTCGCGGCTGACCGCCTGCCAGCGGCTCGCCGTGCTGCCCGGGTCGGCCAGCGTGACCTGGAGCAGAGTGCGCTCGCGGGTGAGCGGGGTCCGCAGCTCGTGCGAGGCGTTGGCGGCGAACCGCCGCTGGGCCTCGAACGAGGCCTCCAGCCGCGCGAACAGGTCATCCAGGGTGTCCCCGAGTTCCTTGAGCTCGTCCTCCGGCCCGGCCAGGTCCAGCCGTTCGTGCAGGCTGCTGGCGGAGATCCGGCGGGCGGCGGCGGTGATCGTCCGTAGCGGGCGCAGCACCCAGCCGGCGATCAGCCAGCCGACCGCGACCGCCGCCAGCGCGATGACGACCAGCGCGATCCCGGCCACGATCAGCACCTGCTGCTGGTCGAGGGCGTGCCGCCCGAGGCCCCCCACCGAGACCCCAATCTGCGGGTGGCGGCCCGGCACCGGGATCTGCTTGCCGTCCTTGGTGAGGTAGATCTGCGGGCGCTTGGCCAGCAGCGTGCAGAACGCCCAGGTGAACGCGCCCACGGTCGCACCGCAGGCCAGGAACACCGCCCCGCCGTACAGGACGGTCAGCCGCAGCCGGGCGGTCCGGCGGGGGATGGGCATCATGGTCCTCCGATGCGGTAGCCGCTCTCTCGGACGGTCTGGATCAGCGGCGGCTCGCCGAGCTTGGCCCGCAGCCGGCCGACGGTGGTCTTGACCGTGCTGGTGAACGGGTCGGCCGCCTCGTCCCACACCCGTTCCAGCAGCTCCTCGGCCGGGACCGGGCGCCCGTCGGCGGCCAGCAGGTACTCCAGCACCGCGAGTTCCTTGGGGGTGAGCGGCAGCCGCCGGCCGGCCCGGACCGCGACCCGGCGGGCCGGGTCCAGGCTCAGGTCGCCGTGTTCGAGCTGGGCGGGCAGCGGGGCGGCCGCGCGGCGGCCGAGGGCGCGGATGCGGGCGATCAGCTCGGCGAAGTCGAACGGCTTGGGCAGGTAGTCGTCGGCCCCCAGGTCGAGGCCCTCGACCCGGTCACGGACCGACCGGGCCGCCGTCAGCATCAGCACCCGGCTGGGCGACCGGCCGCTGACCAGCGCCCGGCACACGTCGTCGCCGGGCACGCCGGGCAGGTCGCGGTCGAGCACGACCACGTCGTAGCGGTTGACCGCCAGCCGCTCCAGAGCCGCGTCGCCGTCGAGGGCCACGTCGACGGCCATGCCTTCCCGCCGCAGCCCGGCCGCCACCGCCGTGGCCAGCACCTCGTCGTCCTCGGTGACCAGTACCCGCATCGCCTCTCCAGCATCGCAGGCGGCCGGTGACAGCCAGGTCACAGTTCCGGTCACCGTGCCGTCACCTCTTCTCCCGTACAACGGTCGGCGGGGGGCCACGATCACCCAGCCCGGGGAGGAGATTGCGATGAGGAACCGGAAGACCGGCCGCCGGGCGGGGGCCCGGGCGGCTGGCGCGCTGGCGGCCGGGGCCGCCGTCACCGTGCTGGCCACCGCCTGCAGCGTGCACACCTCTACCTCGTACCAGGCCGGGCCGTCCGGGTCGGCGTCCTACCGCCAGGTCCACGCGTTCGTACAGTGCGTCCGCAGCCACGGCTTCCCCGCCAAGCCCGCCCCCCGGCCGGGCGGCGCGGTCACCCTGCCGACCCCGCCGACCCCCGCCCCCGGGCAGACGGCCAGCTCGGCCGCGCAGGCGATCATCGCCTGCCGCCACCTGCTGCCGCCTGGCCAGCACCACAAGAACGTGCAGATCAATCTTGGATAAAGAGGCGGACGGGGCCCGGCTACCCTGGGAAACATGGATGCCGCAGCGGACGTGACCGAGCTGCCCGAGATCCCGGGCGACCCGCTGGCCCTGGAGCGCCAGGTGTGCTTCGCCCTGTCGATCGCCGCCCGCAGCGTGCTCGCCATCTACCGGCCGCTGCTCGAGCCGATGGGGCTGACCCACCCGCAGTACCTGGTGATGCTGGCGCTGTGGGGACGGTCCCCGCTGTCGGTGAAAGAGCTCGGGGAGATGCTCCAGCTCGACGCGCCCACCCTGTCGCCGCTGCTCAAGCGGCTGGAGGCGGCCGGCCTGCTGACCCGCACCCGGGAGCCGCGGGACGAGCGCCAGCTGCGCATCGAGCTGACCGGCCCGGGCCGCGACCTGCGCGAGCAGGCGCTCGGGGTGCCGCCCGCGGTGGTCGCCCGGATCGGGGTCGAGCTCGGTGAGCTGCAGGACCTGCAGCAGGCGCTGGTCCGGCTGAACGACGCCGCCCGCCGGGCCGGGGTGCAGCCGCTCCCCGCCCCGGCCCAGGACAGCGTCTGACCGCTGCCGCTAGCCGCCCGCCAGCCGGGTGTCCAGGTCCAGCAGGGCCTGGGTGAACACCTCGATCGGGGCCACCGCGACCCCGGCGCCGACCTGGCCGCTGCCGTCGGCGTTGTGCAGGATCCCGGTCGTCACCTTGGGGGTGATGCCGAGCTCGACCACCTTGCGGACGTCGACGCCGACCGGGGATCCGCGCATGCCCCAGACCGGCAGCGTGAACCGGGTGGAGCGGCCGACGCAGACCAGGTCGAGCTGCTCGGTCAGCCGGGCGGCGTCGGCCATCGTGCCGCCGACCAGCTGCGCCACCGCCGGGGAGCCGGCCGCGCAGGCGCCGCCGAGGCCGATCAGCTCGAGCACCGAGCTGTCGCCGATGTCCGGGGCGGCGTCCTTCTCGCTGCGCCCCGGCTGGTAGAGCGCGTCGCCGACCAGCGGGGACGGCGCGTATAGCCACGACGCCCCCGGCCCGGCCAGCCAGCCTGCGAAGCCGGTGCCGTTGCGGGTCATGCCGGTGACCACCGAGCTGCCTTCGACCTGGCCGGCCCACAAGGTCAGGGTCCGCGCGGCCGCCATCGCCAGGCTCAGGAACAGCAGGTAGTTGGCCGACAGGAAGTCGGCCACCTCGCCCCGGCGCGGGTGGGTGCCCCGCACCAGCGCCGGCAGCAGCGTCCGCAGCAGCAGGTTGGTCGCCGCCTGGGTCCGCACGTGCACGTCGTCGCCCATCGCGACCGCCTGGGCCGCGAACGACAGCACATTCAGCGGTCCGGTCGCGGCCAGCGCGTCAGCCAGGACCGGGCCGGCCGCGTCCCGCAGCAGGATCAGCCGCTCGATGGCGCCCGGGCTGTCCTTGCCGAACCAGGCCACGTCGCCCGAGCCCTGGCCGAGCGGGGCGTAGGCGCGGACCCCGGCCTCGGCCAGTTCCACCACCCAGACCGGGGTGCGCGGGCCCATCGCGGTCGCCATCGGTACCACCGTCTGGTGCTCGTTGGCCGAGCCGGTCCGCACCTGGCCAGCCGCCAGCAGCTGGCCGGCCTGGCCGGGATCGGCGGCCCAGCCTTCGGCGCAGACCGCCGCCCCCATCGAGCGCTGCAGCGGGTCGCAGGCGTCGGCGTAGTCGATGGCCGGGCCGCTGTGCAGGATCAGCCGGTCGCCCGCCAGGGCCGGGATGACCTCGGCGGCCGGGCGGATCGCGACCGCCTCGGGCACGCCGCGGTCCAGCCGCCGGTAGACCTCGGCGTTGGCCGCGTCGACGGCGGCCGCCCGCGGGCCCGACAGCCGCCGCAGCGCCGCCACCACCTCGGGGTCGCCGCCGCCGGGGATGCGCCAGTCGAGCTGGGCCACCGCGCGGCCCTGGTCGGCGATGGCCTGGGCGAACAGCGGGAGGCCGGCGTTCAGCACCGACACCTCGTCCGGCAGCCGGACCGGGTGATCGGTCTCGTAGGCGGCGGCGGTCATCGTGGTTCTCCTTCGGTTGATCCGGCCCTGAGGTCGGCCAGCAGCGTCCTGGCCAGCTGGACAAGGTCGTCTTCGGCCGTCCGGACGGCGGCCTGGCGCCCGGCGGCCGCGGCCAGCAGCCGTTCCCCGTGTTCCCGGCTGCGTTCGGCCATGCCCGCCACCACCTGGGGAGCGGCCCCGCCGTCGAGCACCCGGGTCTCCACGATCCCGCGCGGGTCGAGCACGGTCGCCAGGTCGATGTCGTCGAGGTCGAGCCGGGAGCCGTTGTACTCGGCGGCCGCCTCCTGCAGGCGGCCGACGGTGAGGTCGATGCCGCGGATGCCGTCCCGGCTGGCCTTGCGGACCGCCGCCCCGACGATCTGGTAGGCGGTCCGGTAGTCGACCCCGCACTGGCCCATGATGAACTCGGCCAGGTCGGTCGACTGGCTGTAGCCCGACTCCAGCGCCTGCCACATCCGGGCCTGGTTGACCTCCAGCGTGCTGATCACCCCGGCCGTCAGCCGGGTGGTCCGCAGGGCCAGGTCGAGGGCGCGGGGGACCTCGCCGTAGGCGTAGATGAGGTTGTCGCTGCGGGCCGACGGGCTCTTGCTGACGGCCAGGAACCCCGACAGGCGGCCGATCATCGTGCCCGAGGCGCCGCGGATGATCGACAGCGAGTAGGGGTTGCGCTTCTGCGGCATCAGCACGCTGGACCGGCTGTACCCGTCGGCGATCGAGACGTAGTCGAACTCGGTGCTGGCCCAGATCTCCAGGTCCTCGGCCAGTTTGCTCTGGGTGGTGAGCAGGCTGGAGGCGGCCGACATGGCCGCGATCAGGCCGTCGATCTGCCACATCGCGTCCCGGGTGTGCTCGATGAACCCGTCGAACCCGAGCAGGCGGGCCACCCGCGACCGGTCGTCCAGCAGGCGGCTGCCGTTGACGCAGCCGGCCCCGCCCGGGCTCAGGTTGATGCCGGCCAGCTCCCCGGTCAGCCGCTCGGCGTCCCGCAGCACCGGGTAGGCGAAGCTGACCAGGTAGTGGCCGAAGGTGGAAGGCTGGGCGTGCTGCAGGTAGGTCTGGTCGGGCAGCCAGGTCCGGGTGTGCTGGGCGGCCAGGTCGGCGATCTCGACGCCGAGCCGGGCGGCCGCCGCGATCAGCTTGGTCAGCACCCCGCGCAGGTGCAGCCGCAGCGCGATCCGGACCGCCTCCCGGCGCGGGCGGCCCGCGTGCAGCCAGCCCGCCGCGTCGCCGATCTGCCCGGTGAAGTAGCGCTCGCGGGAGTTGTAGGGCTCGCCGAACGACGGGTCGTAGGGGAACTCGGCGGCCGGGGTCGCGGTCGCCTGCAGCAGCACGGCCAGCAGCGCCCGGGTCGCCGCGGCCGGTATCACCCGGCGCTCGTGCAGGTCGATGACGTGGGCCAGGTCGGCCAGGTTGAGCCCGCCGTGCAGCAGCGGCGCGTCCGCGTTCTCCAGCGTGAAACCGCTGTCGATCAGTTCCTGGGCCGGGCCGGCGACCGGCGGTCCCAGGCGGGCTTGGGCAGGCATCAGCGCTCCTTCGCGGTGATTTCATCGACGGCATCGAGCAGTCCGCCCGTGTGCCAGAAGATCGTGGTCAGATCCGGGTCGGCCGCGGTCTGGCCGAGGATTCCAGGCAGCGCGGCCAGGGCCTTGGCCGTGTAGACGGGGTCGAGCACCAGCCCGGCGGTTTCCAGCGCCAGGGCGGCGGCGGCCCGCCCCTCAGCCGAAGCAATGCCGTGCCCGGGACCGCGCCCGTCCGCCAGCTCAACGTCATCGGGGCCGGGCGCCGGCGTGCCCAGCTCCCGGGCACAGCCGGCGGCCATCGCCAGCACCCGCTCCCGGGTCTCGGCCGGCGGCCGGGACACCGACACGCCCGCCAGCCGCCAGGGCCGCCCGAGCGCGACGGTCCCGGAGACCAGCCCCGCCAGCGTCCCGCCCGAACCGGTAGCAGTGATCACGGTCACCCGCCCCCGGCCCCCGGCCCCACCCAACTGGCCGGCCAGCTCGCCGGCCGCCCAGTGGAAACCGGCCGCCGACCGGGCGGTGGCCCCGCCGCGCGGGATCGGGAACGGCCGCTCCCCGTCCGCTTCGAGCTTGGCGGCCGCGTCGGCGATCCCGGCGTCGACCGAGTCGCGGGCCGGGTCGCCGGTGAACTGGATCCGGGCCCCCCAGTGCCGGGCGGCCGCCAGGTTCGGGTGCTGGCGATCGGGCTCGGTCCCCGCGTACACCACCACCGCGGGCAGCCCCGCGTAAGCGGCCGCCGCCACCGCCGCGGCCGCGAAGTTCGACCCGGTCGCCCCGCCGGTGACGATGACGCTGGCCCCGGCCGCGGCCGCGTCGGCCAGCAGCACCTCCAGCGGCCGGGCCTTGTTGCCGGCCACCGCGAACCCGGTCAGGTCGTCCCGCTTGACCAGCAGCCGCCCGGCCAGCCCGAGGGCGTCGGCCAGCCGCGGCGCCGCCGTCAGCGGGGTCGGCAGCACCGCCAGCGCCACCCGCCCTGGGGTCACGGCCATTGCTCCGGCTCGTCCGCCCGCGCCCGCCGCGCCCGGCCGACGACCAGGTCGACGATCTCCGGTGCCGCCCCCGGATCGTCCGGGTTGGCCGTCGCCCCCAGATACGTGGCCAGGTTGGCCGCCATCCGGTCGGTGTGTACCTCGAGGCCCTCGGCCAGCGCCACCGCCAGCTCCAGGGCCTGGCCGGTCAGCAGGCACACCTCGGGCAGCGCGGGCCATTCGGCCTTCCAGGTCCGGCCGTCCCGCTCGTGCTCGCCGACCAGCCCCTCCATCAGCACGCCGGCGTTGACCCGGACCAGCCGGGCCAGCGTGGCCAGGTGCTCACTGCCCTCCGGGTTGCGCTTGTGGTGCATGGTGATCGAGCCGATGACGGTGCTGGTCCGCGGCTCGCCCAGCTCACCGATCTCCGGCCGCTGCAGCTCGTAGACCTCGGTGCCGAACCGGGCCAGAGTGCCCGCGATCATCGCCAGCAGGCCGCCGAACTCGGCGATCCGGTCGCGGGTGGCCAGCCAGGAGATGACCGGGTCGGCCAGCCCCAGCTCCGCGCAGAACGACGCCCGGATGCCGAGGCCGGCCGGACCGTAGGCGGCCAGCGTGCCGATGCCGCCGCCGAGCTGGCCGGTCAGCCAGCGGGGGGCGCCCTCGCGCAGCCGGTCCAGGTGCCGCCGCACCTCATCGGCCCAGGTGGCCACCTTCCAGCCGAACGTGGCCGGTGCCCCCGGCTGGCCGTGGGTGCGGCCGCAGATGAGGGTGTCCCGGTGCCGTTCGGCCAGCGCCAGCAGCAGTTCCTCCAGCCGCCGCAGGTCCCGCCAGCACACCCCGCCCACCGTCCGCAGCGCCAGCGCGGTCCAGCTGTCGGTGATGTCCTGGACGGTGGCGTCCCGGTAGACGTACTCGGCGGCGGCGGGCGACAGTACCCGGCGCAGTTCCAGGATCAGCCCCTGGGTGGAGTGCCCGGTGACCCGGGTGCCTTCGGCCACCCGGTTCAGGTCCAGCCGGCTGACGGTCGCCTCGGCGGTGATCGCGGCGGCCGCGTCGGCGGGGATGTGGCCGTGGGCGGCCTGCGCCCGGGCCAGCGCGGCCAGCACGTCGAGCCAGCCCTGCAGCCGCCCCTCTTCGCTGAACACCGCCCGCAGCTCGGCCGTGCCCCACAAGTGGGAGTAGGTCAGCGAATCGGTGATCCTCGTGTTCACCGGGCGCCCCTTCGCGTTTCGGCCAGCGCCGCGGCGGCCCGCAACCCGTCGGTGACCAGGTCGAACGACGCTCCCCAGGGCACCACCACGGTGTCGCCGCGGGTCTCGATGTGCTCCTCCAGCAGGCAGCACTTGGTCAGCCGGGCCTCCCCGGCCGGGACCGGAGACTCCGCCGCCAGCCGGGCCGGGCACATGTCGATCTGCCGCAGCGATGCAGCATTTTCTGGATAAAAATGGTCGTGGATGGCCCGGGACCGGGCACAGCCGAGCAGCACCCAGCCGGGGTCGGGCGGCGGCACCTCGTCCAGGTAGGAGATCGTGGCCCCCGGTACCCGCGCCCCGCCGCCCCGGCACGGCAGCAGATAGTGGGTGGCCGGCTCGGCCCGGGCCAGCTCCTGCAGGTCGACCACCTGCGGGCGGGTCAGCACCGGGGGCAGGCTCTCGGCCACCTCGAGCAGCCGGTCCACCTGGTCGCAGAACTTGGCGGGCCAGGGCGGCGCCACGTCCAGCACGTGCACCACCGGCGGGTCGGCGTCGAGCACGAAGTTGACGTGCTCGTAGCGGCCCTTGACCGCCACGCACCGGTGACCGGGGAACTCGGCCGCCACCCGGGCCAGCTGGCTGGGCACCGCGGTGTCGATCTCGGGCCTGGTCACCAGGATCGTCTCGGCCGGGCCGGCCAGCAGCTTGACGCTGGTGACCGGGCAGAACAGGTCGTCGCCGGCCGGGGCGGGACCCTTTTCCACCTCGGCCAGCGCCACCTCGGCGCCCGAGCAGGCGATGACGAACCGGGTGCGCCGGTACACCGGGTGGTCCGCGAACCAGCCGGCCAGCGACTCCGGCGACAGGTCGCCGCCGATCGTGGTGAACGCCACCGTCCGGTACTGGTGCGGGATCAGCATCACGGCTCGCCTGGATCCCGGCCGGGATCTTGGACCGTGTCCGCCCGCAAGCCGAGCCGCAGCGCCTCGACCGGCAGCGCCGCCCCCGGCCGGACGTTGCCGAGGTTGACGTTGGCCCCGTAGCGCCGGATCAGCCAGGTCTGCTGGGCCCGCTGGGGCGCCTCGAACAGCACCCGCTCGGCCCCGATCGCGGTCACCACCGCCTCGACCACGTCGGCCCGGACCGAGCCGTCCGGTTCGTACAGCCCGACCGTCCCGCTCTCCCGGCCCTCGGTCACGACCACCTCGGCGCCCGCGTCCAGGTCGGCCTCGGCGTCGGCCGCCCACTGCCCGGCCGAGACCGACGCATCGGCGTCCTTGCGGCCGATCTCGGCCAGCACCGAGAACCGCTGCGCGGCCACGCTGATCAGGCTGGACTTCTCCGGCCGGCTGAGCGTGACGGTGCCCGAGGACACCTCCACGCACGGGAAGCCGACCGCCATCGCCCAGTCCAGGAACCGGGTCACGACCCCCTGCGCCCAGGCGATCTCCATCAGGGTGCCGCCGGTGCAGGCCCGGACCCGGTACCGGTCGAGCAGCTCGAGCTTCTCCTCCAGCTGCTGGTCGATGTAGGCGGTGCCCCAGCCGAACTTCCAGATGTCGATGAGCGGGCCGGCCGTCTCCAGGTGCTGGCGGGTCTCGGCCAGCGACATGCCGTCGTCCAGCACGTGCAGCAGCCCGGACGTCCGCGGCTTGACCGTCCGGGCCGGCAGGGTCAGGAAACCGGGGGTGCGCAGCGCCCGCCCAGCCTGGGTACCAGGCGGGACGGTGATACATTGCGCCGGTGCCTGCTCGGTCATCGGACCTCCCCGCCGGGGAACTCGAAGCTCTGGCCCGGCGTATCCGGGAGCTGCCCGGTGTCCTTTCCAAGCGTGCCATCGGCACGGTCGCGGACGTCCTCGGGGGCGGCGACTGGTGGGCGGGGCCCGGCGACGACGGCGCGGTCGTCGAGGACGACGGGCGCCAGCTGGTCGTCGGCGGTGAGGCCATGCTGCCGGCCTTCGTCGCCCGCGACCCCTACGGGGCCGGCATCGGCGCGATGGTGGCCAACGTCAACGACCTGGCGGCGATGGGCGCCCGGCCGCTGGCCATCGTCGACACGCTGGTCGGGCCCACCCCGGTATGCCGGGAGATTCTCCGCGGCCTGCGCTGGGCGGGCGAGCGCTACCAGGTACCGGTCGTCGGCGGTCATCTGACCGAGACCGACGGGCCGCCCGCGTTCTCCGCCTTCGGCCTCGGCCGCGCCCGGTCGGTCCTGTCCGCCACCCACACCCGGCCCGGCCAGGTGCTGATCGTCGCCGCCTGCGTGGACGGGGCCATGCGTGACGATTTCCTGTTCTTCCGCTCGTTCGAGCAGCAGGGTGTCCGGCTGGCGGCCGACGTCCGGCTGCTGGCCGAGATCGCCGAGGCCGGGGCCGCCGTCGCCGCCAAGGACGTCAGCATGGCCGGGATGATCGGCTCGCTGGCCATGCTGCTGGAGCCGAACCAGCTGGGGGTGACCGTCGACCTGACGGCGGTGCCCGCCCCGGCCGGGGTACCGCTCGGGGACTGGCTGTGCTGCTTCCCGTCCTACGCGTTCGTGCTGACCGGCCCGGCCGAAAGGGCCGCCGACTGTCTGGCGATGTTCGCCGGTCACGGCATCACCGCCGCGGTGACCGGTGAGCTCGACGACTCCGGGCTGGTCCGGCTGGCGGCCGGCGGCTCGGCCGTGACCGTCTTCGACCTGCGGGCCGAAGGGGTCACCCGGCTGGCCCGCTGACGGGCGGCGGCCTCGCCCAGCGCGATCGTCATCCGCTGGTGGGGGAGGCCCTGGTACGGCTCCGGCTGGCCGGCCACGGTCCAGCCCAGGTAGCGGAAGAACACCACGTTGGCCAGCTGCACGTGGGCGATCATCCGGCCGCCGCCGAGCTGTCCGGCCGTCCGCACCGCGTACCGGACCAGCGGGCCGCCGACGTGGTGGCGCCGGAACTCCGGCCGCACCGCCAGCCGGTCACCCTGCCACAGCACCCGGCCGTCCGGCTCCCGTCGCAGCGGGTAGAGCCGGACGGTGCCGGCCGCGGCGCCGTCCACGTAGCCGATGACGTGCACGGTGGCCGGGTCGTCGTCGCGCCGGTCGCGGTCGTCGGCGTCAAAGATGCCCTGCTCGGCCACGAACACCTGGCGGCGGATGGCCAGGTGCAGCGCCAGCTCGGCCGCCGTCTCGACGTTCCGGCACTGGGCCGCGCCGATGATCGTCCCGGTCATGCGACCTGCAGCGGCAGCATCCGCCGCCCGTCGCCGGGCGGCGCCGGCGGGCCGCCCGGGCCCTGCTCGAGGACCGCCATGCCCGAGCACGCCTGGCAGCGGGCGCAGCCGGCCCGGACGGTGGCGGCCGACAGTCCGTGCTGGTGCATGTGGGGCACCACCTGGCGGTAGATGTTCTCGACGTAGTCCCGGGGCGGCGGCACCGACTCGCCGAGGATCGTCCCCGGCACCGGCCGCAGCGGCACGATGAACGGGTAGACCCCGATCTCGACCGCCCGCTTGCAGCTCTCCACCGTGATGGCCGGGTCCTCGCCGAGCCCGAGGATCACGTAGGTGGACACCTGGCCGGGCCCGAACACCTCGACCGCCCGCTCCCAGGCGGCGAAGTAGGCCTCGATACCCCAGCGGGCCTTGCCCGGCGCGACCCGGGCCAGCACCTGCGGGTCGAAGGTCTCGACGTGGATGCCGACCGAGTCGACCCCCAGGTCGCGGACCTGGCTGAGCACGTCCAGGTCGGACGGCGGCTCGAACTGGACCTGGACCGGCAGCCCGGCCGCGTCCTTGACCGCCTGGGCGCAGCGGCCCACGTACAGCGCGCCACGGTCGGGGGTGGCGGTGCTGCCGGTGGTGAGGGTGGCGTCGACCGCGCCGTCCAGTTCCTTGGCCGCCACCGCGACCTCGGCCAGCATCTCCGGGGTCTTCTTGGCGATCGTGCGCCCGCCCGCGAGCGACAGCCCGATGCCGCAGAACTGGCACTGGTCCGAGTTGCCCCAGTAGGCGCAGGTCTGCAGGACCGTGCTGGCCAGCGAGTCCAGGTGCATCAGGGCGATCTTCCAGTACGGCACCCCGGCCGCGGTCTGCATCTTGTAGAAGTTCGGCTGCGGGGCCGGACGGGCCTCCGCCAGCCGGGTGGCGCCCCGGTAGATGCCGAAGCCGTCGTCGTCGGCCCGCAGCGCGTACGGCGACTGCGCCACGTAGGCGGCGCTGGTGGGGACCGTCGTCGGCACCCCGTCGATCCACAGCATCCCGGCGTCGGACGGGCCCGCTCCACCCTGGCGGGTCTCCAGCTCCGCCTCGACCCGGAGGCCGGCCGACTGGAGCTCGGCGATGAGGTCGGCCGTGACTGACCTGGACATCTGCGACATGGGCACGTCCTCCGTTTTCGCCGCAACCGCTGTGGCGTCCACTATAGGAAACGAACGTCGGATGACAACAGATGTCACACAGATGTCACTGCGCCGAAACGCCGGGTCCCCGGCCGTCGCCCGCCCGCAGCGCCGCCACCTGATCCTCGCGTTCGCTGGCCGAGCTGAATTCCCAGTATTTGCCGTCGTTATCGGCGGTCAGTTCGCCGTTCGCGGGGTCAACCGAGACCAGCTGGACGCCGTGCACGACGCCGGTGAAGCTCTCGTCCGGCCGGGTCTCCACCAGCACGCCGGTCCCGCTGACAGGGTCGACCTCCAATCTCCGATAGGCAACGAACGGATCCCCGGCCGGGTCGCCCGCCTCGTCCAGGACCACCCAGCCGCCCGCTCCGCCCGCCACCTGGCCGCGCGCCCGGGCCATCGCCCGGCATCGTCGGCGGGCCGTCGCCCAGGCGGTCACCTCGCCGTAGCGGATCGCGAACGCCGCCATCGCCAGCGCCGCCCGTTCGTCCCCGGTCAACGGCAGCGCAGTACCGTCGGCGACCGCATCGCCGGTGCCGGCGTCGCGCTGGTCCCAGGCTTCGAGCAGCGATGTCGCGGCCGCCTGGGCCACCTCATCGCGGTCTTCATCCAGCTCTCGCCCGGAGCCCGCCCCGCCCGCCACCTCGCCAGCCCCGTCGGCCTCCGTCACCTCACCAATCCTGCTCGCCCCACCAGCCCCACCAGTCCCACTCGCCACATCAGTCCCAGCCGACCCGGTCGGCAGACCCCGCAGCCGCTCCAGCCAGGCCGCCACCAGCCGCGACGCCGCCGCGTACCTCTCTGGCGACTGCGCCATCCCCGCGAACGCAGCCCCCGACGCCGCCGCCCACTGCGGCCCCACCTGCCGCAGCCGCACCAGCGGCGCTGGCTCACCCGGCCCCGGCCCATCCTCGGGCGACCGGTGCGTTTGTGGCCCCATCGGTTGCTCCCTTCAGCTCGATTATTTACTATCCGATACGTACGTTTGTCATCGGAAACGAATCCGAGCGATCGGTCGGCTCCTCCGGAAGGTTCGGTGAAGTGGCGAGCAAGGTGGCGGTAGTGGCGGTCGGCGGGAACGCGCTGACCCGCGAGGACCAGCCTGGCACGGCCCAGCAGATCCGGGACAACGCGGCCGAGATCGCGGTCGGGATCTGCGCCCTGGCCGACGCGGGCTGGCAGGTGGTGGTCGTCCACGGCAACGGCCCGCAGGTCGGCAGCCTGATCATCCAGCAGGAGGCCGGCGTCGCGCTGGTCCCATCGCAGCCGCTGAGCGTGCTCAACGCGATGACCGAGGGCCAGCTCGGTTCGGTGCTGGCGCTGGCCATCGACTCGATCCGCGGGCCCGGCAGCGCGGTCGCGATGGTCAGCCACATGACGGTCAGCCCCGACGACCCCGCCTTCCAGCATCCGACCAAGCCGGTCGGGCCCTTTTTCGACGCCGCTCACGCCGACCAGATGCAACGCGAACGGGGCTGGCTGATGGCCGAGGACGCCGGCCGCGGTTACCGCCGGGTGGTGGCCTCACCCACCCCGCTCGAGCTGCTCGAGCTGACCACGCTGCGCGGCCTGCTCGGCACCGGGGTGATCGTGCTGGCGGCGGGCGGCGGCGGGGTCCCGGTCGCGCGGACCCCGGCCGGCCCGTTCACCGGCGTCGACGCGGTCATCGACAAGGACCTGGCCGCCGCCCGGGTGGCGGCCGGCGTCGGGGCCCAGGCGCTGCTGCTGGTCACCGCCGTCGACGAGGTCTACGTCGACTTCGGCACCCCCCAGGCCCGGCCGGTTCGGGTCATGGACACCGCGCTGGCCGATCGGTACCTGGCGCAGGGCCAGTTCCCGGCGGGCAGCATGGGACCCAAGATCCAGGCCGCGGTGTCGTTCGTGCGCTGGTCGGGTGCCAGCGCGGTGGTGACCTCGGCCGCTCACATGGCGGCCGCGCTGGTCCCCGACGCGGCCACCGGCACCCGCATCGTCCCCGAGACCATTCCCGCGACCGTGATGAGCCGGGCGTGAGCGCCACCGCGGCCGTCCACCGGGCGGCCAGAACGATCTCCGACACCTACGCGGACTCGATGATCCTGCTGGTGGCCACCTCGGTGATGTCGGAGCAACCCGGCGTCGGCTGGGCCGGGGCGGTGATGGCGACCCCGGGCGCGCTGGCCGACCTGGCCGGCCAGGGCTTCGAAGCCGCCGACCTGGGTGGCGCCGACGCCAACGACCTGGTCCTGGCCGTGCACGCGGACGGCGACGAGCAGGCCCAGGCGGCGCTGGCGGCCGGCGCCGACTCGATCTTCAGTGCCGCCCGCACCGGCCACGGGAAGACCGAGGAGGCGGCGCCGCGCACGATCGAGGCCGCCGCCGAACAACTCCCGGGCGCCAACGTGGCGATCGTCTCGGTGCCCGGTCCCTACGCCGCCCTCGAGGCCCACCACGCGCTCACCGCCGGCCTGCACGTCCTGCTGTTCAGCGACAACGTGCCGCTGGCGGAGGAGGTCGAGCTCAAGCAGCGCGCCACCGAGCTCGGGCTGCTGGTCATGGGCCCCGGGGCGGGCACCGCGGTGCTGGCCGGCACCGGGCTCGGCTTCGCCAACGTGCTCCGGCGCGGCCCGGTCGGGGTGGTGGCGGCGGCCGGCACCGGCGCCCAGGAGGTCTCGGCCCTGCTCGACCGCTGGGGCGTCGGGGTGTCGCAGGTGATCGGGGTGGGCGGCCGTGACCTGTCGGCCGAGGTCGGCGGCCGGATGGCGGCCGCCGCGGTGCGGGCGCTGGAGGCCGACCCGGCCACCACCGCCATCCTGATCGTGTCCAAGCCGCCCGACCCGGGTGTCGCCCGGCTGGTGCTTGAGCAGTGCGCCGGCACCCCGGCCGTGGCGGTCTTCCTCGGCGTCACCGACCTGGACGGGCCGGCCAAAACCGAACTGGCCCGGACGCTGGAGGCGGGCGCGATCGCGGCTACCCGGCTGGCCGGCGGCACGCCCCCCGACCCCACCCATGGCCTGGCCGACCAGGCCGCCCGGGCCGCGGCCGGGCTGCCCGAGCAGCGCCGGGTCATCCGCGGCTTCTACTCCGGCGGCACCCTCTGCTACGAGGCCCAGCTGATCATCTCCAGCCTGCTGGGGCCGGTGTACTCCAACGAGCCGCTGGTGCACGAGCACACCGTGCCCGCCCCGCCCGGCGGCCACGTGCTGCTCGACCTCGGCGCCGAGGAGTACACGGTCGGCCGCCCGCACCCGATGATCGACCCGCAGAGCCGGATCGAGATCCTGCGCGCCCAGGCCCGCGCGCCCGAGGTGGCGGTGGTGCTGCTGGACGTGGTGCTCGGCCACGGGTCCCACGCCGACCCGGCCGGCCAGCTCGCCCCGGTGCTGGCCGAGGTCATGGCCGACGGCGGCCCCCAGGTGATCGCCTACGTCCTCGGCTCCAGCGGCGACCCCCAGAACTACCAGGCCCAGCGGGCCACCCTGGAGGCGGCCGGCTGCCTGGTCACCGAGACCGCCGCCCGGGCCGCCTACCTGGCCGCGGCCGTCGCCGCCCGCAAGCCCGAGCTGGCCGAGCGGCGCGACTGATGGCCACCCCGCCGCCGGTCGCGCTGATCACCTACAGCACCAAGCCGCGGGGTGGCGTCAGCCACACGCTGGCCCTCGGCGAGGCGCTGCAGGCCAGCGGCTACCCGGTCCTCATCGTCGGGCTGGGCGACCCCGAGCAGGGATTCTTCCGGCCGGTGGCCGCGCCGACGCTGATCGTCCCCGCTCCTGCCCCGCCGCCCGGCGGCGGGCTCGAGGCCAAGGTCGACGCCAACATCGACGCGCTCGAGGCGGGCCTGACCGAGGTCGCGGCCGGCTACCCGGTGCTGCACACCCAGGACTGCATCTCGGCCCGGGCCGCCGCCCGGGTCCGCGACGCCGGCCCCGGGCGCGCGGTCGTCGTGGTGCGGACCGTCCACCACGTCGACGACTTCGACACCGAGAAGCTGATGGACTGCCAGCGCCAGGCGATCCTGGAACCGGACCACGTGCTGGTGGTGAGCCAGATGTGGCAGCGGATCCTGGCCGCCGACTACGGCGTCCAGGCCGAGCTGGCCGGGAACGGCGTCGCGGTCGAGCGGTTCGCCACCGCCGGCCCGGGCCTGGTCTGGCAGCTACGGGAAAAGGTGGCGCCGGCCGGGCCGCTGGTGCTGTCGGTCGGCGGCATCGAGCCCCGCAAGGGCACCGACACCCTGGTCCGCGCGCTGGCCCGCCTGCACGCAGCCGCCCCGCCCGGAGCCCCCCGGCCCGTCCTCGCCGTCATCGGCGGCCACTCGTTCCAGGACCACCGCTGGTACCGGGAGCAGGTGCTGGCCGAGCTGCCCGGCCTCGGCCTGGCGGCCGGGCGGGACGTGGTCGAGCTCGGCACCGTCCCCGACCAGGAGATCCCGGCCTGGTACCGGGCCGCCGACGTGCTCGCGTTTCCCTCGGTCAAGGAGGGGTTCGGGCTGGCGCCGCTGGAGGCGATGGCGGCCGGCACGCCGGTCGTCGTCAGCGACCTGCCGGTGTTCGGCGAGTGGCTGACCCCCAGCCGGGACGCGCTGCAGGTCCCGGTCGGCGACGACACCGCCCTGGCGGCCGCGCTCGGCCGGGTGCTGGCCGACCGCGAGCTGGCCGCCCGCCTGCGCGAGGCCGGTTACGAGGTCGCCCGCCGCCACAGCTGGGCCGCCGAAGCCGGCCGCCACCAGCGGCTCTACCAGCGCTTCCGCGCCCCGGCCGCGCGCTGAGCCCGCATGCGCAGCTCACTCCATCCGCAGCGCCATCCAGATGGCGGTGGCCAGCTCGTCGCCCGGGTTGCGCCACGAGTGCGGCTGGTAGGTGCGGAAGTGCAGCGAGTCGCCCGGCTTGAGCACGTGCAGGCGGCCGTTGATCGTGAACTCGAGGCAGCCGGACATGACGTACACCAGCTCCTCGCCGCCGTGCGACATCGGCTTGACGCCGCTGCTGGCGTGCGGCTGCACCTGGGCGAAGGCCGCCGCCACCATGAACTCGTCGTAGGGCCCGGTGATGCCGCCCAGGTGGATGCCGTTGTGCGAGGTGTAGATGTCCGGGCGTTCGTCCGGCCTGGTCACCGCCGTCGGGGGCGCGTGCTCCGGCTCCTCGACGAAGTAGGCCACCGGCCGCTGCAGGGCCGCCGCGATCTTGAGCAGGGTGGTGATGGTCGGCACCATGTCCCCCTGCTCCATCTTGTGGATCGTCGCCGCCGAGACGTCGGCCCGGGTGCCGAGCGCTTGCAGGGACAGCCCGTTCTCGGCCCGCAGGGCCTTGATCTTCGGGCCGATGCCGGACACGACTTTGTGCAGCTCATCGTTCATCTAGGTCACCAGCAGGGTCGTAGAGCGGAATTTCGCGCAGGTTGACGTGCATGCCCACATCAATTAATGATAGGAAAAAGATGTTGCCTATAGGAAACGACGATCGTGGCTCCCGGCGAGGTTGACATGGCAAAGCGAATCATAGTTGTCGGCGGCGGGGCGGCCGGGATGGGCGCGGCGGGCGCTGCTCAGGGCACCGACCCCAGCGCCAGCGTCACCGTGATCACGAGCTTCGAGGACGCCGCCTACAGCCCCTGCGGGATCCCCTACGTGCACGGCAAGGAGATCCCCGACTTCGACCGGCTGTTCATGGCGACCAAGCAGCACTACATCGACCAGGGCCTCGACATCCGCTACCAGACCACCGTGACCGCGATCGACACCAAGGCCAAGACGGTCACGCTGGAGTCCGGCGAGGTGCTCGGCTACGACTCGCTGGTGCTGGCGACCGGATTCGAGTACGCCCCGACCGGCGTTCCCGGCGAGGCCGGGCCCGGTCTTTACTATGTGAAAAACATCCGCGAGGCCATGGAGTGGGAAAAG
>JAFAYQ010000047.1 GCA_019240215.1 Actinomycetota bacterium | reverse complement strand
GGCGGCGATGGCCCGGCAGAGCGTGTCGACAAAGCCGGTGTTGCCGGACAGTTCGTGGGCCCGGTAGAAGACCACAGCGACGGTGGGGGCTTCTGGGGCAGCTGGGGCTGGCGGGATGGTGTGGAGGCCGTAGGCGGGGGCGGGCTGCGGGGGCTCGAAGCCTTCGCCGGTCAGCAGGACCGTGTCGGACAGGAACGCGGCCAGCTCGCGGAGGTTGGCGGGGCCGCCTTCGCGCAGGTAGCCGAGGGCGTCGGCCACCACCCCGGCCGGGACGGTGGACAGGCTCATCAGCTCGGCGTCGGGGACCGACTCACCGCCCAGCGCGACCAGCGGCAGCCCGCTCGCGCGGAGGGCCGCGACCCCCTCCGGCCACGCCTGGCGGCCGCCCAGCAGACGGAGAACAACCAGGTCAGCGCCGTCGGTCAGCGTGGCCAGGGCGGCCTCCAGGGCGCCTGGGTCGTCGGCCGGGAGGCGAGACGGGTTCGCGGTCCGGTAGTCGGCGCCGGCCGAGCGGGCGGCCAGCAGTTCGGTGTCGGCGGTGGAGAGCAGGAGAATCAGAGCCACCCTGCGATCCTCTCATCCAGTTCCGCGCGGCCCGGTGCGGTGGCCGGGCCGGTGCGGGTGGTGGACAGCGCGGCGGCCGCGTTGGCGCGGGCGGCCGCGGCGGCGGGCGGCAGGCCAGCGGCCAGCGCGGCCAGGAACACGCCGGCGTGGGCGTCGCCGGCGCCGGTGGTGTCGACCGCGTCGACGGCGGGGGCCGGGATCTCGGTGAGCTGGCCCTCGGCGGTGGCCAGCACGCAGCCGGCCGCGCCCGCGCGGACCATGACCGAGGCCTGCGGCATCCGGGCGCGGAGCTGGCGGGCGGCGTCGGCCGGGTCGCCGGCGCCGGTCAGCAGGGTGGCCTCGCGCTGGTTGCTGCTCCACCAGTCGACCCGGGCCAGCACCGGGCCGAGGACGGCGGCCGGGATGCCGGCCACCAGCGGGCCGGGGTCGACGAACAGCGACACCCCGGCGGGCAGGGCAGCTGCCCAGGCGCCGAGGGCGGGACCGGACTCGGGGGCGGCCAGACCGTAGCCGGACACGTAGACGGCGTCGCCGGGGCGGCCGGCCGGCCAGCCGTCCGGGGCCGGCAGCGACTCGGCGCCGAGGCTGGTCACGAACGTCCGTTCCCCGGCCGGCTCGACCAGGGCGACGTCGAAACCGGTGTCCGCGCGAGGATCCGGGGGCCGCTGGATCTCGATATTTTCGCTGGCCAGGGCCGCGCGGACCAGATCACCCCACGGGCCGATGCCGTGGCCGCCCGCGTACACGACCGGCAGGCCCTGGCGGGCGGCGGCCGCCATCACGTTGAAGCCGCCGCCCACCGCGACCCCGGACGAGCTGGCGACCAGGTCGCCGCCGCGTTCGGGCAGCGACGGCACCCACATCATCAGGTCGACGAACGCCTCGCCCGCGAACAGCAGCCGCCGAAACTGAGCGGTGGAGCCGGGCGGGCTCACGGCTGGTCCGCGGCGCGGAGCGTGAGCAGGGCGGCGGCCAGGCCGGGCAGGTCGAGCTGGTGCCGGTCGATGACCGCAACCGCCTCGGCCGGGAAGGCGGCGACGCCGTGACAGGCGCCCGCCACCGCGCCCGCCATGGCCGCGATCGTGTCGCAGTCGCCCCCCAGCGAGGCCGCGAACCGGGCCGTCAGCCAGGGATCGCCGGGGGTCGCGGCCAGCGCCGCGAACGCGGCCGGGACCGATTCCTGGGTGGCCAGCCCGGTCCCGACCAGCTGGTAGATCAGCTCGGCGGCCTCGCTGGGGGGCCGGCCGGCCACCAGCCCGGCCGCCCATTCGATGCGGGCACCGACGTCGGCCCCGGCCACCCAGCGGCCCCGGCCGGCCGCCAGTTCGGCGGCGGCGACGGCGGCCTCGGTCGCCTCGGGCACGGTGGCACCGGCGACCCCGGCGCTGACGGCGGCGGCGACCGCGGCCGCGCCGGCCAGGGCCAGGCTGGTGCCGTGGGTGACGAAGCTGGCCCGGACCACCGCGTCGACGAGGGTCGTGGCCGCGGCGGGCCGCTTCTTGCTGTTATCACGGAGGGGTGGGGCGGCGGCGGGCCCGGCGGGCGGGGTCTCGGCGGGCGGGGTCTCGGCGGGGGCCGTGAGCGGGAACGCGATGCCGACCGGGGCGATCCGCATGGCGGCGCCGTTGGTGTCGCCGCTGGCGCCCGCCTCCTCCGGCGGGACGCCGGCCTGGACGGCGGCCAGCGCCCGGCGAGTGGAGGGGCCGAGCAGGTCGAGCGAGCCGCGCGCCTTCATGTCCGCTTCCCAGGCGACCAGGGCGGCCGCCAGGTCGGCTGGGTCGATCGTGCCGCCCCCCGCGATCAGCAGGCGGCCGAGCAGAACGGCCTGCTCGGTGTCGTCGGTGACGTCGCCAGCCGGGTGCCCGGCGGCGATCGGGTGTCCGGGCGGGGCCGGCTGGAACCCGGTCAGCAGCGGGCCGTAGCGAGCCTTTATCTGCGGGCGGGAAAGCAGCTGGGTGGGCATGCCGAGTGCGTCACCGATAGCCAGCCCGTAGAGGGCGCCCTGGGCCCGCCCGGCTTGGCCGCCCGGCAGGCGGGGAAGATTGCTCATCAGTCGCGATGTTAGGGCCAGAAGGAGGTGGCGATGAGCGCACCGACGCAGGACCACGCCGGGAGCATCGAGCTCAACGGCATCAACGTCATCAGCGAGGACGAACGCGGCGGCCGCGCCCGGCAGCTGTTCTGGCCCTGGTTCGCGGCCAACATCTCGGTCCTGGGACTCAGCTACGGCGCGTTCGTGCTCGGCTTTTCCGTCTCGTTCTGGCAGGCGGCGGTGGCCGGCCTGATCGGCATCGTGGTGTCGTTCCTGCTGTGCGGGTTCATCGCCATCGCCGGCAAGCGGGGCGCGGCCCCGACGCTGATCCTGTCCCGGGCGGCGTTCGGCGTGCGCGGCAACAAGCTGCCCTCGATCGTCTCCTGGGTGCTGTGCGTGGGCTGGGAGATCGTGCTGACCGCGCTGGCCACGCTGGCCACCGCCACCGTGTTCCAGCGGCTGGGCTGGGGCGGCGGCGATGTCACCAAGGTCATCGCGTTCCTGATCATCGCCGCGCTGATCGTGGGCGGCGGCGTGCTCGGGTTCGCCACAATCATGCGGCTGCAGACGGTCATCACCGTGATCACCGGCATCCTCACCGTGATCTACTTCATCCTGGTGGCCGGCAAGATCCACTGGAGCACGGTGTCGCACCTGCACTCCGGGTCGGCGGCCGAGTTCATCGGCGCGATCGTGTTCGTGATCACCGGCTTCGGCCTCGGCTGGGTCAACACCGCGGCCGACTACTCCCGCTACCTGCCCCGGCGCACCTCGGGCGGGGCGGTGGTGGGCTGGACGACGTTCGGCTCGGCGATCGCGCCGATCTTCCTGCTCGGGTTCGGGCTGCTGCTGGCGGGCTCGTCGACCAAGCTGAACGGCGCGATCTCGGCCGACCCGATCGGCGCGCTGACCACGATCCTGCCCACCTGGTACCTGTTCCCGTTCGCCATCGTGGCGGTGCTCGGGCTGGTCGGCGGGGCGGTGCTCGACATCTACTCGTCCGGGCTGACGCTGCTGGCGGCCGGCCTGCGGGCCCCCCGCTACGTGGCCGCCATGATCGACGGCGTGCTGATGGTGGCCGGGACCATCTACGTGGTGTTCTTCTCCAGCAACTTCATCGGGCCGTTCGAGGGTTTCCTGGTCACGCTGGGGGTGCCGATCGCCGCCTGGTGCGGGATCATGCTGGCCGACCTGGCGCTGCGGCGGCGTGACTACGCCGACGCCGACCTCTACGATCCGGCCGGCCGGTACGGCGACGTGCGTTGGAGCGCGGTGGCGCTGATGGTGGTGGGCACCGTGGTCGGCTGGGGCCTGGTGGTGAACAGTTCCGCATCCTGGCTCAAGTGGCAGGGCTACCTGCTCGGCCCGTTCGGCCTGGGCGGCAAGTCCGGCACCTGGGCGTTCGCCAACCTGGGGGTGGTCATCGCGCTGGCGCTGACGTTCGTGGCCTGGCTGGCGCTGGGGCGGCGGCCGGTCCGGGCCCAGGAGGGCGCGCGGTCAGAGGACCGTGGAGCCGTACATCTCGCCGAGGGGATCGGCGAGTAGCTCGATGCGGGCGCCGTCGGGGTCCCGGAGGTAGATCGAGGCGCCGCTTTCGACCTGGTAGGGCACCCCGGCCGCGTCGAGCTTGCTGCGCAGGTGGTCCCAGGACTCCTTGGTGACCGAGATGGCCAGGTGGTGCAGCCCGCCCAGCACCTCCGCGTAGGGGCCGACGTCGAGACCGGGGAAGTCGAAGAAGGCCAGCAGGTTGCCGTTGCCGACGTCGAAGAAAAAGTGGGTCGACCCCTTGTAGTCCCGGTTCTCGATGATCTCGGTCAGCGGGAACTCGAGCACGCCCTGGTAGAAGCGGATCGTGCGTTCCACGTCGGAGCTGATCAGCGCGGTGTGGTGGATGCCCCGGGCGCTGCTGACGGGCCGCTTCCCGGCCTGGTAGGTGTCACGGAGCCTGGCCCGCTCGGCTTCGAGCGCGGCCAGGTCGATCGGGGTTTCCGTCATTTCTTTATTCTCCGACGGTGATGGCGGGGCTGGAGGGCCGGCCCCGGTTAGGGGACCGGCCCAGCTCAGTAGGCGTCTGAGCGGCTGGGGGCCGCTCAGCAGCTCAGTGGCTGCTCAGTCGGCGAGGTCGTCGAACTCCCCGTCCCGCAGCCCGGTCATGAGGGCCACGATGGCGTCGCGCTGGCATATGAGCGCCGGTCCCTGCGGATCCCGCGAGTTCCGCATGGCCACGGTGTCGGCGCTGATCCTGGCAATCTCCACACAGGCACCCTGCGAGTTGCTGCGCTGGCTCTTGCGCCACACAGCTCCGCCGAGCTCCCCGGCAGACATGCCGTTGTAGATGGCATGCATGGTCTGTCTCCTGACGTAGCGGTGACATAGGCCGCGCCCTGCCGTCCCCGCCAGCAGCGCCGCGGGCGATGACGGCCGTGCTCACGGCCTCTCGCCGGCCCGTCGGACCGAACGAGGTCAATGATATTGAATATGCACGTGCATCCGCATGTCCTTTTGCAAACTCATCCGCACATTCATTCGCATGTGCCGCAGGCTCAGGGCATGCGGGAACGCACGTGGTGCGTGCTGGCACGCGTTTTGTACGTGATGAAGGACGGGCACGCCGATGGGAGGCGGCGCGAGCTGACTCGCAGCCGGGAAGTTCGGCGGCCTAGGCCCGGTGCGGACCGGGCGGTCGTAAGGGCCCGCGCCCGGAGCGGGCCCGGGGCCCGGGGCCGGTCACCGGTACCGGCTCGTACATGTTCCCTCCACAGGTGAGCTTCCGCTCTGGTTTCCTGCGCAGGCTTCCTGCGCTTCTGCTTCCTGCGCTCCTTCCCGGAACCCGGCCTTTTGCCGACGGGGCTGCCGGATAAATCCCGGCGCTTTGATTATCGCCGATAAACGGCATTAATAAAGCCCCGGGGCTATACCGATAAGACTAGGCAAACGAGCGCGTGGGTGAGTAATCGTGAATTTCGGCAAATTCAAAACGGCACTGACCGGAATCTGAGCGACCAAGGATGACCGGGGCTGGCGAACGGCGCATAGTCGATGCACCAGGGGAAACGTTCGATCAACTAGCCCGGTAGACCCGGTGGGGCCGAGACACCGCAGGCCACGCGATGGTGGCCGGGATCCGGGGATACCCGGGCGTATCCCGCCCGCCGAGGGCACCAGCAGCCCTTTATTGACCGGCTGAGCAGACACTGAAAGTTAGCCGAAATCGGCTAGGATTTCCGGCAAATTGCCGGTTCCGGGCTAGTTCCGCTCTGGCTCGGTTCGGCGCGACATCATGACATCGCCATGTAATAGCAGGCGAATTACCGGCCGAACGAAAAAATGGAGACCGAAAACGAAACCACGCTGACAAGGTAATCAGACATGGCGAAGGCGGGACACCTGGGTGGGTGCCCCGCCTTCGCGGGTGGTGCTCGGCTGGCTGTGGGCCTGGTCAGAAGCCAGCGGCCCGGCGGAGCTGCTCCACCCGGTCGGTGCGCTCCCAGGAGAAGTCCGGCTCGCTGCGGCCGAAGTGGCCGAACGCGGCGGTCTGGGAGTAGATCGGGCGCTGCAGGTCGAGCACGGAGATGATGGCCCGCGGCCGGAGGTCGAACACCTCGAGCACGGCGTCCTGGATCTTCTCGATCGGGACCTTTTCGGTGCCGAAGCACTCGACGAACAGGCCGACCGGCTTGGCCTTGCCGATCGCGTAGGCGACCTGGGCCTCGCAGCGGTCCGCGAGACCGGCCGCCACCACGTTCTTGGCCACCCAGCGCATCGCGTAGGCGGCGCTGCGGTCGACCTTGGACGGGTCCTTGCCGGAGAAGGCGCCGCCACCGTGGCGGGCCATGCCGCCGTAGGTGTCGATGATGATCTTGCGGCCGGTCAGGCCGGCGTCACCCATCGGGCCGCCGACCTCGAAGCGGCCGGTCGGGTTGACCAGCAGCCGGTAGCCGGTGGTGTCGAGGTCGAGGCTGGCCACGACCGGGTCGACCACGTAGTCCTTGATGTCCGGGGACAGCAGCTCCTTGAGGTTGATGTCGGGAGCGTGCTGGGTGGAGACGACCACCGTGTCCAGCCGGACCGGGGTGTCGCCGTCGTACTCGATCGTCACCTGGGTCTTGCCGTCCGGCCGCAGGTACGGCACGGTACCGCTGCGGCGGACGTTGGACAGCTGGCGGGACAGCTGGTGAGCCACCATGATCGGCAGCGGCATCAGCTCGGGGGTCTCGCGGCAGGCGTAGCCGAACATCAGGCCCTGGTCGCCCGCGCCCTGGCGGTCGAAGTCCTCGGTGCCCTCGCCCTCGCGGTACTCGTAGGCGTCGTCGACGCCGAGGGCGATGTCGGGCGACTGCGAGCCGATCGACACCGACACACCACAGGAGGCGCCGTCGAAGCCCTTGGCCGAGGAGTCGTAGCCGATCTCGAGGATCTTCTCCCGGATGATGCCGGGAATGTCGACGTAGGTCCGGGTGGTCACCTCGCCTGCCACGTGGACCTGGCCGGTGGTGATGAGGGTCTCAACTGCGACCCGGCTCCCGGTGTCGTCCTTGATCATGGAGTCGAGGATGGCGTCACTGATCTGGTCCGCCATCTTGTCCGGATGACCCTCAGTGACCGACTCGGAAGTAAACAGGCGACGTGCCACGGAATTTCCTTTTCTTTCTGTGCGGGCAGAACTGTCCGACCCGGCAGACTTTGGCGAAGTTTATCCATGATCACGCCAGGGCGCTGGTGGCGCAGCCAAGGTCCCACCGAAACGTGATCAGTCATCGACCGCGTCTGATACCGCTGCACGGCCCGGGTAAGGGTACCTTTTCCGCGCCGCCGAGCGCCAACTGGCGACTCAACCGGCCGCCAACCGGCGATAACGCGGTCAGCCCGCGGTCAGCCGGCGGTCAGCCGAGGCGCGCTTGGACCAGGTCCCAGACCCGGTCGGCGAGCACGTCCTTGGCGCCCTTGGCGATCTCGGTGCGGGACCCGTCGGCGCCGAGCACGACCGCCTCGTTGTCCGGGGTGCCGAAGGCCAGGCCGTTCCCCACCCGGTTGACCACCAGCAGGTCGCAGCCCTTGCGGGCCAGCTTGGCGCGGCTTTCGGCCAGGTCCAGCTCGGTCTCGGCGGCGAAGCCGACCACCACCTGCCCGGGGGCGCGGCGGGCGGCCAGCTCGGCCAGCACGTCGGGATTGCGGACCAGCTCGATGGGGGCGGGGACACCGTCGGCGGCGGTGTCCTTCTTGATCTTGGCTTCCTGGCGGGCGGCGGGCCGGAAGTCGGCGACCGCGGCCGCCATCACCAGCGCGTCGGCGGGGGGCCCTTCAGCTGGCGCTGCTGACGCCAGCATCGCCTCGCGCAGCTGGCGGGCCGAGGTGACCCGGACCACCCGGCTGCCGGCCGGGTCGGGCAGCGCGACGTTGGCCGCCACCACCGTCACCTTGGCTCCGCGGGCGACCGCGGTCTCGGCGAACGCGTAGCCCTGACGGCCGGACGACCAGTTGCCGAGGAAGCGAACCGGGTCGAGCTCCTCGCGGGTGCCGCCGGCCGACACCACGACCGTTCGGCCGGCCAGGTCCAGGGTCAGCCCGGCCGCGCCGCGGGCGAGCAGGCGGACGGCGGCCGAGAAGATCTCGGCGGGCTCGGGCAGCCGCCCGGGGCCGGTGTCTTTGCCCGTCAGCCGGCCGCGGGCCGGATCGAGGACCACGGCGCCGCGCTCGCGCAGCAGGGCGACGTTGGCCTGGGTGGCCGGGTGTTCCCACATCTCGGTGTGCATGGCCGGCGCGTACAGCACCGGGCAGCGGGCGGTCAGCAACGTGGCCGTGAGCAGGTCGTCGGCCCGGCCCGCGGCCGCCCGGGCCAGCAGGTCGGCGGTGGCAGGGGCCACCACGACCAGATCGGCGCCCTGGCCGAGGCGGACGTGCGGGACCTCGGCGACATCAGTCCAGACGTCGGTGCTGACCGGCTGACCGGACAGCGCCGCCCAGGTCGGTTCGCCCACGAAACGCAGCGCGTCCGGGGTCGGAATCACCCGGACGCGATGACCGCTCTCGGTCAGCCTGCGGAGCAGTTCACACGCCTTGTACGCCGCGATCCCCGCGGACACACCCAGGATGACCTGCGGAGCCATGGCGGCGGTGGAGCCTGGGGCCCTGGGGTCAGGCCTCGTTGGTGGGCTCGACCGACAGCAGGCCGTCCCGGACCTCGCGCAGCGAGATCGACAGCGGCTTCTCCTGAACCCGGGTCTCGACCAGCGGGCCCACGTACTCCAGCAGGCCCTCGCCGAGCTGGGAGTAGTACGCATTGATCTGCCGCGCCCGCTTGGCGGCCATGATCACGAGCTGGTACTTGCTGTCCACGACGTTCAGAAGATCGTCGATCGGCGGGTTGATAATGCCATCGGCGGCGGGAGTCCCTGCCACGTCACGCCTTTCGTCGTCAGAAGGCTCAACAGTCTGCTGCTGAGCCGAAGACCAAGGTTATCACCTGGCGGCACACCTGCTGGACGGATGTGTTGACCAGGGTGAGGTCGAATTCACTCTCGGCCGCGAGCTCCAGCCGGGCCGCGTCCAGCCGCCGCTCGATGACGGCGGGCGACTCGGTGCCGCGGCCGGTCAGCCGCCGGACCAGCTCGTCCCAGGACGGCGGGGCCAGGAACACCAGCCGCGCGTCGGGCATGGTCTTGCGCACCTGCCGGGCTCCGGCCAGATCGATCTCCAGGAGGCAGGGAATGCCGGACGCCAGTTTCTCTTCGAGCGGCTTTCGCGGGGTTCCGTACTTATTTCCGGCGAACTCCGCCCATTCCAGTAGTTCGCCAGCGGCCGCCATACGATCGAATTCGGTCTCGTCCACAAAGAAATATTCGCGACCGTCTACTTCACCGGGCCGCGGTGCGCGGGTCGTGGCTGAGACCGAGAGCCACAGCTCAGGGTGGCTACGCCGCAACTCCGCGACGACCGTGCTCTTCCCGACCCCGGAGGGCCCGGAGAGCACGATCAGCCGGGAGAACTTCCGCATGGTTAGGCAGTATCCACTGCCCAGGCTCGCGGCTCCGCCGGGGGTGGCGGAGCCGCGCACAATATCGCCGGACTGGGCGACCATGCCCCCGTGCCCTCCCGGAATCTGCTGTGTGTACTAGTTGGCTATCGGTTGACCGGCTCAGATGTCGGCGCCGAACTCGTGCTCGAGCGCCGAGCGCTGGTTCGCCCCCAGACCACGGACACGCCGGGACTCGGCGATGCCGAGCCGTTCCATGATCTGCTTAGCGCGAACCTTACCCACACCGGGCATCGACTCGAGCAGGGCCGAGACCTTCATCTTGCCAATGACGTCATCGGTCGAGCCTTCCTTGATGACGTCGGAGAGGGTGGTGGCTCCGCGCTTGAGGCGATTCTTAACCTCTGCGCGTTCTTTGCGAGCTCTGGCCGCCTTCTCCAAGGCTGCCGCGCGCTGATCTGGAGTGAGGGGAGGAAGAGCCACTCGAGGTCACCTCGGGTTTCGTTGGGAAAAACGTTGGTGGCGGTGAAACTAGCGAGTAAGCGTACCTTTCGGCAACGAGAATCCCCGTTTATGTCACAATAAATTTAGGGATATTACTCTGAGTGATCGTGTGGCTACTCTGAGCACGCAATCAACGGTCACAAGCTCTCCGCCGACCTGACCGAGACGGCTGAATGTGTAGTGCAACCTCGACGCCAAGGCGACTACTATAAGCCGTCCATCGCCAGAGTAAGCCAACTGCCGCCGTTCTTGAACGGCGGTGGGGAGATTACTTCACGGCGGCGCGGTCAATGACAGGTGTACTCGCTTACTGGAGTGGCTTACCGGCGGCGCTTACCGGCTGGCTTACCGGTTCTACTGGCTGGCTTACTGGTTCGCAAGTGGCTGTCGATCATGCACAGACCCGGGCCTGATGACGTCGATTAGACGGCTGCCGATGCGCATATGATGACAACCCTTGACCGCCCGGTGCGGTTACTCGTTACCGTACCGAGTACTTCAGTGGCGTATCCGCGAGTGCCACATCGGCGCACACGGCAAGGCGATGCAATCCCATGGAAACGGATACGGTACCGCCCTTACCGTCTTAGTAAATATTTTACGTTTCAACACCAACCGCTTCTATCACGCCTATCGCGGCGCCAATGATGTGCATACGAATCGCACCGGGGCCTTAGTGCGGTGGCTTACTGGTGGCTTACTGGTGGCTAACTGGCTGGCTTACTCGCGGGCGGATAACTGATCATTTTCACGGTGGCTGATAGGGGTAACCGTGCGGACAACCGGGACTGGCGGGCGGGCGGGCCTGGCGAGCCTGGCGGGCGGCGTTGGCGGAGGGCGTTGGCGGGGGGCCGGGGGGGGCTCCGGGGGGGGGGGGCGGGACGGGCAGGTGTCGGCTAGGTGTCGGCTATCCGGGTGTCGGCGGTGCGGGGGCGGCGGTGCCGGTTACCGGG